>NZ_JBSJQB010000001.1:0-994445 GCF_053663395.1 Bacillus sp. JK74 | reverse complement strand
ATCCGAAAACCTTCATCACTCACGCGGCGTTGCTCCGTCAGACTTTCGTCCATTGCGGAAGATTCCCTACTGCTGCCTCCCGTAGGAGTCTGGGCCGTGTCTCAGTCCCAGTGTGGCCGATCACCCTCTCAGGTCGGCTACGCATCGTTGCCTTGGTGAGCCGTTACCTCACCAACTAGCTAATGCGCCGCGGGTCCATCTGTAAGTGGTAGCCGAAGCCACCTTTTATGTCTGAACCATGCGGTTCAAACAATCATCCGGTATTAGCCCCGGTTTCCCGGAGTTATCCCAGTCTTACAGGCAGGTTACCCACGTGTTACTCACCCGTCCGCCGCTAACATCAGGGAGCAAGCTCCCATCTGTCCGCTCGACTTGCATGTATTAGGCACGCCGCCAGCGTTCGTCCTGAGCCAGGATCAAACTCTCCGATAAATGGATCACAGACTAAGTTCACTGCATCCTGCAGTAACGTCTGTGTGATCTGCATCATGCAGACCTTAGTTTGACTGACTACGCACATCGCTGTGCGATTTATTTAAAACTTTGAATTAACAGGTACGTTTTGTCTTGTTTAGTTTTCAAAGAACTTTTTCCACTTCTCTCGAAGCGACCTCTTAATCATATCATTTTCAGTTTGCTAGGTCAATACTTTTTTAAAAAATATTTTCGCTAGGCTTGCCTTTCTATTAAAAAGACAACAAAAAGAATTATATCAGCATCATCACTATGTGTCAAAGCTTTTTTTCATTTCTTTATATAGTAAAAGCGCAGCCTGTTGCAGCTGCGCTTTTTCGTTTATACTTCTTCCGTTTCTTCCGGCTCTTCTTCATTCTTTTCGACAAGCGCCACAGTGGCTACATGCTCTTGATCAGACATGCGGATCAGACGGACGCCTTGAGTTACGCGTCCCGTAGTGGAGATATCATTAATATCCATTCTGATTAACACGCCGCTTGCCGTAATAATCATTAAGTCCTCTTCGCCTTTTGTTGCTTTCACGGTTACTAACGGACCGTTGCTGTCAGTGATTTTACATGTTTTAAGGCCTTTTCCGCCCCGGCTTTGAACTCTGTATTCTGAAGCCGGTGTGCGTTTGCCGTAGCCGTTTTCTGTCACTATGAGGACATGAGAGTCTTCTTCAAGAATCTCCATGCCTACAACGACATCATCGTCTGTCAGCGTGATGCCTTTAACACCCGCAGCTGTGCGTCCCATTTGTCTTACATCTTCTTCAGGGAAACGGATCAGTAAACCGTTCTTCGTTCCGATGATGATTTGTTTCTTGCCGTCAGTCAGGCGGACGGCCATCAGTTCATCGTCTTCCCGGAGACCTAGGGCGATCAGCCCGTTATTCCGTATATTCGCAAACTGGGACAGTGCCGTACGTTTCGACACCCCTTGTTTGGTCGTAAAGAAGAGGTATTGCTCCTCATCAAACGTGCTGACCGGAATAATGGCATTAATCCATTCGCCTTTTTCAACTTCCAGAAGGTTAATAATCGGAATGCCTTTTGCCGTTCGGCCGTATTCAGGGATTTCATATCCTTTAGAACGGTATACCTTCCCTTTATTAGAGAAGAACAGGATCGTATCGTGCGTTGATGTGGAAATTAAGTGTTCCACAAAGTCATCTTCATTCGTTCCCATTCCCTGTACGCCTTTTCCGCCCCGTTTTTGGCTGCGGTATGTGGACGCCGGGAGACGTTTAACATAGCCGTTATGGGTCAGTGTGATGACGATATTTTCTCTCTCGATAAGATCTTCATCTTCAATTGTTTCAAGACCGGACGTCACAATTTCAGTGCGTCTCTCATCATTGAAACGCTCTTTGATTTCATTAAGTTCTTCACGGATGATCTCAAGAACTCTTTCTTCATTGGCTAAAATATCTTTCAGCTCAGCGATAAGCTCAACAAGTGATTGATATTCCTCTTCAATCTTTTCGCGCTCCAGACCGGTTAATCGCTGAAGGCGCATATCCAGAATGGCTTGCGCTTGTTTTTCAGTCAGTGAGAATTGTTCGATCAAACCCGTTCTCGCAATTTCAGCCGTCTGGGAATTGCGGATAAGAGAAATAACGGCATCTAAATGATCGAGAGCAATTCTTAAACCTTCCAAAATGTGAGCTCTCGCTTCCGCTTTGCGGAGTTCGTAAGCCGTTCTGCGCCGGATCACAACCTTTTGGTGATCAAGATAATGCTCCAGACATTGTTTCAGGCTTAGTACCTTCGGCTGTCCGTCAACGAGCGCCAGCAGGTTGATCCCGAAAGACGTCTGCAGGGCCGTTTGTTTGTACAGGTTATTCAAAATGACGTGAGCATTGGCGTCACGGCGGATCTCAATGACGATTCTCATTCCGTTACGGTCGGATTCGTCTCGCAGATCGGTAATTCCTTCGATTTTTTTGTCCCGGACAAGATCCGCGATTTTTTCAATTAATCTCGCTTTGTTCACCTGATAAGGAAGTTCCGTGACAATAATTCTTTCTTTTCCCGATGAAGTCTCTTCGATTTCAGCCTTAGCCCGGATTGTGATTGATCCCCGTCCGGATTCATACGCCTTGCGGATGCCGCTCCGGCCCAAAATCTGACCTGCAGTCGGAAAATCCGGGCCCGGGATGTACTCCATCAGCTCCTGGTTTGTAATCTCAGGATTCTCACTTACGGCAAGCACGCCTTCAATGACTTCTCCAAGCTGATGCGGGGGAATGTTTGTCGCCATTCCGACCGCAATACCGGCAGCCCCGTTTACGAGCAGATTCGGAAATCTCGAAGGCATGACGGCAGGCTCTCTTTCTGAACCGTCATAGTTATCTTGATAGTCAATCGTGTCTTTCGTAATGTCACGCAGAATTTCCATTGCGATTTTTGACATTCTCGCTTCTGTGTAACGCATCGCGGCCGCTGAGTCGCCGTCAACCGAACCGAAGTTGCCGTGTCCGTCAACAAGCATGTAGCGGTAGTTAAAATCCTGCGCCATTCTGACCATTGATTCGTAAACCGCTGAGTCACCGTGCGGGTGGTACTTACCGATAACTTCACCGACGATACGGGCAGATTTTTTATATGGTTTGTCACTGGTCATGCCTAAATCATTCATTGCGTACAAAATCCGTCTGTGAACCGGCTTCAGACCGTCACGCACATCCGGAAGCGCCCGGGATACGATAACGCTCATTGCATAGTCCAGGAAGGATGTCCGCATTTCCTGACTAATATTGACTTCACGTACTTGTGGTGTGTTTTGTTCACTCATTAAAAAAACCTCCCTGAAGTATCACATGAAATAATGTGGGAGTAGATTGTCCATTATGATCTTCAATACGATTTCACTATTCTCCATTATATCAATAAACTTGTGTTTATACACATTAATTTAGTAGAATATACGGGTTTTGCGGGTTTTCAGAGGCTTTAGAAGCCGCTTTGAGAAAAAAGCCTTATTTCTTAACGAAAATAAGGCTTTCTTGGTTAAATATCAAGATTTTTCACGTATCTGGCGTTTGCTTCTATGAAGTTTCTCCGCGGTTCTACTTTGTCACCCATCAGCATTTCAAAAGTCTCGTCAGCGTCCATTGCATCTTCAAGATTGACTTGCAGAAGCGTTCTGGTCGCAGGGTCCATTGTCGTTTCCCAAAGCTGAGTCGCGTTCATTTCTCCAAGACCTTTATAACGCTGGAGGCCGGGCTTAGGTGATTGCGGAAGCTCTTTTAACAGCTCATCAAGCTGCTTATCGTTATAAGCGTATTCCACCCGTTTTCCCTGCTGCACTTTATAAAGCGGCGGCTGGGCAATGTAGACATAGCCGTTTTCGATGATTTCCCGCATGTATCTGTAGAAGAACGTTAATAAAAGCGTTCTGATATGGGCGCCGTCAACATCGGCATCCGTCATGATGACCACTTTATGATAACGCGCTTTTTCAAGATTAAAATCTTCTCCGATCCCTGTTCCGAGGGCCGTGATCATTGATCTGACCTCATTGTTTGAGAGAATCTTATCAAGTCTGGCTTTCTCAACGTTCAGAATCTTACCGCGCAGCGGCAGAATGGCTTGGAAATGACGGTCCCGTCCCTGTTTCGCTGATCCGCCCGCAGAGTCACCCTCTACGATATACAGCTCGGAAATGCTCGGATCTTTAGAAGAACAGTCCGCCAGTTTGCCCGGCAGATTGGAAATCTCAAGCGCACTTTTGCGCCGGGTCAATTCCCGGGCTTTTTTCGCCGCCATCCGCGCTCTTGCGGCCATTAAACCTTTTTCAACGATTTTGCGGGCTGAGTCCGGATTTTCAAGAAGGAATGTTTCCAGCGCAGAAGAAAACAGCGTATCAGTGATCGTTCTCGCTTCGGAGTTGCCGAGCTTCGTTTTCGTCTGCCCTTCGAATTGCGGATCAGGGTGCTTAATTGAAATAATGGCAGTCAGCCCTTCTCTCACATCATCCCCGCTTAAATTCGGATCATTTTCTTTGAAAATCCCTTTTCTTCTTGCATAGTCGTTTATGACACGGGTCAGACCGGTTTTAAATCCGGCCTCGTGCGTGCCGCCTTCGTATGTGTTGATATTATTTGTGAAAGAATAAATATTGCTTGTATAGCTGTCGTTATATTGCAATGCGACTTCAACCGTTATGCCGTCTTTCTCGCCTTCGATATAAATCGGCTCTTCATGAACGACTTCTTTGGAACGGTTTAAGTACTCAACATAGCTTTTGATTCCGCCTTCGTAGTGGTACTCGTTTTTCCGTTCTTGTCCTTCACGTTTGTCTTCAATCGTGATGTTTACGCCTTTTGTCAGGAAGGCCAATTCCCGGACACGGTTTGAAAGCAGATCATAGTCATATACAGTTGTTTCTTTGAAAATTTCCGGGTCCGGAACGAAGTGCGTAATCGTTCCGGTCTTATCAGTTTCGCCGATCACTTCAAGATCGGCCACAGGTACACCGCGCTCGTACGCCTGATAATGGATTTTTCCGTCACGATGAACCGTAACGTCAAGAGTGGTCGACAAGGCGTTTACGACGGATGCCCCTACACCGTGAAGACCGCCGGATACTTTATATCCGCTTCCGTCAAATTTACCGCCGGCGTGGAGAACGGTCATGATGACTTCAACCGCAGGGCGGCCCATCTTCTCCTGGATACCGACCGGAATTCCGCGCCCGTTGTCCTTAACGGTAATGCTGTTATCTTTTTCAATCTCGATGTTAATATCTGTACAATAACCGGCCAGGGCTTCGTCAATACTGTTGTCGACGATTTCCCACACCAAATGGTGAAGGCCTTTGCTGTTAGTTGATCCGATGTACATCCCCGGTCTCTTTCGAACAGCTTCCAAACCTTCTAATACCTGTATCTGATTCTCATCATAACTATTTTGCTGCTGTTCCATAGCCATGCACATTCACCTACACTTTTCTTAAACGATAATATATTCATTGTAAAGATCCGCTAAGAATCTATTTCTAACATAAATTGCGCACGTTTCTTCAGTGTGCCGGAAGATAAGGGAGAGTAATATATATTCTCAGTCGTGACTACGATAGACTTTGGCGTGCCGTTTACGGACGGCACTACTTTTTCTTTCTGTCTGTCCAGAAATTCTTCAACGATCGGCGATACATTGACCTTGCAGTCAAAAATGCCGACAATATCACGGGTTGAAACGACAAAGTCGTCACCTAAATGAATATACAATCGCTCACCTCATTTCTTCACTTCACTAACGTACCGTTTTCCACACGGAACATTCCTGCTTGATGTAAGGTATCGTGGTCAATGCCATCCACGCTCGTCGTGGTGACAAATGTCTGCACACGGCCTTGGATCGTATGAAGCAAATGGGACTGCCGGTAATCATCCAGCTCGCTTAGTACATCATCCAAAAGTAAAATGGGGTATTCTCCGATTTCTTCATGAATCAAATCTATTTCAGCCAGCTTCAGAGACAAAGCCGTCGTACGCTGCTGTCCCTGCGAACCGTAAGTCTGCACATCGCGTCCGTTCACATAAAAAAGGACATCATCCCGATGCGGTCCGAATAATGTGACGCCTCGTTCTATTTCTTTTTCTTTTAATTTCGAAAAAGACTCCTGGTAGCTGTTACCTATTTTCGACAAATCTTTAGGATCTGATACATCAAGCGCCGTGTGATACTTAAGCGTCAGTTCTTCAAGTCCCCGGGAAATGCCGGAATGGATCGGCTGCGCCCATTTTTCAAGCTGCGCCGTAAACTGCAGACGTTTGGCGACAACCTTTGCGGCTGCTTCAATCAGCTGATCAGTGAGAACGTCAAGCATGGTCCGGTCAGTCTGTTTCCGGCTTTGCAGCTGTTTCAGAAAATGATTCCGCTGTGAAAGGATTTTTTGATAAAGAGATAAATCATACAGATAAACGGCAGAAACCTGCCCGATCTCCATATCGAGAAATCTTCTCCTCACCTGAGGGCTTCCTTTGACGAGATTTAAATCCTCAGGGGCAAACATAATGGTGTTCAGCGCTCCGACATACTGACTGAGTTTTTGCTGCTCTATATGATTGACTTTGCCCTTTTTACCTTTTTTGGAGATGACAAGCTGCATCGGGATGTCCCCGTTGCGCTTCATCACTCTTCCTTCTATTTTAGCATAGTCTTCGTCCCACCGTATAAGTTCTTTGTCATTTGAGGTGCGGTGTGATTTTGCCATCGAAAGGACATAGATGGCTTCCATCAGATTGGTTTTGCCCTGGGCATTTTCCCCGATGATCACATTCACCTTGTTTTCGAATTGAAGCTCAGCGCGCTCATAATTACGGTAGGATGTTAATTCTAAATTTTGGATATACAACCGCTGTCACCCGCTTTAATTGACGACTTGAAATGAACCAAACCCTTCAATCGCGACCACGTCTCCAACGTAAAGCTTTCTGCCGCGGCGATTGTCAGGTTCATTGTTGACAGTCACCTCATGCTCGCTCAGAAACCACTTCGCCATGCCGCCGGACTGAATCACATCGGCTAATTTTAAAAACTGGCCAAGCGTAATCATTTCTGTATCAATCGAAATCGGATTTGCCATAATATCGACCTCTTTCAAATATCACTAATATCTAATTGTACTAAAAAATCCTGAAATAAGGAAAGGGAAAACTTGAGGGAGCGGCTGATGAATAGAAAAGCTGCCGAACTAAGCCGGCAGCACATTCTGTTTGATTAATACGTTCTGACCGGAAGGATGAGCTGAACGATGGTCTCATCATTCGGCGTACGGATAAGAAACGGTCTCATCGCTCCCGTAAAGCTGATGCGGATGTCCGCTCCTTCAAGTACTTTCAGTGCGTCCATCATATATTTTGGACTGAATGAAATATTTAATTCCTCGCCGTCAATCTGGTCAGCCAGCACAGCTTCGACCACTTTCCCAATTTCCGGAGAATTTGATGAAATCTCAAGCGAATCCGCCGGTTTGGCAGAAAGCTTTACAACGTTGTTGCGGCCTTCTCTCGCCAATAAAGAAGCACGGTCTATCGCCTGTAAAAATTCCTTCGTGTTCACGACGATTTCCGTTTTGCTTTCCTGCGGAATTAAGCTGGTCGTGTCCGGATAGTTTCCGTCAAGCAATCTTGAGAAGAACAATACGTTTTTCGCTTTGAACAGAACTTGGGTTTCTGTAATGACGATATCCACCAGCTCTTGGTTGTCATCAAGAATTTTGCTCAGCTCGGTTAAGCTTTTCCCGGGAATGACGACGTTATAAGAGCTGTCTTCCGGAATATCAAGCTTCGCCTTTCGTAAAGCGAGTCGGTGGCTATCCGTGGCAGTGCATAATAATTCACCGTTTTCAACTTTCCAGTTTACACCTGTCAAGATAGGGCGTGTTTCTGAGGCGGACACAGCGAACACGGTTTGGCGGATCAGGTTTTTCAAAAGATCCGTCGGAATCTGAATGGCGTGATGCTCTTCGATTTGCGGTAGATGCGGATATTCATCTGCATCAAGGCCGTTTAAATTAAATTCGGCTTTTCCGGAACGGATAATCGTTAAATATTGATTTTGAACTTCGATTTCAACAGTCGCCATCGGCAGTTTTTTAACGATTTCGCTGAAGAAACGCGCTTGCAGCACGATACTTCCCGGCTGATCGATCGTCACGATTTCTTTATCATCATCTTCTTTCGGAATGAATGACTCGATTGAAATATCAGAGTCACTTCCTGTGAAAGATACTCCTTCATCTGAGGCGACGATCTTAATACCGGTGAGAATGGGAATTGTGGTTCTGGATGAAACGGCTTTTAGAACGTCTTGTACACTTTCGACTAACCGATCTTTTTGAATCGTAAATTTCATGTTTATCCTCCTAACGGATAATATAATTAATATATTTTAAAAATAGCAGTAGTAATAGTAGGGCCTGTGGATTTGTGGATAAGTTGTGAAAAAGACAGGAAACACAGCCTATCCACATGTGGACAGACTGTGCATGGCTATGAAAAAGTTATTCACACTTTCCCCGATTCATCCGAGGGCACTATTATTTAAGCAGTTCTTTTATTTCTTTCACCTGCTGCTGAAGCTGCTCGTCATCAATCAGCAGTTTTGAAATCTTTTCGTGGGCGTGAATGACGGTTGTATGGTCTCTCCCGCCAAATTCTTCCCCGATTTTAGGCAAAGAAGAATCCGTCATTTCTCTTGAAAGATACATTGCAATTTGTCTTGGGAAAGCCACGGATTTCGTACGCTTTTTCGCTTTGAAATCTTCAAGCTTAATGTTGAACTGCTGTCCGACAATCCGCTGAATCTCTTTTATCGTAATGACCTTCGGCTTAGAAGACGGAATAATATCTTTCAATGCTTCTGCTGCCAGGTCTGCGTTAATGTCTTTATTGATTAAGGATGAATAGGCGACAACCCGGATTAATGCCCCTTCCAGTTCGCGGATGTTGCTGTCAATCTGATTCGCGATGTAAAGCATGACCTCGTTCGGAATATCAAGGCCCTCCGCCTTCGCTTTCTTTCTCAGAATGGCAATCCGCGTTTCCAGATCCGGCGGTGTGATATCTGTAATCAATCCCCATTCGAACCGCGAACGCAGGCGGTCTTCAAGGGTCGGGATCTCTTTCGGCGGTCTGTCACTGGAAATCACGATTTGTTTGCTTTCTTCATGAAGCGTGTTGAATGTATGGAAAAACTCTTCCTGTGTTTGTTCTTTTCCGGCTAAAAATTGAATATCATCTATCAAAAGTACATCAACGTTCCGGTAGCGGTTGCGGAAATCAACGGCTTTATTATCGCGGATTGAGTTGATGAATTCATTTGTGAATTTTTCAGAAGACAGGTACACCACTTTGGCTGAAGGATTATGATCAATGACATAATGGCCGATCGCGTGCATTAAGTGGGTTTTTCCTAAGCCGACTCCCCCGTATATAAATAAAGGGTTGTACGCTTTAGCGGGTGCTTCCGCCACAGCCAGTGATGCTGCATGGGCGAATCGGTTTCCCGATCCGATGACGAATGTGTCGAATGTATATTTCGGGTTGAGCATGCTTTGGGGAAAATCAGACGGTTCCTCTTTTGCCGCTTTTTTCACTTGCGGTTTCGGCAAAAAGTCTTCTTCGTCCTGATTTTGAGGAATGACAAATTTGACGCTCAATTCTTCCCCGGTTAATTCATATATGGTATCTGCAATGAGATGTAAGTACCTGGACTCCAGCCAGTCTCTGGCAAATTCATTGGGAGCGGTGATGGTTAAGGTATCTCCTTGCAGCGAATGGGCTTTCGTCGACTTCATCCAAGTTTCGAAACTCGGTTTGCTTAGCTTTTTCTCAATTTGAGCTAGAGCTTGATTCCAAAGATCCAATATATTCTCCATTATCCGGCACAGCCCTCCTTTTCTTTAAAAATCAGCGCCCTTCCCCTGTTATAGAACACAAAAAAAGAGCATATGGCTCTGACCATTCGTACACACGAAATGTTGAAAACATATAGTATAGTAGAAAAATAGCTTTTCGACAAATTCCACAAGTTGTGGACAACAATCTACACAAGCTGTGTGAAAACAATCCACAACTTATCCACAATTTGTGGATAAAGAGAATGGACTGGATAAGTAATTAAGAGTTAAAACACAAATATAATATCAAATTAAGCGAGGACTTGCAATGGTTCTCGTAATCTTATCCACAAACCTGACAACTTGTTGAAAAATCTTTGTCCACAGGGGTTAGCAATGTGAAAATGTTGTCGATAACGATTGTGGATATTAAAAAAAGATCGAAAAATTATCCACATGTCGTTTTTTCGGGGGAGCGCGGCTTTTTTTGTGCGTTAAAAAAAGGAATATGAAAAATAAGGTTTCTAATCTGGTTAAGGTATGTTATCCTATTATGGTTGTAAGAAATAAAAGCACTGCTGAAGTTGACAATGAATAGGCAGCACAAATATAATAAGTAAGACTGTCTTTAACAGCTATTCCTCGAGGGAGGTGTCATAAATGAAAAGAACATTCCAACCGAATAACCGTAAACGCAGTAAAGTTCATGGCTTCAGAAGCCGTATGAGTTCAAAAAACGGTCGTCTAGTATTAGCACGCCGTCGCCGCAAAGGCAGAAAAGTATTATCAGCTTAGGCCACTGAATAATGTCAGTGGTCTTTTTTCACATTAAGAGAAAAGAGATGTCATGCGTCGCCCGGTACTGGAGAAATTTCTTCAGTATTCCGGCGGCCCGTTTTTTTTAGATAGAAATAAAAGTTTCTGCGAGTGAATATCGGAGTGAATTAAAGTGAAGAAGCGAAATCGGTTAAAGAAAAATGAAGATTTTCAAAAAGTGTTTAAACGCGGAACGTCTATGGCAAACCGCCAGTTCGTGCTGTATACGCTTGATCAGCCGAAACAGGAAGAGCTCCGGGTAGGGCTTTCTGTCAGTAAAAAAATCGGCAATGCCGTCGTGCGCAATCGGGTGAAGCGGTTAATCAGACAGGCGGTTCAGGAGGAAAAAGAGCTGCTCAAGCCGAAAGATTTTATTATTATCGCAAGAAAACCCGCCGGCGACCTCAGTTTTGAAGAAACGAAAAAGAGTCTGCAGCACTTATTCAGAAAAACCTCATTATATAAGAAATCTTCGTCAAAATAGCTCATATTTTGTTTTCTTCACGTTTTTAAAAGCGCTTCCTTTTATTTGGCGAAAAATGAACGCCATTTGAAACTGAAAGATGCTAAAATACATACAAGGTTTATAAAGATTGGTATAGGAGGAAACGTTCTTGAAAAGGAGAATATGGTTACTACTGAGTATGGTCGGTATGCTCGTGCTGCTGGCCGGGTGCTCGAGTGTGAAAGAGCCGATTACGGCGAATAGTCCGCATTTCTGGGACAAATATGTTGTGTATCCATTGTCAGAAGTCATTACGTACGTAGCGAAACTGACGGGCGATAACTATGGTTTATCGATCATCATCGTTACGATTTTAATTCGTCTGCTGATTCTGCCGCTGATGATCAAGCAGCTTCGAAGCTCAAAAGCGATGCAGGCGCTGCAGCCTGAAATGCAGAAGCTCAGAGAAAAATACAGCTCTAAAGATCAAAAAACGCAGCAGAAGCTTCAGCAGGAAACGATGGCCCTGTTTTCAAAGCACGGGGTAAACCCGCTGGCAGGATGTTTCCCGATCCTGATTCAAATGCCGATTTTGATCGGATTCTACCACGCTATTATGCGTACGCAAGCCATTTCACAGCACAGCTTTTTATGGTTTGATTTAGGAGAGAAGGATCCTTACTATATTCTTCCTATCGTTGCCGGTGTGGCCACTTTTGTCCAGCAGAAGCTGATGATGGCGGGAAATCCGACTCAGAATCCTCAAATGGCAATGATGGTATGGATTATGCCGATCATGATCATCGTATTTGCGATCAACTTCCCGAGTGCGCTTTCTCTGTATTGGGTAGTCGGAAACCTGTTTATGATTGCTCAGACATTCCTTATTAAAGGACCTGACATTAAACACGATCCGGAAACGCAGAAAGCCGGAGGAAAGAAAAAGTGAAGAAGGTGACTGCTGCGGGACGGAATGTCGAAGAAGCAGTTCAATCAGGCCTTCAGGAACTTCAACTGACGAAAGATCAAGTAGAAATAACGGTGGTGCAAGAAGAATATAAAGGGTTTTTGGGTATTTTCGGAAAAAAGAATGCGATCGTAGAACTGGAAGAGAAAAGAAATCCTGTTCAGGAAGCGAAAGCGTATTTGGAAGAAATCATCCATTCTATTGCCGGGCCTTCTGAGATTGTTACGGAAGAAAACAAGAAAACAGTCTGTTTTCACATTAAAGGTGAAAAAGCGGCGCTGCTTATTGGCAAAAGAGGACAAACACTCAATGCATTGGAAACATTGACGCAGCTTGTTTTGAACCGCGGCTCCGGCCAGTATCGCCAAGCCGTTGTCGATGCTGAGAATTATCGGCGGAAAAGAAGAGAAATTCTGGATCAGCTGGCAAACAGGCTGGCCAAGCAAGTGTCGAAAACGAAAAAAGATGTGCATTTAGAACCGATGCCGTCAGGTGAAAGAAAAATCATCCATGACGCGCTGTCAAAGCATCCAAATATCAAAACGTTTTCTACCGGTGAAGGCCGGTACCGCCATCTCGTTATTTCCCATAAAGATAGCAGAAAACCGAAGTCCGGGTAAAATCGGAACTTCGGTTTTTTTATTGGTAAAAATGGCTCTATTCCTAAGCAGAATCGCATTTTTTGCGTTTAAGTTTTTTCTTTTTCGGTCTATGCTGTTGATAAAAAAGGTTGTAGGAAATAAAATTAATTGTTATTCACATGTGGATAAGTTAAAGTAATAAGGGATGAATTTCTGCCTTTGTGGATAACGTATCTTCCACTTCAAACCAAACTATGTTATCTTTTAATTTTGGCGTAAATAAAATTTTTTATATAGATGGAAACAGAGATAAAGAGAGGTGAACAGCATGGATACAATTGCAGCGATTTCAACTCCGATGGGTGAAGGCGCGATCGCGATCGTTCGGCTGAGCGGCCCGGAAGCCGTAAAGATCGCCGACAAAATGTACAAGGGTCCGAAAGGCAAAACGCTCAGTTCGGCAGAATCGCATACCATTCATTACGGGCATATCGCGGACAGTACGACGGGACGGATTATTGAGGAAGTCATGGTGTCTGTTTTAAGAGCGCCCAGAACATTCACAAGGGAAGATGTCATAGAAATCAACTGTCACGGGGGTATTGTGACGGTTAATCAGGTGCTCCAGCTTGCTTTAAGAGAAGGTGCGAGACTGGCAGAACCCGGTGAGTTTACGAAGCGCGCATTTTTAAACGGACGGATTGACCTTTCACAGGCGGAAGCGGTGATGGATCTGATCAGGGCCAAAACGGACCGTGCCATGAATGTCGCCATGAACCAGATGGAAGGACGGCTTTCCGCGCTTGTCCGCCGTCTGCGTAATGAGTTGTTAGAAACACTTGCCCATGTTGAGGTGAATATAGATTATCCGGAATATGATGACGTCGAAGAAATGACGCATCAGCTTTTAGTGGAGAAGGCAAGCGGCGTGAAGAAAGAAATCGAGGCGCTGCTCCGTACGTCTGAGCAGGGGAAAATTTTGCGAGAGGGACTGTCTACCGTGATCATCGGCCGTCCGAACGTCGGGAAATCCTCTCTGCTTAACAGCCTTGTCCATGAAACGAAGGCGATTGTAACCGATATTCCGGGAACGACGCGTGATGTGATAGAGGAATATGTCAACGTGCGAGGCGTGCCGCTTCGGCTTGTCGATACCGCCGGAATCCGCGAGACAGAAGACATCGTCGAAAGAATCGGTGTGGAACGGTCACGGCAGGTTCTGAAGGAAGCGGATCTCATTTTGCTTGTGCTTAACCACAGCGAAGCGCTTTCTGAAGAAGATGTGAAATTGTTTGAAGCGGTTGAGGGAATGGACGTCATTGTCATTATGAATAAGACGGACCTTGAGGCTAAGATTGACGCTGAGCGCGTCAAGGAACTGGCGAAAGGCCGGCCTGTCGTCACGACCTCATTGCTGAAAGAAGAAGGCATTCAAGATTTAGAGGAAGCGATTCAGTCGCTATTTTATACAGGAGCGATCGAAAGCGGAGATCTCACCTATGTCAGCAACACCCGTCATATCTCGATTCTGCATCAGGCCAAGCAAGCGATTGATGATGCGCTGAACGGAATTGAACAGGATGTTCCGATTGATATGGTGCAAATTGATTTGACAAGGTGCTGGGAGCTGCTGGGCGAAATCATCGGTGATGCCGTCCACGAAAGCTTAATTGATCAGCTCTTTTCACAATTTTGTTTAGGTAAATAAAAGGGAGGAAAAAACCATGGGGTATGAAGCAGGCCAATACGACGTGATTGTCATCGGCGCCGGGCATGCCGGTGTTGAGGCTGCCCTCGCATCCGCGCGCCAGGGAGCCAAAACGCTTGTTTTGACGATTAATCTTGATATGGTTGCGTTTATGCCATGTAATCCGTCTGTCGGCGGCCCCGCGAAAGGGATTGTCGTCCGCGAAATTGACGCGCTCGGCGGAGAAATGGCTAGAAATATAGATAAAACTCATATTCAAATGAGAATGCTTAATACAGGAAAAGGTCCGGCCGTACGGGCGCTGCGTGCGCAGGCGGATAAATTCCAATATCAGCACGAAATGAAGCATACGCTGGAAAAAACACCGAATTTGACACTTCTTCAAGGGATTGCCGAGCGTTTAATCATTGAAGACGGAGAGTGCCGCGGTGTCATTACGCAAACCGGTGCTGAATATAAGGCAAAAACGGTCGTGCTGACAACCGGAACGTATTTAAGAGGGCGGATCATTCTCGGTGATCTGTCTTACTCAAGCGGCCCGAATAACCAGCAGCCGTCTATTAAACTTTCTGAGCACTTAGAGGAGCTCGGTTTTGATCTCGTCCGTTTTAAAACGGGCACGCCTCCTCGTGTCTCAAGCGATTCCATTGATTACAGCAAAACAGAAATCCAGCCGGGGGACCCGGTTCCGCGCGCTTTCTCATATGAAACGGTTGAATACATTACCGATCAGCTGCCTTGCTGGCTGACTTACACGAGTCCTGAGACTCATGAGATCATCGACAGCAACCTGCATCGTTCGCCGATGTATTCCGGTATGATTAAAGGAACGGGACCGAGATACTGCCCTTCGATTGAAGATAAAGTCGTTCGGTTTAATGATAAACCGCGCCATCAGATTTTCCTTGAACCGGAAGGCAGAAATACGCAGGAAGTATACGTTCAAGGTCTATCCACGAGTCTTCCTGAGGACGTGCAGCAGCGGATGCTGGCGACCATTCCGGGACTGGAAAAGGTGCAGATGATGAGAGCCGGATACGCGATTGAGTATGACGCGATTGTACCGACACAGCTCTGGCCTACACTGGAGACGAAAAAAATCCCTAACCTGTACACAGCCGGTCAAATTAACGGTACATCAGGTTATGAGGAAGCAGCCGGGCAAGGAATTATGGCAGGGATCAACGCAGGGCGCAAAGCGCTTGGAAAAGAAGAAGTGATCCTCAGCCGTTCCGATGCTTATATCGGTGTATTGATTGATGATTTGGTAACGAAAGGAACCAATGAACCGTATCGTTTGCTGACTTCACGGGCGGAATACAGACTGCTGCTCCGTCACGACAACGCGGATCTTCGTCTGACGGAAATCGGCCATGAGATCGGCTTAATTTCTGATGAGCGCTATGAAGCGTTTAAAAAGAAAAAAGCGGCGATCGAGGCAGAGAAAAAACGTCTCTGGTCTGTTATTATCAAGCCGTCTCCCGAGAATCAGGAATATATCCGTTCACTCGGCGGAAGCGAGCTGAAAGACGGAGTGCGCGGCACAGATTTAATGAAACGTCCGGAAATGAACTATGAAACAGTGACAAAACTTGCGCCTGCAGATTCTCCGGTTCCGCAAGATGTGGCGGAACAAGTGGAAATCCAAGTGAAATATGAAGGATATATCGAAAAATCCTTGCAGCAAGTGGAAAAGCTGAAGAAAATGGAAAACAAAAAAATCCCTGATCGGATTGATTATGACGCCATTAAAGGAATTGCTACTGAAGCCCGTCAAAAGCTGAAAGAAGTGCGTCCTTTATCAGTTGCTCAAGCGTCCCGTATTTCCGGCGTCAATCCGGCAGACATTTCAATCCTGCTGGTATACCTGGAGCAGGGCCGTATTGCCAAGGTAGCTGAATAGAAAGGATGACGGCATGAATATAGAGGAATTTACATCCAGTTTAGCGGAGAAAGGGATTTCCCTTTCTGACCGCCAGCTGGAGCAATTCGAGTTGTATTATCGGATGCTCGTGGAATGGAACGAAAAAATGAATCTGACATCCATCACTGAGAAAAAGGAAGTTTATCTCAAGCATTTTTATGATTCGATAACGGCGGCATTTTATATTGATTTTGAAAAGGTCACCACTCTTTGTGATGTCGGCGCCGGCGCCGGTTTTCCAAGCCTGCCCGTCAAAATCTGCTTCCCGCATCTGCATGTCACCATCGTCGATTCACTGAATAAGCGGATTACGTTTTTGGAAACTCTCTCTGATGCTTTACAATTAGAGCATACGACATTTGTCCATGACAGAGCGGAGACATTCGGACAGCGGAAAGACGTCCGGGAAAGCTTCGATCTCGTGACGGCCCGTGCGGTGGCGCGTCTGTCGGTCCTGAGTGAGCTTTGTCTGCCGCTGGCCAAGAAAAACGGTATATTTGCGGCACTAAAAGCTGCAGCCGCTGATGAAGAGCTGAAAGCGGGGCAAAAGGCGATTAAAGTATTGGGAGGAGAGCTTGAACAAGTTCATTCCTTTACACTTCCCGTTGAAGAAAGTGAACGGAACATTATGATCATTCGCAAGACGAAAAGCACTCCGAAAAAATATCCGAGAAAACCGGGTACTCCAAATAAATCGCCAATTGAAGGGTAATTTAGACAGCCTGATGTGACAATTCCATCATATTTTCTGCAAAATTGATGAAGATACAGCAGGAAAAACCATGAGAAAATAGAATTATAAAAATGGCAGTTTTTAAAGGTGGTGTAGGTACATGAAGCATTCATTCTCTCGTTTCTTCGGGTTTGGTGAGAAGGAAGAGGAACCGGAGATAGCTGAGCATGATACAAACAAAGAAGAGATACTCGAAATACCGGTACATGCTATCGTTCCCAACCGTTTTCAGCCACGCACCATTTTCTCAGATGAAAAAATCAAAGAGTTAGCAATGACTATCCATACACACGGCATCATTCAGCCGATTGTTGTCAGACATACAGAAGATGAAGGACAATATGAGCTCATTGCGGGTGAAAGGCGCTGGAGAGCGGTACAGACGCTTGAATGGGAGAAGATTCCCGCAATTATTAAAGATTTTTCTGATACGGAAACAGCATCTGTCGCTTTGATTGAAAACCTGCAAAGGGAAGAATTGTCCTCCATTGAGGAAGCTCATGCGTACGCAAGGCTGTTAGAACTTCATGATTTAACACAGGAAGCCTTGGCGCAGCGCTTAGGAAAAGGCCAGTCAACGATTGCGAACAAGCTCCGATTGTTAAAGCTCCCGGAACCCGTCCAGGATGCGATTATGGAGAAAAAAATTACGGAACGTCATGCAAGAGCACTGATTCCGCTCAAACAGCCGGAGTTTCAGGTCACATTGCTTGCGGAAATCATTGAGAAAAGCTTAAACGTCAAGCAGACGGAAGACAGAGTGGTGAAAATGCTTGAACAGAATAAGCAGAAACCAAAGCCGAGACGCAAAGCGTTCAGCAGGGATACAAGAATTGCGATGAATACGATTCGTCAGTCACTGTCGATGGTAGAAGACAGTGGCGTCAGGCTGAACACTGAAGAAGAAGAATTCGAAGAGTACATCCAGCTTACCATTCGGATACCTAAATAAAAACTCTCCTGATCAGCAGGGGAGTTTTTATTTTAATCAAAAAACTATTTTGAGATAATGATAGATTTATTGTGCACTATACATTATATATGTAAAATTTTATCTTTTTGTGTCGTGAATTGTCTTTTTACAGTCAAAAAAGTCACTTTATCGGAGAACTTATATTAGAAAGTGTCTTTTTCGTTTACATTTTTTTCACTTGCTGATAAACAAATTATGAAAAAAATAAAACGCTTTACTCTTTTTTTGATAAGATAGAAACAAGACAGTACATGTTCATGTGAAGGTAGGTGACATCGTGGGAAAAATCATAGCAATTACGAACCAAAAAGGCGGAGTCGGGAAGACGACGACTTCTGTCAATCTGGGGGCTTGCTTGGCTTACATAGGTAAAAGGGTTCTTCTTGTTGATATTGATCCGCAGGGCAATGCAACGAGCGGATTAGGGATTGAAAAAGCCGATGTGGATCATTGTGTGTACGACATTTTAGTAGATGATGCAGATGTTACAGATATTATTAAACCGACTTCAGTAGAGAACTTAGATGTCATTCCGGCCACGATCCAGCTTGCGGGAGCGGAAATCGAATTGGTTCCGACGATCTCACGGGAGGTCAGGCTGAAAAGAGCATTAGAATCTGTGAAACAAAATTACGATTACATGATTATTGATTGTCCTCCGTCTCTCGGGTTATTAACGATTAATGCGCTTACCGCTTCAGATTCAGTCGTTATCCCGGTTCAGTGCGAATACTACGCTCTTGAAGGATTGAGTCAATTATTAAATACAGTTCGGCTTGTGCAAAAACATTTAAATACCGACTTAATGATAGAAGGAGTGCTTCTGACGATGCTTGATGCCAGAACGAATCTCGGCATTCAAGTGATAGAAGAGGTAAAGAAATACTTTAGAGATAAAGTGTATCAAACCATTATTCCTCGCAATGTCCGTTTAAGTGAGGCGCCGAGTCACGGCAAGCCGATCATATTATACGATCCGCGTTCGAGAGGTGCGGAAGTATATTTAGATTTAGCAAAGGAAGTGGCAGCGAATGGCTAAAGGCGGGCTCGGAAAAGGGATTAACGCGTTGTTTAATCAGGTTGATTTGTCTGAAGAGACAGTGGAAGAGATTAAAATCAGTGATTTACGCCCCAATCCTTATCAGCCAAGAAAACAATTTGACGATGAGTCATTAGCTGAACTGAAGGAGTCCATCATTCAGCATGGCATTCTTCAGCCCATTATCGTGAGAAAATCATTGAAGGGCTATGATATTGTAGCAGGCGAACGCCGTTACCGCGCCGCAAAACTTGCCGGTAAAGAGACAGTACCGGCTATCGTGCGGGATTTATCTGAATCGCTGATGCGGGAAATCGCTCTTTTGGAAAACCTTCAGCGTGAAGACTTATCACCGCTTGAAGAAGCTCTGGCATATGACTCACTGCTGAAGCATTTGGATTTAACCCAGGAACAGCTCGCTAAACGGCTCGGGAAAAGCAGGCCTCATATTGCCAACCATTTAAGACTGCTGACGCTGCCGGAAAGCATCCAGAACCTCATTGCAGAAGGTACGTTATCCATGGGACACGGCAGAACCTTGCTTGGTTTGAAAAATAAAAATAAGCTTGAACCGCTTGTGCAGAAAGTGGTTGAAGAACAGCTGAACGTCCGTCAGCTTGAGCAGCTGATTCAGCAGTTAAACAACAATGTTCCACGTGAAACAAAGAAAAAAGAACCTGTTCAAGATGTTGTGTTAAAAGAGCGGGAATCGTATTTGCAAAATTACTTCGGAACAACAGTCAATATTAAGAGACAAAAGAAAAAAGGGAAGATTGAGATTGAGTTTTTCTCAAATGAAGATCTTGAACGTATCCTGGAACTATTGTCCGAGAGAGAAGCGTAAAAACCATCTTTATTTAAAAGATGGTTTTTTATATACGTCTTGTCAGCTTATGAAACGGACTGAGCCGTTCCTGCCGGCCTTCTGATTTATCTGTCAGCTGTAACCCCTCTGCTAAAACATTTGCCATGCTCATAACAAGATGAAGCCTCGTATTCTGCAGGACAAAATACTCCATAAACCCGCTGACATTGACGATTCCATTGATATGGACGTCACCGATTTCAGGAAGGTCTTTTTGAACACCTGCTCCGGGCTTCAGCGGCCCATCGCCGATTTGAAATGAGCCTACGCTTTTGACGCGGCCTAAACAAGCATCAACCGCTATAATAAACGGATTTTTATGTAGATATTGAATATCTTTCAGCTTGTCTTTCATATTGACGGCGTGAACAGGATCTGACAGCGTGCCGTAAACGTGCAATCTGCCTAAATTCATTTTTTCTAACTTTGTTCCTACGAGCGGACCTAATGAATCTCCGGTCGACCGATCTGTACCGATACACACGGTGACTAACGGTCTGCCGGCTGCTTTACGTAAAGATGAAGTAAGGATCGCTTGTATTTGATTCGCAGCAGAAGAATCCGTATGGGATACATATTGTTTTGCCCGTTCTTGAGAAAAAAGCCCGCCTTTTCGATTCATAAGGTTCACTTCCTTGTCATGTCATACGAGTATTACATTGTTGTTTTTGGTGATGTATGGTTGTTTACAGTATATCCAGCGCTGCCTTTTTTTATGCTTATGTCATGATCAGCATGCCGGTTGTTTGAAAAGAGCGGGATAGAAAAAAGAACCCAGAGCAGTTATTCTCTAAGTTCATGAAAGAAATAAGACCATTTGATCTACATCAACATATTGCTGATGATCTAATTTCAGCGCTCTTTTTTCTGTAGAGAAGAGGATAAATCCTAACTGAGGCGCAGAGTTTTTTTGCGGGTTCATTTGTTGAAGTCACAGAGAGATGGAGCTGTTCTGTGTCTTTCATCTTTTTTGCTGGGCTGATGGCTTCCGTCATTAAAGCTTTTCCCGCGCCTGACCCTCGGTGTTTGGGGGAAATATACATAGAACCAATAACCGCAATGTGTCTTAGTTTAAACAGCGAATGCTTGGAGATCTTGAGGATTCCTATCAGTCTGTCTTGTTCAAAGGCGCCAAGCACGATGGCATTGCCGTCTTCAAGCCTTGCTTTGCATTTTTCGGACGGCCATTCTTTCTCCTCATCATAGCTGACGGCGAATGCGTCCGGGTGATCTTTTAAAGCTTTGAGCCTGATATCGGGTATCACTTGCGGTTAAACGCCTGATGTCCATGATTTGAGCGCCTAACACAAATAAATTTTCTGAATAGTCAATCGTCGTTATCATACCATATTTGTCCCATTTGTATGAATGTTTGCCGCTGTCACTCAATATAGTAGCAATATGCGGAGATGATCAGAAATTTTATGAGGTGATGAGGGTGTGGAGAGCCGGGATGAAGTGGATGCTGCTCATATTAAGCAGCCAGATTGGGGCCGGGTATGCAAGCGGGCAGGAAATATGGCAGTTTTTCGGTGTCGAAAGCGGACTGGCTATTGTATTGTTTACAGTCATGTTTACGATTTCGGCTTATATTGTGTTGAAGATCAGCTATCGGGTTCAATCAACGCACTTTTTACCGGTGCTTGAGCATCTGATGGGGCCGGCTCTTGCTAAAGTCTATGATGTGCTTATTATGTTTTATTTGTTTTCAATGACGATGGTTATGATTGCCGGCGGCGGTGTGACGCTGCAAATGTACAAGCTGCCGTTTTGGATCGGTATTTTTCTTCTTTGCATTGTGACCGTCGGTTTATTCTTTTGGGATATAAAAGGAATATTATCTCTGAATAGTATTTTGATACCGATTCTTGTAGCGGGGCTGTTATATGCATTGGTCTTTTTTCAGACAACCCATCATTACACGTGGACGATAGATTTGACCCGCCAGTATAATTGGCCGGCAAGCATTACCTTCACGTCCTTAAACATTCTTTCTGTTGTCGCTGTTCTTTCTTCAATCGGGAAAGATATGAAGGGACTGGGAGAAGCCAAAATCGCAAGCGTTGCAAGCGGGCTGATTTTCGGTATGATTTCATTTGTTTACAATGAAACGCTTGTACAGCTTTCAGGCAGTCTTACACAATATGAGATTCCTCTTTTCGCCGTCCTTGAAGGCGCTCCTTATCCGTTATTTCTTTGTATGGCCGCCGTGCTTTTTTTAGCCATCTATACGACAACGGTGACCGGTCTTTTCGGGCTGTCCAGCCGCATGCTTGCATTTGTGAAATTGCCGAGATGGACGCTCGTATCTCTTCTTTTAGCTGTGATGGTGCCTTTTACGACAATCGGTTTTTCAGATTTGATCGCCATTTTATATCCCATTTACGGGCTTTTAAGTCTTTATTTGCTGGTATGTCTTCTTCTTTACCCTATTTTAGGGAGATGGAAAAAAGTATAATGCTCATTTTGAGTGCGGCCGTTGCTCTTATCCTGTCTTTTTTTGTACAATAAATAAAGCAGTCTATGGAGAGAGGTGAAGGGTCTTGGCGGATAAAGACTTTGGCCTGAATGATATTGTTGAAATGAAGAAGCCGCATCCTTGCGGTGAAAACAGGTGGAAAATCATTCGGATGGGAATGGATATTCGGATCAAATGCACGGGTTGTTCCCACAGTGTCATGATTCCGAGAAGAGATTTTGAGAGAAAGCTGAAAAAAGTACTCGTCAAGCATGAGGAGCCTACATCATAAGGGCTGGCGCTCATGCTTTTTCATATAGAGGAGAGGAAGAGGCCCGATGAGCAAAGTGCATCAGTCAGCGTGCCCGCTGAATTGCTGGGATAGCTGCGGCTTTTTGGTGACAGTTGAGGATGGAAAGGTGACGAAAGTAGACGGAGACCCGAATCATCCCATTACGGAAGGGAAAATTTGCGGCCGGGGCAGAATGCTGGAGACGAAAACGAATGCGCCGGAACGGCTTCGTTTCCCTTTAAAAAAGAAAGACGGCGAATTTGTCCGGATTTCCTGGGAGCAGGCGTTAGATGAAATTGCTGAAAAAATGGCGGTGATTAAGGAGACGCTGGGCACTGCCGCAGTGCTGCACAGTCATGACTACGCCAATAACGGTCTTTTGAAGGCGCTCGACCAGCGTTTTTTCAATGGATACGGCGGTGTAACCGAGATTGCGGGCAGCATTTGCTGGGGTTCCGGCATTGAAGCGCAGCGCTGGGATTTCGGGCGTTCTTACGGGCATGGACCGCTTGATATTTATCACAGCAAGCATGTGATCGTATGGGGCAGAAACGTGTCCCGGACGAATATGCACCTCTATCATCATCTGCAGCAGGTGAAGAAAAAAGGAGCGACACTGACGGTCATTGACCCTATTTTTAACCCGACTGCAAAGCTTGCCGACCGGTATATATCCGTCAAACCCGGCATGGATGGCTGGCTTGCGGCGGGTGTTTTAAAAATATTATGCCAAACCGGCAGAACCGATTCTGATTTTATTCAAAAGCATTCGGTCGGTTTTGAGGAAATAGACAAGCTTCTGCAGACGATTTCTTTTGAGGAGATCATTGAGAAAACAGAAACGTCTTTAGAAGTGCTTGAATATCTTGCCGATTTATATGCTGACGGTCCCGCCTCCACTTTTATGGGTCTTGGGATGCAGAGATATAAAAACGGGGGCGGGACGATACGGTGGATTGACGCTTTAGCTGCGGCGAGCGGAAATGTCGGTATCAAAGGCGGCGGCGCAAACTTCGGAAATGTGCAAGTCGGTGAAAGCTTTGCAAAGGCCGAGCTCACTCGTCCTGATTTGAAGAAAAGTTCGAGAACGTTTTCGATGATGACTCAAGCTGAAGAGGCGCTGAATGCAGCCGACCCGCCGATTGAGATGATCATCGTGACGTGCGGCAATCCGCTGACACAGGTGCCGAATACAAAAAAAGTGAAGGAAGCGTTTGAAAAAACACCGGTCACAGTGGCCATTGATTCGGTCATGACCGATACGGCGAAGCTCTGTGACTATGTGCTGCCGACGGCCGTTGTTTTCGAAGAGGAAGATATTTATTATTCCAGCATGTATCATCACTATGTTCAATATGGCAAGAAGCTTGCGGAACCGCAGGGAGAGGCAAAATCAGACCGCTGGATCTGGACGGAACTCGCAAAGCGTCTCGGATTCGGGGAGCTGTTTGATTACAGTACGGAAGATTTCTTAAAAATGGGGCTCTCTTCTTTGGAGAAAGAAGGAATCACCCTTGAGCAATTAAAGGAAAAAGGACATATGCCGCTTCCGGTTAAACAGGTTCCATGGAGTGATTTTCAATTTTTAACCCCGAGCGGAAAATTTGAATTCGTCTCGTCACTGGCAGAAGAGAAAGGATACAGCGGCCACCCTCAATTGGAGGTGCCGGAGGAGTCTGTTTATCAAGACGCCGGACTGGCCGGGAAATATCCGTATACGCTGCTGTCCATTCACCCGCAGCGCTCCAATCATTCACAGCACGTGCCGTTTATTGAAAAGCTTCAGCAGATTCAGGTGGACCTGTCGCCGGATATCGCGGAAGAGCTTTCTCTTCAAGACGGAGATACGGCAGAGGTTTACAATGACCGCGGCCGTCTGCGCGGCAGGGTGAAAATCATGAAGCAGGCTCACCCGAAGACGGTGAATATAGATGAAGGCATTTGGGCGGCATTCGGAGGCTCCGTCAACATGCTCACAAAGGATTCAAATTCCGATAATGGAATGGGAAGTACGCTTTTTGACTGTCTGGTAGCGGTTAAAAAAGGATAATCTAAGGAGAGAGAGGGCGGGAAATGCTTTTTTCTCAGCTTGTCTTTTCCTATGAACCTCCTTATAATTGCTCTAGGTTTACAATACGTTTATACGATGATGGTTTGATATAGAGGAGATGAAAGAATGGCTTTAACTGCTGGAATTGTCGGTTTGCCGAATGTCGGAAAATCGACGTTATTTAATGCAATTACCCAGGCTGGTGCCGAATCAGCCAACTACCCGTTCTGTACAATTGATCCGAACGTGGGAATCGTGGAAGTGCCGGATGAACGTCTGCAAAAGCTGACTGAATTGGTGAATCCGAAAAAAACGGTGCCGACTGCGTTTGAATTCACTGATATCGCGGGGATCGTAAAAGGCGCATCTAAAGGTGAAGGACTCGGAAATAAGTTTCTTTCTCATATCCGTCAGGTTGATGCGATCTGCCACGTTGTACGTGCATTCGCTGATGACAATATTACGCACGTGTCAGGGAAAGTCGATCCGATTGACGATATTGAAACGATCAATCTTGAATTGATTCTTGCCGACATGGAGACAGTCGAAAAACGCATCACGCGTGTAAGCAAGCTTGCGAAGCAAAAAGACAAAGAAGCGGTTTTTGAATTTGACATTCTGTCTAAATTGAAAGAAGCTTTCGAACAAGAAAAGCCAGCCCGTTCCGTTGAATTTACGGAAGAACAGCAAAAGCTTGTGAAGCAGCTTCATCTGCTTACGTCAAAACCCGTGCTTTATGTGGCGAATGTAAGCGAAGATGAAGTGGCTGGTCCTTCAGACAATGAATACGTTGCGAAAATCCGTGAGTACGCCGCGGGTGAAAATGCCGAAGTCATCGTCGTCTGCGCGAAAATTGAGTCTGAAATTGCTGAATTGGAAGGCGAAGAAAAGCAAATGTTCCTTGAGGAGCTCGGCATCGAAGAATCAGGTCTTGATCAGCTGATTAAAGCGTCATACTCTCTTCTCGGCCTTGCGACATACTTTACGGCGGGCGAACAGGAAGTGCGCGCATGGACATTCAGAAAAGGCATGAAAGCTCCTGAGTGTGCGGGTATCATCCACACTGACTTTGAACGCGGCTTTATCCGCGCTGAAACGGTTGCTTATGAAGACCTTTTGGCAGGCGGCGGAATGTCCGGAGCGAAAGAAGCCGGAAAAGTGCGTCTGGAAGGTAAGGAATATGTAGTCCAAGACGGAGATGTCATTCATTTCCGATTTAATGTATAGGACACAGTTGTAAAGGGACAAGAGCTTTGGTATAATATAAACTTGTGAGTAATAGAATTATTGCTCCTTGCCCATTATAGGGCCGCTTAGACCAAAAGGAGGTGCAAACAGATGAAAAAGTACGAAGTTATGTACATTATCCGTCCGAACATTGACGAAGAGTCAAAGAAGGCAGTTATCGAGCGTTTCAACAACGTATTGACTTCTAACGGAGCGGAGATCACTGGAACAAAAGATTGGGGTAAACGTCGTCTTGCTTACGAAATCAACGATTTCCGTGACGGTTTCTACCAAATCTTAAACGTTCAGTCTGAAGCTGCAGCGGTTGCTGAATTCGACCGTTTAGCTAAGATCAGTGACGATATCATTCGCCACATCGTTGTTAAAGAAGAAGAATAAGCAATTTGAAATATATAATGTTAAAAGGTGGTCTTTCATATGCTTAACCGAGTTGTATTAGTCGGAAGACTGACAAAAGACCCAGAGCTTCGTTATACGCCAAGCGGTGCGGCTGTCGCCACGTTTACTCTTGCTGTGAATCGTACATTCACGAACCAGTCCGGAGAACGTGAAGCCGATTTCATTAATTGTGTCACTTGGAGAAGACAAGCCGAAAACGTTGCAAACTTTCTTAAAAAAGGAAGCCTTGCCGGCGTAGACGGCCGACTCCAGACAAGAAATTATGAAAATCAGCAGGGACAGCGTGTCTTCGTGACAGAAGTCCAAGCTGAAAGTGTTCAATTTCTTGAGCCTAAAAACAGCGGCGGTTCTGGATCAGGCGGATACAACGAAGGAAACAGCGGCGGAGGCCAATACTTTGGCGGAGGCCAAAATGATAATCCGTTCAGCGGAAATCAGAACAACCAGAGACGAAATCAAGGGAACAGCTTTAATGATGATCCATTTGCCAACGACGGCAAGCCGATTGACATCTCGGATGATGATCTTCCGTTCTAATAGATTATCGCTATATTCATAACGAGAAAGGTGGGAAATGACAATGGCAGGAGGACGCAGAGGCGGTCGTGCGAAACGCCGTAAGGTTTGTTACTTCACTTCTAACGGCATTACGCACATCGATTACAAAGATGTAGATCTTCTTAGAAAGTTTGTTTCTGAGCGTGGTAAAATCTTACCTCGCCGTGTAACTGGAACAAATGCGAAATACCAACGTAAATTGACTATCGCGATCAAACGCGCACGTCAAATGGCTTTACTTCCATACGTAACTGGCGAGTAAGCCGAAAGAAAAGAGCAAGAGCCTGCGGGCTCCTGCTCTTTTTTTATATCAGTCCTCCTCCATCCTGCCGAAATGTTTCACATGAAACATGGAAGTGCTTCTTACTCCTTTGTTATCTTGCTCCTCTATTCAAATACGCGTACTTATGCAATGAATTTGTTTATACTGAAGAACAGGGGGTGGTGAGATGGAGACAGACAGAAATATCCTGACTGATGAAAAGTGGGGCGCAATCATACGCAATGATGCTTCTTATGACGGGGCATTTTATTATGCAGTAAAAACGACGGGGATTTTCTGCCGGCCTTCTTGTAAATCGAGAGTTCCGAATAAAGAAAACGTGCTGGTGTTTGATACGGCTGATGCAGCGCTTGATAAACATTTTCGTCCCTGTAAAAGGTGCCGGCCGAACGGTCTTCGTCTTCCTGATGAAGAATGGATTGCTCAAATCATTGAGTACATTGACCGCCATTATCACGAATCTCTGACTCTGAGTGTACTGGCCGAAATGTGTCACGGCAGCCCCTATCATTTACAGCGGACATTTAAAAAAATCAGGGGAATATCCCCGATTGAGTATATACAGAAAAGAAGATTGTCGAAGGCGGAACACCTTTTAAAGCATACTGATATGACAGTCATGGAGATCGCTCTGACGGTCGGAATTCCAAACACAGCGCATTTCGCCACTCTTTTTAAAAAGAGAACCGGAAATTCGCCCACAGAATACCGAAAAACTGCCGGAATGGGAAAGGGAGGTTCAATATGAGTAAAGAGACAATGGTCTATTGGACACTTTTCACACGGAATGATTGGAGCCTGTATACAGCCGCCACATCTAAGGGGCTATGCTTTATAGGTTCAAATCATGGAAGCTTTGAAGAGCTTGAGCAGTGGGCAAAAAAATCACTGCCGCAATACCGATTGGCACGTGATGATGAGAAGCTGGCGTCTTACACGGCAGAGCTGTCCGAGTACATCGAAAATGGCAGATCAGCTTTTTCAGTGCCGGTGGATCTTTACGGGACAGAATTTCAGCTTGCTGTATGGAAAGCGCTTATGGACATACCGTACGGCGAGACATACTCCTATTCGGATATAGCAGAAATGATTCAGAAACCGGCAGCCGTAAGAGCCGTGGGCGCCGCAATCGGGAAAAATCCGGTATTGATTACGGTTCCGTGCCATCGCGTCATCGGAAAAAACGGAAAACTGACCGGATTCAGAGGCGGTTTAGAAATGAAAAAGCAGCTGCTGGCATTAGAGGGCGGAAACATTGAAACACTGGAATGACGGCTGAGCCGGACAGGAGGGAACACATGAAACTGATTTCTTGGAATGTAAACGGCTTACGTGCTGTGATGAAAAAGATAGATATCAATACTTACGTTCAGGAAACGGAAGCCGATATTTTATGTCTGCAAGAAACGAAAGTACAGGACGGACAAGTATCATTACAGCTTGAAGGGTATCATGGCTATTGGAACTATGCGGTGAAAAAAGGCTACTCAGGCACGGCTGTTTTTTCGAAAGAAAAGCCGCTGCACGTGTTTTATGGATTGGGAATTGATGATCATGATCAAGAAGGACGGGTGATCACACTTGAATTTGAGAACCTGTTCGTCGTCAACTGTTATACGCCGAATGCCAAACGCGGATTAGAGCGAATTGATTACCGTCTTCAATGGGAAGCCGATTTTAAGGAGTATCTGCAGAAGCTTGACCGGAAGAAGCCCGTGATATTATGCGGCGATCTGAATGTCGCACACAGGGAGATAGACTTGAAAAATCCGAAAGCCAACCGGAAGAACGCCGGTTTCTCGGATCAGGAGCGGGAAGCGTTCAGTGCCCTGCTGAACACCGGATTTACCGACTCATTCCGCTATTTATATCCTGATCGGGAAGGCGCCTATTCCTGGTGGTCTTACAGGACGAACGCACGTGAGAAAAACATCGGCTGGCGGCTTGATTACGTCATTGTTTCAGACAGACTGAAGACGCGGATCAGCCAAGCGGCCATTTGTGCCGATATCATGGGTTCTGACCATTGCCCTGTTGAAATGACAGTGGATTTATGATGAGATAGCAGTAAGAGAAATCCACTCTTGCTGCTTTTTTATCACCGAAAATGGAGGAGCACATGGCAAATATAAAAGAGATTGCGAAACTGGCGAATGTGTCGGTGGCCACCGTATCACGCGTATTAAACCGACACCCGTACGTATCTGAGGAGAAAAGGCGTCTTGTGAATCAAGTGATGAAGGAGCTGGATTATACCCCTAATCGAACTGCCATTGATCTGATTCGCGGAAAGACCAATACGATCGGCGTGATATTGCCGTACAGTGACCATCCCTGCTTTGACAAAATTGTAAACGGTATCACGAAGGAAGCGTTTGCCCATGATTACGTGACAACCCTTCTCCCCACCAACTATGACCCCGCTATAGAGATGACCTATTTCGAACTGCTGAAAATGAAAAAGATTGACGGACTGATTGTCACGTCCCGCGCGAATGAATGGGAAACAGCCGTGCCTTACCTGGAATACGGTCCCATTGTCGCTTGTGAATATACGCAGCATCAAGAGATTCCCTGCGCTTATAATGACAGGCAGGCAGCTTACAGAGAAAGCTTTTTGTATTTGAAAAACCGCGGACATCAAGACGTTGCTTTTACATGTGTGCGGGAAGCGGAAAAAAGCCCGAGTACGGCCGACAAGGTAACAGCATATAAGGCCGTTTTCGGCTCTCTTGATGAAACCCGCATTCTGGTCGGATGCCATGATATGGACGACGGAAAGCGGGCAGGTGAACACTTCTGGGGTTTCGACAAGGCGCCGACGGCCATCTATGCGCACAGTGATGACGTGGCTGCCGGCTTGTACCAGTTTGCGAAAGAACAGAAATGGGACGCGGAGATCATCGGCGAGGGAAATCTGAGCGTCAGCCGGGCATTGAATATCCCATCTCTGGAACTTCATTTGGAACGGGTCGGAAGGGAAGCATTTTTGCTATTTTTGCACGGAGAAACGGCTAAAAAACAAATTATGCATCAATTTCAGCGGGAAAAGTCTTGAGCTGAAATGGGTTTCATGCTTTATAACTAGATTGAGAAAAAAAGGAGGCGGACATATGCGAATTGAACATGCGGCCATATGGGTGAAAGATTTAGAACGGATGAAAGAATTTTATGAGAAATACTTCGGCGCCAAGGCCAATGACCTTTATCATAATGAGAAAAAAGATTTCAAATCGTATTTTCTTTCGTTTGACTCCGGATGCAGGCTGGAACTTATGAAAAAAGGCGGCATTGATGAAGCTCCGTCACAGAATATGACCGGATGGGCGCATCTCGCATTTTCTACAGGCAGCAAGGAGCGGGTGAATGAATTGACGGAGACGTTTAAAAACGACGGATTTCAGGTTGTAAGCGGCCCGCGCGTGACGGGTGACGGATATTATGAGAGCGTGATAGAGGATGGGGAAGGCAATTTGATAGAAATCACAGTGTAACAGTGCGGGGGAACCCGCACTGTTTTATTGATTAAATTTGCTGAGCATTAGTTTTCGGACCGAAGAGAATTAACAAAACGGAACATAGAAGCCAGCAGCCGCCGATGAACAAAAAGACGCTGATGTAGCCGAGCTTAACGGCAATAAATCCGACGAGCAGGGAGCCGAATATATTGGAAAAACGGCCGAGCCCGTATGCCAGCCCGCTCCCGGCCGAGCGATATTCCGTAGGATACGGCTCCGATGTATATGCGTATAAGTTTGAGGTGAATACCCGTTCCGTGACGTTGACGACAAATCCAAACACAATAATCATGACGGGAATAAACGTCATGCCGTATAACAGTCCGGCAATGGCAGTCAGAAAAGCGCTTGCGGCCAGAATCCATTTTCTTTGGAACGTCTCGGATATCATGGAACCGAGCAATGCGCCAAGCGGTGCGCCGACAGAGTGAAGCACATTGTACCACAGCGTTTTTTCCATGGTGATACCGTTGCTTTTCAGCAGGCTGGGCACCCATGAAGCAAAGCCGTAAAAGCCAAAGGTTTCAAGAATCCATACCGCTGACAGGATGATGGTGATCTTTAAATTCCTGCCCTGAAACAGCCCTAAGTAGCCTGCGTGCTTCACTGTATGTACTTCTGCCGCCTCTTTTGGCGCGGGAAGCGGGCCTTTTTCTTTCTCTATACGTGCTTCAAGACGGTTCATAATGGCGTTTGCCTGATCATATGCGCCCCGATTTTCGTGCCATCGCGGCGATTCCTCAAGCCGGCGGATAAAAAAGAAATAAATGAGACCGGCCGCCCCCCATACGAATACGAGCCGCCACCCCCATGAGCCTAAAGGAATGACAAAAGCGGAAACAACGTTTGTGACGGGAACGCCGATCAGTCCGATCATGGCGCAAAAGGAGATGTATTTTCCCCGTACGGATGATGGAAAAAATTCCGCCAAATAGCTGTTCGTCACAATCATGGCGGCCGCGACGCCGAGCCCGGTCAAGAAGCGGAAAATCATTAAGGACGGAATGTCCCATGCCAGCGCATTCAGAAAAGATGAGATCGAAAAGACAAGGACAAAACAATTCAGCGCTTTTTTCCTGCCGATCCGATCGGACAGCCTTCCGCCGATGGAGGCGCCTAAAAACATGCCCAGGAAGGATGCGGCCGTGATGTCGGCAATGACGGACAGCTTCACGCCCCAATGCTCAATCAGCGCCGGAGCCACGTTGCTGAGCGTAAACAGATCAGCGAGATCGAAAAAATAGATGATTCCGAGAGCGGTTAATACTTGATAGTGCACACGCGAAATGGGGAGACGGTCTAATCGGTTCGCTACATTTGAGAATGTCTGATGTTTCATAAAAAACCCCCTGATTTAGCAGTTGTAATCAGAAAATACTGTAAATTTATCTGACGAATACATTATAAAGGTCTTTTTTTGGCAAAAACAGAGTGTAAATAACCAGAGCCAAAGGAAACGGCATAGCGCTTTCTTCTTAAAATATATAACATTTCCTATATCTGTTTCTGTTTATATTGTAAAATGTTGAAGGAAAGGAAGTTGATGCATAAATATGAATACATTTGTACGGCCCGCAGAGGGAAGAAATAGTGTATCGAGATATCTTCTTTCTCTGTTGCTCATTGTGGGTTTGTTCTTTTTCGGAAGCATACTGACCGTGTTTTATATGTTTCTCACGTCCGCTTTCAATCCTTCACTGACGATAAATTGGGATGAGGCGGCATTAAGTGACCCGCTGGCGGATATTTATTTACAGCATATCGTCTATTTCATAGCGATTCCGGGCATTTGGATAGCGGTTCGTTTCATTATGAAGCGGCGTTTTTTATCCATCATTACACCGAATCAGTCGCTGAACTGGAAGAGAATTTTCTTTGGATTCGGCACATATGTTGTGCTGATGTTTGTCGCGGGGCTGATTGATTTTCTAATTCATCCGGATCGTTTCACGCTTCAGGAATTCCATGCTTCACGTTTTCTGCTGCTGTTAGCGGCAGCCGTCTTGTTGGTTCCGATTCAAACCTCTGCGGAGGAATTTCTCTTTCGCGGTTTTCTGCTACAGTTCGCCGGAAAATTGACGGCAAACGCGGTGGTTCTGACGGTCATTATCGGCGGATTATTCGGCGCACTTCATTTCGGAAATCCGGAGATGGATAATGGGGCTCTATGGGCGGGAATCGGATATGTCACCATCGGCATGATCTGGACCTTTATCACGGTTAAAACGGGCAGTCTGGAGATGTCCCTTGGCGGTCACGCTGCCAATAATATGTTTTTATTTATCTTTCTCACAGAGGATCATTCGGTGTACGGCGGCATTCCGTCGGTATTTACAACAGCAGCCGGGGGCTATGAAATATACGATTGCATATCGACTCTGGTGATCAATATCATCTTCGCATGGCTCGCGTTCCGTTTTGTGAAAAAAGAAAAGCAGCAGGCCGCCTAGGCTCTGCTGCTGATTTGTAAGGTGTTCATCGCTTCATCAATATCCGTCGTCGGCCTCCGGCAGGCGAAATTCTCACAAATGTAGACTGTTGTCTTTCCGTCGATCATTTGATAACCCGCGGCAAAGTCAGAAATGCCAGCAAGCTCATCCGGATGTTCTGCGGCGAGAATCGTATAGGCGGGAGTGAAATGCTCCTGAAGCGCCTCAATGAAACGTTTTCTGTCCGGGTCATCTTTCCTTCCGAACACAACGATTTCTTTTTGGGGCATTGTGTGTGCCAGTACGCTTTGCATGAAGAAAGCGTTGCTGCTCGGATAGGCCTCTATTTCCCGTTTGAACACGGAAAACATCACTTCGGCTTTTTCAATCAGTGATACATCACCCGTCAGGCGGCCGAGACGAAGCAGCTGTACGGCAGCCGCGCTGTTTCCGGAAGGCACGGCCCCGTCATAAACCTCTTTTTCCCTGACAAGAAGGGTCTCAGCATCATTCCCCGTAAAGAAGAAACCCCCGTGCCGTTCATCCCAGAACAGCTCCAGCATGCTTGTACATAACGTTTTCGCTTTCTGCAGATAAGACGGATGAAAACCCGCTTCATACAGTTCAAGATAAGCCCAGATGAGAAAAGCGTAATCATCGATAAACCCTTTGTTTTTCACTTCGCCCTCGCGATAGCGGACCATGACGCGCCCGTCCGGCATGAGGTGCCGTTCGAGAAAGCGGATCGCTGTTTCCGCCATGCTGAGATAGTCAGGCTCGTGAAAGACCTTTGCGGCTTTTGCCAGCCCGGCAATCATGAGCGCGTTCCATGAGGTCAGCACTTTGTCATCTGTATGCGGATAGCTTCTGTTTTCACGCGCTTCCAGCAATTTTGTTCTTGCCTCTTCAAGACGTTCGCCCAGCTCATGTCCGGTGAGGCCGGTCTCTTCGAGGATGGCCTCACGCCGCGTGAAAATGAGGTGCGGGATGTTTTCGCCTTCAAAATTGCCTTGATCTGTGATGTTATACACCTTGCAATAAAGCGGGCCGAGTTTATCACCGAGAAGATTCATGATTTCTTTTTTGGACCATATGTAATATTTCCCCTCACGGCCTTCGGTATCAGCGTCTAAAGCTGAGAAAAAGCTGCCGTCTTCATGCATCATTTCCCGCTGAATAAACGTTACGATCTGCATCGCAATCTGTTTGTAGCGCTCATTACCTGTGACTTGATAGGCTTCCGTATAGGCGGTCAGGAGAAGGGCGTTGTCATACAGCATTTTCTCAAAATGCGGCACGAGCCATTCATTATCAGTCGAGTAGCGGGCAAATCCGAACCCGATGTGATCAAAAATTCCGCCGTTCGCCATGCCGTCGAGTGTCTTGGTTACGCCGGCCAAAGCCTGTTCCTTGCCCGTATAGCTGTAGTAGCGGAGCAGAAACATGAGCATATGCGGCATCGGAAATTTCGGAGCCTGGCCGAACCCGCCGTACACCGTGTCAAACCCGCCGGCCAGCTGGCGATACGTGTCATGAACCGCCTGTTCGCCAAGCATGCCCTCAGCCGGGTGAACCTTGACTTCAAGATGAGCGGCGGCGTTTTCAGCGATATCCTCGACATGCTGCCGGTCATTCGCAAACGTTTCGGACAGATGTTCAAGCACATCGATAAAGCCTGGACGGTTAAATTTGCTCGTCTTCGGAAAATACGTCCCCGCATAAAACGGCTTCTGATCTGGTGTGACGAACACGTTCAGCGGCCACCCGCCCTGCCCCGTCATCAGCTGGCAGATTCTCATATACACGGAATCCACATCAGGGCGCTCCTCACGATCAACCTTGATGGCTATGAATTTATCGTTTAACATACCGGCGATCTCTTCGTCCTCAAAGGACTCGTGAGCCATTACGTGACACCAATGACAAGTTCGCTAAGCTACCCGTACCCAATAGATAAGAGAACAGGTTTATTCTCTCGTTTCGCTTTTTCAAATGCTTCATCGCACCAAGGATACCAATCCACGGGATTATAAGCATGTTGGAGTAAGTACGGTGACTTCTCGTCGATTAATCTATTGGGTACTTTTTTATTTGGCATGGGATCACCTTCTTTCGTTCGTATTACCGTTGATATATCTTTACTGTACCATAAAGATGTGCAGTCTATTCTTTATTTGTTTCTGTCTAAAGAAAACTAGTCTGTAGTTGACAGAATGGACAAGGTGCCTGACAACTGATATAGAGCTATGCGCCTAATCCAAAAGCTTTCATAACAAAGATAACAACAGGCGGAATGATAAGTGACGGCAGAAGATTTAAGGTTTTACATTTTTTAATTCCCAAAATGCTTAACCCCGAGCTTAGTATCAGTATTCCGCCCACAATTGTTATTTCATTAATCATGTCTGCACTTAATGCACTCTCCATTACTTTTGCAAATAAATAGAGTGAGCCTTGCCAGGCAAATAACACAACAGCAGATAAGGCTATTCCAAAGCCAAACGCTGATGCGAGAACAATAGAAGTGATGCCATCCAACATACCGTTTGTAAGAAGATAAGTGGAATCATCATGGATCGCGGATTCAATGGGCCCTAATATCGACAATGATCCCATGCAAAACAATAAGATTGCAGTTGATAAGCCTTCAGCTAAGTTATTTTTAGAGAACTTGCTGACTAGATGGTTGAATCTAAGTTCCAAATTTACAAACTGTCCAAGTAGTCCGCCAACAGCTAAACTTACAATAAAAAGAATAGGGTATTTACTATCCGATAAATGCTGTGTAATGGCGTTTATTCCTAATCCAACTGCAACAAACCCCATCGCTTGCATAAGAATATCTTGATATTCACCTTTCATTCCTTTCTTGAATAGCCCTCCGAGTAAACATCCTGCGAAGATCATAAATGTGTTAAAAATTGTTCCAATCATGTGCTTTCTCCCCCAATAAAGTGTGCTTTTAAAAAAATAAACTCTCCAGTAACTAGAGAGTCAAGGGATTATTTAATGGGCAGCATGATTTCGGTCACATAATGATCCGGATTATTAGTAACACCATAATCAATTAACGTTATCTCAATGGAGTCGGCCGCTAACTCCAGATGATGCTTTTTCATATATGTCAGTAACTTTTTATAATATTGTTTGGCCTCTTTATGCGACCCCTTAAACCTGATTTGTAAATATTCATTTGATGGTAAGGTGATTACTGATGGGGGCAAATCATGCTCGTCTTCTAAGATCATAAAAATACTGGAGTAACGATCAAACTTATGCGCTTTTAGGTTTGACACTGAAATCGATAATCCAATCTTTCCTAAAAATATGTCTTCTTTAATAGTAAGATCATTTCTCAATTCTGTTAGAGAGTGTTCAATATCATGACCTAGAATATACTCATGCTGTAAATAAGCGACACGCAACTCCGGAAGTTTGATTTTTGTAATTTTGTCTAACGGTTTATTAACGGCATCTTCTATTTTGTTTAAACGGCGGGTGATCTTTTTTTCAATAAGCTCTAATTCCCTTTTTTTACGATCGATTTCGGTTTTTTGGTTTTTCAGTAATTGAATTAAGGTATCTGCATTGTGGGAATTATAAAAATCTAGGAGTTTGTTTATTGGCAAGCCTAAAGCCCGCAAATATTTGATTGTATCCAGTCTCTCAAACTGCTCTGTAGAATAGTATCTGTAGTTATTTTGCTTGTCTTTGTATGCAGGTTTCAAAAGACCGATCTCATCATAATATCTGAGAGTGGATATTTTGACGTGAAATAACCTGGATACCTCTCCGATAGAGAAAAAATTCTTCATGATCATAATCCTTCTGATTTCATTTGTCTTAATAAACCTGTAAAAAATGGTTTTATCAACATTATAATATTCAGCAATTTAAAGATAAAGCATCCCCTCTGGATAGAAAAATTTTAATGGAGGGAATTGGAGAGGATTATATGGTAATCTGCGTGGCGTCAGTGGCAAGTCGAATAGCCGATGCTGACAAGAACCGGCTTGTTTAAGCGTTTCGCTTTTTCGAAGGCCTCTTCTCCCCAAGGGTGCCAGTTTACGGGGTTGTGGGCGTGTTGGAGTAAATAAGGAGACTTCTCCGTGATTAAACTGTTGGGTTTACTATTGTTTGGCATGGGCTCACCTCTTTCTATTCATATTTGTATGTTTAACATACCACAATCCTCTAAAATAATTCATACACTCAACTTTGTGAACCACACCCAAGTCATTAAAAAGGAGAATGGCTTACGACTCTATTTTCAGGGTTAAACTTCATCTACCTTATTGCTTTTTAGATAAGAAATAAGGATTTAAAATCTTTATCATTTTATTTACTGTTAGATAAGTGAAACACACCCCAACGACTGTAACTGCGCCGCCCAGAAGAGAAATAAACGCAGGTACCTCACCTTAACCACACCCAAGAAATGACCAAGGTTATAGCGGGTGTTAGGTAAAGTGAAATGGCTGCTTCTGAAGCACCGACGAGTGAAGTGACATACGCAAGTGCAAAGTAAGGCACAACCGTTGGTAATAAGCCTAAGTAAACGATAGACAATGTTGAGTTCATTGAAGCGTTCAAAACCTCTTCCCCTAAGCCAGGCAGAAATACAAGCATAGGTATTGTCCCGCCCCAAATAGTGAATGTAACGAATGGGATAAATCCATATTTTTTTATATAGCGGGCTTGAAAAACGAAATAAATACTCTCCGAAAAAGCTGCCAGCAGGATTAACAAAATGCCGTTCACTGAATTTGTATAGTTTCCTGCCCCGAAAGAAATGATCGACACACCCAATAAACTTATGATAGAGCCAATCCATTTATAAAGCCCAAAATGTTCACCAAAAAACAGACGAGATAACATTGCAGAAAAAATAGGTGTCATGGTCACGAGTAAGCTCGCAACTCCTGCACTAACTGTTTTTTCTCCGATATTCAGCAAAATGTGATATAGCGCAAAACCTAAAAATCCTAACAATAAAATAGCAGGGATATCCTTCATGTCAGGCAAACGCATATGAGTCAAAACAGCAAAAACCAACAATGCCATTGACCCAATCAACAAGCGAAACAAAGCAAGGTGTTCCGGCGTGTAACTCTCAAGACCCGCGCGAATTCCCGGGAAAGCTGATGCCCACAACCCAATCATCAGACTGTAAGATATGCCGATTCGAACTGTTTTCTTTCTCATCTTTCTCACTCCTCTTTACAAAAACCAACCAGTTATTTAATGTTTTTCTATATTAATAAAGATTTGAGGAGATGACTTCAACCAGTTAAATAGATTTTGACCCAACCACTTTAGTTTTTAAGGAGGATCCTTTTTATGAGCGCTCCAGAAGAAAAAAAGATGAGAAAGCTTCCTAAGTACATACAAATCATTCAATTTATAAAAGAGAAAATAGGAAATGGAGAATGGCCGATCGGAAGTAAGATTCCAAGCCAGCGCACGCTTGCCAAACAACTTGAGGTGAACAGGAGCACAGTCATTACAGCTTTAGAGGAATTGATGGCGGATGGATTAATCGAAGGCAGAATGGGCAAAGGGACAGTTGTTACGAACAATACATGGACACTTTTGGCTAAGAATTCCGCCCCCGATTGGGATCAGTATGTAACCTCCGGAATTCAGCAGCCAAGCCAAAAAATCGTTCAAGAGATCAATAAATCAGAATCAAATTCTGATCTTATACAGCTCAGTAAAGGAGAACTTTCACATGAGATTTTTCCTTTAGCTGTTATGAAAGAGATCATGGGAAAGGTATCTCAAAACATAGAGGCATTCGGATATGAGGAACCAAAAGGATATTTACCTTTGAGAGAGGCATTAAGCGGCTATTTAAGAACAATCGGCATTCAAGCTTCTCCTTCTTCCATTCTTATTGTTTCTGGAGCGCTGCAAGCCTTACAGCTTATATCAATGGGGCTTTTACAAAGGGGATCGACCGTTTATCTTGATCAGCCTTCCTATCTTTATTCATTACACGTCTTTCAATCAGCCGGGATGAAGCTGACTGGAGTTCCTATGGATCATGATGGACTTTTGCCGGAACATATCCGCATGGCAAGGGGGGAGCGGGGGAGGGCTATCTTATATACAAATCCTTGTTTTCATAACCCGACAGGTATTTTAATGTCAAAAAAGAGACGAGAAGAAATCCTTGCGGCAAGTGAGAATGCACAGCTTCCCATTATTGAAGATGACATTTATCGTGAGTTATGGATCGATGAGATTCCTCCAGATCCTATTAAAACAATTGATAAAAATGGGCATGTGCTTTACATAGGCAGCTTATCGAAAACATTAAGTCCGGGCTTGAGGATTGGATGGATCGTCGGGCCGGAACCAGTGATTGAACGTTTATCCGACATAAAAATGCAAACAGATTACGGCTCCAGTTCGTTATCCCAGAGAGTAGCGGCTGAGTGGTTTACATCCGGTGAATACCAGCAGCATCTAGAACAGGTGAGAAGTCAATTAAAGGTGAGAAGAGAATTGGCCTTGAGTGTTTTAGAAACTCATTTGAAAGATGTGGCGACATGGAATATCCCAAAGGGAGGATTCTTTGTCTGGGTAAAAATATTGCCTTCCATATCCATGAAATTACTTTATACCAAAGCCTTATCAAAAGGGATACTTCTCAATCTCGGCAGTATCTATGCTCAAGAAAAAGGGAATTATATTCGCTTATCATATGCTTATGCATCTCTTGAAGACCTTCAAAAGGGAATTTATGAATTGGGTTTGATGATTAAGGAATTGGCAAGCAGACAAATTTAAAAGACAGCGGCATATCGGAATTCAAACTGCATGGTTCGTTTTAAACTTGGCGAATCGGGATGCAGTGAGTGACAAGGCAGAGGTAGATAAGAAAGTTAAAGGAGGTCAGAATATTCTAATCTCCTTTAACTTCGGCCAATCGTGCATCCTTAATATACTAAAGATTAAAAAGGAAGAAGTCCGGCCGTTTGTTATTCGGTTAAGCCAGCTCTTTTGTCATTAAGACATGCGGGATGCCGTCTTCCATAAATTCCGGTGAATCTGTCTGATAGCCCAGTTTGTGATAAAAGCCTTCCGCATGTGTTTGTCCATGCAGTTTACATTGGGTGATGCCTTTTTCTTTTACCATGTTTTCTAATTCGCTTATGATTACTTTGCCCAACCCGTATTTACGGTAAGGTTTCAGGATGCAGATTCGTTCGAGCTTGCCTGTATGGTTTACGATGCGGACCCGTCCTGTGCCGGCAGGCTGATTTTCATGATAAACCAAGACATGCCCGCACTGTTCCTCAAGCGTATCGAACTGATCAAATTCATCGGATTCAGGTACTTGCTGTTCCTCAATGAATACTGCTTTTCTAATCTCAAGCGCTGCTTGCAAATCAATTTCCGTTGTTATTCTTATGATCCTCATGATCAATCAATCCTTTTCACATATTAATCTGGACTGCACGGCTTGCTTGTGGTCTTATAGAAGTAACGATAAAACAATTATATTGCAAATGCAACAAAAACATGAAAGGTTTGAAAAGATATGACTGATATTTTGCGGGAAATCGGCATGATCGCACGGGCATTGGATTCCATCAGCAATATTGAATTTAAGGAATTAGACTTAACAAAGGGGCAGTATCTCTATCTTGTGCGTATATGTGAAAACCCGGGAGTGATACAGGAAAAACTGGCGGAAATGATTAAAGTTGACCGAACAACAGCGGCGAGAGCGATCAAGAAACTGGAAATACAAGGATTTGTTGAAAAGCGTCCTGATGATCAAAATAAAAAAATAAAAAAACTGTTCCCGACCGAAAAAGGGAGAAAGGTTTATCCGTTATTGCAAAGAGAAGGAGAGCACTCTGCGGAAGTAGCCCTGTCCGGCTTTACGTCTGAGGAAAAAGAAACCATTTTCAGCCTTCTTCAGCGGGTGAGAAAAAATATAGAGCATGATTGGGAATATGTGAAGAAGGGAAACAAAAGAGACTATTAATGGATGATAATCCCTTTTACTGAATAATTGCGTTGTGAATGATTAAAGTCATAAATGGATACGTTATCTGTGAAATCTCCTTCCTCGGTTCCTGCTTCAACTAGCCGATAGGCTTATTTTTAACGAAAAGTATCAATTATGGTATATTTAAATAAGACAAAATAATTGAAGCGGGGAATGATATGAGTACAATCGAAAAACAAAGACGTAAGAAATTCAGAGCGAAATCAATCGTACGGGCCATCATGGTCATCATCGGCGGAATTATTGCCGCGTATGGACTGGAAACCGTACTGATTCCGAATAGTGTATCTGACGGCGGTGTAACCGGACTCAGCATTGTCGGTTCACAGCTCTTTCATTTGCCTCTTGGGATCTTGATTGCGGTGATCAATATACCGTTTGTCTGGTTAGGATATAAGCAAATCGGGAAAGGTTTTGCGTTTCTATCAATTATCGGTATTGTCTCACTTGCCGCGGGCACGAGTTTTTTCCACCACACGCCGGCTATCATTGAGGGAGATACCCTGTTAATCACCGTTGTCGGCGGGATTATTCTCGGCTTGGGAATGGGATTGGCATTGCGCAACGGCGGCGCCTTAGATGGTATTGATATGCTGGCTGTGCTGCTGTCACGGAAACTGCCGTTTGGCACGAGTGATCTCATTTTATTTTTAAACATTTTTGTGTTTATTTTTGTTTCTTTTGTATTCGGGCTGCAAGGCGCATTGCTTTCCGTCATTGCTTACTACATCGCATCCAAGGTGATCCATGTGGTTGAGGAAGGCTTAAGCGGTTCTAAAACATTTCAGATTATCACCAACGAGCCTGCATTAATGGTAGAGACCATTCGTGAAGAATTGGGCCGGAGCGCTACGTATAAAGAAGCATACGGCGGTTTTTCTCATGAAAAATTCAAAGAAATCACATGTGTCATCAACCGTTTGGAAGAAACCAAACTGAAGGAAATTATTAATGACATTGATAATCAAGCCTTTGTGACGGTATATGATGTCGCTGAAGTAAAAGGCAGTAATTTCAGAAAAATCCATAATCATTAAGAAGCGAGCTGCCGTTCACCGGCAGCTTTTTTTAAAAAAGGAGAAAACACTTGCAAAAAAAGAATAACGGATGTATATTATTGATATATCAAACATTGACTAGTCAATTAATTGCGCAAAAGAAAGTAGGGATGGGTTTTGACAGCATGTTGTTCAGAGGAAGGCGAGATTTTGTATCAGCTCCAATCACTGCACAAAGTGATCGGCACGAAGTTTGAAGCGTGCACCGGAATCAGCCAATCCCGCCTTGAGCTTCTCGCCGTGCTTTTTTACGTCGATGAGATCAGCCAAAGCGATCTTCAGAAAAAGGTGAATATTGACGGCGCAGCCGTGACAAGACACTTGAAACAGCTTGAAGCCAAAGAAATGGTCACAAGAAGGCGGAAGCCCGAGGACAACCGAATTATACTTGTCCGGCTTACTGATCAGGGGCGGGAGAGAATTGAGGCTTCCAAAAAGGAGAAAGAGCGTTTCATAAAGGAAATGCTTGCCGGTGTCAGCGAGGAAGAACGCAGTATGTTAAAAAACGTATTGTCACAGATGCAGAATAATATAGAAAATATGAAAGCATAGGAGTGTTTTACACATGAAAACAGAACTGAAAACAAACGATTTTATGGACATTATGAAAGGCCGCCGTTCCATTCGGAATTACGATCCGGCTGTAAAAATCAGCAAAGAAGAAATGACTCAAATATTGGAAGAAGCAACGACAGCGCCGTCTTCAGTCAACGCGCAGCCATGGCGTTTTCTCGTCATTGACAGCCCTGAAGGAAAAGAAAAACTCGCGCCGCTTGCCAGCTTTAACCAAACACAGGTCAGCACATCATCTGCGGTGATCGCGGTTTTCGCAGATATGAACAGTGATGACTATTTAGAAGAAATTTATTCAAAAGCGGTCGAACTGGGCTACATGCCGCAGGAAGTAAAAGACAGACAAATCGCTGCGTTGACGGCGCATTTTGAAAAACTGCCGGAGCAAGTGAACCGTGAAACGATTCTAATCGACGGAGGTCTTGTTTCCATGCAGCTGATGCTTACGGCACGTGCGCACGGCTATGATACAAACCCGATCGGCGGCTATGATAAAGAAAAGATTGCCGAGGTTTTCGGAATGGATAAAGAGCGTTATGTACCGGTCATGCTGTTATCAATCGGAAAAGCGGCAGACGAAGGATATGCTTCCTACCGTCTTCCTATCGAAACGATCGCACAATGGAAATAAGGTTGAAGTGAAGCTGAGAGGAGAGGGACAGTGGACATAATTGCGGCTGTTTTCGTCGGAATTGTAGCTTTAGAACATATATTTATCATGATACTTGAAATGTTTTTTATCAATTCGAAGGCTGCCAAGCGGTCTTTCAAATTGCCAAAGCATTTAGAAGGTGATCGGAATGTGGCGGTCATGTTTGCAAATCAAGGTCTGTATAATGGATTTCTGGCTGCCGGCCTCATTTGGGGACTGATCCTCGGAGCTGATCCGATTGGCCATATGATTCAAATGTTTTTCGTTATTTGTGTGGTCATCGCGGCCATTTTCGGAGGCTTTACTTCAAACAAATCAATTATCGTAAAACAAGGACTTCCGGCTGTTTTAGCGCTTATTTTTCTTTTATTGGCGTAGCAGACGGAGTGAGGGCTTCCGGAAAGGAAGCCCTCTTTTTTTATTCTGTTTTGAAAATCATTTCTTATATCCATCACTATAGATTGGGGAATGTCAAATCAGCGGGGGCAAGCAATGGATTGCAGTCGCTTGGAATGAGTATGGTTCCGGATGTGATCAGCTCGTTTCAACACATATATCCTTATGTCAATTTTCAGTTGAACCAAGCGTCAAATCAGCTGTCACTCCTTCTTAATTGTTATTTGCTGAAATAGATGGACGGACTCCATGTCAATCTGTTTTTTTAAAAAAAAGCTGATCGGCAAATATGGTATGATTTACATAATCAGGGAGTGGGGTTGCAGAGGATGAATATGAAGAGAGCGTATTACGCTATTTTATACAGCCAGACCGCTATCAACTTGGGGTTTTCACTTTATACGATGGCCGTCATCTTGTTTTTGTTTACAAAAACCGGTTCGACGGCGATGGCCTCTCTTATGACGCTCGTCAGCATTGTATGCCGCGTATTGGGCAGCGCCGTTTTGCCGCTGGTCACCGGCCGGTTTACGCTTCGGTCTTTGTTGATCGGTTCTCAATTGATGCAGGTGACACTGTTAGTCTGTTTGTTTTTTGTCATCCAAACCGGTTCATCCGCATTCTTTTTTCTGCTGTTTTGTCTGATCGGAGGCATTTCTTTTTGCAACGGATGGTTTGCTCCGATAAAAAGCGCGCTGATTGGGGAAATCATTCCACCTGATCGAAGGGCGAAAGCGAACAGTTTATTATCTGCGGCGGATCAGACCGTTCAGTTTGCGGGGTGGTCTCTGGGCGGCGTCATCATAGCGTTCCTGGGAGAGAGCGATACAATGATCGTCACTGTCATGTTATTGGTTTCTTCGGTGTTGGGCATTATTCTGTTTCTTCAAGTACGCATGTGTGCGCCGGCAGCAGTCAGGAAACGTTCCCTTTTTGCAGATGCGGCAAGCGGCTGGGTGTATTTATTTCAGCAAAAACAGCTCAGGGTTCTCATTGTGATGGATGTGATCGAATCGTGGGCAGGCATGATATGGATCGGGTCTGTGTCCTTGACTTATGTGCATGACGTCCTTCATAAAGGAGAGGCTTGGTGGGGGTATGTCAACGGAGTCTATTATGCAGGGACGATGATCGGAGGACTGATCATCTATAAGTTATCCGGTAAGTTTCAGCATCATCTCATTCCGCTTATGCTGACGGGAGCCTTGGCATATGGAATGTTCACGTTTATTTACGGGCTGATCACAAGCGCCGTTACGGCCCTTTTTCTGGTGCTGTGTATGGGGCCGGCTTGTGTATTACGAGATCTCACGCAGGAAACATTACTTCAAAACATCACGACCGAAAAGACACGGGTCAATATATTAGCGGCGAGATCAGCTTTAGTTCAGTTCATTTTTATGTTTTCCATTATCGGAACGGGGATTATCTCAGATGTATTCGGCGTGCGGTTTATTTATATTGGCGCAGGCCTTCTCTTATTAATTTCGGCTTTTATCGGATTTTCTCAGCTGCGAATGAAGAAAATGGTACAGAGCGGCATGTAGTGTAGTATAATTAGGAACGTACGTTCTATATCGAGAGAGGAGAGGGTAATGTGGGACATCTGGCACTGCAATTGTATGATTATCATCTTTGGGCAAATCAGCAAATATTCACCCGGCTTAAAGAGCTTCCGGAGGATGTGTACCGTAAGGAGATTCAAAGTGTCTTTCCGTCGATAGCCGGTGTATTGACTCATGTGTATCTGTCCGATAAGGGGTGGTTTGATGTGTTCTCCGGAGAGCGTCTGGAGGATACGCTGAAATCAGCTGAACAGCAAAAAGGGGACATCTTGTCTAAAGAGATAGAAGAGCTGGAAGATCTATTTTTGGAATTATCAGACCGGTATCAACTATTTTTGCAGAAGGAGGAAAATATCAGCCTCCCCCTTGAAATAGAGCATCCGTCAGGTGACATCATGAAAACCGCAGCTGCCGATATGATCCTACATGTTGTGAACCACGGAACGTATCATCGCGGGAATATAACAGCCATGCTCAGACAGATGGGGTATGCTTCTGTGCCGACGGATTACGGTATTTATTTATATATAAACAAAAAGTAAACAAGACAGCCAACGCGGCTGTCTTGTGATATCCGTAAAAAAGCCAAATCATATGAGTGATTTGGCTTTTTCGTTTGCTATGCCATGTTTTGCAGCCGTTCTAAACTGTTTTTCCAATTCGCTTCAAGCGCTGTAAAAGCAGCGGCGGCATCTTGCTGTTCTAATGCGTGAATGATATCAGAGTGTTCATTATATGATCTGTTTAAAGCGCCGCTTTCACTGAAATAGCGGATTTCCAGTCTCTGAATTTTGACTTTCAGGCTTACTAGCAATTTGTGAAGTTCAGCGTTGTCCGCAAGCAGAATGATGCGATGGTGAAATGCATTATCCGCTTCCAGAACGGCCATTTTATCGCCGTCTTTCATCGTTTGAAGAAGATTTTCATTCAGCTGTTTCAATTCTTGAATCACGGCATCGTCCATACGCGGGAGGGCTTGCTGCAATGCGAGTTTCTCAAGCGTCCAGACGATGGAATACAAGTTTTCCGCTTCTTTTAACTCAATCGGAGCGACAAGCGTCCATCTGTTCGCTTTTGTTATCACCAAGCCGTCATCTTCCAGCCGCAATAAGGCTTCCCGTATCGGGGTGCGGCTGATTCCCAATGTTTCCGACAAATCCTTGTCCTTTAACTTTGTTTCCGGTTTGAGCTTGCCCGTTATGATCCAGTTTCTGAGTGTGCGATACACTTCGTCCCGCATGATGGTTCTTTTCAGCACAGGTTCTTTGTTTTGATTATCCAATGGAACACCTCATGAATCGTAGTATACATATTTGCATTTTACCACAGTCCGGGCGCCGGTTAGAAATGAAGAGGGACGTCTAAGGATGAATCGAACCGAGATGCTTCATCTCAATATGCTGAAAGTCAGCGGAGCCGCCTTCAGAAAAGAGCGTGATTCCCTGATCTTCGTGTTTTGGGAACACTTCATTTGTCAAAACGGTTTTTCCGTCGTCTGCAAATACTTCAATACTGGTTTTATCTACGAGAATTTTCAGATGAACGCGCCCTTTGTTTCCGTCAAATGGGGCTTTGCTTTCGACGTATGCGCCGGTTTTATCAGGCTGGTCTGTAAACGATCTGTTCACATAGGCACAGCCGTCTTCTGCTGAAATACCGACATCAATATGCCGGCTTTGGTCTGCTGATTCTCTGAGTCTGACGCCTGCATTTTTGATATCTGACCAAGCGATATCCATATCAAGCTGATATGTGTCACCTTTGATCGGCAGTGTCTCTGAACCGTTCACCTGTTTGTGTTCTATGCTGTCAGTTGAAGAGGTTAATTGGTTCAATGCTTCAACCGGCTCTGACACAAGGCTGTATGTGCCGCCGTCCTGCTGCTGAAGACGGATTTCACGGACGATAGAATCCGTGCCGTTAAAGCCGTTTTTTAGTGTCGGTGTTTCATTCGGATAATCCCAATTGTTCATCCATGCCAGCGCATAGCGTTTTGTCAGCGGATCTTCGCTATTACCGTCTTCAAATGTGACGCCGCCGTACCAGTCAAAGCCGTAATCGAGCCATTGCGGTTCTTCTTGATCGGCGGTAAATTCCTTCCCGTCAAAGTTTCCGGTCCAATACGCGTACGTATTCGGTTTGCCTGCGGGTTTGCCGTTTGCGCTTGCGCCCAGAACCCATTTGGCTGTTCCGTCATCTGCACGCATCATATAAAGGTCGGGGCATTCGACGAGGCCGATCTGCTGAGTGATAAAGCCGCCCGTGTATTTCCAATTTTTTAAATCGGGTGATTCATAAAAACCGATTTTTTCTCCTTCGGCCATGGCCATCACCCATTTGTCATCCTGTTCATCCCAGATCACTTTCGGGTCCCGGAAATCCTTAGTTCCCGGGTTTTTCATAACGGGCTGATCACTATAGGAAGTAAACGTTTTTCCCTTATCCGTGCTGTACCATAAATATTGTTCCTGGGCTTTTGTTTTGGCAGTCGGCTGCGTTGTGACGGCGACCAGCGCGTTTTTGCCGAAGCCCGCCGTGTTGTGTTTATCAATGACGACAGAACCGGACCATATATCGCCGTTTTCGTTGGTGTATTTCGGAATAGCCGTGCCTTCGTCCGTCCAGTGCACCAAGTCCTCTGATACGGCGTGCCGCCATTCTGTGCCGTTGCCGTTCGGGTAATCCCGATTATAAAGATAGTAGTAATGATATTTCCCCTCGAAAAAAATGGGCTTTTGAGGGTCGTTTTTCCATTTGTCCGGGGTCGTAAAATGATACGCCGCCCGGTAATCCTTCTTATGCTCCGTGTTTGTGTCAGAGGAATTGTGGGTTTTGTTCGGCAGTAAGCCGACAAACAGGAACGCACCCAAAAAGATCAATATTACAACGGGCCATTTTCGAGCCATGATTGAGTTCACCATCTTGTTGAGAAATAAAAGAAAATGCCAATGAAGTATCGGCATTTTCTTTTTGTTGTTATTAGTTGTTAACCGTAAGCTGTCCTTGTTCAAGGATGCTGTTTTTAACAACGGATGTTTTCTTGCCTTTGATGTTCATTAAGAAGCTTGGCGCAAATGTCGCCTTTTTATCCTCAAAGAAGCCTCTGTTTGTCATGTAGCTTGTGATCACGACATTGTTGCCTTTGGCTTGCGGCACTGCGAAGTGAGAGTAAGTGAACGTTACATCGTTAGGATCAAGACCCATTTGCAGGACAAGACCAGTTTTGTTCAGCGGCTTGTAAGGACCTGTTAAAGAGTTTGATACATAACCAAGCATGTAAATATCGTTTGAGTTAATACCGTCGATCGTCATTTTTGAACCGCGTGAATCAGTGAACAGGTACCATTTGCCGTTCATTTTGAAAACATTCGCGCGCTCGATTTCATCAGTTACCGTGTTTGAAGTGATCAGCGGCTTCATGACTTTTTTCAATGTGTAATCATCGTTTAACTCTACCATACCGAGGGCGCCGTTCGCTAATTCAGCATCGCGTTTTTTAGCGCTTTGCTGAAGCTTCTGACTTTCTTTACGGAAGAAGTTTGTGCTGCCGCCGTAGTACGCTTTGTTAAATAAAGATTCTTCGCCTTGGTATCCGTTTTCTGTTCCCGTGTTGGCTTCGAATACAAGGTATTTATGGCCTTTGTCTTCAACGTAGTGAGGGTCTCTCAGCGTATGGTTGTCGCCGGATGTATAGTTCCCTTCATCGATAAACTGCTGAACGTTTTGATATGTTTTTCCGTCGCCGTCAAAAATCGTTTTATGATCTTCGACTCCGTTGATCTTGAGCGTGTCATCAGATTTTGACACATTTACCTGCGCCGTTGTCAGGCTTTGTTTGCCGTAATGTTTACCGGAAAAGTCAGTGTAGAATAAACGGATTTTTCCGTCAGATGTAAAGGTTGCAGAACCGGACCATTCTTGTGTCTGTTCTTTCAGGATTTCATCATTGGCGTCGAACTTATCGCTGTCTTTAAAGACACGGCCGGCGTTTTTCCAGCTGTCGATCGAGTTGTCGCCGACTTTTTGGTAAAACATGTAGATGGATGTGTCATCAGCGTCTTTCGGGCTTCCGGCAAGAGCAAACACGACGTGATAGCCATTGTATTCAGCTACTGTTCCGTCAGCGTTTTGGAGCGGCCAGCTGTCCCACACATCCAGTCCTTTCGCGGACTCGATATTTTTAATTGTTGATGGGTCGAATTGAGGAACTTGGTATTTTTCACTTTGCTGCTGTTTAGGGATCTGCAGCATATCATGGCGTGTGATATGAGAGACGCCGTACGTTTCTTTGTAAGGTTTTTGGGTATTTTCTTTCGCGAAGGCTTGAGTCGCTCCCCCTGCCAGAAGTGCAGTCGTAAAAGTTAGAACTGTGGCTCGTTTTGCAAATTTTTTGATGTTCATGTTCATGTCTCCTTTTGTATGTACCTTTTTTTGCGATCTGCCGATTCGATCCTCCTGCATTCATGGATGGCAGGTTTGTTACAGAAAAAAAGACCTAAAATATGTATGGGGTGACGCCAAAGAATACACTTTGCCCTTAACACATTTTAGGTCTTGCCTGCTTTATCAGTAACAATCCTGCATGATTTACTTGTCGACATCATTCTATTAGACTCTGATTCTATTGACAACTGGTCTATTTTCCTCTTTTGGATGATAGTAAAATGAAAAAAGGCCTTTTAATATATGGGTAATTGAGACTAAGGGGTGCTCTGGGCCTAGGAAAAAACCTCTCTAAAAAAGAGAGGTTATTTTTTCTTGATAGATAATAAAGCGATGGTGGCTAAAATCAGCAAAGTACCCAGCCATTCTGATATTCCGAAGGGAACATGCAGCCAGATAACAGCTAAAAAAGCTGCCGACAGCGGCTCTGCACAGGCAAGCAGGCTGGTTTCAGAGGCACTCAGATATTTCAGGCTTTCCAAGTAGCAATAAAAAGCGATGAGCGTTCCGAAAATGATGATAAACACAATCGCGGCATATGCAGGAAAGGACCACTCGCCTTCAAATGTCCAGGGCGGGCGGATCAAGCTGAGGGCGGCTCCGCCGATCAGCATGCCCCATCCGACAACAATGGCGGATCCCCATTTCTTCAGCAGACGATGCGGCTGAAGGGTGTAAAACGCCAGTGCAAACGCCGAACTGATTCCCCAAAAGACGGCCAGACCGGATATGGACAGGCTTCCGGCATTCCCGTGCGTGACCAAAATGAATGTGCCGGCAACCGCCAATAAGACGGCGAGCAGTTCTTTTCCCGAAGGAATTCTCTTTGCGCGAATCGCTAAAAAGCATGTAATGATCGCCGGCCCTAAATACTGAAGAACGGTAGCAGTTGCCGCGTTGCCGTACTCAATTGCCGCGAAGTAGGTGTATTGAACGCCTAACATTCCGAAAATCCCGAATAAAAGAAGGGGAATTCTGTCCCGTCTGTCTTTCCAAACAGCCCATATCCGTCCTTTTTCTTTGCGGTACGCGATTCCGAGCAGAAGCGCCCCTGACACCAGAAGGCGCACCGAAGTCAGCCATTCTGTATTAAAATGGCGGTGCTGGAACAGATACTGGGCAACTGTTCCCGAGACCCCCCATAAGATAGCTCCTGTAAGCACAAGCCAAATGCCTGTTGTTCGTGAATAAGAAAGAGCAGCGTGTTTTTCCAGGATAGACACCCCCGATTCTGATGTTGTGACAGCAACTTACAATAATTAGGAAAACGAACGCCTTATATGTGATATATTATATATTGTATATTAACAGGAGTCAAAATAATTTTAAAGTAAGCGCTTACGAAACGGCTGTCTGATGAACGAGCTGTAAAAAAAACACCCCGGCTGGTTGCCGGGGTGTCAGGCTGTCGAGATTTTCTCGACAGCCTCAAGCAACCATTTCGGTTGCTTTTTTGTTTCAGCGTTTTATATTGAAGGATAGTTCGTGATCTTTCAATGCATCCCCACTATTACCCTCGATATGTCTAATCTTCAGTTTGAAGTTTTTATTCTTTTCAAATTCTGACTTCTTAAGCAAGAATACTAAATATTTATCGCCTCTTTGCCCGCTCTTAACATCCCCAGAATCGCTCTCTAACGAACCTTGGTTCAAATAATGCATAGCATCAGTATCTAAAAATGCACTAAATTGATTGATTGGTAATGAATCACTTGATCCGTTTTTGACTGTCATCTTGACTGTAACTGCAACAATGTCTTCATTGCCGAAACCTCTGAAAGAGTTTTTGAATGAATCAGTTGGATCTAATTTTGTAAATTGTACGCCTGTCAATGTAAGCTCAATATTATTCTGAGACTGTTTCTCGTTAATTTCATTTTTCTGTTCCAGTAACGTTTTTTCAGCAATGTTTTTGGTAACAATCTGATCATCAAAGAACTTGTTATCACTTTTTTGTTTTTTAGCGGAAGCACCTGATAAAGGTAAATCAACGATTTGTTTTTCTCCCAAGTGTTCTCTCATCATAGAATCTTTAGAAGCATTAGAGACTACCAGTTTTGATTTTTCTTTAACAAGAATTTCATATTTTTCTTTCGATAATTCATATTGAATGAATCCAGTTTTAGATTCCCCTTTATCGTAGTATGCTGGATTACTTGGCGTACCATCTTTTTTAGGCTTTACCCTGTCTGTTTCATCAACTAAACTGACGTCCGGTTGTTTCGTATTGTATTCATCTTTCCCCTGAACTGCCGGATTGTTGAAATAAGCCTTGCCGCCTGTCTGGTTTTCTACAGTGGCTTTAAGTGTTATTACATATCCTTCTTTATCTCCGTCAAAACTGTACGGCTCGTTTTCAGCATTCTTCACATGAACCACTTGATACTGAGATACCTTGAATTTAAATCCATCGAAGTTCAGATCGATTTTCGGATCTGCGTTATTGAAAATGACATCTGCTTGCCCTTTAGTTGAATCTGCAATATAAGAATTCAAAACACCATTTTTTGCAGTATCGCCGCTTGAACTCTCCGAAGATGTTTTATCTGTAAAAGAGGCATTATTTTCTTTACTCTTTGATTCAGATTGTGATGTTGTTTCGACTTTTTTCTCAGCTTTCTTTGTTGAACCGTCATCATGATTACCGCAAGCAGATAGTAATAATGCAGTTGAAAGAACAGAAATTACCCCCATTTTTTTCTTCAATTTTATAATCCTCCTATGACAATCAAAATAAAAAGCTACTGTTCGGATCAGTAGCTCAAACTATAATAATCAAGGTTAAAAAATCTTATCCGGTCATCAAAATGATCTTAATACATGGACATAAATTTATAATTTACAGTTTTCTTAGTGCCCGTGTTGGTAAGTTTGAATCTATAACTCGCAGAGTAGCTTTTTGATGCCTTGTTATAATACATACTCGTTTTCCCTTTTTTCTTAGCGTAAAATGTTTTTACATTTTTCCAACCTTTACTTGTCTTCTGTTGAAGAACAGCTTGGATTTTTCCACTTCCTGATCCATTAGCTGTTAAGAAACCAGACACTTTGCCTTTATAATATGGATGGAATACTGGAGTATATGTGTAATTTTTAAAAGAACCTGAATGCCAGTATTCAGTCCAAAGTCCACCTGTTTTTTTCCAGTCTTTAGCTTGTGCTTTGTTATTCGCAAGGTCAACGGCTGTAAAGCTTGTCAATGCAATAACCAAAGCGGCTAATATCATAATTAACTTCTTCTTCATTAAGTAATACCTCCTATGTCAATATGGTTCATTAATCATCACTTTAAATATAATAATAGTAATCAGAAGATTTTACATCCGACTAAAATACTAAAATTTGGAGATATTTACGTATTTTCGGACGGAAAATGACAAAAGACTCGTTTCTTTAAGTCTGTTTTTGCATTTCGCCATAGGTTAACAGTCGTTAAATTTGAACCTTCATCTCTGGTATGTGGTTATATTGGTCTAATCAAGGTGTTAAGGAAAAAATGCTGCGTTATTGCGGATCAATTATAGAATTCCCCTAGATAAAGCTGGAAAAAGGCTTTTTCTCTTGTATTTGCTGTCGAATTACCGTTCTGTTATTTAATCATGTTTGCTTTTTAAACCGCTCAGAAACGAATCTGAGCACGTTTAGAGGTAGTCCTTCCAAACCATTATCTTAGACTCTATCCTTAAAAAAAGGCTGTTGTCTATGAGATCCGGTCACTCCACAGCATTCAGAACAGCGGCACTTTTCTAAGTTCCCTTCTGCTCCATAGCGCTATTTATTGCTTTAAATGAAAACCCCCTAATGATATGGCTAGGGGGCAATTCTTAGAAAAACAAACGCCTCACTCTTGATATACTACATATCAAAATGTGATGGGTGAGCGCTTACAAAAAAAGACCGTAAAAAAACACCCCGGCTGGTTGCCGGGGTGTTTTGGTTATTCTGCAATCGCGTCTGTTAAAACAGGAACGACTTGTTTCTTTCTGGATACGACTCCTTTTAAAAGAGCCGTGTTGTTTTCTAACGTCACGTTGAATGCTTTTTCAACTTTTGACGCTTGATCACCGATGGCGAGCGCAAGGGAATCGTTTTCTAAAATATCCGTAATCACGAGAAGGAACAGGTCAAGGTTCTTCTCAGCAATGACTTTTGAAAGAGCCGCTTCTAATTCCGGCTGCCGCTTTTTGACATCTTCAATATCAACTGTGTTGACTTGGGCGATTTCGACTTTTTTGCTGCCGAGCGTGAACTCTTTCGCATCAAGAGAAATCAGTTCTTCCACAGTTTTTTTGCTTAAGTCGGCGCCTGCTTTCAGCATGTTTAAGCCGTACTCTTCCGCATCTACGCCGGCAATTTCAGCAAGCTCTTTTGCCGCTGCGATATCCTGCTCCGTGCAAGTCGGAGATTTAAATAACAGAGAGTCGGAAATAATTGCTGAGAGCATGAGGCCCGCAATTTCTTTCTCGATTTTCACGTTATTTTCTTTGTACATTTTGTTTAAGATCGTAGCCGTACAGCCGACCGGCTCAGCACGATAGTAAAGAGGTTCCGCTGTTTCGAAGTTGGCGATACGGTGGTGGTCGATCACTTCAAGAACCTGAACGTCTTCGATATCCTTGATGCTTTGCTGGCGTTCATTGTGGTCAACAAGGATGACGCCGTTTACTTCGTTTGCGGCAGTTTCCACCAAACGCGGGCTTTCCTGCTTGAAATAATCAAGCGCGTATTGTGTTTCGCCGTTGACTTGTCCAAGGCGGACGGGCTCAGCATTGAAGCCGAGTTTATTTTTTAGATCAGCGTAGGCAATGGCAGAGCAAATGGTATCTGTGTCTGGGTTTTGATGTCCGAAAATAAGAATTTTTTCCATAATAACTCCTTGTCCTTTTTTGTAGTGTAAACAATCTTTTTATAGTTTAACACGTCTTGCGGAGGGTGTAATCTTCAAAACCTTAAAAATTGATGTGAAAAAGAAGCATTTTTGTTGAGCGGTGAGGAGGATTGCGAGTAAAATACTGGGTAAGTCAGATGCTAATCAGCATATAGTATCAAAAAAGGTACTATGGAGGATGAAAAATGAACATATATCCGAATAAAGAAGGTTGTCCGGTTGAACTGACGCTTTCCGTTATCGGCGGAAAGTGGAAGGGTATTTTGTTTTATCATATGATCGGCGGAAAAAAGCGGTTTAATGAGTTTCGGCGCATTTGCCCCAGCATTACACAGCGTATGCTGACGCTTCAGCTTCGCGAGCTTGAGGCGGACGGCATCGTGCATCGCGAGGTATATCAGCAGGTGCCTCCAAAGGTGGAGTATTCTCTTACCGAATTCGGCAGGTCGCTGGAACCGATCGTTTTGCAAATGAAGAAATGGGGAGATGCCAACCGGGAGTTTCTCGAGACATACCGGGAAAAAACGTCGCCTCAAGATCAGTCCGCTCAAAAATAAGAAGCAGCAAAGGATTAAATTCCTTGCTGCTTTTTTTTATTTCATCGCGATGGCCTTTCTGGCGTTGCGCACGTCATTCTTCAGCAATTCGCTCAGATTGTAAGCCGGATATTGACCGCGTTCTTCCATATACTCAAAGACCATTTGATGCCACTTGATGGCCGCGTTTAAGTGCTTGACGAAAACGTGCCTTAATTGAGGTGTGGCCGTCTCTGTAATGGCTCCGGCGTAATTGCGGACAGACGTTTTGGCCATGATCAGCAGGCCGCCGCTGTAAAAGGAGGAATCAGCGCGCTCTTCTGTTTCATCCTCACGAAAAGCGGGAGCTTCAGGGAAGAAAGGAAGCAGTTCACGCAGATTTTGTTCCAGCGAATGGATGGAAAATCTGTAAAGCTGTTTTAATCTGGCATCGCTTACGTCTCGCTCTGTTCTTTTTAATTTCACAAGTCCGTTTGCCTGGAAAGCCACTAACTCATGCAGTTCTAACGTTTCATGCCATGCTAATGTTCTCCGCTCGGTCATGGTGTAAGAATCTCCTTTATCCTTCATTTTCACTTTCAGCATATGCCCCGGTCCCGATGTTGTTCCTGATGTTTTGAAGTTTCCAGAAAGGGAAACTCAATGTAAAGGAAATACGAAATAGAGGTGAAACTATATGTGGGACATGATAAAGAACTTCTTCCTTTTCAGCAGCGGGGTTTTACAGGCGACCACTCTCTTACTTATCGTTATCGTCTTGTTATATGTACGAAAAACCAAAAAGAAAAACAGAGATACTTCTGGTTTCATGGATGATCAGGATCACTGATACAACGGGCATTCTTTCACTGGGATGTCCGTTTGTCTGTTTTCATGTTTCACATGGAACATTGCGGGTGTCCGCGCTCATTTTACTTGCGATTTCGACTTATGTTAAAATATATACGTGTATTTTGGAGAGTTTATGGAAAATTCAGGTCTTGAAAGAGACATTGCGGCGTCAAAAGAGCAGTCGTCTAAGCTGCTCTTTTCTATTCGTATGTTCGAATAATACAAGGTTTGAGGTGAGTAAGTGAAAAATACAAGGGCTCTAATAGAAGGCGCCATTTTGATCAGTATTTTTGCAATCATTTCCCTTTTGGTCGTGTACCTCCCTTTACTGGGGGCAATTCTTCTCTTTGCTTTGCCGCTGCCGATCATTCTTTACACCATTCGGCACGGTCTGAAGCCCGGGGTATGGATGGGGCTTGCCAGCCTTCCTGTCAGCTTTATTGTAAGTTCGTTTACCGGGCTTACAGGCGCTTTTACGGCTGCCTGTACGGGAATCGCCATGGGATATTATTTTAAAAAGAAACAGCCCGGCTATGCGGTTACTGCCGGCGCTATGGCGTATGTGCTGTGCGGCGTCGTTTTTTTTGTGGTCAGCATCGTGTTTCTTAATATGAATGTGATCGATACCACCATGTCCCAGCTTCGGGAGTCGCTGTCTTTAGCAGAAACCATGTCAAAGCAGCTCGGTTACGGAGATCAGTTCGGGAAGCAGATCAAGCTGATGGAAAGTCAGCTGAGCACGGTTCAATATCTTTTTCCGACAGTGCTCGTATTGACCGGCATCGTTTTTTCTTTCCTCAGTTATGCTATGGCAAGGCCGCTTTTACGGCGATTTTCCCCTGATCTTCCGAAGATGAAGCCTTTTAGAGAGCTCAAACTCCCGCAAAGCGTTGTCATTCTGTATTTTATTGTGACGATATTAGGGTTTCTGCCTTTAGAAAAAGGGCATATGCTGTATTCGGTTTCATTGAATGGGGGATTTATTCTCAGCTTGCTGATTTGTATTCAAGGATTAGCGTTTATTTTTTTCTATTGCCGCGAAATGGAGATGCCGAAAGCCGTTCCTGTTTTAGCAATTGTGCTGGGTGTGCTTTTTCCGCTCATCTTGTCCGTGTATCTCCTCTTAGGCATCATTGACATAGGCTTTAACATAAGAAATAAGGTGACGCGAAATTGAGTGTGACTTACAGGTGGGGAGTTGATAGAAATGCCTAGTTTTTATGAAAAACCGTTGTTTCGGTATCCCATCTATGCATTGATTGCATTGTCAATCATCATAATCCTCATCAGCATTTACTTTAACTGGCTGATAGGAGCCATCGGCGTTGTGCTGCTCGCCGTGATCCTGTTTTTCATTAAGCGTGCGGATTCTCTGATCAGAAAAGAAATTGACGATTATATCTCCACGTTATCGTATAGATTGAAAAAAGTAGGCGAAGAGGCATTAATGGAAATGCCTATCGGGATTATGCTGTTTAATGATCAATATTACATTGAGTGGGCGAATCCGTTTTTGTCTTCCTGTTTTAATGAAAGCACACTCGTCGGGCGCTCGCTGTATGACACATGCGAGGCCGTCGTGCCGCTGATCAAGCAGGAGGTCGATTCGGAAACGATCACCTTGAATGAGCGGAAGTTTAAAGTAGTGATTAAAAGAGATGAGCGCCTGCTCTATTTCTTTGATGTGACAGAACAGATTCAGATTGAAAAGCAGTACGAAAATGAGAGAACCGTGCTGGCATATATCTTTTTAGATAACTATGATGACGTCACACAGGGGCTGGATGACCAAACGAGAAGCACGATGAACAGCCAGGTCACCTCATTATTAAATGCGTGGGCGCAGGAGTACGGCATTTTCCTGAAACGGACGTCCTCTGAGCGGTTTATCGCGGTGTTAAATGAACACATTTTAACGGAGCTTGAAAACGCGAAATTTTCGATTTTGGATGAAATTCGAGAAAAAACATCCGTTCATACTGTATCTTTGACCCTCAGCATCGGGATCGGCGCATCGGTTTCTTCCTTGAAGGAGCTAGGAGATCTGGCGCAGTCCAGCCTCGATTTGGCTCTCGGCCGCGGAGGCGACCAAGTGGCGATCAAAATGCCGAACGGCAAGGTGAAATTTTACGGCGGCAAAACAAATCCGATGGAGAAACGCACAAGGGTGCGCGCCCGGGTGATTTCTCACGCGCTCAAGGAGATTGTCTCAGAAAGCAGCAATGTCATTATCATGGGGCACAAATTTCCTGATATGGACGCAGTCGGAGCCGCAATCGGAATATTGAAGGTGGCGCAGGCCAACGGCAAAGAAGGCTACATCGTCATTGATCCGAACCAGATCGGATCAAGCGTTCAGCGCCTGATTGAAGAAATTAAAAAATATGAAGAGCTGTGGTCGCGGTTCATCACGCCGGAAGAGGCGATGGAAATTTCAAATGACGACACGCTGCTTGTCGTCGTTGATACACATAAACCGTCCCTTGTGATGGAAGAGCGTCTCATGAACAAAATCGAGCACATCGTTGTGATTGACCACCACCGCAGAGGCGAGGAATTTATTAAAGACCCGCTGCTCGTTTATATGGAGCCATACGCTTCATCCACCGCAGAACTCGTGACGGAGCTGCTTGAATACCAGCCGAAGCGGCTCAAAATCAATATGATTGAAGCGACGGCCCTGTTAGCTGGTATAATAGTGGATACGAAGAGTTTTTCCCTTCGCACGGGCTCGCGGACGTTCGACGCCGCTTCTTATTTGAGAGCGAAAGGCGCAGATACGGTTCTGGTGCAGAAAGTTCTCAAAGAATCCGTCGGTTCTTACATCAAGCGGGCGAAACTGATCCAGCATACGGCTCTTTATAAAGAACATATCGCGATTGCTTCTCTTCCTGAGAATGAAGAGGAGTACTTTGACCAGGTGCTGATTGCGCAGGCGGCTGATTCCCTTCTATCGATGAGTGAAGTGGAAGCTTCATTTGCGGTAGCCAGACGGGATGAGCATACGGTGTGCATCAGTGCGAGATCGCTGGGCGAGGTCAATGTGCAGATTATTATGGAGGCGCTGGATGGCGGAGGGCATTTAACCAATGCGGCAACCCAGCTATCGGGCATTTCTGTCTCAGAAGCGCTCGTCCGGCTGAAGGAAGCCATTGATGAATATTTTGAGGGAGGCGTTCAGAGATGAAGGTTATTTTCTTACAAGATGTAAAAGGTAAAGGAAAAAAAGGCGAAATGAAAAACGTAGCAGACGGTTATGCACATAACTTTCTCATTAAAAAAGGCCTCGCTGTCGAAGCAAATGCGACAAACATCAGCGCATTGAAAGGACAGAAAGAAAAAGAGAAAAAAGAAGCGATTGCCGAGCTTGAAAGAGCGAAAGATTTGAAAGAAACGCTTGAACAGCTGACTGTTGAGCTGAGTGCCAAATCCGGTGAAGGCGGCCGTCTGTTCGGATCTGTCACAAGCAAGCAGATTGCAGAAGCGCTGCAAAAAACGCATAAGATTAAAGTGGATAAACGGAAACTGGAGCTCCAAGACGGTATCCGCACACTGGGATATACAAACGTTCCTGTAAAGCTGCACCCTGAAGTTCAGGCTGTGCTGAAGGTTCACGTAAAAGAAGAAGCGTAATACACAATGAAAAACCCGCCGATCCGGCGGGTTTTTTTTTATGTCAGCAGACGGCGCAGCGCAAGAAAATGATGAGATTGTTTCATTTCCGATCGCTACCAGATTGCATATTATATTACATCATAACGAAGGATGTGTCGGTATGAAACGATTTTTTTCTGAAACATATTTTAATAATCCGGAGAATAAAAAGGCGCTGGAGCACTATCCGCTGATCGGAGACGGAAAAGACGGGGAAGTCTACCGCTTAACACACAACAAATGCATAAAATACTTCTTTGAAAAAGGGACATGCAAGAAGGAATTGGCGGCTTTAAAGACCGGACAAGGTTCCCCGGTGATTCCAAGACTGTATGAATACGGAGATCGTTATATTGTGATGGAATATGTCCAAGGCACCTCTCTTGCCCGCCATATCAGAAAAGAAAAATCCCTGTCCGTCAAACTGACTGCTGATATTTTAAATATGCTGGATGAATTAAAAAGAATCGGTTTTACCAGATGGGATGCCGAAATCAGGCACATTCTGATTAACGAACACGGAAATCTTAAAGTCATCGACCATAAAAGAGCTTTTTCCGCCATTACCCGGTTTCCCGTAAAACTATTAAAAGGACTGGACAAATATGGCTTGGCGGATGAGTTTTTGAACACTATAAAAAAATTAAATCCGACACGTTACCTGGAATGGCAGCCGCACATGTAAGTTTCTGAAAATCCGCATATGTAAGTTTCCTTTTTTTAGGGTCGTCATATGATATTTGTAACATTTGTTTGGTGGAGTGTGGAAAAAATGGCAGAATACATTATGGTTATCGGCGCTCATCCCGATGATGAACTATTGGGGTCAGCGGGCACCATAAAACGGCTGATCAATGAAGGATATAAAGTGATTTCCATTATTACGGCATTAGGAAGAAAAGAAGAAGCTCATCATATTAAACAATTAGGCGAACGCGCGAATCAAGAGCTTGGAATTGAGAAAGTCATCTTTTTGGAGCATACGAATTTAGAGCTGGAATGTATCCCGCTTCATAAGCTTGTCAAAGAATTAGAGCAGCTCATTCGCGTCTATCAGCCTGATAAAATCTTTACACATCATTACGGCGATATCAATATGGACCACCAGAGAACATTCCAAGCAGTTTTAACAGCCGCCAGACCGCTTCCGAATCAAAAGCCTATCGAACTGCTTACGTTCGAAACGCTATCTTCAAGCGAGTGGGAGAGGAATACGGCTGATAAACTCTTCAAACCTAATTACTTCGTTAACATCACAGACACAATGGATGCCAAACTCGCGGCGCTTCACCACTATGACGTAGAAATGAGGGATTACCCTCATCCCCGTTCATATGAAGGCGTTAAACATTTAGGAAGAGTCAGAGGGATGACGGCGGGTGTGGAATACGCCGAAGCTTTTGAAGTCGTGCGGAGGATCTGGAAATGATCAAGACATTTTCCGTCCCGTATCCGTATATGGTTCAGACGCTTGACCGCTACTACGGGGTCAAAACGCGCCCTCAAAAAAAGGCGGCAGTAAAGACACAGTTGAAACATGAACATCATATTCCGCGGTTATACAGGAAAAAAAAGAAGTTATCCATTTTGATTGCCACGTTTTGGGACTACCCGCACACGGGCGGTTTATCAAACTATATTAAAACGCTTAGTGAAGGCCTGAAAAAGAGGGGTCATAAGGTCGATGTCATCTCCCCTAATCTGTTTCCGTCCGCACAGGTAAAAGAACTGCGGGCGGCTGTTGTTCCGAAGTTAAAAGATTTCTTTAAGGACAGATATGGGGATTATAACAATCATATTTTGAAAAATAATAGGCTGATGTTTATATACGAGCAAATGCTTCAAAAGATTCATTTGGAAAGATATGATGTGTTTCATGCTCAAGATTTATTTACAGCCAATATATTAGGCAGATTCAATCAAATCTATAAGAAACCTTTATTTTTCACACCGCATGGCATGTTTACTTTCAACAGACTTAAATTTCACATCTTTAAAAAAGGATCGATAGAAGAGTTTTATTATAAAAAACTAGAGATGAAAGCCATTGAATACGCAGATCGCCTGATTATTATCAGCGATACGTTCCGCAGCCCGCTCATGAAGCTCGGAGCCGAACAGGAAGACATGACAACGGTGATCACAGGAATCGATTACGATGCAAAAACAGGCGGGAAAAGAAAAATCCCGCTGCCGAAAAATAAGATCATCATCTCGTGTATTGCAAGATTAGGCCCGAGAAAAGGACATAATCATTTGCTTGACGCACTTTCACGAATTCCGTCTGATGTGCTTGAACATGTTCAAGTGCTGATCGCGGGCGACGGAGAGATGAGGAGCGCCTTAGAGGAACAGGCTCGAAAACTGAATCTATCTATGGTCTCCTTTTTAGGAAAAAGAGATGATGTTCCCGCTATTTTGAATATGACGGACATATTTGTACTGCCGACCATTAATGATAGTCTGCCCATCTCGATTATTGAAGCGATGTTCAGCGGCTCGGCTATCATCGCGACCGATTGCGGGGGTATTCCGGATCTGATCCGCCATAACAAAACGGGACTTATTGTCGAGCCGGGAAATGCAAAGGTTCTTGCCCGGGCTTTAGCGTTTTTTATCTCTAACAAATCTGCGCGGGAGAAGGCTGCTTCAAACGCAAAGGCCTACGCGGAGAAATATTTAAGCAGTGAGACGATGATAAAAAATATCGAATCGATTTATCAAAATACCAACAGCTCGGAGGGAGATCATGAAACATGAACATGCAGCCGTTGTACTTGATTTCAGTGCAAACGGGATTGGGATCATTCGCAGCCTGGCCCGAAGAGGAATCGATGTTTACGCGTTTGACACGGAGGGACCTTATCGTATCGGAAAGTCAAGATTGGCAGATTGCGGGATATGTCCCAGCCCTTTAACACAAGAGGAAGAACTGCTGACATTCCTGACTGATTTCGGGAAGCGATTCCCAGCAAAGCCGGTTCTGTACGCAGGATCTGATGATTATGCGGGATTTATATCTAAATTCCGCGAGACATTAGCCGGTTTTTTTTTATTTTTGCTCCCGAGCCGCTCTCTGTTAGAAACGGTCTTAGATAAAAGCAAAGCATATGAATTAGCGGTGAAGCATAACATCCCCTGCCCGAAAACCTTTTTTCCGAACAACCGGGATGAGCTGGAAGAGGCCATCGCCAATATTGACTTCCCGTGTATTTTAAAACCGGTGGCCGGCCATGAATACAGAAAAAAAGTAAACAAAAAGGCAATTGTAATGAAGGATGCCGCACAATTGCGCAAGGAGTTCAGCTCCTACAGAGAAAATGGAGAACTGCTCGTGCAGGAGATCATCCCCGGAGACAACCAGTGTTTTTATAAAGTCGCCACTTTTTATGATGACCAAATGAAATTAATGGGCTTATTCTCTCTGCAAAAGAACCATCAATTCCCTGCTGACTTTGGCGCGGGGGCCCATGTCGTCAGCAAACGGCTTCCTGATTTAATCGAGAAGACCCTGCCGTTTTTTGAAGCGATTCAGCTGAAGGGAGTAGGCATGGCGGAATTTAAAAAGGATCCCCGGGACAATGTTTACAAGTTTATCGAAATTAATCCGCGCTTTTGGCTCAGCCATAGCCTGACAGAACCGGCAGGCATTCATTTCGTTTACATGTACTATCTGTATTTGACCGGACAACAGGTGAAGCCCCAGCTCGAACAAAAAGACGGAATCAATTGGATTTATGAGGTGCGTTACTTCTTAACGTTTTTGAAGAAACGAAAAAGAGGAGAAATGACGTTCCGGGATTTTTGGAAAGGATTTAAAGGAAAAAAAGAGTACGCTCTTTTTGCTTGGAATGACCCGATGCCATTTATCAGAAACACTTGGTCTCATCTCAAAAACAGCTGGAAACGGAAGCGGAAGGAAGATCGGCATGTATGAAAAGGATCTTTTGTATGACGCATTTCAAAAACTGAGAATTGACGAAAAACTGTCGTATTCGTTCGGTGAAAGGGCTGCGGTGAATCCGGTTGACATCACATGCCTGAAATCAACAGACAGAAGCGCCATTTATAAACTGTTTGTAAAGAAAAAATCCGGCACTGTTCCGCTGATATTGAAGGTGTATAAATCTTCCCGTGAAAAAAACAAGGTCGAGATTAATATATACGGGAAAGCCCGTTCTGTTTTAGGGGATTTGCTGCCGGACATCTATCTTATAGAAGAAAGTGACCATGAAACGTGGATATTTATGGAGTTTGTCAGCCAGATCAGAGGACAGCTTACATTTCATCCGAAGCATTTCAAGTATATTATTCCGTCTGTCGCAGAACTGCACAGCCGCACCTTTGAAAACAAGACTATTTCTGACGGTAAATGGCGGTCGTGGCTGCCGGTATACGAATCGGAAACCATGAGAAAAGGGCGTAAAAAGCAGATCAAAAAGACAGCGGAATTATTGGATAGAGCTCTTAAAGATGAGCGCACAAAGGATATCGTGAAGCCTCATTATCGGCAAATCACAAACTTGCTGGAGCAGGCGGAGCCGGATTTTTTCCCAGAATTGATCCAAAACGGCTCAGCCATCACACACGGTGATCTTCATATGCAGAATATCTGCACCCACGATGCGTCCGGACATGAACCGTGGGATATTCAATTCATCGATTGGGAATCCGCAAAGTACGCGCCGGTTTGGTTTGATATGACGGTGCTGGTTGAAATTCTGCTCGGCTTCAGAAAAGATTGGAGCCGGCACGCAGAAGATATTCGGACGTATTGCGTAAAAGTGTATACGAAAGAAATGAAAAAGCGGGGCATTCATTTTCAGACCCCTCCTATGACGCTTTATAAAATGGCTTATTTGCAGAGAACACTTGAGAAAGGGCTTCATACCCAATTGCGGAGAATCTTCGACAATCGGGGAGGAGAACTGCTGCCGTATCATGTTGACAAAGTGTCAAAATGGGGACGGGAATTAGGATTATAAGTTTAAGAGAGGGGGAGCGGATTTGAAAGAAGAGATCGGCAAGCCGAACGGTCTGGTGCCTCTAGCCTTATTGCGCGTCATGGATCAATTTTACGGGATCGAACATCAAAGTGAGCCGGAGATGCTGTATTCGTTCTGTGCGGAAGGAAAAAGCTCCCCCAAACGAAAAAAGCCATTGCGTATTCTGTACGCAACCTTTCTCCGTTACCCGAATGTCGGAGGACTGGCGAGTTATATCACGTCAATTAAGACGGGTTTTGAGCGCATCGGTCATCAGGCGGATGTCATCTCGCCGCTCCAAATGCCGCCAGCTTTTTTTCAGGAAGATATCCCGCGGGCCGCTGACGAGATCAGAGCGTTTCTTGTTGGCAGATACGGCGCCGCAAACGAAAAGTTTGTGAAGAATCTCAGCTATTTACATGTCTTTCAAAGATTTTTGAAGGAGAAGGACTTAGAACAATATGACCTGTTTCACGCGCAGGATTTATTTGCGGTATTTTTGCTGGGATACCTTAATCAAACGTATCGGCGTCCGCTTTTTTTCACGCCGCACGGACATTTTACGAAAAGCCGGATGAAGTTTCATAAAATCCAAAAGGGTTCAATAGAAGAGGCATATTTCAGTGAAATAGAAAGGCAGGGTATTCGGGCTTCGGATAAAATCATTACAATCAGCGACTCCTTTCACGAGCCCTTGCTGGAGTACGGAGCGAAGGAGGCTCAGCTGACGACTGTTCATACCGGCATTGACATCCGGGATGCACCCGAGCCAAAACGTGCTGAAAAGCTCGTGATTGCGTGCGTTTCCCGTCTGACCGAGCGAAAAGGACATGATGTGCTGCTGGACGCTCTCGCCCGCATCCGGCACCATTTATCCGGAGTGGATATATGGATCATCGGAGACGGAAACATGAGAGAGTTTCTGGAAGAGAAGAGACGGAAACTGGGCCTCTCAAATGTGTTTTTCCTCGGAAAACGACATGATGTGCCGGCGCTTTTGGCTGAATCATCTATATTTGTCCTGCCGACATTGAATGATAATTTCCCCATAGCGATCATCGAAGCGATGTTCTCAGGTCAAGCCATTGTTGCAACTGACTGCGGAGGAATCCCTGAGATGATCCGGCATGAGGACACAGGGCTTATCTGTCAGCCCGGCAACAGCCGCGAACTTGCTGATGCCCTCGTAATGCTGATTACGGATCAGTCTCTCAGGGAACGGCTTGGAAAAGAAGCGCGCTCCTATGCCGGCCGGTATCTGCGTCAGGAACTGATGGTTTCAAAAATAGAAAGGATTTATCAATCATTTTTCTGAATGATACCGGCGCCGCATGGCAGGTGCTTCAAGAGCAGAATAAAGAGGCCGGCGTTTAACTATCCAGCCTCTTTCCGAGCTGTTTTTTCATCTCACACAGAGTCTGCTGGCTTTGTCCGCCCGGGCCGCCTGTCATTCCTCGCCGGGCTGAGCGTGTTTTTCCGGTGCTGTATCGGTCAGCTGAGATTTTTGTGCCGTTCTTTTTAATTCATGAGACAAGCTTTGTGTTGCCTGAATTGTTTCCGGATTATAAGAAATAGTTCACTTTTCCTTCGTCAACAAGTTGTTTCAGCTGTGAGACGGTTTTACCGAAATTTTCTTCACGGAAAAAAGAGACGGAAAGCCATCGCTTCCGCCTCCCGCACATATATATGAGAGAGCGGCCTTTATTTGTGATCGTTCTCTTTTTGGATTTCAGCTAATTTGGCAAGCAGAATGTGCTGAGGCATGTGCATGATTCTCTCAAGCGGCATATTCAGTGATTCTGCGAGCTTTTGCGCCGTTTCGGCGGAAATTTGCAGCGGTTTCATGTGATCACTCCTTCCGTTTCTTTATTGTACTAAAATCAGAAATCTATCGTAAGAGGATATGACAAAGGAATGGAGGTTTGAAAAGCGGGGCTTTATAACAGAATGGGGGAGGTTTTTTATGCAATCGCCATTGATGTTATTACAGCTGAAGCTGGCTGATTATCAGAAAAAAGCCGCAGAACTGCGGACAATTGACGAATTTATCATACTGAAACAGACATTGCAGGACATGATGAAAGTATTCGCCGCCTGTGAAGAATGGGAGCTGTATCAAAAAACGGCCGATCTCATGGCGCAGACGGTGCTGCACATCCGTTTCATCGAATAAGGAAAAGCCCTCGCTCGGGCGAAGGCTTTTCTTAAAAGGACCGTTCTTCTTCAATGTTTTTATGCTGATCATAAATGACAAGCTTAGACGGGCTGTTCTCTTTCGCCGTCTGCTCCGCTTTCTCGATCGCCGTGTCCTTTGATGTATAAAGAGCCGTCGGCGCCACATTTTCCACCTTCACAAACCATCCGTCCGCATCAACACTGGGTGTTACAGCATATGTTTTCATCCTTCTTACCTCCTGGTTTCGATTTATTTATTTGTTTCCCGGCATTCGGAACGGCAAAACACATAACCCTCTCCTCCAAATACAGGTAAAGTGATATTTTTCTATTCTTTTTCATGAGAAATGGTAAAATGGAGTTTGGATATTTTTTAAGGAGAGGACGGTGCTTAGCATGACAGACCTTCTGAATGATCGGCTGCCGCCGCAAAACATAGAAGCTGAGCAGGCCGTGTTAGGTGCTGTTTTTTTACAGCCGTCTGCGTTGACACTGGCTTCTGAAGTGTTGATTCCGGATGATTTCTACAGAATGTCACATCAAAAAATTTACAATGCCATGCTCGTGCTCGGAGACCGCGGTGAACCGGTTGATTTGGTCACGGTAACGTCAGAGCTTGCGAATACCGATTTGTTAGAAGAGGTGGGCGGCGTTTCTTACCTGACGGATATCGCGAATTCCGTTCCGACAGCGGCTAATATAGAATATTACGCGAAAATCGTTGAGGAAAAATCCATTCTCCGCCGTTTAATCAGAACGGCGACCTCGATCGCTCAAGACGGGTATACGCGCGAGGATGAAGTTGAAGATTTATTAAGCGATGCGGAAAAAACGATTATGGAGGTCGCGCAGCGAAAAAATTCGGGCGCCTTCCAAAATATTAAAGACGTGCTTGTGCAAACATACGACAACATTGAGCAGCTTCACAACCGGAAAGGCGATATAACCGGGATTCCGACCGGTTTCATCGAGCTTGACCGGATGACGGCGGGTTTTCAGCGGAATGATCTGATCATTGTCGCAGCCCGTCCGTCTGTGGGGAAAACGGCGTTTGCCTTAAATATTGCGCAAAACGTGGCCACCAAAACGGATGAGAGCGTCGCGATATTCAGTCTTGAGATGGGTGCCGAGCAGCTTGTCATGCGTATGCTCTGCGCTGAAGGGAATATTAACGCCCAAAATCTCAGAACGGGTAATCTGACGGAAGAAGATTGGGGCAAGCTGACGATGGCGATGGGAAGCCTGTCAAACAGCGGTATCTTTATAGATGACACCCCCGGCATCCGCGTCAGCGAAATCCGTTCAAAATGCCGCAGACTGAAGCAGGAGAACGGATTGGGCATGATTTTAATTGACTACCTGCAGCTCATTCAGGGAAGCGGCCGTTCGAGCGACAACCGTCAGCAAGAGGTATCGGAAATTTCACGGGCGCTAAAAGCGCTGGCGCGGGAGCTTGAAGTCCCGGTCATCGCTCTGTCTCAGCTCTCCCGGGGTGTTGAGCAGCGGCAGGATAAACGTCCGATGATGTCAGATATCCGTGAGTCGGGAAGTATTGAGCAGGATGCCGACATCGTCGCCTTCCTGTATCGTGATGATTACTATGATAAAGAATCCGAAAACAAAAACATCATCGAAATCATTATCGCCAAACAGCGTAACGGCCCGGTGGGCACCGTCTCACTGGCTTTTGTGAAAGAATACAATAAGTTCGTAAACCTGGAAAGGCGCTTTGATGACGGCGGTGTTCCGGCAGGTGCGTAAAGCCTCAAGCAATGTCTTGAGGCTTTTTTTCATCCGAAAGAATGAGAGAATGCCGTCCGTTCGGCAGACGAAAAAAAGAAAGCGCTTTTATATAATGGCATTAAGGGAGGGATGATGATGACAATTGAATTTCCGCAATTCCAAGCGGCGCAAATCCGGATTGCCCGGCCGACCGGACAGCTCAAAGAAATCATCAGGTTTTATGAAGAAGGCCTCGGATTGAAGAGAATCGGCAGTTTTTCCGGACATGAGGGCTACAGCGGCGTCATGTTCGGCCTGCCGCATACGCAATATCACTTAGAATTCACCGAAGAAACCGGCTCGTCTCAGCCGGCGCCCGTTCCGCACGGCGACAGCCTGCTTGTCTTTTACATCCCTGATCAGCAGGAGGTCATTCGCATCAGCACGAAATTAAAGCAGATGGGATATGAGGAGAAAGAATCCGAAAATCCGTACTGGGAAGAAAAAGGCGTGACCATCGAAGATCCTGACGGCTGGCGGATCGTCCTGATGAATACAAGCGGAATATAAATGACTGTCTGAAGAACCTGGGATACGGGTTCTTTTTCATGTTAAAGTATGAAAGTTTCGGGAGTAATAGATAGCAAATGAAAGAGAAAACGCTTTTAATCAGGTTTAAGGCGAACAAATATAGAATAATAAGATTTAAACGTTCGGATTTACGATTGACTTTCTGTTTCTGCACTGATACACTTAATTTGTTTGAATGAGATATCGTTTTGAAAGGTTAACGGAGGTGCACGGATATATGTCTTCAGTAGTCGTAGTAGGTACGCAGTGGGGCGATGAAGGAAAAGGTAAAATTACAGATTTCCTATCAGAAAATGCAGAAGTGATCGCACGTTATCAAGGCGGAAACAATGCAGGACATACCATCAAGTTTGATGGCGTCACGTACAAGCTTCATTTAATCCCATCAGGAATTTTTTATAAAGAAAAAGCGTGTGTCATCGGGAACGGAATGGTTGTTGATCCGAAAGCGCTCGTAACGGAGCTTGCGTATCTTCATGAACGCAATGTGAGCACGGATAACTTGAGAATCAGCAACAGAGCCCACGTCATTCTTCCATACCATCTGAAACTGGATGAAGTAGAGGAAGAACGCAAAGGGGCCAACAAGATCGGCACAACGAAAAAAGGCATCGGACCTGCTTATATGGACAAAGCGGCGCGGATCGGCATTCGGATCGCAGACCTGTTAGATCGCGACGTGTTTGCAGAAAAGCTTGAGCGGAACCTTGAAGAGAAGAATCGTCTTCTTGAAAAAATGTATGAAACGGAAGGCTTCAAAATTGAAGATATTCTGGATGAGTATTATGAATACGGCCAGCAGATTAAAAAGTATGTATGCGATACATCCGTCGTCTTAAATGACGCGCTGGATGAAGGCCGCCGCGTTTTATTTGAAGGCGCTCAAGGAGTTATGCTTGATATCGACCAAGGGACATACCCGTTTGTCACTTCATCCAACCCGGTCGCCGGAGGGGTGACGATCGGTTCAGGCGTAGGCCCGACAAAAATCCAGCACGTCGTCGGCGTATCTAAAGCGTACACAACCCGTGTCGGTGACGGTCCTTTCCCGACTGAGCTGAAAGATGAAATCGGAGATCAAATCCGTGAAGTCGGACGCGAATACGGCACAACGACAGGCCGTCCGCGCCGTGTCGGCTGGTTTGACAGCGTTGTTGTCCGCCATGCCCGCCGCGTCAGCGGAATCACAGATCTTTCTCTGAACTCAATCGATGTGCTGACTGGCATTGAAACATTGAAAATCTGTGTCGCTTACCGCTACAAAGGTGAAGTGATTGAAGAATTCCCGGCAAGCCTGAAAGCTCTCGCAGAGTGTGAACCGGTATATGAAGAAATGCCTGGCTGGACGGAAGATATCACAGGCGCAAAAACATTGAGCGATCTTCCTGAAAATGCGCGCCATTATTTGGAACGCGTATCTCAGCTGACAGGTATTCCGCTTTCTATTTTCTCTGTCGGTCCCGACCGTTCACAAACGAACGTCATCCGCAGCGTATACCGCGCTAACTAAGAATTTGCAGCAAACAAGCCTCCGGTCACGGAGGCTTGTTTTTTATGTAGGAAAAAAATAATAGATTTTTTTCAAAAAAGTAGTTGCCACTTTCGAATGTTCTATGATATTATAAATCTCGTTGTTACGGAACAGCTTCAATAGAGTACTGCAAGAAAGCTTTTGTCTGAATGCTCTATGATACATAATCCGACACATCAAGAGCCATTAGCTCAGTTGGTAGAGCATCTGACTTTTAATCAGAGGGTCGAAGGTTCGAGTCCTTCATGGCTCACCACTTTTTATGGCCCGTTGGTCAAGCGGTTAAGACACCGCCCTTTCACGGCGGTAACACGGGTTCGAATCCCGTACGGGTCATTGATTTACTTTAGCGTTATTGCTAACTCCTTATTTGTCCTCGGAGGGCCGCCACGATACGGTTCTCCGGACAAATTACTGTAAGGTCCGGTAGTTCAGTTGGTTAGAATGCCTGCCTGTCACGCAGGAGGTCGCGGGTTCGAGTCCCGTCCGGACCGCCATTTTACTTTACTTTATAGTATAGAAAAGAAACATCTGGCTCGGTAGCTCAGTTGGTAGAGCAACGGACTGAAAATCCGTGTGTCGGCGGTTCGATTCCGTCCCGAGCCACTTACCCAAACGCATCTGCAATAGTAGGTGCGTTTTTTCTTTGTTATAAAAAAGGGAGAGCCGGCTTTTCAGCCGGCCCAGAAGAAGACGTCAAACAATAGACGGCGTTTATTTTCGTGAGGTTTCAAAAAAATATTATTTTTTAAAAGAAAATAAAAAACATGACAAAAGGATGGCAGTTCAATACGTTTTTGCGCTGTTCTCTTTAATTTTTTTATCTTTTGACCTGAAACCGTTATAATAGACGGGGAACGTTTTTCATGATCCGAATTGTGATCATCATGAAACATCAATAGATGAAATGAAGTCATTCTGGCAGGAGGAAAATCAAGATGATGGATAAGAAAATCCTTGTAGTCGATGATGAAAAACCGATTGCAGATATATTAGAGTTTAATTTAAGAAAAGAAGGCTATGACGTGCATTGTGCGTACGACGGAAACGAAGCCGTGGAAATGGTGGAGGAGCTTCAGCCTGATTTAATTCTTTTAGATATTATGCTTCCGAATAAAGACGGAGTTGAAGTGTGCCGGGAAGTCCGGAAAAAATATGATATGCCGATTATTATGCTGACGGCAAAAGACTCGGAGATTGACAAGGTCATCGGGCTTGAAATCGGAGCGGATGACTATGTCACGAAGCCTTTCAGCACGCGTGAGCTTCTGGCCCGCGTCAAAGCGAACCTGCGCCGCCAGCTTACAGTTGCGCCGGCTGAGGAAGAATCAGCTTCTAATGACATTCATATCGGTTCTCTCGTCATCTTCCCTGACGCTTATGTCGTATCAAAAAGAGAAGAAACGATCGAGCTGACTCATCGTGAGTTTGAATTGCTTCATTACTTAGCCAAACATATCGGACAGGTTATGACGCGTGAGCATCTGCTGCAGACTGTGTGGGGCTATGACTATTTCGGTGACGTGAGAACGGTGGATGTAACAGTGCGCCGTCTCCGTGAGAAAATCGAGGATAATCCGAGCCATCCGAACTGGATCGTCACAAGACGGGGTGTCGGTTATTACTTGAGAAATCCTGAACAGGACTAACCGGCGATGAATAAGGTTGGTTTTTTTCGGTCGATTCAGTTTAAGATCACGCTGATCTATGTGCTTCTCATTATCATCGCCATGCAGATTATCGGCGTGTACTTTGTGAAACAGGTGGAGAATTCTCTTCTCAAGTCCTATGAATTATCGTTAAATCAGCGGATTGACAATCTTTCCTATTATATTGAGCAGGAATATAAAGGAGATAATGACAGCACCGTCATTAAAGATGACGTCAAACGGATTTTGAATGATTTTACGAAAAACAATGAAATACGGGAGATTACATTTGTTGATAAAAGCTATGAGGTCGTCGGTTCTTCGAGGCCTTATGGCGAGGAAATAGCGGGGAAACAGACGACTGACCCGATTTTTAAACGGATTTTCTCAACAAAACAGGCCTATTCAAAAAAATATTATGATCCTAAAAGCAAAAACAGAGTGCTGATTTCAGCAAAACCTGTCGTCACAGAGAATCAGGAAGTTGTCGGCGCGATTTATGTCGTGGCCAGTATGGAAGATACCTTTAACCAGATGAAAACCGTCAACTCGATTCTTGCTTCAGGAACAGGCTTAGCCCTTGTTCTGACGGCCCTTCTCGGTATTTTTCTCGCCCGCACCATCACCCATCCGCTGTCGGATATGCGTAAGCAGGCGATGGAACTGGCAAAAGGGAATTTCTCCAGAAAGGTGCGGAAATACGGGCATGATGAAATCGGTCAGCTCGCAACGACGTTCAACCATCTGACGAGAGAGCTTGAAGATGCCCAAGCCATGACAGAAGGGGAGAGAAGAAAGCTTTCTTCCGTTATCGCGTATATGACGGACGGTGTCATCGCTACGAATCGCAACGGGGCTATTATTCTTTTAAACAGCCCTGCGCTTGAGCTGCTTAATGTTTCACGTGAAACGGCTTTAGAGATGCCGATTACGTCTTTATTGGGCATAAAAGAGAACTTTACATTTGAGGATTTAGTAGAACAGCAGGATTCAATGCTGCTGGAGATCGAACGTGACGATGAAACGACTGTACTGCGGGTGAATTTTTCCGTTATTCAGAGAGAGCACGGAAAAATCGACGGTTTAATCGCGGTTCTTTATGATGTCACCGAACAGGAAAAACTCGATCGGGAACGCAGAGAGTTCGTTGCCAACGTGTCTCATGAGCTGCGGACACCGCTGACGACCATGCGAAGCTATTTAGAGGCGCTTGCGGAAGGCGCGTGGGAAAACAAAGATATCGCTCCGCGTTTCTTAATGGTGACCCAAAATGAGACTGAGCGCATGATCAGATTGGTGAACGACCTGCTTCAGCTTTCTAAATTCGACAGCAAAGATTATCAGTTTAATCGGGAGTGGATTCATATGATCCGCTTTATGTCACTGATTATCGATCGTTTCGAAATGACGAAAGAACAGCATGTTGAATTTATCCGCGAGCTTCCGGACAGAAATCTGTACGTGGAGATTGATCAGGATAAAGTGACGCAGGTTCTCGATAATATCATTTCTAACGCACTGAAATACTCACCGGAAGGCGGGCATGTCACTTTCTCAGTCGATGTGAACGAGAAAGAAGAGCTGCTTTATATCAGCGTAAAAGATGAAGGTATCGGCATTCCGAAAAAAGATGTGGAAAAAGTCTTTGACCGTTTCTACAGAGTGGATAAAGCGCGCACGAGAAAACTCGGCGGCACCGGGCTCGGCCTTGCGATTGCAAAAGAGATGGTTCAGGCGCACGGCGGAGACATTTGGGCCGACAGTGTAGAAGGCAAAGGAACGAAGATTACATTTACTCTTCCATATAAAGAAGAGCAAGAGGATGATTGGGATGAGGCGTGAAAATATAAAAACAGTCATACTGTCAGTGCTGGTCGTCATTAGTCTTGTTTTAACATGGGGAATTTGGACATTCCAGCCCAATTTTTCAGAAGGCACGGCCTCAACCAAATCGACTGTCCGGGAAAAGCATAAAATTGATAAAACGAGCCAAAAAGTGTCGCAAACGGTAAAACCCCGGGATATGTTTATTCATACAAACGGCTCTCATTATAAAGTGGATGATGAGACGCTCTTTAATGACCTGTGGGCGGATTTGCCGCAATGGGAAGTAAAAGGGATGAAGGATATTTCCGATCAATACGACAAGCTCGGTTTTAAAAATTGGCTTTACGGCAGAAACGGCAATTCGGCAAAGCTCGATCTGCAATTCAATGACACCATTCCGATTGATTTCTTCCAATCGATGTTTAAATGGTCGAATCCGTCAATGGAATACAGCTCATTTGACCATATTGTCATTCCGTTTAATGAGAATAAGACGAATAAGAAGATTTACATGGTCTCATACAGCAAGCAGCTGATTTTGGAAGTGACTGTGGAATCGGCGAATTACCGCAATCTGATGAATGAGCTGTACAGCAAAAAGTCGAGTATGCCGTTATACCACCTCTATTCGGTCGGAAAAAGCAAAGAATTTCTCATGCCGAATGCGCGGTTTAATATGAAGGAAAAAGAATTTATCACTGAAACCATTAAGACGAACCTGTTTAAGCAGACGCTTTTTAATGATCCGAGCACGGTCAGAGAGGACCCGAATTACAATCGGAATGTGCTGACTGACGGAATCAGCCGTCTGGAAATCAATTCGACACAGCGGCAGATTCAATTCCAGCATCGGAACCTGGCACAAAGCGCTTCTTACCAAACGGGTGAGCTGATTAAGAAAAGCTATAAATATTTAGAGGATACGGGAAGCTGGACGGATCATTATCAATTTTTCAATGTGAGTGATAACCAGCAGCTGAGTTTCTACATGTTTAAAGACCAAATGCCTGTGATCAACAGCACGTCTAAGCCTTTCGGATCCGGACCTGTTTTGACCCTGCAATGGGCCAATGACGAGGTTCTCAGCTACAAGCGGCCGAACTATGTTCTCGGGCCGAATCCGATTAAAACAAAAGACGTAAAAATGATGAACGGCAATGAGGTTGTGTCTCTGCTGGAGCAGCAGGATAAATACGACGTGAACAAAATCGACCAGATCTTCCTGTCCTATCAAATGGTCTCTTCGTCAACGAATGATCTCGTTGAACTGGAACCCGTCTGGAGTATGAAAATCAACGGGAAGATCGTCCCGATTACGAAAGATCTGCTGGGGAAGGAGGAGGACGATAATGGAGTGGAATAAGACAAAAACGATCTTCATCATTGCCTTCCTCATCCTCGATATTTTTCTCGGCTATCAGTTTTTTGAAAAACGCTCGAGCAGTGAATACGAAGTGATTAAAAATTCAAACGTGGAAAAAGACATGGAGATGGATCATATCACATTTGGCAACCTGTCTTCTGATTCCGCGACGGGCTACCGGCTGACGGCGGGCCAAAAAGTATTTACCGCTGAAGATATTGATGCTTTGAAGGATCAAAAGCCGTTAATGGAGATGCCGGCGGATGATCACAAGGTCACAACGCTGAAAATGAAATTTACCGATCCGGTCGGTTTATCGAAGCAAAAACCGCAGGAGGATGCGGAATCGCTCGTCAGCTCTAAAGTAACCGGCGGTGAAAAATATAAACTGTGGAAAGTCGACAAGGATCAAAAACAGATCATTTTTTACCAGACGTATGACGGACAGTTTATTTATCAGGATTTTGACTCGTCCACGGATGCGATCGGACAGGTGATTCTGCATCTGAACGATAAAAACCAGGTCGTATCTTACGAGCAGACCATGCTGGAGTCATTCAAGCGAATCCAGACCGAGAGCCTGATTCCTGAGCTTGATGCGGTCGAATTATTGTATTCTCAAAATTACTTAAAAGCGAATTGCGCCGTTAAAAGCGTCAAGTTCGGCTATATTGCCCAATACCCGCTGACAAGTACGCAGGTGCTGGCGCCGGTATGGAGAATTACAATTGAAGATAAGTCAAAAGGGACGAAGAAAAAGACACAGCAAACGTACACTGTGAATGCATTGGAAAGCACAGTCATTGATAACAATCAAAATAAATAATGGAGTGAGACACAATGGGCTTGCAATTTAGCGTGCTTGCGAGCGGGAGTACCGGAAACGCGTTTTATCTGGAGACAGAGGAGCACTCTTTTCTGGTGGATGCCGGCCTGAGCGGTAAAGCGATGGACGGGCTGATGGAGAGAATCGGCCGTAAGATAGACGACGTCGACGGCATCTTTGTCACTCACGAGCACAGCGACCATATTAAAGGGCTCGGCGTCATTGCGAGAAAGTACGGTCTACCCGTCTACGCCAATGAAAAGACGTGGAAAGCGATGGAGAATCAGATCGGCAAGCTGGATACCGGACAAAAGTTTTTGTTCCCGATGGAAAGCGTGAAATCTTTCGGCGGGCTTGATGTTGAGTCATTCGGCGTCTCTCATGACGCGGCCGAGCCGATGTTTTATGTTTTCCACTACCAAGGCAGAAAGCTCGCGCTGATGACGGACACCGGATATGTGAGCGACAGAATGAAAGGCATCATCCGTTCGGCCAATGTGTTTGTGTTTGAAAGCAACCATGACGTCGGCATGCTGCAAATGGGCAGATACCCTTGGAGCATTAAGCGGCGGATTTTAAGCGATGTCGGCCACGTCTCGAATGAAGATGCGGCGCTCGCCATGACTGATGTCATCGACGACGGCACATCGCGCATTTATTTGGCGCATCTGAGCCAAGACAACAATATGAAGGAACTGGCGAGAATGTCCGTGCAGCAGACATTGGCTGCGAAAGGATTTGTCGCCGGGGAAACGTTTCAGTTATTTGATACCGATCCGAAAATTCCGACGCCGCTGTGCGCCGTGTAATTTTTCCAAATGAATCATGATTATTAATCCGCGATCTGACCCACACTATAAGCAAATCGAGTACTCTTGAAAGGATTTGAGATAGGGTGGATTATAATCGCGATGATGAACAGTACGCCTCCGAACAGCCCCGCCGCAGCAAGAGAGGATACTTTCTATCAAGTCTGATCGGCGTCATCGTCGGGGCCGCGCTCATGGCTTTCCTGCTGCCGTACTGGACAGGCGGAGACCATGGAGACAGCAGCAAAAGCACCAGCCAGCGTCTCGGCAGCGAACAGGTGAAAACAGTCAACGTAAATGTCAATGACGCTGTCACGAATATGGTCAGCCGTGTATCGGATTCGGTAGTCGGCGTTCTCAATATCCAAAAGACCGATATTTGGGGAGAGGGCGGCGAAGCGGGAAGCGGTTCGGGCGTCATTTACAAAAAGAACGGAAACACATCTTATATCGTAACCAATCACCATGTCATTGAAGGTGCGACTGAGATTGAGATCAGCCTGAAGGATGGCTCGCGCGTGCCTGCTGAGCTGATCGGGAGCGACCGTCTGATGGATCTCGCGGTACTGAAGGTGAAGTCTGATAAAATCAAATCGGCCGCCCAGTTCGGCAATTCTGATCAAGTCAAAGTCGGAGAACCGGTCATTGCGATCGGAAATCCGCTCGGACTTGAATTTGCGGGATCAGTGACACAGGGGATCATTTCAGGCACGGAAAGAGCGGTGCCCGTTGACTCAAACGGCGACGGACATCCGGATTGGAATGCGGAAGTGCTGCAGACCGACGCCGCGATTAATCCCGGCAACAGCGGCGGCGCTTTGATGAATATATCGGGCAAGGTGGTCGGCATCAACTCAATGAAGATCGCTGAATCCGCCGTTGAAGGAATCGGCCTGTCCATTCCGTCAAAGCTTGTCATTCCCGTTATTCAGGATTTAGAAAAATACGGAGAAGTCCGACGGCCTTTCCTCGGTATTGAGATGAAATCCTTAACGGATATTGCGAGCTACCATTGGAGCCAGACGCTGAAACTCCCGAAAGGCGTTAAAACCGGAGCGGTCATTATGGGTGTCGACGCGTTTTCACCGGCCGGAAAAGCGGGTTTGAAAAAGCTCGACGTGATCACCGGATTCGACGGACATAAGGTCAATGACGTTGTGGATCTCCGCGAGCGCCTGTATCGCAAAAAGATCGGCGACCGTGTGAACATCACGTTCTACCGTTCGGGAAAGAAAAAAACAGCGGAAGTCAAACTGACCGAAGCGGATCGATTACAGAAATAAAAAAGCAGCCCGGACATCCGGGCTGTTTTTTATTGATTTATTTGTTAATATTATACTATTGTGAAGCAGGGAGGTGAAACACATGAAAACGGCTGATGTGATCATCGTATTGAGTGAAATCGAGGGTGAATGTGAAGGAAGAATTATTTTAGAATGCAGAATTTAAGAAAATGAAACACGTCATATCAAACGTCCTTTTTCGGGGGCGCTTTTTTTATGCCTTTTTTCGAAGCTATAAAAAAGAACTGAACGCGGGTCTCAACACGTTCAGTTGAAAATGGGTATGTTTAGAAAAGGGCAGACATGACCTTAGAACTTTGTAATTGAAACAGACTGGTGCTGAATTGAAGCGGCAGCTTATTGATTATGATTTGCAGATGGCTCCGTTTTCAGCGTTTACTTTCACCAATTCAGCTTAGCTTCCGTTTTGTTTCTGATAAAAGCGAATAATAGAAGGGGAAGCGAAAAAAATAAACACAGGCTGATACATCTAAGGAGAGACTGCATCATGAATAAGTTGAAAGGCATCAAGCTGCTGAGTGCAGACGGCGAGTCTGCACTCATTGATTCTTTAACGATGGGGCTTCATCACGGAACGGTCCTCGGGGAAGACAATATCGTCGAGGCATACATCCGTTCTTTGCGCGAAAAGCTGAAGGACAAAGAGCACAAGGTGATTCGCACGGTTCGGGGCGCCGGGTACAGGGTGGATCTGGCATGAAACGGCTTTACAGAACCCTGCGGTTCCAGCTCCTGTTCAGGTCACTGGCGATGTTGACCTTGCTGTTATGTTTCATCGGCGGCACACAGTACATGTTGATGAAACGGACGATGTATGAAAATCAGGCGATCAGCATTCAGAGTGATATCAATTCAATGGATCAAAGCGTATGGAGGTCAATCAAAACCCTTGCCCGTTCCGAAACACCGGCTCATCCGAAGGTGATTTACCCCGGGGTGACGGTTGCTTTTATCAATCAATCATACAAGATGTCAGTTTTATCAGAAGACCCGCACGCGGGGGCCGCTCCTTCTTTTCCGAAAAACGTGTATCGGGATGCGCTGACAAATACAATGGCGCTTCACTACCAGGTGGCTCACAATAAGGCGGGTGAGGAAATCATCGTCGTGTTTAAGGCGATTTCCGTTGACGGAAGGCAGGCGGGAGTTGTGCAGATGAGCACGCTGACCCAGCCTCTGAATGATTCGCTGTTCCGCCAGATCAGCATTTTCGCGGTGCTTTCCTTTGCGGCTTTGGTCATCGGACTGTTTGTTTTTTTGCCGGTGATCCGGCTCACACTCAAGCCGCTGTCCCGCATTGTGCATATGATGGGTGACATTCATGCCGGCAGTCTCGATAAACGGCTGCCGATTGATAGGAAGCAGGCCGAAATTGAGTCATTGGGCATCTCCATCAATCAGATGCTGGAACGGATTGAAACCGCGTTTCAGGCGGAAAAAGAAGCGAAGGAGCGCATCCGGCGGTTTGTATCAGACGCATCACATGAGCTGAGAACGCCGCTTACCTCCATTCACGGCTTTATCGAAATTTTAATGCGCGGAGCGGCGGAAAAGCCGGAACAGAAAGAAAAAGCGCTTCAAAGCATGTACGCGGAATCCGTCAGGGCGAATAAGCTGATAGAGGATCTTTTGTTTCTCGCGAAGATTGACCGGGAGCCGAGCTTTGAAATGAAAAAAGGGGCATTGGGAGACGTCATTTTGGAAATGGAGGCTGAGCTGAAGCTGCTTGCGAGAAACCGGAAACTCGAGTTCTTTGTTGATCAAAAGATAGACGCTGTTTTTGACAAAGACAAAATGAAGCAGGCCATTCTCAATCTCTTTTACAATGCGGTGCAGCATACGGATGAAGACACGGGTGTCATCACCGTCTCCCTGCAGAAAGACGGAGGAATCATGCTTATGATTGCGGATAACGGAACGGGAATCGCTCCGGAGCATGTGCCTCATGTGTTTGACCGGTTTTACAGGGCGGAAACCTCCCGATCCCGTCAATCCGGCGGCACGGGGCTGGGTCTTGCCATTACAAAAACCATTATCGACAGCCATAACGGAACAATTGAAGTGAAAAGTGAGCAGGGAAAAGGCTCCGTGTTCATCATCCGGCTGCCGGGATAAACCGGGATGCCGGAAGAAATATCACAATTTATATAAATTCTAAATTTTCAAAAAATAACTTGTCCTTTTCCAATATTGATGATAATATCTAGTTATTGGTAAAGGGGGTGTGTACTGATGAAGATTGAAGAACTTGATCTTGATACAGAAACAGCAAGCTTGGTGCAGCGTTGCTAGTAAAGCCGTGACTCCCCTCATTGGGGAGTTATTATCTTTCAGGGGGTATGTCATGATGTCAACGGACTGTAAGCGCTGGAAGTTTAAAGACAGCGTGCAGGTGCTGACCTACACGGGGCATATTATCATTCAATATCGAAAGGCGATTAAGCTTGCGCATACGAGTGAGATCAAAGAGGCGGTTGAACGGCTGATCACCGGCTGTGAAAAACAAGAGCTTTCTGATCTTCTGGGAGAGGAAGCGGGAAACCGGTTTTTCGATGCGTTAATGAAATTGGATGCTTTAATAGAGCCATGGCAAAACGGCCGTGAAGGCTGCATCACTGAAAAGCAGCTGTACCATTTTGAGAAATACAACCAAAACCCCAATCTGATCCAAAACAGGTTAGACGGCAGCAGGGCAGCGATCGTGGGTCTGGGGGGCGTCGGAACGATCATTCTTCAAAACCTTTTGGCGGCGGGCATCCAGCATTTTATTCTCATTGATTTCGATGCCGTATCAGTACATAACCTGAACAGACAATTCGTCTATAATAAATCTTCTGTAGGCAAATTAAAGATCTCAGAATGCAGAGATTATATTGCGGGTATCAATCCCCATGCGGACGCAGCACTTTACCATCAGGAAATGACACAGCCGCAGGACCTGCGTGTGTTAGATCCGTACGAAATTGATATCGTCATAAATGCCGCTGACAAACCCCATAACATTTCTGAATGGGTTTATCAGTATTGTAAGCAGCGGAATATCGCGTTTATGACCGGGGGTGTCGGCAGCTTCAGCGGCCAATGGGGGCCTCTGCTCACGCCTGAATCCTATCAATCCGGCGTCACCTATGAAAAAAGCATGCCGGCCGGACTTCTGAACTGTTACCCCGATGAACCGATCAAAGGTTCTTTAGGAGCGACAAACGGTATTATATCCTCGTTTATGTCTCATGACATTATCACATACCTTGCAGGCGGAAGCCCGAAATCCCTGAATACCCGCATCGGCTTGGACTTTGACGGCCTTCATATTACAGAAACGAAGCTATCTCAAAAGGAAAGCGCTTTATGAAGACGATGCATCGTACGGCGAGAAAACCGGGCGACCCTCTGAAAATAGAAATCGACACAAGCCCGATACGCTTGAACCCATTAGATACGCAGGATTACACAAGCAAGATGATTTGCAGCATTATGTATGAAAGCCTGCAGGACGGCTATAACTGCCGAATCATCCGCAAAGATCCCCGCACCTGTCAGGTGGACATTCACCCGGACTATTTAGGTGACGCCGAGGGTGTGGTTCAAACGATCATCTATCATCTGACGAAAGAAAACCAAAGTCCCCATCTCGGCAGTTTCCTGAACATAAAACAGGCCGTTCCGTATGTAAAAGGCCTCGTCTCTTCCGATCAGCTCGGGGTGAACGTAACGGGTGAAAAACGATTTGAAGTCACCTTGGACGAGCCGTCTGATGAAATAGAAGCCGTTTTGCAGAGCAGCTTTCTGATTCCGGGAACCGCCGGGGGCGATGTGCCGGAAAACGGCCCGTACCGATTCAAGCGTACGTTTGAGAAGGGGCTGGAATTTGAGCGGAATCCGCAATATAAAATGACGCCCGCGGATGACCGCACCGTTCAGATCATCCAATTTATTTTGAATGATGATCTGGAAAAAAGCATCGGGCTGTACGAAGCGAATCAAACGGACGTGACCTGCCACACCCAGTTTTATCATTCCAACATGAGGTATCGGCAGTATGCTGATTTTAAAGAAAATCATTTGCCGATGTTATTTACCTTCAAGGTAAAGGACGGCATGCTGAGAACTTTCATTCAGCATTATTTTGATAAACAAAAGCTGGCCGGGGATTTGGGGCATATCATCACACCGACTGATTCACTGATCGGTATATGGGAAAGCGGGCGGACACCGCAGAAAGATCCGCCCCTTTTGACAAAAGGAGAGCCGATCCGAATCGTTTATGCCGATTATTATCCCAACGGAGAGATCATTGAAAGGCTGGCTGAATTGTTTCGGCGGGCCGGAGCGGACGTATCCGTCTCCCGCGTCAGTCATTTCAATGATTATTACCATATGGATAAAAGCGGGTTTGATATTGAGCTCCATTTGTTCCTGCCGGCTTACATGCATGAGCTGAGCTATATCAAATATTTCATCCGCGACATCAGCGATCCGGGGAAGAAAAAAACGATCATTGATGCCATAGGATCTGAAAAAAAGAAGGAACTTTTTGGGTTATTCGAGAATACAACTCATTATTGCCCAATTTGTTTTGGGAAAAGTCTGTATCTGCAAGATCCATGTATAGAGGGTTTTAGTGTAAAGACTGACGGGCTCCTTTCTGTTCATGATGTTAAATGCAGATAGCTGGAAAGGGGTATTCATTTGCGGAATCGAAATTTGCTTTACTTCTCCGGTTTTTTCGGAAACTTCTTTTTCGAACGGGGAATTTGGATTTTATATTTAACAAGCATGAATTATTCATTGTTTCTAGTGGGCATCCTGCAATCGGTCCTGAATTTGGCGATGTTTCTGGCGGAAGTGCCGAGCGGCGTCATCTCGGACAGAATCGGGAGAAAAAAATCGCTCTTGCTCGGCCATTTTATGGTCATTGTCTATTTGGTGATGTTCCTGAGCTTCCATAACTTCATCGCCCTCTTCATCGCCCATATTATATACGGTATCGGGCTGACGTTTATATCAGGAACGGATCACGCCTTTTTGTTTGATTCACTGAAAGAACAAGGGAAAGAAAAGTGGTACGGCAAATCCATCGGAAATTATAACGGACTTGTCATACTCGGTCTTGCGATCGCCATGGGCATCGGCGGCTACTTGCAGGAAATATCATGGTCGTATGTGTTTATCGCCGGGATTGTGACTCAGCTGATTGCGATGGCGGTCATTACACAGCTGACGGAAATCAAATTTGAAAACAGTGAACACGAAACGCAGACGGTCGGGGACATCTTAAAAGAAGTCAAAGATTTCTTCAGACTGAACAAAGCCTTTAAATATTTGGTGCTGTCACTGTCTGTTTTCTTTGCGATTACATCGGTTTTTTATATGTACGGACAAGATTTGTTAAGTCAGGAAGGGCTGTCCGTGCGCAATATATCCATTATTTTTGCGGGACTGTCCATCTTGCAGGCGCTGTGCTCCATCTTTTCTTCAAAGCCGGCGGAAAAATTCACGCCGAGGCGCGTGCTTCTGCTGACATTCTGCATCATCGGGGCGGCCTATCTGTTTATACCTTCGGGCAGCCTGTACGTGACGATTGCAGCTTTTGTCGTCATCAACGCGCTCTATGATGTGATAGAACCCGTATCCAGTCAGGTGGTGAATAATGAGATTCCGTCCAGAACGAGAGCCACGCTGCTGTCCATTATCAGTTTGATGACCTCGCTCTTCATGTTCATTGCCTTTCCGTTTATCGGATTCTTAACGGACTATTTTGATTCAGCTTTGCTGCTGACCGCAATCGGGGTATTATCCATCTTATTGTCGCTGTTTATGATGCTCAGCTTTTACAAACTGAAAGCGAGCGTCGCCATCCAGAATAAAGTCGAGCTTTGAACCAGAATGACAAAGGGATGATGTGAATTGCTGAATATTCATAATCTTACGGTAAATTTAGCGGGAGATACCATTTTCAAACAAGTTTCTTTCTTCATTAATGAAGGCGAAAAAGTGCTTGTGGCCGGGCCGAACGGTTCCGGCAAAAGCACGCTGTTCAGGGTGCTTTCAGGAGAGCTTGAGGCGGATGAAGGAACGATTGCGATCAACAAAGGGGCGAAGGTCGGTTTGCTGAAGCAGATCGCTGATCCCCATGAGGATCTGACGTTGTATCAATATCTGGAAAAATCGTTTGAAGCTCTCGCGGCGATCCAGAAGGAAATGAAGGCCATTGAGCTGAAGCTTTCGGAACCGATGAGTGATGACGAGCTGACTGCTTTATTGGAAAAGTACAGTCAATACACGGAAACATTTGAGCGGAACAACGGCTACCAGATGCACGCGATGATTGACGAGGTATGCAATGGGCTCAGCCTTAGTGAATTAAAGGATCAGCCGTTTTCAAAGCTGAGCGGCGGCGAAAAAACAAAAGCCGGCCTTGCCGAAATTTTAATCCGCAACGACGACATTATACTGCTGGACGAGCCGACCAACCATTTGGATGTCCATGCGATTGAGTGGCTTGAAGGGTTTATAAAAAAATCGAACAAAACCATTCTGTTTACGACCCACGATAAAACGTTTGCCGACCAGACGGCGATGAAGGTGCTCGAGATTGACGATACCGAGGTGAAGATTTGGCCTTACGGTTTCAGCGAATACCTGAAAAAGCGGGAAGAATTCATCATCGCCCAGTTTGAGAAATATGAAGAACAGCAGAGAAAAATACAGAAGATGAAGGAATCCATCGCCCAGCTGAGAGATTGGGCCAACCGCTCGAATCCGCCGTCTGTCAGCCTGCACAGACGCGCGAATAATATGGAAAAGGCGCTGAAAAGGATCGAGCTGATCAATAAGCCGGTCCGGACGGAGCAAAAATTAAAAAACGCATTTCAGGAAGCGGGCGCCGGTTCAAAAGATATTGTGTTCATTGAAAACGGAAAGGTGGCCAACGGATCTTCCCTTTTATATCAAAATGTGAATCTGCGAATAAAGCATAAAGACAGAATCGGCGTCGTCGGCAGAAACGGCGTCGGCAAAACAACGCTGATCCGCTGTATCATCGGGGAAAGAGAACTGTCGGACGGCACCATTAAAGTGGGGGAAAATCTTAAGATAGGCTACATTGATCAAAAGAGCCAAGTCGGAGATTCGAGTCAGACGATTCTGCAATTCTTTAAAGAAAATCTGCTGACTGAAGAGGGCATGGCCCGGAATATGCTGGCCAAGTACGGATTTTACGGGTCGTCGGTCTTTAAAAAACTTTCCGTCCTGTCGGGCGGTGAGAGAATCAGGCTGAAGCTGTCCATCTTAATGGAAAAAAAGCTGAATGTTTTGATCCTGGATGAGCCGACCAACCACTTGGACATTGAATCTCAGGAAATTCTCGAAAACAGCCTGATGCAGTTTCAAGGCACCATCATCTGCGTTTCTCACGACAGAAACCTGCTGGAGAAGTTCAACAAGATTTTCTGGCTTGAGAATCAAAACGTCACCATCTTTTCAGGTCCATACAGTTACGCCAAACAAAAAAAACGGCAGATTGCCGAATAAAAGGGGAATGGATATGACCATTGACAGACTGACAATCAATGAGTTATCGTACGATCTTTTTGTAAGCGAGTATGCTGATAAGAAACCTTTTATTTTGACGGGGGCAATGGATTACTGGGAATGCAGGCCGTGGACGCTTGAATACATTGACGAACACTATGGAGACAGAATGGTCACCATCCGGAAATCAGATATCGAAGGGGTCAAAACGTTTAAACAAGTAAAGCTTTCCAACTATATCGAGTACATTGATCAGAATGATGACAAATGGTACTGTGACTGGAATTTTACGCAGCTGAACCAAAATGACTTAGACCTTGTCTATTCCGCACCCGAGTATTTTACAAAAGACACATTGAGAGCGGATGAAGAAACGGGACGGGACTGGAAATGGTTCTTTCTCGGTTCTAAGCAGACAGGCACGCCGCTGCATCAGGATTTTAACAGCACGCACGCGTGGAACGGCGTCATTTTCGGAGAGAAGGAATGGATTTTCTATCATCCGGACGACTCTCCGTATTTGTACGAAGGAAATATCAATGTCTTTGATGAAAAAGACATAGAGCAAAAACCGCTGGCGCAAAAGGCGTCTCCGATCCGCTTCAGACAAAAGGCGGGAGAAATCATTTACGCGCCGCGCCATTGGTGGCATCAAGTCGAGAATACGGAACATACATTGGCAGTGAGTGAGAACTTTTGGTTTACCGGAGAGCGGCTTGCCAATCAGATATAACCTGACGAAAGGCTGAGAAGCATCTCAGCCTTTTTTTGTATGGATTCATTTCATCCGGTCCAGACCGAATTTTTTCAGGCGGTATTGCAGGCTCTGTCTGCTGATTCCGAGCTCGTTTGCCGTTTTGGATATGTTATTGCCGTGTTTTCTCAGGGTTTTTTCGATCATGTATTTTTCGAAGTTTTCCATTTTGTCTTTTAAATCGGTGCCGGGCTGGGTGCTTGCGGCTGCTTTGCTCTCCGTGTCAGCGGGTTTGATTTTCATCCGGTATTGGTAAGGCAGGTGGGCCGCCGTAATCGTCGTTTCATCCGTCATAAAGTTCATGGCGCCTTCAATCATATGTTCAAGCTCGCGGATGTTGCCCGGCCAGTCATACTCCAGGAAAAATTGCTGCACATCGTCACTGATCGAATCGACATGCATTTGGAACAGGTGGTTGTTTTTCTGAATAAACACTTCGGCCAGAGGCAGAATGTCTTCCTTGCGCTCCCGGAGCGGGGGAATGATCAGCGTGACAACGCTTAAGCGGTAGTATAAATCTTTGCGCAGCCGCTCTTCTGAAATGGCAGTGATCGGGTCTTCATTCATCGTGGCGATGATACGGACGTCAATCGGTTTGTCCTGAGCTGATCCGATGCGCCTGATTTTCTTTTCCTGAAGGGCGCGGAGCAGTTTTGCCTGCAGGCTGAGATTGAGAGAGTTGATCTCATCGAGGAGCAGGGTGCCTCCCTGCGCCTGCTCAAATAAACCGGGCTGGTCGATGGCTCCGGTAAAGGCGCCTTTTTTCGTGCCGAATAAAATACTTTCGACCAGACTGTCCGGCAGGGCGGCGCAGTTTTGTGAGATGAACGGGGCCCCTGAGCGCTGGCTGCCGTTGTGAATGCTTTGGGCGAACAGTTCCTTGCCTGTTCCCGTCTCGCCGGCCAAAAGCACGGACGATGACGTACGGGTTGCCCGTTTCGCGTTTTCTATGACTTCCCGAATGACCGGGCTGTTGCCGAGAATGCTGTCAAACGTGTAGCTGTTCTGTTCTTTCCTGTGCATGTTCTCCCTGATCAGCCGTTCGAGCTTGGTGACGTCCTTGGCGATTTCCACGGCGCCCTTGATCTCGCCGTTTTGCACAATCGGGAAGGTGTGGTTGATCGTCGTGATTTCCTGGCCTTTGTTATTGAAATAGCTCTGCTTTACATTTTTAATCGTTTTGCCTTCTTGAAGGGCCTGAACGAGCGTGCTGTCCTGCTGATTGGAAAACATAAATACATCAGTCAGATTTTTATGCAGGACGTCCCGTTCATCCATATCTTCAATCTGCATCATTTTCTTATTGTAAATGACGGTGCTGCCCTTCTCATCCACCACATGCAGCCCGACATCAATCTCTTCCAGAATGCTTTGTAACACGAGTGTGTAAAATTCGCTGGTTGTGTGCAGGTCAATTCCCCCTCTCAATCGTCTTAACATTCATTATTTTAAAATAAATCGAACAGGAAACGCAAAAAAATTTTGCGCTTGGCGATGTTTAAAAATAAATGGAAATTGAGGTAATAAAACCATTGACTTTTTTAGGGAAATGATTGATATTTAGATATATACTTAAATATCTAAATCATGTACGTATGAGAGGGGGAAAGTTTTTGAATAAAGCTTTTAAAGCACTGGCCGATCCTACAAGGAGAAGAATTTTGGATTTATTAAAGAAACAAGACATGACAGCTGGTGAAATTGCGAAACACTTCGACATGTCAAAACCCAGTATTTCTCATCACCTTACCATATTGAAAAATACTGATCTGGTTCACGATGAGAGGAAGGGCCAATTTATTATGTATTCATTAAATACCACTGTATTACAGGATCTTATAGGCTGGTTCTTTTCTCTGACTGATTCAGAACATGATAATAAGAAAGGCGGGGAATCATGAAAAAATATCTCTTTTCGGCAGGAATCATTGTTTTAACTGTTTTCACATGGGTTTGCACTTATTCATCTTTACCGGACAATTTGGCGACACACTGGGGATTAAACGGAAGTGCAAATGATTACCAAACGAAAGCTGATGCGATGATGATGCTTATTGGCATCATGATTATTGTATATATTTTAATGGTTATCATCCCTAAGATTGATCCTAAAAATAACTACAAAACATTTATCCGGCCATATATGGCTATATTTAATACAATGTTTGCGGTTCTGTTTGTCATTAATCTGATGACCATCTTGACCGGCCTGGGATATGATCTCCCTATATCTTATTTAGGAAACTTTATAGTGGGAGTCATTTTCATGGTGTTTGGAAACTTCATTCAGATCGTGAAGCCTAATTTCTTTTTAGGGATAAGAACACCTTGGACGCTGAGCAGTGAAAGAGTTTGGAAGGATACACACAGGGTTAGTTCGAAAATTTTTGTCTTAGCGGGCATACTCATGATGCTTGCAGCCTTTTTGCCGCCGGTATATAGAGTGTCAGTCATTTTCATTGCGGCAATCGGCTGTATCATATTATCTTTACTATATTCTTACATTGTATATCAGAGACAATTAAATAAATAATTGTTGAACAGGAGCAATCTAATCGGATTGCTCCTATTTTGTCAGCGGGAAACGCAAAAAAATTTTGCGCTTGGCTGAAGTTTGCACGCAAACTGCCGGAATATTTTGCAGGAAAAGAAAGAATGCTGGCGAAACATCCCGTTTTTTCGGATTGGCACGGAACTTGCTTTATAAAAAGGGAAAGCAAGATCTAATGTTGAATGATTACAAAACAAGGGGGAATCAGATTATGTCAGCTTTCACAAAATCTCAAGAAATTATCAGCCAAACTTCACATTACGGCGCGAACAATTATCATCCTCTGCCGATTGTTATTTCCGAAGCGCAGGGTGTTTGGGTAAAAGACCCTGAAGGCAATCAATATATGGATATGCTGAGTGCTTATTCTGCGGTGAACCAGGGGCACAGACATCCTAAGATCATTCAGGCGCTGAAGGATCAGGCGGATAAAATCACTCTGACGTCACGCGCGTTCCATAACGATCAGCTCGGCCCGTTTTATGAGAAAACAGCCAAGCTGACCGGAAAAGATATGATTCTGCCGATGAATACGGGAGCGGAAGCCGTTGAATCCGCTGTCAAAGCGGCGAGACGCTGGGCATATGAGGTCAAAGGAGTAGCCGATAACCAGGCGGAAATCATTGCGTGTATCGGCAACTTCCACGGCAGAACGATGCTTGCGGTATCCCTTTCTTCAGAAGATGAGTATAAACGCGGTTTCGGACCTATGCTTCCGGGTATAAAATTAATTCCATACGGAGACGCGGAAGCGCTGCGCCGGGCGATCACGCCGAACACAGCCGCTTTCTTATTCGAACCGATTCAGGGAGAAGCGGGCATCGTCATTCCGCCGGAAGGATTTTTACAAGAGGCGGCCGCTATTTGTAAGGAAGAAAATGTGCTTCTGATCGCTGATGAAATTCAGACGGGACTCGGCCGCACAGGGAAAACATTCGCGGTTGACTGGGAAAATATCGTACCGGATATGTTCATCTTAGGCAAAGCGCTCGGCGGGGGTGTCTTCCCGATTTCGTGCATCGCGGCGAACCGTGACATTCTCGGCGTGTTTAACCCGGGTTCCCACGGCTCGACATTCGGCGGAAACCCGCTCGCTTGCGCGGTATCGCTCGCATCTCTTGAAGTCCTTGAGGAAGAAGGGCTGGCAGAGCGTTCCCTTCAGCTTGGCCGTTATTTTAAAGAAGAGCTTGAGAAAATTGATAACCCGATCATAAAAGACGTGCGCGGACGCGGCCTGTTTATCGGTGTTGAACTGACAGAAGCGGCCCGCCCGTACTGTGAAAAGCTGAAAGGCGAAGGGCTTTTATGCAAAGAAACACATGATACCGTGATCCGTTTTGCACCGCCGTTAATGATTTCCAAGGAAGACTTGGACTGGGCGATCCAAAAGATCACAAACGTGCTTCAAAACGCGTAAAACCTTGATGCGGCAATGCTTTCCCTCGGCTTGTATGGAATTTACAAATAAAAAATTCAGCACACTCTATTTGCGCGGAGACAGTATTTTAGTATAATGTATCTTTATGTACGAAAATGAATTTCATATAACATTCATATACAAATAGAGGCTCTTTGGACAGCAAATCGGTTTCAAAGCACCGGCTTGGTTCCAATACAAGTTGCTGAAGGGGTGCAGAATAGTGAATACAAATCAAAAAGAGAATCAGCTTCAGCGCACAATGAAATCGCGCCATTTGTTTATGATTTCATTAGGCGGAGTGATCGGCACCGGGTTTTTCCTGAGTACCGGATTTACAATTAACCAGGCGGGACCGCTGGGCGCGGTTCTGTCTTATCTGGTCGGCGGTTTTATTATGTTTTTGACAATGCTCTGCTTAGGCGAGCTTGCGGTTGCCCTTCCCGTATCAGGGTCGTTTCAGACGTACGCAACCAAATTCATCAGCCCCGCTTTCGGTTTCGCATTCGGCTGGCTGTACTGGCTCGGCTGGGCGGTGACATGCGCCATTGAGTTTTTATCTGCGGGACAATTGATGCTCCGCTGGTTTCCGCATGTTCCCGTATGGGTGTGGTGCCTCGTGTTTGTCGGACTGATGTTTCTTTTGAACGCGATTACCACAAAAGCGTTCGCTGAGTCGGAATTTTGGTTTTCCGGCATTAAAATTTTAGTCATTCTGCTGTTTATTATTTTGGGCGGTGCGGCCATGTTCGGCCTGATCGACATGAAACACGGCGAGCAGGCTCCTTTCTTCTCTCATTTTTATGAGGATGGATTGTTTCCGAACGGCATAAAGGCTATGCTTATTACGATGATTACCGTAAACTTCGCGTTCCAGGGAACGGAGCTGATCGGGGTTGCCGCGGGAGAAAGTGAAAATCCTGAGAAAACAATTCCGCGCTCTATCCGGCAGACGGTATGGAGAACGCTTGTCTTTTTCGTTCTTTCCATCATCGTCATTGCCGGCATGATTCCGTGGAAGCAGGCGGGAGTGGTCGAAAGCCCGTTTGTCGTGGTGTTTGAACAAATCGGTATTCCATATGCGGCCGATATTATGAACTTTGTTATCTTAATTGCGCTGCTCTCAGTGGCCAACTCAGGCCTGTTTGCATCGACGCGTATCCTATATGCCATGGCGAACGAAGGACAAGCCTTTAAATCACTCGGCAAAACAACTAAACGCGGCGTGCCGATGAACGCTCTGATCGTGACGCTGGCCGTCGCCTGCCTGTCCCTGCTGTCTAAAGTGGCAGCGCCGGAAACCGTTTATATGTTTCTCTTATCATTAGCCGGACTAAGCGCGCAGGTCGGCTGGATCACGATTTCCCTGTCACAGCTGATGTTCAGACGGAAATACATCCGCGAAGGCGGCAAAGTGGAAGACCTGAAGTTTAAAACACCGCTGTACCCGGTGCTGCCTATTATCGGGCTGACGTTAAATACGGTCGTTCTGATCAGTCTCGCATTTGATTCAGAACAGCGGCTCGCCCTTTATTGCGGCATCCCGTTCATGGCGGTGTGCGTTATCGTCTATCATCTGTATGTAAAAAAGCATAAGCAGTCAGAAAAACAGATAGAGCTTTAAATCTTTTCGTGTCCAAGTCATCTTTGAGAAACCCGCACAGGACAACATACAACATGTTGAGGTGGAAAAACGGATGAACAAGAATATCTCAGTTATTGGAATGCCGATGGATTTAGGACAAGCACGACGCGGAGTGGACATGGGCCCGAGCGCCATCCGCTACGCGCATCTCATTGAACGGTTATCTGACATGGGGTATGCGGTGGAAGACTTAGGCGACATCCCCGTCAATCGTGAAAAACTCAAACATGATGAAGAGCTGAAAAATTTGAACTCTGTGCTCTCGGGGAACGAGCAGCTCGCCCAAAAGGTGGACAGCGTCATTAAGAATGAGCGGTTCCCTCTCGTCTTGGGCGGCGATCACAGCATCGCGATCGGAACGCTGACAGGAACGGCAAAGCACTATAAACAGCTCGGCGTCATCTGGTACGACGCGCACGGCGACTTAAACACCCTGGAAACATCGCCGTCAGGCAATATTCACGGAATGCCGCTGGCCGTCAGCCTCGGCGTCGGGCACGACACGCTAGTGAATCTGGGCGGGTATGCCCCGAAAATCAAGCCGGAGAACGTCGTCATCATCGGCGCGAGATCGCTTGATGAAGGCGAGCGTGAATACATTAAGGAAACAGGCATGAAAGTCTATACGATGCATGAGATTGACCGCCTCGGCATGACAAAGGTCATTGAAGAAACCATTGACTACCTGTCAGACTGTGACGGCGTTCACCTCAGCCTTGATCTAGACGGCCTTGATCCGAGCGACGCACCCGGCGTAGGCACGCCTGTCGTCGGCGGCATCAGCTACCGTGAAAGCCATTTGGCAATGGAAATGCTGTATGATGCCGACATCATCACTTCAGCTGAATTTGTCGAAGTCAACCCGATCCTCGATCACAAAAACAAAACCGGCAAAACAGCGGTCGAGCTGGTAGAATCTTTGTTGGGAAAAAAACTATTATAAAATATGCGCCTCCGCACCTGCGGAGGTTTTTTTTGTTGCCACGAGGAAACTAGCGGGCTGCCACCCTCTTTTCGGACCTGTAAATATGATATATTTATTACACAAAATGGGAAAGGGAGGTGTCCTGACAGATGGCTGAAGTGATGGCCCACGAAACAGTTGCGAAAAAAATCAGTGACTGGTATGAGGAAATCAAAAAGCACAACACCGAATCGGCTGAGGCGTTAAGAGAACAACTGCTTACGGATCTGCAAAATATGACACAAAATCAAACGGTGCTCCTTTATTTTAATTTAATTGATTCCCGCTATAAGCTTTTAATGGAAGAGTATGAGAAAACAGACGGCATTTTAAAAACGATCCAGCTGAACGCCGATAAAGAAAAAACAGACCAGATGATTCAATACTATTATTATTTTTTTTCCGGAATGCACGAGTTTTACCGTAAACGGTTTATGAACGCCATTAATTTTTACCGGATTGCTGAAAGCAGGCTCCGGCACATACCGAATGAGATTGAAAGAGCCGAGTTTAATTATCAAGTGGCGATTGCCTACTATGAAATCCGCCAAAACTACTTTGCGATGAACCACACGGAAAAAGCGTTGGAGATCTACAAAGCCAATGAAATGTACGCGGTCAGAGAAGCACAGTGTTTAATGGTGATCGGCTGTAACAGAATGGACTTGTTTCACTATCAGAAAGCCGAAGAGCTCCTGCAGACAGCGGTTCATCAAGCCGCCAAAGCGGGCGATCCGCATATTGAAGCGCTCGCCCACTTTAACGCAGGCATTTGCTATGAAAGACAGGAAAAACTGGAAGAGGCGCGGGTCGAGTTTGAAACGGCTCTTGATCAAAAGGAGCATTTGCGATCAGCGTATTCGGTACGGAGTCTGTACATGCTGGCCAGAGTGTTATTGAAGCAGGAAAAGACGGATGAGGGCCGGTTTTGGCTGCATAAAGCGCTGAATGCCGCTGAAGAAAAAAACGAACCCGTATACACCCAAAAGCTGCGCATCTTACAGCATGTCTTTATTGACCACAATGAAGAAGCGCTTGAATCAGCTTTCGCCGAGTTAAGAAGGAAAGAGCTGTGGAGTGACGTTTCCGATTTGTCGTATCAGGCCGCGGCGCATTTTAAAAAACAGGAGAAATACAAACCGGCGGCGAAGTATTTTCAGGAATCAATTGATGCCAATGACCAAATTTTGAGATTAACGGAGGGGATTCGTAATGAAAACATGTAAATTCATTGTACTCTCAGCAGCCTTGGCAAGTCTCATTTCGATTGGATTATTTGCGCAAACTGGTTCAACGGCACAAGCCGAACAAATCATAAAACCGGCGGAAAACGGAGCCTTCGGATAATACTGCATGATATCGCTTTCGTGTAAGGAGTGATTCAATGGCTATCACGCTGCAGCCGATGACAGGACAAGAATTTCAGTCCTATCTCGCTCATTCAACCAAGCATTACGCTGAAGAAAAGGTAAAAGCGGGAACGTGGCTGCCTGACGAAGCGCCGGAATTAGCGGAACTGGCGTTTGAAGACCTGCTTCCTGACGGCTTGGAGACGGCCGATCACTATTTATGGACGCTGACATTGGACGGAAAGGAAAATGCCGGCTGGCTGTGGCTGCACGCCGATCCGGACAACCCGCAGCAGGACGCATTTATTTATGATTTCGGCCTTCATCCGCCTTTCCGCGGCAAAGGCTATGCAAAAGAGGCGCTCGCAAGGCTGGAGGACAAAGCCAAAGACCTGGGTGTCCGCAAGATTTCTCTCCATGTGTTCGCTCATAACGAAACGGCGCGGAAGCTGTATGAGAAGACGGGATTTCTGGAGACGGATGTCATCATGAGCAAAAAGCTGTCATGAAAAGAGGCCCGCACGATGGGCCTCTTTTGTTATTCATCTAACAATGTCATCATTTGTTCCGGATAACGCTCGCCGGCCGCCGTTCCGATCGGAAACATCTCATCCAACCGGGCCTTCACATCCTCCGGAAGCACAATGTCGAGAGCGGCGAGGTTCTCTTCCAAGTAGTGTTTCTTTTTTGTACCCGGAATCGGAATGAGGTCATCGCCGTTTGCGAGAACCCATGCGAGCGCAAGCTGAGGCGCGGTGATATTCATTTCCCGGGCAATGGCGGTAAGTTTTTGGACGAGCCCTATATTCACCGCCAAATTGTCTCCCTGGAATCTCGGCGTTCTTCTTCTGTAATCATCGGCATCCAGCTGATCTGTCGACGTCATCTTTCCGGAAAGAAAACCTCTGCCGAGCGGACTGTAAGGCACAAATGAGATGCCGAGCTCACGGCAGGCGGGCAGCACATGCTCCTCCGCTTCCCTGCTCCATAAAGAATATTCCGATTGAAGCGCGGCAATCGGGTGAATGCGGACGGCGCGCCTGATCGTTTCTGCGGAAGCCTCTGACAATCCGATATACCTCACTTTTCCTTCGTCAATCAGCTCCTTCATGGCGCCGACAGTTTCTTCAATCGGCACCCGCGGATCAACCCGGTGCAGATAATAAAGGTCGATATAATCCGTCCCAAGGCGTTTCAGACTGGCGTCACACGCTTTTTTCACATAATCGGGCCGTCCGTTAATTTCGATAAATTCACCCTTTTCGCTTCGGACATAACCGAATTTCGTCGCGAGGCACAGCTCCTTTCTGAATGGGGCAAGCGCTCTGCCGACAAGTTCTTCATTCGCACCCAATCCATATTGATCAGCCGTATCAAACAAATTCACGCCGAGATGAACGGCATGATGCAGTGTGGAAATCGACTCTTCCTCACTCTGGCTGCCATAGTATTCCGACATGCCCATGCACCCTAACCCCATTGCGGAAACCCGCATCGAACCGATCGTTCTGTCCTTCATATGTCCTCCCCCTTTCTTGTATGATAACCGGATTTCCTGATATTTGAAAATGTTTTATGCATAATTTTTACGTATTGTTATAAAATTTTTAAAAATCTGTAAATTGTATATTTTTTTATCGCAATTCCGTCATATAATACAAATGTGGAAAAATTATACTCAAAGAAAAGAGGCGAAGTCATGATGTGTAAAAAGCTGTTCAAAGCCGTCCTCCCGTTTGCCCTGTCATTCACCATGGTTCTGTCGTTCTCCGGTTTGAATGTAAAAGCGAAAGAAACAGAAATACCACGCTACGCAAAAGAAATCGCAGACCTTCAGCAGGGCACGACTCCTGAAGACGTTCTCCAATCCGCCAAAGAGCTTGCCAAACAGAAGCATGTTTCAACAGAAGCAATTCTCAAGCAGTTTCATCAAGAAATCACGGCAGATAAGGTGCAAGGAAATGTAATCGCTTCCAAAGACGGACTCTCTGCGATGGGCGGATCGTCAGGAACCAAAAAACTCCCGAAAAGCACAAAAGGCAATATTTATTACACGAACTCATACACGGCTTATTACAACCACGGGCATGTCGGCATGTATTCATCCGCTGATAAAATTGTCGAATCCGTGCCGGGAGACGGCGTCCGCCAGATTGCTTATAACGGCAGAGAAGTCGAAGACAATTCAATCGTCCAGACCGTGAAAGTTACCGATGCCCAAAAACAAGCCGCCGCTGACTGGGCTGTATCAAGAGTGGGTGATGAGTACTCCTTCAACTTCGTCAATAACAGAAATACGGGCCATGAAGGCGCCAAAAACTGCTCAAAACTGCTGTGGTCGGCATTCCTTTTAAAAGCGGGGATTGATATCGACTCTAACGGCGGCTTAGGCGTATACCCGCGCGACATCACAAGCTCGTCCTACACAACCACGATCCTGACCATTCACTAGGGAGAACAACGTGAAAAAAATCATCTGGATACCCTTAGTGATCATCGCCGCCGCAGCGGTCTTATGCTTCTTCTATTTCCCCACGGAAGATCCTGCGGAGGTTGCGAGAGACACATTAAATGACCCTGATTTTCTGAAAGATAAAGAGGCGCTGCTGTATTTCTCCACTGCGGCTGACCAAGACACGTTCGGCGGCGGAAAAAGCTACGCCCTCTTCGCCGATGAAAAAGGGCGGCTTTCTTCTTATCAAATGAAGGGGCTTGAGCTCGGATCGGCCAAAGTGCATGACGGCAGCGTGCTGCTGGAGGACAAAAAAGGAATCTACACCGTTCAGGACGGCCTTCACACGTATAAAAGAGCGTACCAGCATACGGGAGACAGCGCGGGATATATCGAACGGGCGAAAGGCTTTTACACGCTGTATAATTCGGGCTACGACAAGAGCGGCGGCAGCTACCGTTCAGAGCTGTACCGCCAGATAGACGGCAAGTGGAAGCAAGACGTCATCCCGCACTATATCCGCGCTTCAGGCTTTTATAAAGATCATCTTTTCGCGCTCACGCCGACAGATGACGAAAAAGGCTATCACGTCCAAGACATTCAGGCCGATAAAGAAAAGCTCCATACAACATCAATCGCGACGTGGACGTATAAAGAAGGCACGTCTGTCGAATCCCAGCTCGCCGCGGACGACAGCGCCGTCTGCTTTGTTACCAGAGGAGAAAAAGCCGATCACATCTATCAAATGGTGAAAGTCATGAAAAACAGCGGCGCCATCAAAACGTATGACATCGCCGCTTATAAAAATGACGAACAGACGATCTATGACTCCATGCCGTTCAGCTTCAAAAAAAGCTTTTTCATGGAGCATCGCAGCTTCTATTTCGTTGACGGCTTCGGAACCGTCTACTGCATCAACCCTGAGACCGGAAAAAGCAAAAAGGCCTTCACCCTCCCCGCATCAGGAATGAAGGCCGACTTCAAAGAACTGACCCATCAAAACGGAGAGCTGTATCTGTTCACGTACAGCTACAAAAAGCCCGCCAAAATCGAATCCTTCGACCTGAAAACGGGCAAAAAACTGAACGACCTGACCATCCCAAACTTAAAAAACATCGTCACGCCGAAAAGCCATCTCAAGCTGTATGATGTGCAGGTGATGGGTGGGTTTTAAAGAGTATGAACATTTGGGAAGAGCTTGCCGCTTTTGGTAAGCTTTTTATAATGAAACGTTACTGCGGGAAAGAAGGTGTTCATTTGAAATCATTCAGTATCTTCTTATTGTTGTCCGTCATTTGTATAACCATTGTTTTTGTCATAATGAATATGTTGATTGGATACCCTGATGTGAGTAACGGGGCATTGATTATGATTGTATATATCGTTGTGACCCTCATGATAAGGCTATATAGCAAGAAAAAGAAATAGAGGAATTTGAACCGTAAAAGCAGAAGACAGTCAGGTGAAGGAGGGAGCCGATGAAGAAAAAGCTTGCCGCGGTGACCGTAACCATTCTCCTGGTTTCCGTGATAACCAACTCTTTTCTAAACGGCGGAAAGCCGGACTGGATTAATGTATGCTGTACGCTGCTGGCGTGTCTATTAGGAATTCTGTTCGTCCTTCGCTTAGAAAAAAGAGAAAACACGTAAAGAGCCGGATGCTGAAAACACCGGCTCTTTTTGCGCGTGATTTGCCGAATTGTGGATAAAACTCAGCCCGAAGCACTACTAACATGTGTATAAATAGGTTATATTGAAAAGAGAACAATTGCCGCGCGCAAAAGAAAACCGGAGGATGTAACAATGAAAACCGCTTATTATTCTTGTGAAGAACATATCGAAACCGTGCTGGACATGTACATAGATGATCATGAGCTTCCGCCCGAAATCAGAAAAATCGAACATACTAACAGTTTATCCACAGCCTGTGAATTATGTGGGGACACTGCAACATATCTAGTAGGGAACGAATGATCCTACACAAAATACAGAAAAGATATCCACAATTGTGGACAATATATATGAATAACTTGTTTCTAAAGTGGGGATGACCTGTGAATATCAATATTGTGACCATCGGAAAACTAAAAGAAAAATACCTTAAGCAAGGCATTGAAGAATACAAAAAACGACTCTCAGCCTACGCAAAAATCGACATCATCGAACTCCCGGACGAAAAAGCTCCGGAAAACCTGAGCGACCAAGACATGAAAATCGTCAAAGACAAAGAAGGCGAACGCATCCTGGCCAAAATCAGCCCGGACACCCACGTCATCGCCCTCGCCATCGAAGGAAAAATGAAAACATCCGAAGAACTGGCCGATACAATAGATAAGCTGGCGACATATGGAAAAAGCAAAATCACCTTCGTCATCGGCGGCTCACTCGGCCTAAGCGACGCCGTCATGAAACGGGCAGACGACAAACTGTCATTTTCAAAGATGACGTTTCCTCATCAGCTCATGCGGCTGATTTTAGTGGAGCAGATTTACCGGGCGTTTCGGATTAACCGTGGGGAGCCTTATCATAAGTAGAGGTAGAAAATTTTGGATATAAGGCAGATATTTGCCACTACTAGCAGAGATAGAAGGTAGCGTTATGCCTTTTTTCTGTTTTTAGATATAGCATGTCTGATAAGTGTAATGTTTTAGAGATGTTGATATCTAAATTAAATTGAAGTTCAACTTTTAACTATGGCGTGAACATCCATTTGTACGTCCCACTATAATGTTTTTAACTAAAAGTTAAAGCAATTGCTTTTGTTTTCTCAATTTGAAGAACTGTAAAATTTCAATTTTAGTAAAAGTTTATGTAAGCAATTAAAAAGGAGGCCAATATTGGAAGAGTATGAAGTTCGTCAAAATACAAAAGACTATATTATGGACCATATAAATCAATATATAGAAGGTTACATATCTAAGTATAAGGATAATATTGGTTTTTTAGTATACTATCCACTTATATCAATTGAAATGTGTTTTCAGCAGGCCAGCCCTAATCATCAAAATGCTATTATAGACAGATATGCAATTAGTTGGTTTATTGGAAAGATATTTGAGAAGGGGATTAAGTTAGATTTAGAGCTTGAATATAGAGAGAATGAGTTTATTTATTTTAAAAATAATATCTCAAAAAAAATACTAGCATTATATAAAGATTTTTTGTTGTGTGATGAAATAATGGATATGAATTCTATAGCTAAAAGCCAGTTTGAACAATGTGGTCCAAATAAATATACATTTACTACTGCTAATATTGAAGGAGGTTTTCGAAAGGAATACATATACTATTATGGACTTGATAGTTCGAATTTCAATTTAGAAAGAGATATAAAAATGAAGCCTGCTAACAGATTGGTAGAGAAATATGCCTATTTTAACCCCAAATCATTTCAGAAAATAAAGAGATTACCAATAGACATTGATAGAGAAATTCTTGATTTATGTTGCAAATGCATAGGTGTGGATTTGGTTCATCTAGGCGGAAATGTTAAAAGTACAGTTATTAAAAATATAAATGAATTAAATTTAATAATTGGTTTTTATTATTATTGTAGTCTGGTTACAAAATATGCTTTTTCTATTGGAAAAGTTCTTAATAAAGTAACCTCCTTTGATACATTATTTTATTATGATGAAAAGTGGTTTATTAATAAGGTTTCTGAAAATACGGGCCTTTCGGTTGGAAAAGTTGAAAAATATTTAAATTATTTCTTATTTAACGGTAAAGGAAGTCTGCAAGAATTTCCAATAATCATTCATAAAGATAAAATATTATTTATTCCATCATCATGGATGTTAAATGACTTGCAATATAGTCTTGTTAATGGACATTATTATAAGAATGAAACATTTAGAAACCGTGATAAAACGATTTCTCATAGCGTTGTAGAGGCCATTATAAGCAAAGTTGAAAGTTTTGAAAACATTATATTCGGACAAGAATGCTATTATGAATTTTACAATAATACGACTAAAATAAACAGCGATGTTGATGTAACTTTATATGATAAAAATTCAAATACATTTATTGTGATTGAATGTAAATGGAAAGATAACCATTATGTATTTGCTGGAGAAGAAAACTATAAGAAGATTCACCAGTCATTAAATGAAATATATTCTGACCAGATAAATAAACATAAAGCATTTATTAATAATGAGAAAGAAAAGTTAAGCATAGTATTGGAAGATAAAGTTGAACCTGCTGAGATTGGTGATAATCCAGATATCCTTTACATAGCAGTAGATAAGAGAAGTCAACTTTTTATTGATAACCGAATGCTAGTTCCTTTAAATGGCTTATTGGTGTTATTTGAGATTTACTCTAATGATATTGTTCTTAATTTAGATAAAGTTGTTGAAAGTTTACGTCAACAGAAAACAGAGGCATCCTTCATTAATTTAGGATATTTTAAGGAGTTAAAAATTTCAGATAAGATCACATTAGTAACAGAAGATTTATATTCATTTTAAATTTATTATTGTGGGGTGATACTTAGCATATGAGAAAAATAAACGATTTCTCAATTAACGCTTTAAAGGAACAAGGATAAAGCCAAATTTCTTAACTTAATTTAGTACAATTGAAACAGTTAGAGAAGCGAAAAAGTGATCATATTTTTCCTGAATATATCGGTATAAATAAAACGCGAGCAGAATTTTCAAAAATTAATCAATCTTTTGAAGGGGATATATTAGTAGTTACAAAACTAGATCGCTTTCCTCGAAATACACAAGGTGCTCTTTTAGTCATTAACAATGTATTTGATCAGAATATAAACGCCCAAGTTTTGAATATGGAGATTAGTGAAAATCCCCTTGAAGGGGCAGGTTAATATTCTCTATTTTCTCAGCGTTTGCAAAGTTTGGGAGAGATATGATCGTAGAACGAACTCAAGAAGGAAAAATCTTGGCTAAGCAGAACCCCGAATTTCGGGAGTTAGCCCAAAGTTGTCAAAGTAGCAAATCAATCATACCTTATTGCTAATAAAATTATTTCGTATAAACAGCTGACAGAGATTTCAGTATCAACACTTGTTAGGACTAAAAAGAAATGTAAGGCAGAGAAATATTAGAATAAACAAGGATACTGAAGAACACTATTGGATAATATTAGAGTAGATGATGTTTCGACGAGCTTTATCTACGTACTAAAATCTTTGAGTACAGATCTACAAATTAGTTCTATTAAGCATTAATATAAGATTGGTTTTACAACGGGTTCAGTAGAAAATAGGATTAGGAACGCAGAAAATCAATCGACTATTCTCTATGCGCCTGTAGAAATTGTAACCACATATCAAGTTTTACAATATAAACGCAAGCAAATTTTGAAATAGCAATTCATCATGTTAGCCTATAAGATTTTGGACGTTTCTATTCTAGGAGTCAATGGAAAGATGTTAGTTCCTAAAGAGTGGTTTGTTTTCACACTTGAAGATTTGCAAGCTGTTATTGATGAAATTGTAATGACGGTTAATCCTTACAACTAGACGTCTATAGCTATACATCTATTAATGAGGGAATGATAACTTTTTAACTCATTATCCTAAACCACCGAGTTATTTTAAAGTGCTGTGTTTTAAGTTAACAAGGATTTCCTCCTTCACTCGATATTTTAATAAAGTTGTGTATTTAATTCTATACTATTTTCTATAATAATTTACTATAATTAGAATATTTATTTAAAGTTCTATAGTATTAAACTATGGGATTTTCTTCTAAAATCACAATAAGCAGGAGGGGAATATGGAAGTACTGCGGATACATGAAAAGCAAATAAAAGAGTTAACTGAATTCATTATTGAAAAAAACTTAATTCTGCATCCATTAATTTCACCGAATGGAATACCAGACTTCTCCAATCGTAGTTGTAAAAAATATTTATTAATTATAGATAGAAATATAATGACAAAAATTATAGAACTTTGTAGGACTGGGACTCTTAAAGATATGAACATTTTAAAAGTGGTCAGCAGCTTATTATTTTGGTCACTTTTTAATAATATTGCGCTTACTGGTGGATTAGCCTTAAATGAATATGCAAATACTAGAGAAGATAGTAATGAAGCCAGTATTGAAAATAATATATTTTTAAGGATGTTCAATCAGTATCCAACTAAAACATGGTTAGACCTTTTTGAAAGGAAAATAACTTCAGTACCAATAATTAATATTCTAAGCAATAAAGATTATGAATTTGATCTTAAAAGTGATCACCAACAAATGCATTTAGCAGAAGTGTTACATATTTTTTACCTGTACGTGAATAAAGAGCTTACTGTTACTGAAAAGATGATTGAGTTGTTAAAGTGGATTGATAAGAATATCCTGTTTTGTGCTTATACGATAGTTTATGCGGCACTTCTATTCTCAAAGCAAATAAAGCAACCCAAAATACAAGAATTTAATAGTATAGAAAATATCTTGAGAAAAAGTTCTAATCAAGCTTGGGATTTAACATATTTATCTTTTTGGAGTACTCTTTATTGGAATGAAAATAAAGGTGATACGATACATCTCTTTGCCACAATGGATAAAGACTTAAAGAAAGTTTTTATGAATACACATAATACGGATAGTAATTTGTTCGTAAGATGTTTTGGAGAAAAGGAAGGTAAAAGGATAAATATAGAGTATGAACGGATTCTATCAAATCGTCAAAAACCTATAATTACTGATGAAATAATTTCTAAATTGGTGGAAAAAGAAATAAGTAATATTAAGAAAACATTTAGCGATTAATGACTTTTCACTTTAACTTCTTTTTGGGTGATTCAATGAAAAAATATCTGTAAAGTATGCTGTAGATAGTGCAATGACATTATCAAGTTAAAACATAGTGGTAATTAAAGCGATATCAGTGTGGTGTAATTTTTTATAGAACGGTTATAATCTCCAGGATTCAGATGAATATCATCAACGGGTCGTTTCACTGTTAAAACATTGTTTCCGGTGCTCCGGCACTAGCCTTGGAGTTAAAGTGTCCTATGGGCGCTGCATGCCGTAGGAGTTGTATAAGAGCGTGTAGCCGACGATGACGATCATTTTTCCGTTTGCCTAATCGGATCTTACCTTCACTTTCTTTTAATGGACTAGGATTCTCCTCTAGCCAAACCTTACACCTATGTTTCTTAAAGATAATGTTTCCCCAACCCCAAAAAGAAGCCATCATTCAAGAATCCCCCTTTGAATCACAGCTTCTTTTCGCATTTCCCATACGACAGTATAAATCCCTTTGCGTCACGGAAACCTAGTGGAAAAGGTTTCTGAAAGGAGGGGGCGTATGATGAAAAGTGAAAAAATCCAAAACAAAACATCTTTGGTTTGGAAGATGGCGATTGCATCTGCGGTTGCTTGGGAAGCGGCAAAACTGGCGGGCTCTGATCATCCCTATTTAGCGCCTCTGTCTGTTATCTTATGTTTGCAGCCAACGATAGATCAGTCGATTCGCTTTTCTTTTCATCGTATTGCGGGAACTGCGATTGGGATCATGCTAACGTCCTTTCTTGTCAGTCACTTGCCAATGAATGGCTGGATGCTGGGGCTGTTCCTATTAGGCGGTACTTACATTGCAAAGTGGTTACGAATAGATGTAACGGTTTTACATCAGGTAGCGCTCACCATTTTATTGGTCTTTACGTTTGAACGAAACTCTAAAGATTATGCATTCGACCGAATCATCGATACGGTGATCGGCGTCATCATCGCGATTCTGATTCACATGTTCCTGTTTCCGCCGGACTACACAAAAAAGGCAGCGGACTCTTTTCAAACATTGGCCCGTCAGCTTTCCGACGCACTTTCAGACCTTTCCAAATGGGTGCAATCAGAGTGGGGACAAGGAAAAGGGAACCTTATGGAATATAAAATGAACCATCTTCTGCAGGAGCTGCATACGGCAAAAGAGATGCTGCAAACAGCCTCTGACAGCTTAAAATTCAACCCCGTCAGAAAAAAACATAAAAACATCATTTCAAGCTATCAAATAGAGATGCAAAAGTTGAACGCCGGATTTGAGTATCTATCAAATATAGTGAAAACGTTAAAAGAATGGGAAAAAGAAGGAGCTTTATCTTCAAGTGACAAAAGGGAGCTGGGGAATAATTTACAAGTGTTAAGTGAATATTTTGCGGGTTTTAAAGGAATACAGCAGGGCGAAACAGACAATCGGAAACAGAAGGAACAGAACGTGTTATTGGAATCTCTCCGCTCCGACATGCTGTCGCAACCGCCGCCCGGTCATAAGGTCTATAAAGACTCTTTTTTTTTAGAAACGAAGAAATTGCTGAAGCGTTTGTAATGTTTTCTGGAATTATAGAATACGGATATACAGATGCAGATATGATCAGGTAAAACGGGGGACATGAAATGGATGATATACACCGGATTTTGGATGTCATCGCCACTTCTAAAAAAGCTAAGGTACTGGCTACCATTATTAAAACAGAGGGGTCCGCTTATAAGAAAGAAGGCGCCTCCATGCTGATTTTAGAGGACAAAACAAGAGTCGGCATGTTATCCGCCGGTTGTCTGGAAGAAGATCTCGTTGAAAGGGCAGAGCAGGTCTGGTCTGCGGGAGAACCGTTGATTGTCCGCTTTGATATGAGTGCGGAAGACGATTTATCCTGGGGACAGGGCGTTGGCTGTAATGGTGTTTTGACGGTGTTGCTTGAGCCTGTAAAAGGGGAATTGGAACGGCATCTGATGACAGTCAAGACATGCTTAGATGGAAAAAAATCTGTGACCCGAGTGAAACGATTCACTGAAACGTTAGAGCCGAAGGAAGATCTGTATATCGCTGAAGACGGCAGCGTGTTTGGAACCGGGGATGTGATGGAGCAAGGCTGTATTCAAAAACTGAGACAGACAGAGAAGGGAATCAAAAGAGATGAACATACCTCTGATTTGTTTTTTATCCATCAGATGGTGCCAAAACCTTGTTTATATGTCTTCGGAGCAGGAGAAGATGCGAGGCCGTTAGTTTCGTTGGCGGCTCGTGCGGGCTTTCATGTGACGGTGATAGACTGGCGTCCCGCCTTATGTCATCACGGGCATTTTCCTGAAGCCGGCCATTTGATAACGGGAGCGCCGGAAGAAGTCATGGAAGGCCTGAGCATGACAAAAAGGGATTTTGTTGTCATTATGACGCACAGCTTTCAAAAAGATCAGATCATTTTACATACAATAAAAAACGAGAATGTGTTTTATAAAGGCGTTTTAGGCCCCAGAAGGCGCACGGAGCGGCTGTTAGGCGGGGCGGAGATTCCGGCAGATATTCATTCCCCTATCGGCCTTCCCATCGGGGCACAAGGCCCTAAAGAGATTGCTGTAAGTATCGTCGGCGAGCTGATTAAAGAAATGCGAAAACAAAGGTCCCGCTTATGAAAACAGCAGCCATTTACCTGGCAGCCGGTACAAGCAGACGCATGGGGACGGATAAGCGAAGTTTATTTCTCAATGGCGTTTCCCTTGGAAGTATGGCTCTTAAACATGCCTTGTTATCTGAATTAGATCATATTTTCGTTATTACGGGAAAGGGAGATTCACTGCATTGGCTTTCGGAATTTTTCTTTTTATCCCCTATGTCAAATAAGTGGAGCCAGGCAGAATGTGAGCAAGCGGGTAAGGGCCAAGGCCATTCTATACTATGCGGTTTACAAAAAGCGGCAGCGTACGAGGCTGACGCCGTTATCATTCTCCTTGCAGATCAGCCGTTTGTCACCTCAGATATCATCAATACGTTAATTGATTCCTATCAAAAGGAGCGCCGCTATTTATTTATCGCCGCTGAAAATCAGCATCTTCCTATGCCCCCTATTTTATTCTCCAATCAATGTTTCCCGGTATTGCATCAGTTAAAGGGAGATCAGGGCGCCCGGCATGTGATCCGTGAAAGTATGATCAAGGCGGGAAAAATGATCAGTTTTCAAGATCCTTTGCTTTTTTATGACGTCGATACAGTTGAAGATTATAAGCTGCTGCTGAATAAATTCGGGGAGTGAATGAGTTGGAGTATATCGGGAAGAGTGTCATTCGGAAAGAGGCCCTTGAAAAAGTGACGGGTAAAGCGAAATATACGGATGATTTTCAAGAAACAGGGACGTTGCACGCAAAAATGCTGACCAGTCCATATGCTCATGCCGATATTGTGTCGATGGACTTTTCAGAAGCTTGGAAGATTCCCGGTGTGAGAGCGATATTGGGTGACGAACCTTTTCCGCTTGCAGGTGAAGAAATTAAAGACAGATCGCCGATTGCTTATAAAAGGGTCAGATACCATGGTGAGCCGGTTGCTGTTGTTGTTGCGGAAAATCCGATTACAGCTAAAAAGGCCGCGGATGCCATCAAAGTATCCTATAAACCTCTTCCCGTCGTCAATTCCCCCCGTGAGGCCTTTCAAAAGGATGCGCCGCTCGTTCATGAACATGCGGACCGCTATGAGAAGACAAAAGGTGTATTCCCGGTTCCGAAGACAAATATCGCAAACCTGGATAAGGTTAGAAAAGGAAATATTGAAGACGGATTTAGGGAAAGTGATGTGACAGCAGAATTCCAGATTTCCTTTAACCCTTCTGATCACGCTGCGATGGAGACAAGATGCTCGATCGCTGAAATTCGGGCGGATGAGGAGATTATCATTACCACATCCTCTCAAGCCCCTTTTGCCATTAAAAAATTAATGCAGTGGTATTTTGGAATTGAACCCGGAAAGGTTATCGTCAAAACGCCTTTAGTAGGCGGGGCGTACGGGGGAAAAGCAGCCGTTCAGTTAGAGGTGATTGCCTATTTGGCATCAAAAGCAGTCGGAGGCCGGCCCGTCAAATTGTTTAATACGAGAGAAGAGGATATGATCACATCTCCCGTTCATGTAGGATTGGATGCCATTGTCAAATTAGGGGCCACAAAGGATGGAATTTTAAAGGCGGCAGACATTCAGCTTTTATTTGATGGCGGAGCATACTCTGATAAAGGAGTGGACATCAGCCGGGCTGCGGTGGTTGATTGTACGGGTCCGTACGCTATCGACCATATATCGTGTGATTCATATTGTATGTATACGAATCATCCATATCCCAGTGCATTCAGAGGCTACAGCCATGCTGAAGTGTTATTTGCTTTTGAGCGGACGATGGATGTATTGGCGGAAAAGCTGAACATGGACCCGTTAGAACTTCGCTATAAAAATGCCATTCGCCCCGGTGACACCACACCGACTCAAGTTCTTCTCAATTCAAGCACGGTCGGAAATGTGCCGAAATGTATTGAAAGATTGAAGGAATTAATGAATTGGGACGAGGGGCAGCGAATTGAAATCGACGGCCGGAAGATACGGGCGAAGGGAATCAGCTGTATTTGGAAAACCTCAACATTTGATACAAATGCAACGTCCGGGGTTCTTTTAACCTTTAATCCCGATGGAAGCATTAATTTGATGTCAGGGGTAGTGGAAATTGGAACAGGGACAAAAACAGTGTTAGCCCAAATCTTAGCGGAACGAATGAAAATGGATATAAGCAAAATTCACGTGAAAATGCTTGTAGACACCCAAACAACTCCCGAGCATTGGAAAACCGTGGGGAGCAGAGGGACGTTAATGGCCGGGAGAGCCGTACTGAATGCAGCGGAGGAAGCCATCCGAAAGCTGAAGGACGCGGCATCATGTGTGTTGCGGGTTCCTGTCGAGGAATTGGAAGTGGCCGACGGAAAGGTTTATTTTATAGATCATCCTTCTGTACATGTTGACATAAAAGACATTGCTTACGGATATACGTTTCCGAATGGAAATACCGTTGGCGGCCAAATCATTGCGAGCGGTAATTACACATTAACCCGGATGACGAATTTAGACCGGGAAACGGGAAGAGGAAAGCCGGGACCCGAATGGGCTGTAGGTGCTCAGGGAATTGAAGTTGAGTTGGATAAGCGGGATTATACGTATCGGATTACAAAAGCCTATTCTGTTGTGGATATAGGAACTGTACTGAATGAAAAAGCTGCAAGGGGTCAAGTGATGGGGGGGATGAGTATGGGAATCGCATTCGGAGGAAGAGAAACCTTTGTATTTGATTCATATGGCAGAGTATTAAATCCTCAGCTTAGAACATACCGCCCCCTTCACTATGGAGAGCAGCCTGAATATATCGTTGAATTTGTTGAAACCCCGCATGTGATTGCGCCTTATGGAGCGCGAGGCGGCGGGGAACACGGACTGCTGGGGATGCCGGCCGCATTGGGAAATTGCCTTTCCGCCGCTTTAGGTGTCCAATTGAATCAACTTCCTCTCATTCCCGAACAATTATGGAGGACGCAAGAGGGGTGGAAAGATGATACCGTTTGATTTTGACTATTTTAAACCGAAGACCATTCAAGAAACAATCAATCTATTTCACTCGCTTGCGGCTGAAAAGAAAACACCGATGTATTATTCCGGCGGCACGGAAATTATCACGTTAGGAAGGCTGAATATCGTCTATACGGATGCGGTGATAGATATGAACGCGCTTCCGGAATTTCACGCCATCCGTTTTTATGAACGTTATCTGGTGATCGGAGCGGGCGTGTCATTAACGAAACTGGAGGAAGAAAATCCATTTCCGCTATTAAGTAAAACAGTAAGTGAAATAGCCGATCGGACGACTCGAAATAAGATCAGCCTGGGCGGAAACATTTGCGGGGGCATCTACTACCGTGAGGCCGTGCTGCCGTTGCTGATTTCTGATAGTTTGCTAGGGATTGCAGGGAGAGCGGGGATTCATTACCATCCTATAAATAAAGTATTTAACAAGGAAATACAATTGCGAAAAGGTGATTTTTTATTTCATATCGTTGTCGATCGAGCGTATGTTGACCTGCCGTTTGTCAGTATCAAAAGAAGACAGCAGTGGAATGTCGGGTATCCATTGGTGACAGTCTGTGCGCTGAAAAAAGATGATGAGATCAGAATGGCCTTCAGCGGCGTATGTCCATTTCCGTTTCGTTCTGCTGAAATGGAGGCTGTGCTTAACGATAAAAGCTATTCATTAGAAGATAGAGCGCGCAGGTCTTTACAGTATGTACCCAAACCCGTTCTTGATGATGCGGAAGGCTCAAGTGAATACCGAATATTTGTCTTGCAACATACAATTTTAGATGCCTTACAGGAATTAGAAGGAGGTCCAAATGTCTGATCTTATTACGTTGAAAGTAAATGGCGAGGAAAGACAGATGACGGTCAGACCGGCTGATACTTTGTTATTTGCTCTTCGTCTTCGTCTCGGATTAACTGGTGCAAAACCGGGCTGCTTAAATGGGGATTGCGGCGCCTGTACGGTATTAACGGACGGGGTGCCGATGAAATCTTGCTTAATGCTTGCGGCAGAAGGGGAAGGAAAGGACATTACGACAATTGAAGGACTGATCAATACGCCGATTCAAAAGGCTTTTATTGAAAAATTCGCGTTTCAATGCGGTTATTGCACACCGGGTTTTCTCATGAATTGTCATGCTTTAGTGAATACTGAGCCGAATGCAAGTGATGACACGATAAAAAATTGGCTGGAGTCCAATATTTGCAGATGTACGGGTTACAGGGAGATTGAAGAAGCGGTTAAATCTGTTTTACATACAGGGAAAGGGACTTCTTAGTTCGCAACCGTAAACAAAGAGCCCAGAGAATTATCTCTGAACTCCATATTCTTCACTTCATATAACGATACTCCCGCAGTTTCTCCAAAATCGCCACTTCTTTCAGCAGTTCTTCACCGACGTTTGTTTCTTTCACTTTCTTCCGCTCAAGCTCTTTGTCGACTAATCGTTTCACCGTTAAGACGTCGGTTCCGGTGCTCAGTACTTCGGCCTTGGAGTTAAAGTGTTTATGGGCGACGAGCTGCATGCCGTAGGAGTTGTATAAGAGCGTGTAGCCGGCGATGCCTGTTGTGGATTGGTAGGCTTTGGAGAAGCCGCCGTCGATGACGATCATTTTTCCGTTTGCCTTGATCGGATCTTCGCCTTCGATTTCTTTTACCGGTGTATGGCCGTTGATGATATGGCCGTGATCCGGATTGAGGCCGAATTCCTTCAGGATGTTTCGGCAGGTTGCCTCGTCTTCACGCAAATAGTAATACGGGTTTTTCTTTTCTTTATGCGTTTCCTTCTCTTTAATGAAATACCGCTCAAAGGTTGTCATGGCCCGTTTTCCGAAGAGGGAGGAGTATTCGCCTGTCCATAAGTACCACGTCATATCTGTCGCCAGATCATCGGTTTCTTCCGGATGGGCAAACGCTTCACGTAAGAACCGTTCAAATACATCGAGCAGCTCACGGCCCGCATAAGCTTTATCCTCTATCATCATCGTTTCCATGCTGCCGTTTTCATCGACGGGAATACAGCCGTGAATCAACAGGTTGCCGTTATATTTCAGATACAGGCTGCCTTTTTTCATCATAAAATTCATATGGCGGCCCAGCTTTTCGGAGTGCTGGACAGAAAACAGCAGCTTGTCCATGACTTCTGCTTCTTCTTCTAGCAGCTCGTCAGGCTGTTTGGGATTCACCGTCGCAAAGCAGGTGTTTTCCAGTTGATACGTTTTTCCGTTCAGCGTGATTTCATTGCGGTCATAATCGATCTTTTCCAGTAACAGCCGTTCTTCCATATTAAAGTTCGGCCGTCTCTTAATAATCGGGCTCTCAAGCTTGAATTGGATCATCGCGATCGCCTGATGAATTTTTGTGATTTGTTTAATCTCATCTTCCGGTCTGTTTTCGTCCGCTTTCGGGCGGAAAGACGGGTTATCATCGTAATATTTTTCGGCAAGGTTCAATAGCGGTCTCAGATTGATGCCGTAAACGTCTTCAATAATATCCAGATTGTCATAGCGGGCACAGATGCGGATAATGTTTGCCAGACATACTTTTGAGCCGGAATAAGCGCCTATCCAGAGAACATCATGATTCCCCCATTGAATATCCACTGAATGATAGTTGATCAGTTCTTCCATGATTTTATCCGGCTGCGGTCCGCGGTCATAAATATCGCCGACAACATGCAGATGGTCGACCACCAATCGCTGCGTGCTGTAGGCAAGACCGGTGATCAGCTTATCGGCCTGGCCGAGCGCAATGATCTGTTCTATGATTTCGGAGTAGTATTGTTCCTTGTTGGCGGCTTGTTCTGTTTTGTACAGCAGCTCTTCGGAAATATAAGCAAATTGGGCGGGCAGTGCTTTGCGCAATTTGGAGCGGGTGTACTTGGAAGAACAATAAGAAACGAGCTTAATCATCCGATGAATCGTTTCTTTATACCACTCGTTTAATGCCTCTTTCGTATCAAAGTTATGTTTGATCAGCTTCAGTTTGTCTTCCGGGTAATAGACCAAAGCCGCCAGTTCATCAATTTCTCTATCGTAAATGACGCCGCTGAAAATATCGCGGATCTTCTCTTTTACTCTTCCTGAACCGTTCCGCAGCACGTGCTGGAATGCCTGATACTCCCCGTGCAGATCACTGACGAAATGCTCGGTTCCTTTCGGCAGGTTCAGTATCGCTTTCAGATTAATGATTTCCGTGACCACTTTTTCTTCACAATCGTATTTTTGTGCGAGCAGATCTAAATATTTGGTTTCCAATCTCGTCCATCCCCTTTTTATTTACGAGCAATTGTATGATAAAGTGAATTTAAAGTATGACATAATGTTTAAATGATTAGACCTTATATGATAGTACCGCATAACGCCTTTTTGAGACAATGAAAACGGAAAATACGGCGCTTCAGGCATCGAAAATTGGACCGGGATAACGCCGTGAGCTCATCCCCCTATTGACAATGAATTCAACTTCCATTAAAATAAAAAGTTAGCTGATAGTTATTTCTATCGGAAACTTAATACGTAGCAGGCTATGATTGCTGTGGGTCGCACTACAGCAGGAGCGGCTTCTGGAGAGACCGCGGGTTTTCCGCGGCGCCGAAGGGTTCACAATCTCAGGCAAAAGGACAGAAGAGTACCGAATATGTATTTGTCATGCTGTTGATTGTCAGCGGCGCAAATATAATTTGATATTCTTATGACCATGAGATTGGAGGGCATCCAATCTCTTTTTTTATTGGCTTTTTTTGCTCGTCGTTCACTAGAGAGGTAAGGAGGAGTCAGATGTGGAGCAGCGAGAGCTAAAGAGGGACTTATCGAATCGGCACGTGCAGCTGATCGCCATTGGCGGCACGATCGGCACCGGATTGTTTTTAGGGTCCGGTAAGGCGATTCAGCTGGCGGGTCCTTCTATCATCTTTGCGTATTTTATTGTAGGTATTGCGCTTTTTTTCGTCATGCGGGCGCTGGGAGAACTGCTGTTATCTAAAGCAGGCTACCAATCATTAACGGATATTGCCGAGGCGTATTTAGGGCCGCGTGCAGCGTTTGTCACCGGCTGGACTTATTGGTTTTGCTGGATTATGACGGCTATGGCGGATGTGATCGCCGTCGGTGTATATGTGAAATATTGGTTTGACATTCCGCAGTGGGTTCCTGCACTTATCTGTTTGCTCATTTTATTAGGGCTTAATCTGTTAACGGTTAAGATTTTTGGAGAATTGGAGTTTTGGTTCGCCTTAATTAAGGTAGTCACGATTCTCGCGTTAATTGTCATCGGGGTGGTTCTGCTGGTGATTGGGTTCAAAACGCATACCGGAACGGTTTCAGCGGCGAATCTGTGGGAGCACGGCGGCTTGTTTCCGAACGGATTTTCAGGCTTTTTGCTTTCGTTCCAGATGGTGATCTTCGCCTATGTCGGTGTGGAGTTAGTGGGTGTGTCAGCGGCGGAAACGTCAAATCCGAAAAAAAATATTCCGTCCGCGATCAATAAAATTCCTTTACGGATTTTATTTTTCTACGTCGGGGCATTGATCATTCTTTTATGTATTAATCCGTGGATGCAGCTGAATGCAACGGAAAGTCCATTTGTAAAGACCTTCAGTCTGGTCGGCATTCCGTTGGCCGCGGGAATTATTAATTTTGTCGTATTAACGTCTGCCGCTTCTGCTTGTAACAGCGGGATGTTTTCAACAAGCCGGATTTTGTATAACTTAAGCAAAACGAAACAGGCGCCGGCAAGTTTTGCGAAGCTGAATAAAAATCATGTGCCGAGCCGCGCATTATGGATATCGGTTATTGTGCTGTCAGCTGGCGCTCTTTTAAGCAAATTGATACCGGAAGCGGCCTTTGGCATCGTGACCACCATCAGCGCGATTTGTTTCATTTGGGTGTGGGGCGTGATTCTTGTCTGTCATATCAGATACAGGAAAACCCGTCCGGACTTACATGCAAGCTCGTCTTTCAAGGCGCCGTTTGCGCCGTTTATCAATTACGCCGTGCTGGCGCTGTTTGCCTTCATTCTGGTGATTATGCTGTTTGCGGATGCGACGCGCCCGGCTTTGCTGCTGACGCCGCTGTGGTTTATTGGATTATTTCTCATCTATCGGGCGAGAGGGAGAAAGACAGATTGAATTACTTCAGACGGTGTACTGCCATGCAGTATGCCGTTTTAATATAAAAAAAGCGCTATCCTGCCTTGTAAGCAGGGTAGCGCTTTTTACATTAATTCCGGATCAAATAATCAAATGCGCCTAAAGCGGCAGTTGCACCTGATCCCATGGAGATAATGATTTGGTTGTACGGGCCGTCTGTGCAGTCCCCTGCGGCAAATAGACCGGGAACGCTTGTCGCGCCGCTCTTATCGACGATGATTTCGCCGATGCGGTTGCGTTCGACGGTTTCGTCTAACCATTCTGTATTAGGCACGAGACCGATTTGGACGAATACACCTTGGAGTTCAACGTGTTTTTCTTCGCCTGTTTCACGGTCAACGAACGTAATGCCGTTTACGTTTTGGTCGCCTGTGATTTCTTTCGTTTGTGCATTTTTGTGCACAGTGACGTTTGGCAGGCTGTAAAGACGTTTTTGCAGGACTTCGTCTGCTTTCAGCTCAGGCGCGAACTCCAGCACAGTCACGTGATTGACGATACCTGCAAGGTCAATCGCCGCCTCGATTCCGGAGTTTCCGCCGCCGATAACGGCTACGTCTTTGCCTTCAAACAATGGTCCGTCACAGTGCGGGCAGTATGCAACACCTTTGTTTTTGAACTCTTGCTCACCAGGTACGTTGACATTGCGCCAGCGGGCACCTGTTGAAAGGATCACTGTTTTACTTTTCAGTACAGCGCCGTTTTCAAGTTCAAGTTCGAAGAGGTCTTTTTTCTCAAGGCGTTTCGCGCGCTGAAGGTTCATGACGTCAATATCATAATCTTTCACGTGCTCTTCAAGGCTTGCAGCGAGCTTCGGTCCTTCAGTCGCTTTGACGCTGATGAAGTTTTCGATGCTCATGGTGTCGAGTACCTGGCCGCCGAAGCGTTCAGCGACGACACCGGTGCGGATGCCTTTACGCGCCGTGTAGATCGCCGCGCTTGCGCCGGCAGGTCCGCCGCCGACAACAAGAACGTCAAACGGATCTTTGTCGGCAAACTCAGACGCATCTGCGCCGCTGCCCATTTTCGCGAGAATCTCTTCGATGGTCATACGGCCGCTGCCGAAAGATTCACCGTTTAAGAAAACAGTCGGAACAGCCATGATGTTTTTGCTTTCTACTTCTTCTTTGAATGCCGCGCCGTCAATCATTGTATGTGTGATATTCGGGTTGAGCACGCTCATCATGTTTAATGCTTGGACGACATCAGGGCAGTTGTGGCACGTCAGGCTGATATAAGATTCAAAGCGGTATTCTCCGCTGATGTTCTTAATCTGGTCAATGACCTTTTGATCAGCCTTAGGCGCTCTGCCGCTGACTTGAAGCAATGCCAGCACTAATGATGTAAATTCGTGGCCGAGAGGAACACCGGCGAATGTAACGCCTGTGTCTTCTCCGGTACGATTAACGCTGAAGCTCGGTGTTCTGTTTAATTCAGTTTTTTCAACTGAAATTTTAGATGACATGGAAGCCAGTTCGTCAACGAGAGCCAGCATGTCCTTAGAAGTGTCATCGTCACCGGCGCTTACTTTGAGAACAATGTCGTTCTCAATTAGCTGCATGTATTGATTTAATTGTGCTTTGATATTTGCATCAAGTACCAATGGAATGCACTCCTTAGATTTTACCTACCAAATCAAGGCTAGGTGTAAGTGTTTCGCCGCCTTCTTCCCATTTAGCCGGGCAGACTTCACCTGGGTTTTGACGAACGTATTGAGCTGCTTTTACTTTGTTTACTAGGTTGCTTGCGTCACGGCCGATACCGCCTGCATTGATTTCAACTGTTTGGATAACGCCATCAGGATCGATGATGAATGTTCCGCGGTCAGCAAGACCAGTTTCTTCGTCAAGAACGTCGAAGTTGCGGGAGATCGTTTGAGATGGGTCACCGATCATTGCGTAAGTGATTTTGCCGATTTTTTCAGAGCTGTCATGCCAGCCTTTGTGTACGAAGTGAGTATCTGTAGAAACAGAGTATACTTCAACACCTAATTCTTTCAGTGCAGCGTATTGTCCTTGAAGATCTTCAAGTTCAGTCGGGCAAACGAAAGAGAAATCTGCTGGGTAGAAGCAGAAAACGCTCCATTGACCTTTCAAATCTTCGTTTGTTACATCGATGAATTCACCGTTTTTGAAAGCTTTTGCTTCGAATGGCAGTACTTCTTTTCCGATTAAAGACATAATATCTTCCTCCTGAAATGTGATTTGAAATATATTAAAAAGACAAAGCATTCACTTTATCTTTCAATAATAATTCTAATTATATATAGATTATTAAATAACATTTATTTTTTGTCAAGCTATATGGGGTATTATTTTCTGCTTTTTTTGCTTTAGACATTTAAAAGCGCCTGGTATAAGCGGTTTGGCGCTGTTTGTCATGTGTAGCGCCGGGCGAAAGGGGGATTCTCAATTGGTGAATCGAAACAGTAGGAATCCACCCCTCTATATGGCAGTATAAACCAAAGGGGGTATGATCATGCAAATAAATCACATTACTTTGTACAGTTGTGCGTTGGAGGAGACGAAACACTTCTATGAACGGGTGTTAGGTTTTCCTTTAATTGATGAGTCCGGTGATTCGTTTACCATCAAGGCGGGAGAAAGTGAGTTGGAATTCAGGCGCGCCGATTCTCACTCTCATCCGACGTATCATTTCGCGTTTAACATTCCGAATAATCGTTTTGATGAGGCGAAGGCGTGGATAAAGGATAAAGTCGTTTTTCAAACGGAAGATGGGGAGGATGAGGTGTATTTCACTCATATTCAGGCGCGTTCCTTTTATTTCAAAGATCCGTCCAACAATCTGGCGGAATTCATCGCGAGAGACACATCGCCGGAAAGCGCGGAACGTTTTTCGATTGAGTCCGTCCTTAATATCGGCGAGGTGAATCTGACGGCTGCCGAGGTGGTATCGACGGGGAAGGAGCTGCAGCGTTTCGGCATTCCGGTGAGAAAGCATGCGCCTCTTAGTGAAAACGGGTTTCATTTTATGGGTGATTACAATGATGGGGCGTTTTTGCTTTTAGGGCCGAGCGGCCGCCGCTGGATTTTTTCTGATCAGCATGCGGAGTTCCATCCGCTGTCTGTCATTGTGAACGGGTCGATCCGCATTGAGGCTGACGGAGAAGGCGGCATTGACATCAGGAGGGCACAGCCGTCATAAAAAAGCCCGGGCTCAAAAGGCCCGGACTTGGGGACATTATTTATAAACAACCCGGGTGCTGCACATGATGTCGTGCAGCGTTTTTTTCTCTCCGAAGGCACCCATGATGAATCCGATATAAAGAATGAGCTTAGATATGATATAAGCGAAAGCGCGTCCGAAGGCCTGGCCGATGGAAATGCGTCCGCCATCTTCATTGACGACCTTAAGGCCGAGCAATGCTTTTCCCAGGGTCCCCTGCATCTTTGAGGCTGTGAGCAGGCTGAAATATAAGATGCTGATCACAATAGAGCTCACAAGAATCGGGATGACGCCGAACACCAGAAAAGAGATGTTAAACTGATGTTCGGTCATGAAGGGGTCAGCCGCCGCAACGCCTGCCGCAAATAAAAAAGAGACCATAAATTGAATGATAAAAATCGGAATTCCTATGATGATTTGATCAATGACGTAAGCCAGAAACCGTATCCAAAATCCTGCCGGTCTTTCCATGTATCTTTTTCTCTCCCTTGCTTTAATCTGGAATATTATACGTAATCATTCCGGATTTTGCAACGGAGCTTAGGCTTCTGCGAGCAGCCTCTTTCCCCATGCCAAGCGTCCCATGATCAGCCCGAAAGCCAGAAGGGCAAACATGATGCCGCACCACATCAGCTGATGGATTCCCAAGTGTGAAATAAACCAGCCGCCCGCCGCCGTTCCGATGGTGATGCCGAGGTTGGAAAAGGAGACAAACAGGCTGTTGCCGAATTCGGGCGCCTCCTTTGCTTCCGCAGTAAGCCATGTCTGGCTGACAATGAGACCGCCGGAATGAACGGCGCCCCATACGAAGACGAGGACAGCCATCGGCGCGAAAGACGTCCCAAACCCGTATATGAGCAAGTAGGCGGCTGTATAAAGAAGCGGAAACAGGATGACGGTCTTTTTCATATTTTTATATAACAAAGCACCGAAGACGAAATTCCCGGCTATCATAATCACCCCGAAACTCATCAGCATGAAGCTGACCCATGTGCCGTTCATATGGGACACCCGCCCGAGGTATTCCGCAAAATAGCTGTAGACAGAAAACATGGCCGCAAAGAGACAGGTGACGGCAGCGATATTGAGCCACAAAGCCGGTTTGCGAAGAATGCCGAGCTGGCTACTGAAAGACATTTTTTCTGTGACCGGCATGGATGGCAAAAAGAGAAGAATGCCCGTGAACGCGATGAGACTGATGATAGCGCCGAATAAGAAGGCGGCTTCAAGGGAGAGACGATCCGCCAGATAAGACGTGAAAGGCACGCCGAACGCAAAGCCGGCGGTGATGCCTGAAAAGACTTTCGTTACGGCTTTTCCGGATTGGCCGGCGGGGACAAGCCGGGCCGCGGCCGCAAGCGCTACAGAAAAGAACACCGGGTGGCATAAAGCCGGAATGATCCGAAACGCCAGCATGACACTGAAATGCGCCGTATACGCGTAGACCGCATTTGAAACGGCAAACATCAGCACCGCTAAAAGCAGAATGTATTTCCGGTTTATACCTGAAGCAAGCAAGGTCAAAAACGGTCCCGACACAGCGACGATGAACGCGAAAATACTGACAAGCCATCCCGCTTTTGAAGCAGAAATATGAAATCTGTCCGCCACTTGCGGAAGAACCCCGATGATGCCCATCTCGGTCGTAATAATTCCGAAAACCCCTAATGCCAAAAATAGAATGAAGATGGAACTGCTTTTTTTCATTGTTATGTATGCCTCCTTTTATAACTACATATACAGAAAAATAGATATGTTAGAACGAAAAAAGCCCTCCTTCCATGGTTATAGCTGGTGCTGGACATAGTCAGCAAAGGCTTTAATTTGTTTTTCATTTCTTCTGTAATAGGTCCATTTTCCGATTCGTTCGGATTCCAGCAGGCCGGCTTTTTGCATGGTCAGCAGGTAGCTGGAGATGACGGACTGCGCAAGCCCTGACTTTGCCTGAATATCACCGACGCAAATTCCGGTGCGGAAACTGAGTCCCTGCTCAAGATAAGGCCTTTCATCAAAATGGTCTTCCGGGTGTTTAAGCCACGTCATAATATCACTTCGTGTTTTGTTAGATAACGCTTTATGAATCAATATCGGTTCCATAACGTTTATTATATCTATTTTTCCGGATTTGTAAATTCGTTTTTAACAAAACATTCTCAAAATAACTAAATATCGTGCTAAAATATAACATATTATCAGATTACCGGTAAAAAAGCCGGGTTATTGTCAGGAGGATATTCACATGAATCAAAAGAAAAAAGGTGCGGTTGCAGTGACCTTGCTTTCCGCTCTGATGTTTTGTTTATTGCCGGTCCTCGTCTCGCTTTCTCCGCTTGCAGAAACGGGGCCGAACGCGAATCGTTTTAATTCCGCGGGCATGTGGGCCGCCGTCGGCCAGATCCTTGTTATATATGCGGTCCCGCTCATTATGTATATTCTCGGTGTTCGTGGCATGAAAATCATCATGGCCGTTTTTTGCGGAATCGGGCTTATCATTTGCGCGGCTGTCTTGTTGGTGGCGTTATTGACCGCAATTTCCTTAGGGCAGGAGCTGTCTCTTTATTACGGCCTTTTCGTTTGGTCAGGCGCGGCTTTCATCGTCAATGTGGTGTGGTATATTGCTGCGTTTCGATCATCCCCGAAGCATCAGCAGGCTATGTGACATTTGTTCTATAAATCTACCAAAAATACAAATATTTCATAGGATGATTATGGTATGATGAAAGCGGTATAGCAGTTTTTAATAGAAACGGGAGGAACTGACATTGAAAAAAAAGACAGCTTCATTGCGAATGAAAACATTGGCGGCCGGCGCTGCGGTTGCTGCGGCTTTATCTGTGGGGGCGGTTTCTGATCTGCCGGGGGCAAAATGGCTGCATCCGGCCGCTGCTCAAGCTGCGGAAACGGTATTTAAACAAAATCATGCGGCATCCGGTTTCTTGGCGGGACGGTATGACGCGCAGGCGATGTCTCCGACGATGTTCAACTGGTCAAGAGAAAGCCGGTTTACAAGCACTGCCGATGGCGCGTTAAAATGGGAAAAGAATGTTCCGGCCACCCCTCAAAACGGTGCGGGAGCCGCGGTTGACGGGGACGGCACCGTATTTATTCAATCAAAAGACGGGAAGCTGACGGCGTATCATCCGGACGGTACTGTGAAATGGGTGACGGAAAACCTCGGGACGACCTATACGCTGACTCCGGTGCTCGGAACAAACGGTGTCATTTATCTTCCTTCTCACGATAAAAAACTGTATTTCATCGACAAAGAAACCGGAAACATTTTAACATCGGTTCCGCTGAGCGGAGCGCCGAGTTCCGATGCGGCTATCGGCTCTGACGGCACGCTGTATGTGTCGACGCTGGATAACTATATCTATGCGATTAAACCGACGTCGCCTTCGACATGGACGCAGAAGTGGAAGTTTAAAACAAACGGCGTGGTCGGTTCCGCTCCCGTGTTAGCATCAAACGGCACTCTGTATACGGCAACGTATAATAATATCTTTTACGCGATCAATTCCGGAACGGGCCAAGTGAAATGGTCAAAAACGACGTCCAACGGGTTTAAAGGTTATCCGGTTATTGATAGAGACGGCACCGTTTACGCCGGAAACCAGGACGGCAACTTATACGCCTATACATCAACGGGTGCTGTAAAGTGGACGTTCCCGTTAAACGGTTTCTCCAGCTCTTCATTAGCGATCGACCATAACGGCAATGTGTATATCGGTTCCGGAAGCGGCGAGCTGTTTTCCATCAGCAAAACCGGCAATATGAACTGGTCTTTCTATACGGACGGGCCTGTGAGAACAGCGCCGCTGATTGATGCGGACGGCAATGTGTACTTCGGTTCTGACGATAAAAACGTCTATGCGGTTGACGCTGACGGTAATGAAAAATGGCGCTATCAAACAGACAGTAATGTCATTTCCTCCCCGGTTCTGGCTGAAGACGGCACGCTTTATGTCGGCACTTATACGAAACTGCTCGCATTCGGGGCAAAAAAATAATAAAAAAGAATCCGCGCACGCGGATTCTTTTTTATTTAGAGGCTTGAATGAATACGCCTTTTTCATGAGAGAATTCTTTAAAGCCGTACACACCGTGATATGAACCGATCCCGCTCGTATTGACACCGCCGAACGGAAGGTTGACGTCAGTGAAATGGACGACGACATCATTGACAGAAGCATTGCCGGACGTCGTATGCTGCAGAACATAATCGATCAGCTCCTGATTATGGCTGAATACATACAAGGCAAGCGGCTTGTCCCGTTCAGTGATGTAATCAACGGCTTCACTGATATCTTCGTAATTCATAATCGGCAGAATCGGTGCGAAGATTTCTTCCTGCATGATCTTCATATCAGGCGTGACGTTTGTCAGCACGGTCGGAGAAATCGTGCGGTCATGCGCATCAAATACACCGCCGAACGCCGTTTTCGCCCCTTTTTCAATGGCATCATCATACAGAGCTTTGACACGGTTAAAGTTGCGGTCGTTGACAATCTGCGTGAATTTGTTGCGGTCAACTGTATGATCATCCTCCATAAAACCTGCATTGACAATGGTCTGGAGAAGATCTGTAAAGGTGTCCTGTACATCTTCCTTCATAAGAAGATAGTCAGGAGCGATACATGTTTGCCCCGCATTGACAAATTTGCCGACGGCGATTTTTTTCGCCGCGTCCATCAAATCATAGCCGCTGTCGATGATCGTCGGGCTCTTTCCGCCAAGCTCAAGCGTGACGGACGACAAATGCTTCGCCGCTGCTGTCATGACGATTTTACCGACATTTGTGCTTCCGGTGAAGAAAATGTGGTCAAACGGCTGGTCGAGCAGTTCTGTCGCGACATCGACCTCACCTTCAAAAATGGCGACTTCTTCTTCGTGAAATGCCTCGCGAATAACTGTCGCGGCGATATGGCTCGTCTCCATCGTAAAATCGGACAGCTTTACAATCGCGCTGTTGCCCGCCGCAATGGCAGCCGCAAGCGGAGCCATCGTCAGCATAAACGGATAATTCCATGGGCCGAGAATTAAGGTAAGGCCTTTTGGCTCGTACATTAATACGCCGTCAGCGTCGGGGCTGACGGATGAGCCGACGCGTTTCGGCGCCATCCAGGTGTCGAGATTGTTCATATTATCTTTAATCGCCTTGATCGTTCCCTGCGTTTCCGCTCTTTTCACCTCATGATAAGGCTTGCGGACGTCCCGTCTGATCGCCTCGATGATTTCTTCTTCATGTGCGGTGACGGCATCTAAAAAGCGCTGAAGCTTTTCTCTGCGCTGCCCGGCTGTTGAAGCACGCAGCGTTTTTTGATTTTTTTTCTGAAGCGCAAAGACGCGTTTGATGTCTGCTTTTATATGCTGATCCATCGGTCTTCCTCCTCTGGTTGCTTTTTTGTTTCTTCAGGGCCTATTATAATGTGATGTGATTTTGCGGCAAAGACAGCGTAAACGCATCTATACGTTACCGTACAAATTGCCGTGATCTGTCTAATGAAAGGAGTGTCTCTTATGCCGGATTCTGTGACAAATGACATCAAACAAGCGCTTTTGGCCATGCTTGGAGAGCGGGATATCCGCCGTGTGACCATGAAGGACATCGCCGAACGGGCGCGTGTGAGCCGGGGGACACTGTACCTTTATTACGAAGATAAATATGCGATTTTAGAGGATATAGAGGAAGAAATGAAAGACGGGCTGAGCGAAGCGCTGTATGATTCGCTGAAGAATAAAGATGTGCTTCATTTACAGGGCGGATGGCAAAAAGTGCATCCGACACTGTCTTTTGTTGACCGGCATCGGGTGTTTTTTCAAACGATGATGGACCGTCATAAAATGCCGTATTTTCACTTTCATGCTTTTTTAAAAGATGTGTTCCGGCATGATGTGCTGCTGTCACCGGTCAATGCGGATTTCTCACCGACTGAACAGGATATGTACATTCATTACCGCGCGTTATACACGTATGCCATTGTGTTGTACTGGCTGAATGAGGAGCCCGGGGCATCCCCGGAAGAAATCAGCGGACAGGTGTGGGATTTGATTTCTCAAAAACGGTTTTACTGGCTGTTTGGCCGCCGGGTGCCGGAACAAGAAGAAAAAAAGCCCGCCGACCGCCGGGTGACCCGAACGAGGCAGGCCTTGCAAGAAGCCATGATCGGCTTAATGGCGGAAAAAAAAGAGTACGCGGCGATTACGATTTCCGATATTGCCCGTCAAAGCAACCTCCGCCGTGCCACTTTTTATGACCATTACGCCAACAAAGAAGCATTGCTGAAAACGATCATCCATCAATCATGCCGGGATCTGATCGGATTATTGACGGTAAAAGGAGACCCTGCCGACTGCTCCGTGGAAGAAGCGGAAGCCGCGCTCGTCCGGCTCTTTTCGGCGCTGTCCGGCGGCCTTCCGCTCGTTCATTTTCTGAGAGAGGGTTCAGGAGTGCCTGACGTCATCCCGGAAATGTTCAGAGCGCTGCAATCGTTTTATCTTCATCAGCCTCTGCACATTCAGGCGGGCAAAAAGCTCTATGCATACTATGTCGCGTCCATGCTCGTCGGTCTGATTCAATATCGTCTTCATGAAGGAAAAGACCACGCGCCGGATATGCTGGCCCGGGAGTTTCTGCAGTTTTTGGATGTGAAGAAGTATCGGGTGATTTTGCTGTGAGGATGATGAAAAAGAACTCGGCCGAAAACAGGCCGGGTTCTTTTTTGCTGTTTTCTTTGAGAAGTGCAGATATGAAAGAAACCTTCCATATGACGCCTGATCAGCATTCTGCCGCCAAACATGACAAATGTCATATTCGGGGCATGATGGCTGCTACTACAACCGCGTCGGGCCCCCCGTTATACTTGAGGTCATAATGAAAAAGAAGGGACATGACATTCATGATCAATCACGCCGCAACTCAAAAACAAGCGTCTTTAAAAAAGCAGGTTGCCGCATTTTCCGGCGCCGATACAAAGCATAGTATCATTCAGCTTTTCAACACGTTTGTGCCGTTTTTTGCCCTTTGGTTTCTTGCTTACTTCAGCCTCAATATCTCCTATCTTCTGACCCTCGCCTGTACTGTTATAGCAGCGGGATTTTTGACAAGAATCTTTATTATTTTCCACGACTGCTGCCATCAATCCTTTTTCAAACAAAAGAAGCTGAACCGGCTGTTCGGGTTTATTTCAGGTGTTCTGACACTGTTTCCGTTCCTTCAATGGCAGCGAAGCCACTCCATTCATCATGCGACAAGCAGCAACTTAGATAAACGGGGCACCGGCGATATTTGGATGATGACCGTCAAGGAATACAATGAAGCGTCAGCCTGGACAAAAATACGCTACAGACTTTATCGCAATCCGTTTATTATGTTTATTCTCGGTCCGATTTACGTATTTCTGATTAAAAACCGTTTCAATGTAAAAGGCGCCCGCCGCAAGGAGCGCTGGAACACCTATTTCACGAACGCGGCGATTGTCTTATTGGCTGCTGCGACGTGCCTGCTTGTCGGCTGGGAAAACTTTTTGCTTGTTCAGGGTCCGATTTTCCTTATTTCGGGGTCAATCGGCGTCTGGCTCTTTTATGTTCAGCACACGTTTGAGGATTCTTATTTTGAAGCTGATGAGCATTGGGATTATGTGCAGGCCGCGGTAGAAGGAAGCTCCTTTTACAAGCTGCCGAAGCTTTTGCAATGGCTGACGGGCAATATCGGCTACCATCATGTCCACCACTTAAGCCCGAAAGTGCCGAACTACAAGCTGGAAGCGGCTCATGAGGGGCACGAGCCTTTAAAAAACGTACCGACCATTACGCTTAAAACAAGTCTTGAATCCATGAAATTCCGTCTGTGGGATGAGGACGAAAAGCAGTTTGTCACCTTTCGGGAGGCGCGGAAAACACCGGCGCCCCATCCGGTGCCGAAAGAACCTTTAAAGAAAAATGCCTGATACGGCGCACGGCTGGCTCTTTCTCTTATCAGAAAGAGCCTTCTCTTCATGCGTGAGGGTGCAATGAAGGCGGTGTTTTGATAAAGTGATGGTAGACACAAGCAGCAGAAGGTGGAACAAAGATGAAGAAGTATTTTAAATTTCAAAAACTGAACGGGATTTCTCCTTATATATGGACGATTTTTTTCATCCTGCCTTTTTATTTTATTTTTAAAAGCTCTTCTACCTTTGTCATCGTGGCTGGCATCATTTTCACGCTCGTTTTCTTTGGGGCATACCGCTTTGCATTTGTTGCAAAAGGCTGGCCGCTTTACTTATGGGCGCTTCTTCTGATCGGCATATCGACCGGCTCAGCCATGCTGTTCAGTTATATTTATTTCGCCTTCTTTATCGCCTACTTCATCGGCCATATCCGAGACAAAGTTCCATTTTACATCTTATATTACATTCATATCATCAGTGCGGCGGTTGCCGTCAACTTCAGCCTTGTTCTGAAAAAAGAATGGTTTTTGACACAAATTCCGTTTATCGTCATTACATTGATCAGTGCCATCCTGCTTCCGCTCAGCATTCGAAGCAGAAAGGCACGGGAGCGCCTTGAGGAGAAATTAGAATATGCAAATGAGCGAATTGCCGATCTTGTGAAGCTGGAAGAAAGGCAGCGTATCGCCCGGGACCTTCACGATACACTTGGACAAAAGCTCTCCTTAATCGGACTGAAAAGCGACCTCGCCCGAAAGCTGATATATAAGGACCCTGAACAGGCCCGCGCTGAGCTGAAAAGCGTGCAGCAGACGGCCCGCACCTCTTTAAATGAGGTCAGACAAATCGTCTCATCGATGAAAGGCATCCGATTGAAGGATGAGCTCGGCAATGTTCGGCAAATTCTTGAAGCGGCAGGAATTGAATTTGTGTATGAAGAAAAAGAAGCGCCCAAACATATCTCTTTGCTGAACGAAAACATCGTCAGCATGTGCATTAAAGAAGCCGTCACCAATGTCGTGAAACACAGCGGCGCCAAAGTATGCCGCATCACCATTCAGCAGCTTTGGAAAGAGGTCGTCATTACGGTAGAAGACGACGGCAGCTTTCAATGCAGAGAAGACCGCTTTTTTTCAAAGGGGCACGGCCTGCTTGGAATGAGGGAACGTCTTGAATTCGCAAACGGCAGTTTAGCCATCGATACAGCCGCCGGAACAAAGCTGACCATGAGAATCCCGAATGATTCAAAATCAAAAGAAAAGGATGGTAGCAGATGATCAACATCTTCATTGCCGAGGATCAGCAAATGCTGCTCGGCGCACTCGGTTCGCTGTTGAATTTAGAAGAGGATATGACGGTTGTCGGCAAAGGCACAAGCGGCCAGGATGCCATCGATTTCGTGGAAAAACATGCGCCCGACATCTGTCTGATGGATATCGAAATGCCCGGGAAATCAGGTCTTGAAGCGGCAGAAGAACTCAAGGACAGCGGTGTGAAAATCATCATTTTGACGACCTTTGCCCGCTCCGGCTATTTTCAGCGGGCGCTAAAAGCAGGCGTCAGCGGGTACATGCTCAAGGACAGCCCGAGCGATGAGCTCGTCAGCGCCATCCGCAGCGTCATGAAAGGGAGACGTGTCTATGCACCTGAATTAATGGAGGACATTTATAGTGAAGAAAACCCGCTGACCGAACGGGAAAAAGAGGTGCTCGAGCTTGTCGCAGACGGAAAAAACACGAAAGAAATCGCAAACGCCCTCAGCATCAAAAGCGGCACAGTCCGCAATTACGTTTCGATGATTCTGGATAAACTAGAAGTGAAAAATCGAATTGAAGCCATTACCCGATCAAAGGAAAAGGGCTGGTTTAAGTAACCCGCCCTCAGCTTGTTCAGCCAGTGTTTTTTTACACTGGCTTTTTTTATTATCTATCGTCACTCCGTCTCTTCCTTCCACTTCTTATCAATCAGCATTTTCCCCGGCCAAGTGTATGCCATGATGCCGCCGTCTGCGGTGATGTCTTCTCCCGTGACGTAAGAGCTGTCGTCTGAAGCGAGGAAGAGCGCGACAGCCGCCATTTCTTCCGGTTTTCCGAGCCGGCCGAGCGGCGTGATCCATTTGTTGGCTTCACGGAACGCCTCGCCCATTTCGTCTTCTTTCGTGCCTGCCAATTTATCAATGAGCGGCGTTTCAATTGTGCCCGGCGATAAGGAATTGACGCGGATTCCGCTTCTGGCGTAATCAATGGCCATCGCTCTCGTCAGGTTCGTGATTCCGCCTTTTGCGGCGTTATAGCCGGAGCGGTCAAGGTCTGCGGCCCGGCCGGACATGGAGGAGGTGTTGATGATGGAGCCTCCTTTTTCGAGCATGAGCGGAATCAGGTATTTGCTGCACAAAAATGTGCCGCGCAGATCGACGGCGATGATCCGGTCAAAAAGCTCGACCGGGTATTCATGGACTTTGCCGCCCTCTTGGTCAACACCGGCATTGTTAAACAGAATATCAATTGTTCCGTACCTTTGCTGAATGCCGTCCGCAAAAGACTTTACGTTTTCTTCGTCTGATACATCAAGGTGAAAGGCTTCTGCTTCTCCGCCGTTTTTTCTGATGGCGCTGACGGTTTCATTCAGTTCGCTTTCATTGATGTCACCGCAGATCACGCGGGCGCCTTCATCGGCGAAAACCCGTGCCGTCGCTTGTCCGATGCCTGTCGCGGCCCCTGTGATGATTGCGGTTTTGTCTGTTAATCTTCCCATATTGCGATGCCTCCTTTTTTTATAACTGTTCCCGCTGAATAGGGGGATAAACATATGGAGGTTTGTTTCTAAATACCTAATAAATATGTTAATATTATGTATATACATCATTGGGAGGTTTACATATTTTGAAGATACAGCATAAGAAGGAGATAGCGTTTTATTGTTATGCCATTGTTCCTATGGGATTTGCGATTTACACCGTTATCTCTATTCTGTTTCAGGACATCACGTTTCCTCTCACTGTAAGAAATGTTCTGCATGAGTCTTTGCGAAACTTGGGATCTCTTATCTTATTTAGTTTGTTTTTCTACCCGTCATACATATGGATGAAGAAGGAATTCGGCCGCCGGAAAGAAGCAGAGAGGAGAGGATGATCAACATTCTCTCTTTTTTATTGATAAAATGGGTGAAATGAATCCATTAACATGTTAAATTTACAATATATGCATCTGCTAATCCTAGTTGACAATTGTCACTGTATATGATAAATAGATGCTGAAAAGATTTTACATAACATCAAAGCATAATTAAAGGAGAGATCTGAAGTGCGGAAAAAAAAGTTTAAAGCAGAATCCAAGCGATTGCTGGACATGATGATTAACTCCATTTACACGCAGAAGGAAATTTTTCTCCGCGAGTTAATTTCCAACGCGAGCGATGCGATTGACAAAATCTATTACAAGGCGTTAACCGATGATTCATTAACGTTTGATCAAGACAATTACTACATAAAAGTGACGGCGGATAAAGAAGCGAGAACGCTCACCGTCACAGATACCGGTATCGGGATGACAAAAGACGAGCTTGAACAGCATCTCGGCACGATTGCGAAAAGCGGTTCACTCGCTTTCAAGCAAGAAAATGACTCGAAAGACGGCCATGATATTATCGGCCAGTTCGGCGTCGGATTTTATGCGGCGTTTATGGTAGCTGATAAAGTCACGGTGAAAAGTAAGGCGCTCGGCAGTGACGAGGCGTATGTATGGGAGTCGGAAGGGGCCGCCGGCTACACGATCGCGCCGTGTGACAAGGAAACCGTCGGTACGGAAATCACCCTGAAAATAAAAGAAAACACAGAAGATGAAAGCTATGATGAGTTTTTAGAAAACTACCGCATCAAAGCGATCGTGAAAAAGTACTCAGACTTTATCCGCTACCCGATCAAAATGGAAGAGACGGTCAACAAGCCGAAAGAGGGCAGCGAGAACGAGTTTGAAGAGGTTCAGGAAGAACAGACGGTCAACAGCATGGTGCCGATCTGGAGAAAAAACAAAAGCGAGCTGACGGATGAGGATTACGAGGCTTTTTACGCTGAAAAGCATTATGGCTTCGATAAACCGCTGACCCACGTGCACATCAGCGTCGATGGAGCGGTGCGCTACAATTCGATTTTGTTTATTCCGGAAAACATGCCGTTTGACTATTATACGAAGGAATTCGAAAAAGGATTGGAGCTGTATTCCAACGGCGTGCTGATCATGAACAAATGCGCCGACCTGCTTCCGGATCATTTCAGCTTTGTAAAAGGCATGGTGGACTCTGAGGATCTGTCGCTGAACATTTCCAGAGAGATGCTGCAGCACGACCGCCAGCTGAAGCTGATTGCGAAAAACATCAATAAAAAAATCAAAGCCGAGCTGAAGAGCCTGCTGAAGAACAAAAGAGAAAAATACGAATCTTTCTATGAATCTTTCGGCAGACAGCTGAAATTCGGCGTCTATAATGATTTCGGCGCGAATAAAGACGTCTTAAAAGATCTGCTTCTCTTCTATTCATCTAAGGAGAAAAAGCTCGTCACTCTGGACGAATATGTGTCCAGAATGCCTGAGGATCAAAAATATATCTATTACGCGTCCGGCGATTCATATGAGCGGATTGAAAAGCTGCCGCAAACTGAAATGGTGGCGGACAAAGGCTACGAAATTTTATATTTCACGGAAGATATTGATGAATTCGCGATCAAAATGCTGACAAGCTACGAGGAAAAAGAGTTCAAATCCGTCTCAAGCGCCGACTTAGGTATCGACAGTGACGAAGATGATAAGCAGACTGAAGCCGAAGAAAACGAATATAAAGACCTGTTCGAAAGCATGAAAGAGATTCTTGCGGATAAAGTCAAGAACGTCAGAGCATCGAAACGCTTAAAATCCCATCCGGTCTGCTTTGCGACAGACGGCGAAGTGACGATCGAAATGGAGAAAGTATTAAACGCCATGCCTGACAGCCAGCAGGTCAAAGCGGAAAAAGTGCTGGAAATCAACCCGAACCACGAAGTGTTTGAGACGTTAAAGAACGCGCACGGGCAAGATCGGGAAAAGCTTGCTTTATACACAAACCTGCTGTACAATCAGGCGCTTCTGATTGAAGGACTGCCGATCCATGATCCGGTCGAGTTTACGAATGACATCTGCAAAGTTATGGTATGACGCCAAAAAGGAATCGCCCAGCGGGGGGCGATTCCTTTTTTGATTACAGTGTGCGCTGTTTAAGAATTTGATTTTGTTTGCTGCGCTTCTTTAAGGAGAACCGTTTTTTCAAGTGCGTTTCGATTTCTTCTAAACTTCTGCCCTTCGTTTCAGGAACGATGTAAGCGGCGAAGAAGAAGGATGTAAGGCAGATGACTGAGAATATTCCGAACACCCAGCCGATGCCCATGGCGCTCAGCATAAGCGGGAATACCAGTGAAACGATCAGGTTTGTTGCCGACAGAATCAATGTCGTAAATCCGGTTGCGGCTCCGCGTGCGTTTGACGGGAACAGCTCCGGCATCAGGACCCATACGACGGGACCCCATGTCGCCTGATAAAAGACGATATAGATTCCGAGAAACAGCACGGTCAGCCAAGCTGTTGAAGCTGACAGGCCGGCCAGAAGGAGAATGGCTGATAGTGACGCCAGGCTCAAGGTAATGCCGACACTTCCCCACATCAGCAGTTTTTTCCGGCCGATCCGGTCAATTAAGATCATGGCGGTGATACACATGATGACGTTTAAGACACCGATGCCCATCGTGCCGAGAACGGACGCCGAAGTGCCGAGTCCGGCCTTTGTAAAGATGGTCGGCGCATAGTAAATCACGGTGTTGATCCCGACCGCCTGCTGGAAGATGGCGAGGCCGATCCCGATCAGCAGCATAGGGCGGATCCATTTTGCTTTCAGCAAGCCGAGCGTAGATTCTTTTTTCTCAGCTTCTCCTTGTTTCATTTCCGCCAATTCAACGGCGATATCCTCTTTATCGTGAGTCATTTCCATGACTTGTCTGGCTTCCTGCTCACGGCCGCGTTTGACGAGCCATCTCGGAGATTCCGGCATAAACGCGATTCCGATTAATAAAAGCGCCGCCGGTACTGCCGCGAGACCGACCATCCAGCGCCAAGCTTCAAACGGGGTGAATATGTAATTCACAATATATGCGAGTAAAATTCCGGTCACAATCATTAAGTTATTCAATGTGCCGAGCGTTCCGCGTATTTTTGTCGGCGCCATCTCAGATAGATAAACGGGAACCAGCGCCGTTGAGCCTCCGACGGCTAACCCGAGAATGACACGGGAGATAATCAGCATAGTGACGGTTTGCGAAGCCGCACAGGCAAGCGCGCCGATAATAAAAATGAGTGAAAGGACGAAAACCACTTTTCTCCGGCCCCATCGGTCAGAGCATGTCCCGCTTAAGGCGGACCCGAAAATCGCACCGAGCAGCAGCATGCTGACGACCAATCCCTCGGTCAGCGTGTTTAAAGGAATATCATTGTTGATAAATAACAAAGCCCCTGAAATCACACCGGTGTCATAGCCGTAAAGCAGCCCGCCCAATGCTCCGAAAAAGTAAATCAGGTATTTTTTGGTGTTTTTCTTCACAGATGATCCTCCTCATCTTTTGGAACGCATAATAGTTTATTTAGATAACTATTTCATTCCCCGAAGAGAAAAATATAAACATAAAAAAACACGCCCTTTCAAAAAGGCGTGTTTTTTTCTTAGGAAAACAGCTTGTCGATAAACGCGATTTCTTCAGCAGATAGCGTAATGGAGGCTGCTTTCACGTTGTCTTTTAATTGATCCGCGCGTTTGGCGCCCGGAATCAGGATATCGATTTCAGGTCTCGCCAAGTACCAGGCAAGCACGATATGCGCCGTATCGGCATTGTGCTTTTCGGCAATCGGTTTGAGCTGGTTGACTTTTTTGATGTTTTCTTTAAACTGCTCCCCTTGGAAATGCGCCTGATCATTGCGCAGGTCGCCTTCTGGGAAGGTTGTGTTCTCGTCGTATTTGCCGGCCAGCAGTCCGGATACGAGCGGGAAGTACGGAATGAATGAGATGCCGTGTTCTGTCGTATAAGGGAAGAAAGTCTTTTCCGCCTCACGGTTCAGCAGGTTGTATTCTCCTTGAACCACGTCGACTAAGCCGTCTTTATTGGCTTCTTTCAGCTGCTCCAAAGAGAAATTGGATACGCCGATGGAACGGATTTTTCCTTCTTTTTTCAGCTCATTCAATGCTTGAACGGCTTCGTCCTTCGGCGTGTGCTCATCCGGGAAATGGATGTAGAATAAATCGATGTAATCAGTCTGCAGGCGTTTCAGGCTGTCTTCGACTGATTGTTTCAAAAAGGCCGGTGAGTTGTCGAAAACAAAGTCATCGCCTTCTTTTCTGTGAGCGGCTTTTGTGGCGATGAAGACATCCTCGCGGTTATATTCTTTCAGCACCTCGCCGATCAATTCTTCAGAACGGCCCACACCGTAAATATAGGCAGTATCTAACATGGTAACGCCGCTTTTAATCGCTTCCCGGACCAATTCTTTTCCCGTTTCTTCATTCAGATTCGGATAGAGATTGTGTCCGCCGACCGCATTTGTTCCCAAACCGATCGGAAATACCTTTAGGTCAGTTTTGCCGATTGTTACTTTGCTCATGTTTTCGCCCCCTGAAAAAATTGGATATCATAGCGCCTGCCGGAAAAATACGGCAGCGTTCTCTATTAACTATAACGCTATGCCAAGTGAATGTCGATTTGGTGCTCTTGGCAATACTTCGTATATTCCTCATCGAGCTGCTGAGAAGTGACAATGCTGTGAAGCCGGTCGAAAGGCGCGTATGTCAAAAGCGTGGATTTGCCGAATTTGGAATGATCCGCGAGCAGATACACTTCGTTCGCCTTTTCGGAAATTTTCTTTTTCACCTCGTATTCCAGTAAATCGGAATTCGTCAGGCCGTGGGTGATCGTTGTCCCGGTAGCGGACATGAACGCCTTGTTAATGTTGTATTTATTGAGGGTGCTCGGATCATCAATGCCGACAAACGACCTTGTCTTCCGCTTGTAGTTATTGCCGATGATGATCAGGTCGATATTTTTCATGGATGAAGCGGCGTTAATAATATCAAGGCTGTTCGTCAACACCGTTACATTCTTATCCGGATCAAGCGTCTCCAGCATCGATTTGGTCGTCGTGCCGGAATCAATAAATACAAGATCGTGATCCTCGATAAACCGCGACGCATAGCGGGCGATTTTGATTTTTTCGTCCTGATGTTGAATGGTGCGGTTCTCAAAAGGGACGAGCACAGATTTTTCTGCTGACGTCACGCCGCCGTACACCTTTTTGATCACCCCTTTTTCCGCAAGCTTATTAATATCGCGTCTGACCGTGTTTTTAGAGACGTTGAATACCTCGCACAGCTCATCCAGCGAAGTGGCTCCGTGTTTGAGAATGTATTCTTCCATCTCCTGAATCCGCATCAGTTTCATAAAAAAACTCCTTCTAGAATTCTTAAAGTAATTAAAATATATAATAAACACCAAGAGTTAATCAATAGTTACTTAACAAATGATAAAAAAGAGGGTTCCCACCGTACGATTCGACACGGTTCTCCAAGTTCCTGTTTTCCCGCTCAAAAAAAGTACGATAAAAATAATGAAAAAATTTTGATTTTTTAGATTGACTTGAAGGTGTGTTGGGCTTACAATGTAACCAAGAAATGACCAAAATATAACCTGTAAAATCAAAAGTGAAAGATGTAACCGTTTGCTTTATCCGGCACATGACCAACTTTTACATGGAAAGATTGGGAGTCACCATCATTTTAGCATTTGTAAGCGTTTAATTCATGTCTTTTATATGTAAAAGATGAATATATTCATCCGTTATTATCCAGCTGAACAGGATGTTTACTATTTAAGGAGGCAATGAGAATGGCAGAGATCAGAAAACTGAAAAACTACATCAATGGTGAATGGGTTGAAAGTAAGACAGATCAATATGAAGACGTTGTCAATCCGGCTACAAAAGAAGTGATGTGCCAGGTTCCGATTTCTACGCGGGAGGATGTGGAATACGCCGTCCGCTCAGCGTCAGAAGCGTTTAAAACATGGTCGAAGACGGCAGTGCCGCGCCGTGCGAGAATTCTATTTAACTATCAGCAGCTTCTCCAGCAGAACAAAGAAGAGCTTGCCCGTCTGATCACTTTGGAAAACGGTAAAAACACGACAGAAGCACTCGGTGAAGTGGGACGCGGAATTGAAAACGTCGAATTCGCAGCGGGCGCGCCGTCACTCATGATGGGCGATTCACTTGCCTCTATCGCCACAGATGTAGAGGCGGCGAATTACCGCTATCCGATCGGGGTGGTCGGCGGCATCGCACCGTTCAACTTCCCGATGATGGTTCCGTGCTGGATGTTTCCGATGGCGATTTCATTAGGAAACACTTTCATTCTGAAGCCGTCTGAGCGCACGCCGCTGTTAACGGAAAAACTGGCAGAGCTGTTTGAACAGGCCGGTCTGCCGAAGGGTGTCTTCAATGTCGTGCACGGCGCGCATGACGTCGTAAACGGCATTCTTGAGCATCCGGAGATTAAAGCCATCTCATTCGTCGGTTCAAAACCTGTCGGCGAGTATGTTTTCAAAAAAGGCAGCGAACATTTGAAACGCGTGCAGGCGTTAACGGGCGCGAAAAACCATACGATCGTGTTAAATGACGCCCACCTTGAAGATACGGTCACAAACATTATCGGCGCGGCATTCGGTTCGGCAGGAGAGCGCTGCATGGCATGCGCGGTCGTGACGGTTGAAGAGGGAATCGCCGATGAGTTTATGGCGAAATTACAGGAAAAGGCCGCAGACATCAAGATCGGAAACGGACTGGATGACGGCGTGTTCTTGGGCCCGGTCATCCGCGAGGACAACAAAAACCGTACGCACAGCTATATTGAAAAAGGCATCGAAGAAGGAGCGAAACTGCTTTGTGACGGCCGTGAACATGTAACGGAAGACGGCTATTTCGTCGGACCGACGATTTTTGACAACGTGACGACGGATATGACGATCTGGAAAGATGAAATCTTTGCGCCTGTTCTGTCGGTCATGCGTGTGAAAAATTTAAAAGAAGCGGTTGACATCGCCAACCAGTCTGAATTTGCGAACGGCGCCTGCCTGTTCACGTCAAATGCGAACGCGATCCGCTACTTCCGTGAGAATATTGACGCGGGAATGCTCGGGATCAACCTTGGCGTCCCGGCGCCGATGGCATTCTTCCCGTTCTCGGGCTGGAAGTCTTCTTTCTTCGGCACATTGCACGCAAACGGAAAAGACAGCGTCGACTTCTATACACGTAAAAAAGTCGTGACGGCACGATACCCGTCTCCTGACTTCAATTGATCAGACAGCCGGCCCGGACGGCTTTGTGATTCCGTCCGGGTTTTCTTTTACCATCCATTAAGGAGGAATAAACATGAGTCATTTGCTGCGCAAACCGCAGGCCGATGAAATTTCTCAAGGCGTGACCATCATACATGACGTCACTTCAGCCAATTCAGACCTCAAATACGTCGGATTTAAAGTCGTTGATCTCGCTCCCGGCTCAACCTATACAGAAGATTTGAAAAAGACGGAGTGCTGCATCGTTGCGGTAACGGGAAAAGTTACCGTCACTGATTATGATCAGACATTTGAAAGCATCGGCACCCGTGAAAGCGTATTTGATAGAAAACCGACGGACAGCGTTTATGTGTCCAATGACCGCTCTTTTGGAATCACAGCCGTCAGCGGGGCGAGGGTCGCGCTGTGCTACTCTCCGTCCGAACACCAGCTTCCGACAAAGCTGATTAAAGCGGAAGACAACGGTGTGGAACATCGCGGCAAGCTGGCAAACAAACGAACCGTTCATAACATTCTCCCCGATTCAGATCCATCGGCAAACAGCCTTCTCGTTGTTGAAGTTTACACGGACAGCGGCAACTGGTCGAGCTACCCGCCTCATAAACATGACCAAGACAATCTGCCGGCTGAATCCTTTTTAGAAGAAACCTATTACCATGAAACGGACCCGCCGCAGGGATTTGTCTTCCAGCGTGTGTACACGGACGACCGCTCGATTGACGAGACGATGACCGCAGAAAATGAAAACGTTGTCATCGTGCCGGCGGGCTATCACCCGGTTGGTGTTCCGGACGGGTATACCTCTTACTACCTGAATGTAATGGCGGGACCGACACGAAAATGGAAGTTTCATAATGATCCGGCCCATGAATGGATTCTGGAACGCTGACAAGTGAGGAGTGGCAGATAACGATGAAATATACGTTTAATGAAGAAAAAGAGTTTGATATTGTCGCGATCGGACGCGCGTGTATTGATTTGAACGCGGCGGAATACAATCGGCCGATGGAAGAAACGATGACGTTTTCTAAATATGTCGGCGGCTCCCCGGCAAATATTGCGATCGGCAGCGCCAAGCTCGGATTAAAAGCCGGTTTTATCGGCAAAATCCCGGATGACCAGCACGGCAGATTTATCGTTTCTTATATGCAGGAAAAGGGCGTTGATACGTCACAAATGACCGTTGACAGAGAAGGGCGCAAAGCGGGGCTCGCTTTTACGGAAATTCTCAGTCCCGAAGAGTGCAGCATTCTGATGTACCGGGATGACGTGGCGGATTTGTATCTAGAGCCGTCCGAAGTCAATGAAGGCTACATCGCAAACGCGAAAATGCTGCTCGTATCAGGTACGGCGCTTGCGAAAAGTCCGTCGCGCGAAGCCATCTTAAAAGCGGTGCAAATCGCAAAAAAACATGGCGTAAAAGTCGTGTTTGAGCTCGACTACCGTCCGTATACATGGCAATCGGCAGAAGAAACAGCCGTGTACTACACGCTGGTGGCGGAACAATCCGATATCGTCATCGGTACGCGTGACGAATTTGACGTAATGGAAAACCGCAGCGGCGGAAATAACGATGAAACCGTCCGCCATTTGTTTGCGCACTCCGCCGACCTTGTCGTCATTAAGCACGGCGTTGACGGATCATACGCATACAGCAGATCGGGAGAAGTTTTCCGGGCGCACGCCTATAAAACAAAGGTGCTGAAGACCTTCGGAGCGGGTGATTCCTATGCGTCAGCTTTCATCTACGGACTGGTCAGCGGCCGGGATATTGAAACGTCGTTAAAATACGGGAGCGCTTCCGCTTCCATCGTCGTCAGCAAACACAGCTCCTCAGAAGCAATGCCGGCTGCCGGTGAAATCATCGAACTGATTGAAGCGCAGCACAGTCTTAACGGTAAATAGAACGTATAAAAGGTGGGATCGTTTGTGGGTAAGACAATTCGCTTAACGACAGCACAAGCGCTGATTCAATTCTTGAACCGGCAGTACATTCATGTTGACGGAAAAGAAGAGCCGTTCGTTGAGGGCATCTTCACGATTTTCGGCCATGGAAATGTGTTGGGGATCGGGCAGGCGCTTGAGCAGGACGCCGGGCACCTGAAAGTCTATCAAGGCAAAAACGAACAAGGCATGGCGCATGCCGCGATGGCATACAGCAAGCAGATGCTGAGAAGAAAAATTTACGCGGTATCGACATCGGTCGGTCCGGGTGCCGCTAACTTGACGGCTGCCGCGGGTACGGCGCTGGCCAATCATATCCCGGTGCTGCTGCTTCCGGCCGATACCTTTGCGACGAGGCAGCCTGACCCGGTGCTTCAGCAGGTGGAGCAGGAATACAGCGCCGCCGTCACGACAAACGATGCGTTAAAGCCCGTGTCCCGCTATTGGGACCGCATCACCCGCCCCGAGCAGCTGATGAGCAGCTTAATCCGGGCATTTGAAGTGATGACAGATCCGGCAAAAGCGGGCCCGGCGACCATCTGCATTTCTCAGGATGTAGAGGGAGAAGCATTTGATTTTGATGAAAGCTTCTTTGAAAAACGTGTTCATTACATTGATCGGATGCAGCCGAGCGAGCGTGAGCTGAAAGGCGCTGCGGAGAGAATTAAGGAGAGCAGCCGTCCCGTCATTTTAGTGGGCGGCGGCGCGAAGTACTCCGGCGCGCGTGAGGAATTAATCGCGCTTTCTGAAACATACGGCATTCCGCTTGTCGAAACGCAGGCCGGCAAGTCAACGGTTGAAGCCGATTTTGCCAACAATCTGGGCGGCATGGGCATCACGGGCACACTCGCCGCAAACAAAGCCGCCCGCCAGGCTGATCTGATCATCGGTGTCGGCACACGGTACACGGACTTTGCGACATCCTCGAAAACGGCGTTTGATTTTGACAAAGCAAAATTTTTGAATATCAATGTCAGCCGCATGCAGGCATACAAACTTGACGCGTTTCAGGTCGTAGCCGATGCGAAAGTGACGCTCGGCAGGCTGCACGGCTTATTAGACGGATATAAAAGTGCATTCGGCACGGCGATTAAAGACTGGAAAGATGAATGGCTGGCTGAACGGGACCGGCTCGGCAAGGTCACTTTTACACGTGACGCGTTCAAGCCGGAAATTAAAAACCATTTCTCACAGGACGTGTTAAACGAGTATGCCGACGCGCTCGAGACTGAGCTGCCGCAAACAACTGCGCTGTTGACCATCAATGACACGATTCCTGAAGACAGCGTCGTCATCAGTTCGGCGGGATCTCTTCCGGGGGATCTGCAGCGGCTGTGGCATTCCAACGTCCCGAATACGTACCATCTGGAGTATGGCTATTCCTGCATGGGATATGAAGTATCGGGCACGCTCGGCCTCAAGCTGGCTCATCCCGACAAAGAAGTCTATTCACTCGTCGGCGACGGAAGCTTTCTGATGCTGCACTCAGAGCTGATTACCGCGCTTCAATATAATAAAAAAATCAATGTCCTGCTCTTTGACAACTCCGGGTTCGGCTGTATCAACAACCTGCAGATGGATCACGGGAGCGGCAGTTATTTCTGCGAGTTCCGCACAGAGGACAATCAGATTTTAAACGTTGATTACGCGAAGGTGGCAGAGGGCTACGGCGCTAAAACTTACAGAGCCAATACGGTTGAAGAACTGAAAGCGGCGCTTGAAGATGCGAAAACGCAAGAGGTATCCACTTTAATTGAAATGAAGGTTCTGCCGAAAACGATGACGGACGGCTATGACAGCTGGTGGCATGTCGGCGTGGCGGAAGTGTCGGAGCAGGAAAGCGTTCAGCGCGCATACGAAGCGAAAGAGATGAAGCTGAAGTCTGCGAAGCAGTACTAGAGGGGAGGCATCACGATGGGCAAACAAAATATTCTGTGGGGCATCGCTCCCATTGGGTGGCGCAATGACGATATGCCGGAGATTGGAGCCGGGAATACGCTGCAGCATTTGTTAAGCGATATTGTTGTCGCCGGTTTTCAAGGTACGGAAGTGGGAGGGTTTTTCCCTGAACCCTCCGTCCTCAATAAGGAGCTGGCTCTCCGGAACTTGCGGATTGCGGGGAAATGGTTCAGCAGCTTTATCATTCAAGACGGTATTGAAAAAACGGCTGAACAATTTACAGAACACTGTGATTATTTGCAGAAAGTCGGAGCGGATGCCGCCATCGTTTCTGAACAGACGTACAGTGTCCAAGGCTTGGACATTGATGTATTTAAGAAAAAACCGCACTTCTCAGATGAAGAATGGGATACACTGTGCCAAGGCTTGAACCGTCTCGGGAAAATCGCTGACGAATACGGGCTGGATCTCACGTTTCATCATCATCTCGGCACAGGCGTCCAGACGGCGGAAGAAGTTGACCGGCTGATGGATGGAACGGACCCGCGGTATGTCCATTTACTTTATGATACCGGCCATGCCTATATCTCGGACGGAGACTATATGACGATTCTCAACAAGCATATAGATCGGATCAGACACGTTCATTTCAAGGACGCGCGGTTTGACATTATGGAGCGGTGCAGACAGGAAGGAAAGTCATTCAGGCAGTCATTTTTACAGGGCATTTTTACGGTTCCCGGAGACGGATGCATCGATTTTACCGAAGTGTACCAAACGCTCGTCCGTCATGATTATTCAGGCTGGATCGTCATTGAAGCCGAACAAGACCCGGCAGTCGCCAATCCGCTTGAGTACGCGCTGATTGCGAGAAAGTACATCGACAGTGAACTGCTTGATCCTGCAAATTAGAGGGGGACTTATATGAATAGTGCCAAGGCGGAATCAGCTTTCAGCAAAAGGACCATCGCCGCAGCATTAGCAAATTACATTGATGCAGGTTCCATCGTGGCAGGATCAGCGGGTTTATCTATGTGGGTCAGCTATTTGAAGCTGTCCGACAGTCAGATCGGATTGCTCGGCGCCTTCAGCGCAAACGCGATATCAGCGGCCATCGGAGCGCTGCTCGGCGGGTATTTGGCTGATAAGGTCGGCCGAAAAGCTGTATATACAAACAGTATGCTCGTCTACGCTTTAGGAATTTGTTTGGTTTTGTTTGGATTCAACTTTCCCATGCTGTTATGCGGATACATGATTATCGGGATTTCTGTAGGCGCGGATATTACGGCTTCATGGACCATTATCGCGGAAAACGCCCCCGAAAAAAACCGGGCGAGGCATTGCGGAGTGGCGCAGGTGGCGTGGGCCGCAGGAGCCGTTGTGGTCCTGCTGTTATCCGTTTTGGTCGGTGACCTCGGGCTTTTAGGAAATAAAATTGTCTTTGCGCATCTATTGGTGATCGCCCTGATCACATATGTGATAAGAAAGCGTTTACCTGAGTCGGATGCCTGGAAAAACAGTGAAGAGCGCCCTGCCGCCGTGAAAAAAACATCTTATTTTGACTTGCTTCAGCCGAAATTTTTCAAGAACATTTTGTTTTTAATGGGTGTGTTTCTCGTATGGAATCTCGCCGCGGGCGTCATGGGATTCTTTATGCCGTACATCTACCAGCAGGTCGGCGGCGTATCCGCAAATACGGCCAACATTCTGCAGATGGCCCTGTTTATCTTCACCGGTCTCGGCGTCGCCTGTATCTTCATGCCTTTTGCAGATCAATATCGGAAAACGGTGTTCGGAATCTGCGCCTTTATGGCTGTTGTCGGCTGGTCGCTGTTTTTGCTGCCGTTTCAGGGGCTCCCGATGCTGCTTTTGTTTGTTTTAGCGATCGGCATCAATAACGGAGCCGGCCAGCAGGCGAACTACCAGCTGTGGGCAAGCGAGCTGTTCCCGACAGAACACAGAGCGTCAGCACAAGGGCTCATGTTCTTTCTCGTCCGTATTTCAATCGGCATTTGGAGTTTATTTGTGCCGGTCATCATGTCACAATTCGGCATCGGTTTTATGGCCGGTATTCTGCTCATATGTGTGACGGCCAGTATGATCATCGGGCTTGTTTTCGCACCGAATACGTCCGGCAAGTCGCTTGAACAGATACAGGAGGAACTGTACGGTGCTCCTCAGGACGGCAGCGGGAAAAAAAAGACGAGAACCATTATTTGATTATCAGAAGGAGTGGCGATCAATGAATTTACGTATAGGTGTTATCGGAACCGGTGCTATCGGAAAAGAGCACATCAACCGCATCACAAATAAGCTGTCCGGAGCGGAAATTACCGCTGTCACAGATGTGAATGAGGAGGCCGCGCAGCAGACCGTTCAGCATTTCAATTTGAACGCCTCCGTTTATCCTGATGACGACAGCCTCCTCGCTGCTGAAAATGTGGATGCTGTCTTAGTGACAAGCTGGGGCCCGGCTCACGAGTCCAGCGTTTTGAAAGCGATTCAGCACGGCAAGCACGTGTTTTGTGAAAAGCCGCTTGCGACAACGGCAGAAGGCTGTATGCGCATTGTCGAGGAAGAAATGAAGACGGGAAAACGATTGGTGCAGGTAGGTTTCATGCGCAGATATGACAGCGGTTACGTTCAGCTGAAAGAAGCGATCGACAACCGTGCGGTCGGCGAGCCGCTGATGATTCACTGTGCGCACCGCAACCCGACAGTCGCATCGAATTATTCAACGGACATGGCCGTCGTCGATACGCTCGTTCATGAAATTGATGTCCTCCACTGGCTTGTCAATGACGACTATGAATTCGTACAGGTCATCTATCCGAAGAAATCAAAAAATGCGCTGCCGCATCTGAAAGATCCGCAGATGGTCATCATCGAAACAAAAGGCGGCATCGTCATCAATGCAGAAATCTATGTGAACTGTAAATACGGCTATGACATTCAATGTGAAATCGTCGGGGAAGACGGCGTCATTAAGCTTCCGGAACCGTCAAGCATCAGCTTGAGAAAAGAAGGAAAATTCAGCACCGATATTCTGATGGACTGGCAGCGTCGATTTGTGGCTGCGTATGATGTGGAAATTCAGGACTTCATTGATTCGATCCGGAAAAAAGGCGAAGTCAGCGGTCCGACGGCATGGGACGGTTATATTGCCGCGGTGACAACAGACGCGTGCGTAAAAGCTCAGGAATCCGGACAGAAAGAGCCAGTGGTGTTGCAAGAGAAACCGGCATTCTATCAATCATTTACGACTGTGAACAAATAATAGATTTGGAGTGAAAGCAATGAGACTGGCCTTAGATCCATCCATGTACCGCGATGATTTAACGTTAGAGGAAATGGTCTATAAAACGGCGGAACTCGGATACGAATATATCGAACTGTCCCCGCGTGAGGATTTTTGTCCTTTCTACAAATATCCGAAAGTCGATTCAGCAAAAATCAAACAATTGAAGCGCCTTTTAAAGGATACAGGTGTGAAGCTGTCCTCTCTTCTTCCGCTTTACCACTGGGCGGGTCCTGATGAAGACCGCCGCCAGGCCGCCGTGCGCAACTGGAAACGGGCGATCGAAATTGCGGTTGAACTTGAAGTGGATTTGATGAACAGTGAATTCAGCGGTTCAAAGTATGATCCGTTGACAAGTGAAGAAAAATTCATCAAATCCATGGATGAGCTGCTGCCCGTCTTTGAAAAAGAAGGCGTTAAACTCAACCTTCAAGCCCATCCATACGATTTTATCGAAACGCACAAAGGTGCGATGGATATGATCCGCGCGCTCGATAAGGATTGGATCAACCTTGTCTACTCGACTGCGCATACGTTCTTCTATGATGACGGCAAAGGCGATATCGAAACCATGTTTGATGAAGCCGGCGACCGCCTCACGCATGTTTTATTTGCAGATACTTTTAATCATAAAGCGGCGCACGGCCTGCGTTACATCGTCAATCCGCCTGACGCGAAAGTAACGGTGCACCAGCATTTGGATATCGGGCAAGGCGAGGTCGATTTTGAGACGATTTTCAGAAAGATGAGAGAGATGAAATTCGACGGAATTGCAACGAACGCCGTGTTTGCTTGGGTCGGCGAAAGAGCGGATGAATCAAGCCGGATCATGCTTAAGAAATTAAAAGAAGAACTGGGTATGGCATAAGCTGAGTATGGAGTTCGGCGGATCGGAGTAAAAATGCCCTCCAGCCGGACTCCCTTCATATCGAAAATGCGGATGGGAGAGGCTGACATGAAACTTTGCTTTAATGAAGCGACTACGCTGGAGAATTCAAACCTGAAACAGGATTTAGAACTGTGCGAAAAGCACGGCTATGATTATATTGAAATCCGCACAATGGATAAGCTGCCGGAATACTTAAAAGACCATTCACTGGCCGATCTGGCGGAATATTTTCGAACCCATCACATTAAACCGCTTGCCCTGAACGCACTGGTTTTCTTCAACAACCGTGATGAGAAGGGCTATAGGGAGATCATTTCGGAATTCAAAAGCATGATGGAAACCTGCAGGACGCTCGGCGTGAAATATGTGGTGGCCGTGCCGCTTGTGACAGAGCGGAAAATCTTGAAAGAAGAAATCAAAAAGAGCAGCGCAGAGGTGCTGACTGAGCTTTCGGACATCGCGGAGCCGTACGGCGTAAACATTGCCCTTGAATTTGTCGGCCACCCGCAATGCACGGTCAATACATTTGAACAGGCGTATGACATCGTGAACGCTGTCGGCCGCGATAATGTCGGACTGGTGTTTGACAGCTTCCATTTCCACGCGATGGGCTCCAATATTGAGAGCTTGAAGCAGGCGGACGGAAAGAAAATTTTCATCTATCATATCGACGATACAGAAGACTTTCCGATCGGCTTTTTAACGGATGAAGACCGCGTCTGGCCTGGGCAGGGTGCGATTGACTTAGACGCCCATCTGTCAGCGTTAAAAGAAATCGGATTCAATGATGTTGTCTCCGTAGAGCTGTTCAGACCTGAATATTATAAGCTGACTGCGGAGGAAACGATCAAAACGGCAAAGGAAACAACGGAAGCCGTCGTATCAAAATACTTCATGAAGGAGGCGTGAACATGGCTTTTGTCACCATGAAACATCTTCTTGCAGAAGCGAAACGGGAGCATTATGCAGTCGGTCAGTTTAATATCAACGGCCTCCAATGGACGAAGGCGATTCTGCAAGCGGCGCAAAAAGAGCAATCGCCGGTCATCGCCGCGGCTTCCGATCGTCTGGTCGACTATTTAGGCGGGTTTAAAACGATTGCCGCCATGGTCGGCGCGTTAATGGAAGAAATGGCGATTACCGTTCCCGTCGTGCTCCATCTTGATCACGGAAGCAGTGCGGAACGCTGCAGACAGGCCATTGACGCCGGATTCAGCTCAGTGATGATTGACGGCTCCCATCATCCGATTGATGAGAACATCGCGATGACAAAAGAAGTCGCCGATTATGCCGCAAAGCACGGCGTCTCAGTAGAAGCCGAAGTCGGCACGGTCGGCGGAATGGAAGACGGACTTGTCGGCGGGGTCTGTTATGCCGATATCATGGAATGTAAACGGATCGTGAAAGAAACCAATATCGACGCTCTGGCCGCCGCCCTCGGCTCCGTCCACGGCAAATATCAGGGCGAGCCCAATCTCGGATTTAAAGAAATGGCGGCTATCTCCCGCATGACTGATATTCCCCTCGTTCTCCACGGAGCATCCGGGATTCCGCAGGATCAGATCAAAAAAGCCATCACGCTCGGCCACGCGAAAATCAATATCAACACGGAATGTATGGTAGCCTGGACAGACGAAACACGACGCATGTTTCAGGAAAACGGCGATCTGTACGAACCGCGCGGCTACATGACACCCGGCATTGAAGCCGTGGAAGAGACGGTGCGAAGCAAAATGAGAGAGTTCGGATCAGCCGGTAAAGCCGTAAAACAGCAGGTCGGCTGATGAAAACGGAAACCGCCAAGATGGCGGTTTTTTTGTGCGGTGTTGCGTCCGTACGCCCGAAACGATTATGATGATGGCAGCAGCGTAAGAAACGGGAGTGGTTCAGTTTGAATAAAATCATGATTGTGGAAGATAGTGAAGACATTCGCGGACTATTGCAGAATTACCTTGAAAAATACGGATATCAAACCGTGGCCGCTGCGGATTTCACGGCTGTTCTTGATGTCTTTTTGCGGGAAAAGCCTGATGTGGTGCTGCTTGATATCAACCTGCCGTCTTATGACGGCTATTATTGGTGCCGCCAGATCCGCCAGCATTCTACAAGCCCGATCATTTTCATCTCAGCCAGAAGCGGGGAAATGGATCAGGTGATGGCGATTGAAAACGGCGGAGATGATTATATCGAAAAACCGTTTTCTTATGATATTGTGCTGGCGAAAATCAAAAGCCAGATCCGCAGGGCATACGGAGAGTACGCCGCCAAGCAGGGAGAGAAAGTGGTTGAATATGCCGGTGTGCAGCTCTTTGTGGAACGGTTTGAACTGCGCTTTCAGGACGAAAAAAGCGAGCTTTCTAAAAAAGAAAGCAAGCTTTTGGAAGTGCTGCTGGAGCGGGGAGAAAAGGTGACGGGTCGGGACCGGCTCATGGAAAAAACGTGGGACACCGACATTTTCGTCGATGATAATACGCTTAACGTGTATATCACGCGGCTCAGAAAAAAACTGCGGGAGCTGAATGCGCCTGTTTCCATTGAATCGGTGCGGGGCGAAGGCTACCAGCTGAGGGCGCTGTCATGAAGCTGTTTTTCCGGTCTCATGCCGTGCTGATTCTGCTTTTTCTCCTTCAAGGGCTGTTTGTCTTCTTTTATTACTGGTTTGCGGGTCTTCATTCTTTTTCCCACCTGTTTTACATATTGGGCGTGCAGCTTCTTATTTTGGCGGGGTATCTCGCCTATCGCTGGTACAAAGACCGCGGTGTGTATCATTGGCTCAGCTCGGAGCAGGAAGGGACGGACATCCCGTATCTCGGTTCTTCAGTGTTCTGTTCAGAGCTGTATGAGAAGCAGATGGAGCTGACCCGGCTGCAGCACCAGAAGCTCCATGAAACCGAAGCCAAACTCGACGCGCGGGTGACGTATATGAATCAATGGGTGCACCAAGTAAAAACGCCGCTGTCGGTCATTAATTTAATCATTCAGGAAGAGGATGAGCCCGTCTTTGAACAAATCAAAAAAGAGGTCCGGCAGATTGAATTCGGGCTGGAGACGCTTCTTTATTCATCAAGGCTTGACCTGTTTGAGCGGGATTTTAAAGTCGAAGCGGTTTCCTTATCAGAGCTTCTCCAATCGGTCATTCAAAGCTATAAACGATTTTTTATTCAGTACCGCGTCTATCCGAAAATGGATATTCGCGATGATCATCAGATTTACACCGATGCCAAATGGCTCAAATTTGCGATCGGCCAAGTGGTCACAAATGCGGTCAAGTATTCAGCGGGCAAGAGTGACAGACTGGAGCTGAATGTCTTCCGCGATGAAGACAGGACGGTGCTTGAAGTCAAAGATTACGGTGTCGGCATTCCCTCGCAAGATATCAAGCGGGTGTTTGACCCTTATTACACCGGCGAAAACGGGCGGCGTTTCCAAGAATCTACGGGAATCGGCCTCCATCTCGTCAAAGAAATTACGGGCAAGCTCAATCATACGGTGGACATCAGCTCGTCCCCCGGTGAAGGGACATCGGTCCGATTTTCATTTCTTACAAAAATGTAAGACTGCGTTAAGAAAACAACATAGCTCATTCTGTTTCCCCTTGATAACATGGATTTACGTCAAGGGGATTTTTTATGCTGAATGCCCCGGCACTACATGAAAGCAGCCCAGATCAACAAGAATAAAACCATAAGGAGGATTCTCATGGCGAATATGCTTGAAGTCAAACATATAAATAAAACCTATAAAGGACAAGTATCCTATCAAGCTTTAAAACAAATTTCATTTTCAATAGAAGAAGGCGGGTTCACGGCGGTGATGGGACCGTCCGGCTCCGGAAAAACAACACTTTTGAATATCATTTCAACGATCGACCGGCCGGATTCAGGCGATATCCTGATTCACGGAGAAAACCCGCACCGGCTCAAGCGGACAAAGCTCGCTCATTTCCGCCGCAAGCAGCTCGGATTTGTGTTTCAGGATTTCAACCTTCTGGACACGCTGACAATCGGTGAAAATATCATGCTGCCGTTAACGCTTGAAAAAGAAGCGCCGTCCGTAATGGAAGAAAAACTGCACGGCATTGCGAAAAAGCTCGGAATCGAAGACCTGCTCAGCAAACGGACGTTTGAAGTATCCGGCGGACAGCGCCAGCGGGCCGCCATCGCAAGAGCGGTCATTCATAAGCCGTCACTTATTCTGGCCGATGAACCGACGGGAAACCTTGATTCCAAAGCGTCAAAAGATGTCATGGAAACGATGCAGAGCCTGAATCAGGATGATCATGTCACGGCTTTGATGGTGACCCACGATCCGGTTGCGGCAAGCTACTGCCGCCGCGTCATCTTTATAAAAGACGGCGAACTGTTTAATGAGATTTACCGCGGGGAAAACCGCCAAGTCTTTTATGAGCAGATTCTTGATGTGCTGTCTATGCTGGGGGGAAACGCAAATGACCTTTCTTCAGTTCGCTTATAAAAACGTCACGAGAAACAAAAGGGCCTATCTTGCATTCTTTTTAAGCAGCGCCTTTTCCGTTTTGATTTTCTTTACCTTTGCGATGTTCCTGTTTCATCCGGCGTTAAAGGAAGGCTACCTGAATAACATCGCCAGAAAAGGCTTAACCGCCGCGGAATGGATGATCTTTGTTTTTTCTTTCTTATTTGTTCTGTATTCGGTTAACGCATTTTTGAAATCGAGAAATAAAGAATTCGGTATTCTGCTGATGCAGGGTATTACGCCGGTGCAGCTGAGAAAGCTCATTACGGCGGAAAACATGATCATCGGCGTCATGTCGATCGCAGCCGGGATTATCGGAGGCTTCATTTTTTCGAAAACGTTCTTTACAGTCGGCGCTTATATTTTAGAAATGGACGCGCTGCCTCTGTACATGCCTTGGAAAGCGCTTGGCATTACGGCCGGCGGATTTCTGCTCTTATTTTTCCTTTTATCGCAGTTCACGATCCTTTTTGTCAGATCAAATACGGTGATCAAATTAATAAAGGGCACTGACAAGATCAAGCCGGAGCCGAAGCCGTCCGTGCTTCTGTCCTTATTCGGCATCGCCTGCCTGTGCGGCGGGTACGGCATGGTTCTGAAAGGCAATGTCCACGGGACCGAGCCGTTCATCATTTTACTGCTTACCGTCATCGGCACGTATTTCTTTTTCAGCCAAAGCAGCATCTGGATTCTGCGCGCGCTGAAGAAGTGGAAAACCTTTTATCTGCGCGGGAAAAACGTCATTTGGGTTTCTGATCTTGTTTATCGTTTAAAAGACAACGCCCGCCTGTTCTTTATCGTCAGCATTATTTCCGCGGTTGCCTTTACGGCGACGGGCGTGCTCGCGATGTACAAATCGACCGTCGGGGCGGAAGAGTCCGCCTATGAGATGGAGTATTTATCTTTCAGCAATAACCCGAAAGAACAGACTCATTTGAAAGATATTGATCATGAACTGAAAACACACGGCTTTACGTATAAGAAAGACAAAATAAATGTTTCCTATGTCCGCTATCAGGAAGGAGGTACTGTTCCGCCTGTTTACATGATCAGCGAATCGGATGTGTCAACATACTTCCATGTCAAGCTGAACAGGCTGAAACATAATGAGGCTGTCTATTTCCCGGGCACGTATGACCGCAATTTCAAAAACGACGCGCCGGATCAGCTGAAGCTGCTGAACCAAAAAGGCAAGCCGTCTGACCAAAAACTGACGGTAAAAGAAGTCAAAAAACCGCTGATTTCACTGAATGCCATCATCGCGGTGAACGATCAAACCTTTGATCAGCTGAAATCACTCGGTGAGAAAGCGTCATTATACGGCTACAGCTATGATCATTGGAAAGACAGTCTTGGGATCAGCCAATCCTTGAAAAATGAGATTTACGGCAACTATATCGACGTGCATTCTGATTTTATGGCAAAAGCCGGGACGTACTATGATACGGTGCAGCTGCCGAGCCTGAGTTTATTCATCGGCCTGTTTATCGCGATCGTTTTCTTTGTCGCGGCAGCGAGTTTCTTATATTTCAGGCTGTTCACCGATTTAGATGAGGACCGGGAGCGCTACCGTTCATTGGCCAAAATCGGTCTGAGTGAGCGTGAAATGGCACAAAGCGTGACGATACAATTGGCGATTCTCTTTTTCTTTCCTTTCGTCATTGCCGTCATGCATACGCTGTTTGCTTTGAGAACATTGGCGGTGGAAGGCTATTCCGATGTAGCGGGGCCGCTCAGTCTGACCATCGGAGGGTTTTTCATCTTTCAGCTTCTGTTCTTCCTCGCGGTGCGGACAAGCTATTTGAAAAAAATGAACAAGTAAGGGGAGTGCACAGATGAAAAAAGCATTGGCAATCCTGGCCGTCTTGGCGGCCGCTGCCGTCATATACGGACTTCTCTTTTTTCATAATGATGTTACAGACAGATTTAATCCGTTTATTCACCAGCAAGATGTTTATGTACAGATTGATCGAGATGGCAAACATCTTAGCCCGGGCGGTACTGAGTATACATTAGACGGATATAACGCATCCGGGAAAAAAGAAGAAGTGACCTTTTTCGCCGGGAAAGACCTTCGGAAGAACGCGTATTTGAAGGTGAAGGCGAAAGGAAAGTATGTCGAGACCTGGGAAGAAGTCAGATTTGAAGATATGCCGGGCTCCGTACAGTCAAAATTAAAGTGAACATGAAAAACGGCACAGTGTCATGACTGTGCCGCTTTTTTTATTTTTTATTTTCTTCAGCCCGTTTGATCAGCATGTCGGTGATGATATCCATCTGTTTGCTGACGGCAATCGGGTCATACGGATAGAAGGTGTTGAAATCGTTGATAAAGACACGATTGTTCTTTACGGCATCGAGATTTTTCCAAACGGATGAATCTTTCAGACGCTCAAATGTTTTGCTTTCTCCATTCGGATTGTAATCGGTAATGAACATATAATCAGCCGCATATTGGGGAATGACCTCTTGGGAAACCTGTTTCATGGCGCCCGTTTTCATGATGTCTTTTTCGATTTTGGCCGGCGCTTTCAATCCGAGCGCGTTATAAACGGCTTGGCCGCCGCGGCCGGAATTGTCATTGAAAATCCAGATTTCGCCTTTATCCGTCGTTTCATAAAGGCCGACTGTCTCGTCTTTGCCGATCACGTTTTTGAGGCGCTTTTGATCGGCTTCGGCCTTTTTGTTGAAGTCTGCCATAAAGCTTTTGGCTTTATCCTTCGCCCCGGCAATGTCGCCGAATAGGCTGACCGTATCTTTCGTATTCTTTGCGGTGTTAAAAGGAATGACAATCGTCGGTGCGATTTTCGATAGTTTCTCGTATTGGTCATCCTTCATCAGCACGATTAAATCAGGCTTCAGCTGCATCACTTTCTCCACATTGACGGGATTGCCGATGTCCGTGGTGTTTTTCAGCTGTTTTTTGATAAACGGATTTTTGAAAGCCCATGAGCCCGCCCCGACGACATTTGCGTCAACGGACAGCAGCTCACCTGCATAAAAGTCAGTGACGATCCGTTTCGGATGTGCGGGTATGTCAATATTTCCTTTTGTTGATTCATATGTACGCATGTCTGTCTTTCCTTTGCCTGATGCCGATCCGTTGTTTTCCTTCGCGCCGCTGCAAGCGCTTAATGCGAAAACAAGCAGAAGTGCCAGGCCGATCAGCCATGATTGTTTCTTCATAATGATCCCCCTATTTCAGTGATAATGATTATCATTATTAATATAGCAGGAAGACGTCATTCCGTCTATGTTTTTTATAGAAAACCTTCCTTGATTATCCATGTTATAGTAGTAAAGGAGGAGGAATGAATGTTGATTACGAAAAGAGGGACTTGGTGGGAAGTGCTGCACAGCTGGTGGCTGCTGCTGACTTTCGCGCCGTTTGCGCTGACCGCTTTCTTGGCCTTTTTCTATATCGGCTACCGGGCCAAGAACAAAAAATGGCTGAAATACGGACTTATCTATTTTATTATTTTAGCAATTGCTTTTGTGCTGCCGAGCACGCCGGGCGTGTATATCGTGCTGCCTTTATGGGTCATCTCCATCATCCACGGGCTGAAAGTGCGGGCGGCTTATTTAATACAGCTTGATGTGTTTAAACAAAACGTCGAAGCAAGAGCGTTTGAAGCGGTAAGGCATGAGGCGGAGGAAAAATTCGGCGGAAAACCCGCTCAACGCATTGATCTGACAAAACAGAGATAAAAACAAATGACAAAGCCGGTATCTCGCGCTTTGTCATTTGCATGAGCGGCCTATTGCTGGTATGAATGCTGCTGAAACGGTGTGTGATGCTGTGTTTGCGGGAATGAAGAAACATTAGCGTTTGCCATCGGTGCAGGCATGTGTCCGCTTACTTCCTGCTGAAGCTGATTGCACACATTCACGATTTGCTGGCATTTCTGAATGGCCGCTTCATGTCCCTGCAGCGCTTGCTGAATGGTATGAACGGCATGCTGTTCATGGTTAAGCATCTGCTGAAGCATTTGAATGTTTTGCTGTTCCTGCTGGAGCATTTGCTTGTACTGCTGACTGCTTTGCTGTGTCTGCTGAATAAGCTGCTGTGCTGTTTGGCGGCATTGCTGCAGCTGATTTCCGCTGTATTGGTTTTGATACATCATGAAGACCTCCTGAAGTGATTGATTTTACACATTTATCATGTGAAAGAATAGGAGAGGCATTCATGCAAGAAGGGGATTCAAATATTTACCTGTTATGTACAGAGCGGAATACAAGGCTCGGGATGGCCTGTCGAGCTTTGTATTCCAGCCCTTTTTCTCAGAAGCCGCCTTCTGTAGCGTGAAAAGGAATATTGAGTCTGTTTTCGACTGCGCGCAGGCGCTGATTCAAACGGTTTAAGCGGCGGGTATGGATTTCAATGGACTGGCTCAGCCGTCTGATCTGCTCATTCATACGCGTGATTTCCCGGTTTTGGCGCTGGTCTTCTTGTGAGAGGCGGGTGAGCTCTCTCGTTTGCTGGGCGTTTTGTCTTTCAAGCTGGGCGACTCTCCGTTCTAAAGCCGTCGGCTGCCGCTCTTCAGACTGAGGGGGCGCATAATAATAGCTTTCCTGCTGCTGATACGGCTCATACTCAACGGGGCTCACTTCGTATTCCTGCTGCTGAGGGAAATAGGCAGATGGGGTGTAGTACTGATATGGGTTCATTCATCATTCTCCTTATCTAGTGAAGTCTTTATACACTATGTAGTCAATTGCACAGTGCCACGGCATCCGCCTAACTTACAGGCGTAAAAAAAGCTTCAAAAGAAGGTGATCATGTTGCGGAACATACGGATTTTCATCATGACGGTTCTTGTTATCGGATGCGTCATGATAACAGGCTGCTCGCAAAAGAAAGCAGACGAACCCCCTTTTTATTACGGGACATGGGATGCGGGGCTGAAACCGGGCCCGATGGACGGGGTCAGATCTGAAACCGTTACGTTTACGAAAGACAGCGTGCTGACAAAGCAGGTCATTAAAGGCCGCGGCGAGGTTCCCATGCCCTCAGATGTTTACAAGGTGATCTCACAAAACACGGACGGAACGATCGAGATTGAATACCTCGGACATCCGCACCCCGTCAAAAGCACGTTGAAAAGAGGAAAAAACGATACGCTCATTTGGAAGATATACGGAGAAACAAAAACAATGACAAGAATAAAAACCGGCGGGGAGGATGCACATGAGAAATAAGGCTGCCGACAGACTCGTTTTGACGGGTGTCATCGTACATATCATTCAATGGTTTTCACTGTTATGGTTATTTTTTATGCTTTTTGATCAGTTCGGGCGTTTTACCATTTATAATCCCAATGTCGTCAACGGCAGCATGCAGTCTTTTTCATTCTTTGATATGATGCGCGCTCTTCTGTTTTCCGGCACGCTGCGGAATACGCTCCTGCTGTTTCTGTTTGCGGCGATGCTCATTTACTTATGGGTGAACGCTCTGTTTATCCTGCTGGAAATCGTTTCTTATATCATGATCAGGCGGAACAGCCGTTCATTATGGGCATACTTTCCCGCAGCGATGGGAATAAAGCTTGCCCTTCTGGACATAGCGGCCGTCCCTTTCTTTGCGGCGGGGCTGATGCTCTTGAAGCAGAAAACAGATGACGGCGGCGAACAAGCTGACAAGGGGAAAAGACGGCCCCGCATCCGGAGGCAGGCCCGGTATACGAAGAGAAGGCGGAGAAACTTGTCCGTTTGATTTTTCATTGAAACGAAAAAACGATATGATGAAAGCATAAGCAGAAAAGGATACAAAGGAGATGCAGGATGTACAAGTTAATCGCAATAGATATGGACGGAACACTATTAAACGATCATCATGAAGTGACGGCTGAAGTCCGCGGGGCGCTTGATGCCGCCAAAGCGGAAGGGGTCAATATCGTCCTGTGCACGGGACGGCCGATCGGCGGCGTGCGTCGGTATTTGGAAGAGCTGAATTTACAGGAAGAAGGCGACTTTGTGATTGCCTATAACGGCGCACTCGTCCAAAATACGTATACAAACGGTGTCGTGGCCGAGCAGTCATTAGGCTTTGAAGATTTGGAGTCGCTTTACGAGCTGAGCTTACAGCTGGATACCCCGATGCATTACTTTGACACAGCCAATCTGTACACGCCGAACCGGGATATCAGTGAATACACGGTTTACGAATCATATATCACGAAAGTGCCGCTTCATTTCCGCACGATCGATGAAGTGCCGAAGGATATTCTGATTCCGAAAGTCATGTTCATTGACGATCCGGACAAGCTGGAGAAAGCGATCGCTTCCATTCCGGAATCATTCAGGGAAACATACACAATGGTCAAAAGCGCGCCATTCTTCCATGAGATTCTTCATCCGAAAGTCAGTAAAGGAAACGCGGTCAAGCTGCTGGCCGAAAAACTCGGCATTGAACAGAAAGACGTCATGGCAATCGGCGATAACGGCAACGACATGTCCATGATTCAGTGGGCCGGCTGCGGTGTGGCAATGGCCAATGCCATCCCGGAAGTAAGGGAGATTGCTGATTTTGAAACGAAATCAAATAACGAACACGGCGTGGCGCATGCGATTCAGGAGCTTGTGCTGAAAAAATAGGCACCCCATCAGAGGGTGCTTTTTTACCGCGTGTTTTGGTGATATGATAAGCGGAGAGGGGAGGCGCGACATGGATCGTGAAAAACAGCAGCTCAGCATAGAAGCGGCAAAACTATATTATCAATCAGATTACAGCCAGCAGCAGATCGCCGAACGGCTTAATCTGTCACGCCCCACCGTTTCAAGGCTGCTTCAGTACGCAAAGGAAAAAGGGTATGTTCAAATTCGCGTCATGGACCCGTTTGAGGATCTGGACGAACTCGGCGCAAAGCTGGAAGAAAAATACGGGCTCCTTGAGGCGCACGTCGTCTTTTCTCCAAGCGACGATTACCAGGCCATTACACATTACTTAAGCCGCTATGGCGCAGACTATATGCATAAAACCGTAAAGGACGGCGATATACTCGGCGTAAGCTGGGGGACGACGATGTACCAGATCGCAAGCCGCATGGAGCCGAAGCAGGTAAAGAGCGTTGAAGTCGTGCAGCTGAAAGGCGGCATCAGTCATTCCAATGTCAATACGTATTCGTCAGAAACGATTCAGCTGTTCGCCGAAGCATTTCAGACCATGCCGAGGTATTTGCCGCTGCCGGTTATATTTGACAGCGCCGATGTGAAACAGATGGTCGAGCGGGACAGACATATTAAGCGGATCATTGAAATGGGCAGACAAGCCAATATCGCCCTGTTTACGGTCGGAACCGTCCGGGATGAGGCGCTGCTTTTCAGACTCGGCTATTTCCGGGAAGAAGAGAAACAATTGCTGAAAGCACGCGGAGTCGGCGATATTTGTTCGCGCTTTTTTGACGAGGCAGGCAGGATTTGCAGCAGCAGCATTAACGGCAGGACGATCGGAGTCGAGCTCAGCGACTTGAAAATGAAAGAGCGTTCGATTCTGGTGGCGGGCGGCAGCAGAAAATGCAAGGCCATTCACGGTGCCCTGAAAGGAAAGTACGCCAACGTTTTGATTACCGATCAGCATACGGCCAAAAAACTCATTCAAGAATTGTGACAATTCATGAACATAATTTCAATTACCAATTTACATATGTTCAAAATTCGGTTATTCTAAACGTATCCTAGGAAAAAGGAAGTGCATACAATGTCAATTGCAAGTCAAATAGACCATACTGCTTTGAAACCGCATACACAAAAAGCGGATATTTTACAACTGATAAAAGAAGCAAAAGAATATAAATTCGCTTCCGTTTGTGTGAACCCGACTTGGGTCAAACTCGCAGCGGAGGAACTGAAAGGCACGGGAGTTGACGTTTGCACCGTTATCGGATTTCCTCTCGGCGCAACGACATCGGAAACAAAAGCATTTGAAACGAAGGATGCCATCTCAAAAGGAGCCACTGAGGTGGACATGGTCATCAATATCGGCGCATTAAAAGACGGCGATGATGAAGCGGTTGAAGCTGATATCCGCGCGGTAGTTGAAGCAGCTGATAAAAAAGCGCTCGTCAAAGTGATCATCGAAACATGCCTTTTGACAGATGAAGAAAAAGAGCGCGCGTGCCGCTTAGCGGTATCCGCAGGCGCCGATTTCGTCAAAACGTCTACCGGTTTTTCTACAGGCGGGGCAACGGCTGAAGATATCGCTCTTATGAGAAAAACAGTCGGACCGGACATCGGGGTCAAAGCATCAGGCGGCATCAGAACAAAAGCTGATGTTGACAGCATGATCGCAGCGGGCGCGAGCCGGATCGGCGCAAGTGCGGGCGTCTCTATCGTGAGCGGCGGAGACAGCGGCAGCAGCGACTATTAATCAGCAGTGCGGAAGCCGAAAGCTTCTGCCATCCTCTTTCTTTGTTGATGCATAAAAAATTGTAAGCGAATACAAATAAAAGGAGAACACATATGAAGTATCTCATCGGAATTATCGGAATCATTGTGTTTTTAGGTCTTGCCTGGCTTGCCAGCAACGGCAAAAAAAGAATCAGAATCCGGCCGATCGCCGTCATGCTCGTGCTGCAGCTGATTCTCGGTTATATTCTCCTCAACACCGGTATCGGGAATTTTCTTGTCGGCGGTTTTGCAAAAGGATTTAACTACTTGCTGGAATATGCATCAGAAGGGATTAACTTTGTATTCGGCGGGCTTGTGAATGCGAAACAGACGACGTTCTTCATGAGCGTGCTTCTGCCGATCGTCTTTATATCCGCTTTAATCGGAATTCTGCAGCATTGGAAGGTCCTCCCCTTTATCACGAAGTATATCGGACTTGCGTTAAGCAAGGTGAACGGAATGGGGAAAATCGAATCTTACAACGCTGTCGCATCCGCGATTTTAGGGCAATCAGAAGTCTTTATCAGTTTGAAAAAACAGCTCGGTTATCTTACTGAACAGCGCTTATACACGCTTTGCGCGTCCGCAATGTCGACGGTCTCAATGTCGATCGTCGGTTCTTACATGATGATGCTGAAGCCTGAATACGTCGTGACGGCGCTTGTGCTGAACTTATTCGGCGGATTTATCATCGCTTCTATCATCAACCCGTACACCGTCAGCAAAGAAGAGGATTTGATCGTCGTTCCTGAAGAAGAAAAGCAATCCTTTTTTGAAGTGCTCGGTGAGTATATAATGGATGGATTCAGAGTCGCCGTTGTCGTAGCGGCGATGCTGATCGGATTTGTCGCACTCATTGCCCTGGTCAACGGCGTTTTTAACGCGGTTTTCGGCATTACATTCCAGGCGCTGCTCGGATATGTATTCGCGCCGTTTGCGTTTTTAACCGGTATTCCGTGGAATGAAGCGGTGAGCGCCGGAAGCATTATGGCGACGAAAATGGTATCGAATGAATTTGTGGCGATGCAGACGCTCTCATCCGGCGATTTCCATTTCAGCGCGCATACACAGGCAGTGGTATCTGTATTCCTTGTCTCATTCGCGAATTTCTCCTCTATCGGGATCATTACCGGTGCGGTGAAAGGGCTGCATGAAAAACAAGGAAACGTCGTCGCGCGGTTCGGGCTGAAGCTGCTGTACGGCGCAACGCTCGTCAGCTTCCTGACAGCGGCGATCGTCGGATTGATTCACTGAACATAAATGAAGGACAGGTGATAGATCATGAGAATGGTAGATCTTATTGTAAAAAAACAAAATGGAAAAGAACTGACAACAGAAGAAATTCAATTTTTCGTAAAAGGATACACGGACGGAAGCATCCCTGATTACCAGGCAAGCGCCCTTGCTATGGCGATTTACTTTCAGGATATGACGGATCAGGAGCGCGCCGATCTGACAATGGCGATGGTCAATTCAGGGGAAACGATTGATCTCTCCGCCATTGAAGGCATTAAGGTCGACAAGCACTCTACGGGCGGGGTCGGCGACACGACAACTCTCGTACTCGCTCCGCTCGTCGCGGCGCTCGGCGTTCCCGTCGCTAAAATGTCCGGCCGCGGCCTTGGGCATACGGGGGGAACCATTGATAAGCTGGAAGCGATCGAAGGCTTCCACGTGGAATTGTCAAAAGATGAATTCATCAAGCTTGTGAACCGCGACAAGGTAGCCGTCATCGGACAAAGCGGGAACTTGACCCCTGCCGATAAAAAGCTGTATGCGCTGCGTGATGTAACGGGTACGGTGAATTCCATCCCGCTGATCGCAAGCTCAATTATGAGTAAAAAAATCGCCGCCGGAGCAGATGCCATCGTGCTTGACGTCAAAACGGGAGCCGGCGCGTTTATGAAAACGGATGAAGACGCCGTGAACCTCGCCAAAGCAATGGTCCGCATCGGAAACAACGTCGGCCGCCAGACGATGGCCGTGATTTCTGACATGTCGCAGCCGCTCGGTTTTGCGATCGGGAATGCCCTGGAAGTACAAGAAGCCATTGATACATTAAGAGGGGAAGGGCCTGAAGACTTAAACGAACTCGTCCTCACGCTCGGCAGCCAAATGGTCGTATTGGCGAAAAAAGCTGAGACATTGGAAGAAGCGAGAACGAAGCTTCAGGAAGTCATGAAAAACGGCAAAGCGCTTGAAAAGTTCAAAGAGTTCCTGAGCAATCAGGGAGGAGACGCTTCCGTCGTTGACGAACCGTCCAAACTTCCGCAGGCGGCGTACAAAATTGACGTTCCGGCAAAAGAAGCGGGTGTCGTTTCAGAAATCGTCGCTGACGAAATCGGTGTCGCAGCGATGCTGTTAGGCGCGGGACGTGCGACAAAAGAGGACGAAATCGACCTAGCCGTCGGTATTATGCTCCGCAAAAAAGTCGGTGACAAAGTTGAAAAAGGCGAGCCGCTCGTCACCCTTTACGCCAACCGCGAAAACGTTGACGACGTGACCGCCAAAGTCTATGACAACATCCGCATCTCAGAAAAAGCGGCAGCGCCGAAACTGATTCATACGCTGATTACGGAATAACAGAAGAAAGGCACATACCTCATCAGTATGCGCCTTTTTTTTATGGCATGGTTTTATCCAAATGAATGTCACGGACGGATTGTTTCGGCTGTTTCTTTCTCAAAAAACGAATGAGATAGCACAGGATCATACAAGGAATTCCGCAGAAGAGGGCGATTCTTTGATTGGGATCAAATGCAAGGCCTACGCATGAAGCGAAACATAAGATCACAGCGGCGATCGGAACGAGAGGGTATAACGGTGTGCGGAAGGTCAGATCCGCGACGCGTCCGCCGTTTTTCACATAATGTTTTCGAAATAACAGCTGAGACAGGGCGATGCTCATCCACACCACGACGCCGGCAAATCCGGCTATTGCCACGAGCACTACGTAGACCGTGCCCGGGGCGGCGATGCTTGAGATCAAGGATATGCAGGAAACGGCCATGCTGGCGAGCAGGGCATTCAGCGGAATGCCTTTCGGCGTGACTTTTTTGAACCGGGCGCTGATCATGTTTTCATTCGCAAGAGACCACAGCATCCGGGTGGAAGCATACAGTCCGGAGTTGGCGACCGAAAGCAAAGCCGTTAAAATCACGAAGTTCATGATATCTGCGGCGTATGGGATACCGATCTGGGAAAAGACCGCGACAAACGGACTTTCAATCACACCGGCTTCCTTCCAGGAGATCAGTCCGGACAGCACAAAAATGGCGCCGATAAAAAAGATGACCGTTCTCCAGGCGACATTTCGGATCGAACGCGGAATATCTTTTGCCGGATTGGCGGTTTCACCCGCTGTAATTCCGATCAGCTCCGTCCCTGAAAAGGCAAAGCTTACGGAAATCATTGCGATGAAAACCGCAAGAAAGCCGTTCGGAAACAGTCCGCCGTGTGAGGTGAAATTCGACAGCATCGGAGCTTCACCCGAACCGTGCAATGAAATCAAACCGAACATCGCGGCGCCGCCTAAGATGATAAATAAAAGGATGGTGACGATTTTGACGCTGGAAAACCAAAACTCTGTTTCTGCAAACAATTTAACGGAGAATGCATTGGCGGCAAAAAGGAGAGCCGCGAAAATCGCGCTCCACATCCAGACGCTGCTGTGGGGAAACCAGCGCTGCATGAGGATACCGGAAGCTGTAAACTCCGATCCTACCGTCACCACCCAATTCACCCAATACATGATACCGACCATAAAACCCGTGGACGGCCCGATAAACGTTGTCGCATACGTTTGAAATGAACCGGTCACAGGCATGGCTACTGACAATTCTCCGAGACACTGCATGACAAGATACATCATCAAGCCGCCGATCAGGTAAGCGGCGATCGTCCCGCCCGGCCCGGCCTGGCTCAATGTATACCCTGTGCTCAAAAACAGCCCCGTGCCGATGACCCCTCCCAATGAAATCATAAATAAGTGCCTGCTTTTCATCGTGCGCTTTAGTTGATTGCCGCCTTGATCAACATCCATCGTGATCTCCCCCTTTTTGCGTGGCATGAGAATCTTCCGGCAGCCGAGAGCACGCGTGCCGGGTTTGACTTTAACGTGACAATTTAAATCCCTTCAATGCATGTAAAATGACGTGTGCGGCTGCCCTGCTTGTCATATCTCGAAAATCAAGTGTCGGATCAACCTCAACGATCTCAATACCCGAGATGTCAGCCTCCTGGGCTAAATACCTGACCGCCTGAAGCAGTTCCTCGGTATACAGGCCTCCGGGGCCGATCGCAGGACAGCCGGGCGCATGAGCTTGATCCAGCACATCCATATCAACCGAAATAAAAATGGCGTCGGCTCTTTTTTGAACGGCCGGTAAAGTGTCTTGTATCGTTCGGAGGAGCCCTTTCTCCCGGATCATCTCCATTGTATGCACGTCTGCCTGACGTTCTTTTACATATTGTTCATATGCCAAGCTGTTGCTGAACTCCCTGATTCCAAGCTGAATCAGGTTTTGTCCGCTTATGATGTTTTCATCTAACAGACGGCGGAATGGCGTACCGTTTGTCGGCCCTCCGTCTTCTGTGTTGCGGACGTCGTGGTGGGCGTCGAATTGAAAGACGGCCGTTGTTCCTTTCGTTTCCGCAATGGCTTTAATGGTGGAATAACTGATGGAGTTGTCGCCGCCGAGAATGACGGGCACCCAGTCAGGCTGGTCCGTCAGAATATCATAAATGGTCCGATAAATGTGTTCGTGAGATTTGACGACATCCGTGACGTGAATCTGAATATCGCCGATATCGTACAGATGGTCAATGACATGCTCCCGCAGCTCCGCGGAATATGCGGAAATGCCGCCGAGCGCCCGGCGGATCGCACCGGGTGCAAAGCAGGCGCCGGAATGGCTGATTGACGACTTAGAAAGCGGAACGCCGATCAAAGCCGGCCCTTTGATCGTTTGTCCCGCCCACGCTTCCGTCACATCGCCGATCCTTGTCACATGGCGGTCGTTGAAGAGGGAGCCGGCTTTTTGCAGAAACGGATACTTATCCAAGAGCGGCTCCCTCCCTTGAAACGACCGTCTTCCCGTTCTTGATAACACGGCGGACATGATTGACGCCGTAATGATACGGGATATACATGTAATTCGGCGCTTCCCAAATGACAATGTCAGCCGCCCGTCCGGCTTTAATTTGTCCGGCCTCTTCGCCTTTTCCGATCGCATACGCTGCGTTAACGGTGACAGCGTGCCAGATTTCTTCTGCAGTCATTTTTAAATGAAGCGCGGCAATTGACATAATGAGCTGGAGATTTTCCGTCGGTGAGCTGCCCGGGTTGAAGTCAGTCGCCAAACTGACCCGTACGCCCGCATCAATCATCTCCCGGGCTCTCGCATAAGTGTGTTTTCCGAGATAGAAAGTCGTGCCCGGCAGCAGGACGGCGATCGTTCCGGCCTCCGCAAGCTTTTCGATGCCTGCATCAGACGCCCCCACCAAATGATCGGCAGAAACAGCATGCAGCTCTGCCGCCAATTCCGCGCCGCCGAGCGGGTCAATCTCATCAGCATGGATTTTCAGGCCGAAACCAGCTTCAGCCGCCTTTTTCAGGTAGTCCCGTGACTGGCTGACGGTAAAGACGCCTGTTTCTGTGAAAATATCGGCAAATTGCGCAAGGCCTTTTTCTTTTATGTCAGGCAAAAGCTGCAGCATGCGATTCAGAAATTCGTCAGGGCTGTTCCGGTACTCAGGCGGAATGGCGTGTGCTCCCATAAAGGTCGTGACAAGGTCGACCGGCTGGCGCTCACCCAGTTTTTTCGCCGCGGTCAGCTGTTTCAGCTCCGTGTCTTTGTCGAGTCCGTACCCGCTTTTTACTTCCGCGGTTGTGATGCCGTATGACAGCATGCGTCCGAGGTGAAAAAGCCCTTTTTCAATCAGTTCTTCTTCGGAAGCGGCTTTCGTGTCTTTGACCGTTGACAAAATACCGCCGCCTTGCGCCAGAATATCCAAATAAGACATGCCCTGAATTTTTAAATTCAGTTCTTTTTCGCGGGACCCTCCGAATACAAGATGGGTATGGGGATCGACGAGGCCGGGGGTGACGAGCCGTCCCCCGCAGTCGATAATGTCTCTTGCCTCGTATCCTTTCTCCGCTCCTTGATGTCCGGCAAAAACAATGCGCCCGTCGTGAACGCCGATGACGGCATTTTCCGTGACATGAAGATCCTGCATGCTCCCGCCGGATCGGGGGCCGCCGGATTCCATCGTCAGCAGCTGGCCGATGTTGGTGAGTATGGTATCTATTTGTTTCGGCATGTTACCGCTCCTTTTTCATCGGTATCATAATGTCTTGTTCCTCGGCGACTTGAACCGCTTTTTCATAACCTGCGTCCGCATGGCGGATGATGCCCATTCCCGGATCGCTTGTCAGAACGCGGGAAAGCCGTTGTTCCGCAAGGATGCTGCCGTCAGCGACCGCGACCATTCCCGCGTGAAGGGAATACCCCATGCCGACGCCCCCGCCGTGGTGAAAAGAAACCCAGCTTGCGCCTGAGGCCGTGTTGATCAGCGCGTTCAGCACCGCCCAATCGCCGACCGCGTCGCTTCCGTCTTTCATCGCTTCTGTTTCCCGATTCGGAGAGGCGACAGATCCGCAGTCTAAATGGTCTCTTCCGATGACGATCGGGGCTTTCAGCTCGCCGTTTCTGACCAATTCATTGATGGCGAGCCCCATCTTTTCCCGTTCACCGTAGCCGAGCCAGCAAATACGGGACGGCAGGCCTTGGAACGTGACTTTTTTCTGCGCCATGTCAATCCAGCGGTGAAGGGCTTGATTTTCTGGAAACAGCTCTTTTAATAAAGCGTCCGTGCGGTATATATCTTCAGGGTCACCGGACAGCGCGGCCCAGCGGAACGGCCCTTTTCCTTCACAAAATAAAGGCCGGATGTAGGCCGGAACGAATCCCGGAAAATCAAAAGCATCGGCGAGCCCCTCATCTTTGGCAGCCTGGCGGATATTGTTGCCGTAATCAAAGACGACGGCACCTTTTTTCTTGAAGGCGAGCATGGCTTCCACATGCTTTTTCATACTCTGCTTGGAAAGCCTTACGTATAAATCAGGCTGATCCCGGCGCAGGCGGTCGGCCTCCTCAAGTGAGTATCCTGCCGGAATATAGCCGATCATCGGGTCGTGAGCGGAAGTCTGATCGGTCACGATGTCAATATGGACGCCGCGGTTCAAAAGCTCATGATGCACCTCTGCCGCATTGCCGAGAAGGCCGATCGATAAAGGTTCTCCGGCTTGTCTGGCTGTTTCGGCCCAGCGCAGCGCTTCGTCAATTGATGCGGTTTTCCGGTCGCAATAGTTTGTTTCTATCCGTTTATCAATCCGTGTTTCATCCGCTTCAACGGCGATGACGACGCCATCATTCATCGTGACGGACAGCGGCTGGGCGCCTCCCATTCCGCCAAGTCCGGCCGTCAGCGTAAGGGTTCCTTTCAGACTGCCGCCGAAATGCTGTCTCGCAAGCTCCGCAAAGGTTTCATAGGTGCCTTGCAAAATACCTTGTGAACCGATATAAATCCAGCTGCCGGCCGTCATTTGCCCGTACATCATCAGTCCTTTTTTCTCAAGGTCATGGAAATGCTCCCAATCCGCCCATTTCGGCACGAGAACCGAATTAGCCAGCAGGACGCGGGGCGCGCGGCTGTGCGTGCGGAACAGTCCGACCGGTTTTCCGGATTGGATCAGCAGTGTTTCATCATCTTTTAACGTTTTGAGGGAGCGCTCAATCGCGTGAAAAGCTTCCCAGTTTCGCGCGGCCTTGCCTATGCCGCCGTATACGATCAGATCCTCCGGCTTTTCGGCAACCTCCGGGTCAAGGTTGTTTCGGAGCATGCGGAGCACGGCTTCCTGCTCCCATCCTAAGCATTCAAGTTCGGTGCCGCGGCCGGCGCGGATTGATTTCTTTACATCAGTCATCTTGTAAGTCCCCCTTCATTGGTCATCAGTTTTCGGTGATGCTCATTCGGCAGAAAAGACTCCTTCTTCAGCCAGTCACTCAGATGCTCGATGTCATAAGAAAACACGCGGTCTTCTTGTATGGACGGCACGATGTTTCTCATTTCGAGATAGAGCTGTTTTGTGTACGAGGCGCAATGTTCCGCACCCCGGTATTCCACAGCCTGCAGCGCGCAAATGGCTTCAACGGCAAGCACCCGTCTCGTATTCGCGATGATCTGGTAGGCGTGCCTTGAGGCGATGGTTCCCATGCTGACGTGATCCTCCTGGTTTGCCGATGAAGGAATGGAATCGACACTGGCGGGATGGGCCAGGGTTTTATTTTCTGACACGAGGGAGGCCGCCGCATATTGCATGATCATCGCTCCGGATTGTAAGCCGGGCTGAGGGCTCAGAAAGGGCGGCAGGTCATTCAGCTGCGGATTCACAAGCCGTTCAATACGGCGTTCAGAAATATTCGCAAGCTCGGCCGCCGCCACTTTGAGAAAATCCATGGCAAAGGCGATCGGCTGTCCGTGAAAGTTTCCGCCTGAGATGATTTTGGCGCCGTCTTCGAAAATGAGCGGGTTATCTGTCGCGGCATTCATCTCAATTTCTAATTTTTCTTTTACATACGCTAATGTCTGCCATGATGCGCCGTGGACCTGAGGGATACAGCGGATCGAATAGGCGTCCTGGACACGCAGCTCCCCTTGGACGGTCGTCAGCTTGCTGTCTGACAAGTAATAGCGGATTCGCTCTGCGACATCCATCTGTTCCTGATATCCGCGGGCGGCATGAATGTCCTCGTCGAACGCATCGATAATGCCCTGAAGGCCTTCGATCGTTAAGCTCGCGATCCGTTCCGACTGATAGGCCAGCTTTTCGGCCTCGAGGTAAGCGATCAGTCCCATCGCGGTCATGGCCTGCGTTCCGTTGATCAGCGCGAGCCCTTCCTTAGAGGTCAGGATGGCCGGCTGAAGGTTTGTCTTTTCCAAAGCATGAGCTGCCGGCATCCGGGCCCCTTCGTAAAAGACTTCGCCTTGCCCGATAAGCGCCAGTGCGAGATGAGAAAGCGGCGCCAAATCTCCGCTCGCCCCCAGTGACCCTTGCTGCGGGATGACCGGGTGAATGCGATGATTGAGATACGCGAGCAGTTGATCAATCAGCTCAGTCCGCACGCCGGAAAAGCCTTTCAACAGGGCATTGGCGCGCAAAAGCAGCATGGCCCGCGATACAGATTCCGGAAACGGATCACCGACGCCGCACGCGTGAGAAAGAATCAGATTCAGCTGCAGATCCGCGGCGTCTTCTTTTTGAATCAGCACATCGCTGAACTTGCCGAACCCCGTCGTAATCCCGTAAATGGTCTTCTCTTCTTGAACGATCCGTTCAACCGCCGCCCTGCTTTTTTTCACACGTTCCATGCTTTCGGCAGATGCTTGAACCTCTTCAAAATCAAACAGCACACGCTGGGCATCTGCGGTTGTCAGTGAGGAACCGTCTAACGTTACCATCATTTCAACCCCTTTTTCTTTACTTTGGTAAAGCGCCCATACAAAAAGGAGCTATGCCATGAAAATGATGTTTCACGCATAGCCCCCTATCATCTGATATCTATGGGCTGATTCATATGTGATTAATTCCGACTCCGAATGTTTCGTGCTCAAGCCCCTTAATCGGAGCTCCGATCGTGCCGTAAAGGGAAACGGCGATCCAATCGCCTTCCGCCTCGCTTTCATACGGATTTCCCCGCAAGACGGCAAACTTCAGGCCCACGGTACGAAGCAGCGAGCCAAGCAGCATTTCGCCCCGCGTCACTCCGTGCAAAGCTTCCATTGTGGCATGATACAGCGCATGTGATTCGCGATAACCCTCAGATTGAATGACGCCGCTCTTTTTGGAAGCGGTTTCAATTGCAGCTACCACCTTATGCGCATCCATTGAACCCACCCTGCCGAGACAGACTTTCCAGCCGTCCCGTTCCAGCCGGCTGATCTGCTGGTTTTCTTCAGTCTCATGAAGCAGAAGAAGGACGGACAATCGCCCGATGCGGCGGTCTTTGTGTAAGGTCATATATGCTTCACTCAATTCTTAAATATTCTGATAACTAGTAACTGTTTTTTATATTAAGTGTTTGCGAATCAGAAGTCAAAACTTTTTTTCCAGTCTTTAACAAATCAGATTGCTATCGAAGTAAAGCGGTACATCGGGAAGCTGGCGCTGTTGATCACATATTTCCGCCATCCGCGTCATAAAATGGAGCGTTGTCTTGAAAGCGTTTTAAGAAAAGAAGAGAGCGAGGAGATTTCAGAAAATGAAAACCAGTTTCTTTCGTGTGTGTCTGGTCTCAGCAGCGGTTATCGGGTTCACTCTGCCGCAGGCAAAAGCCCAGCATCCGGTGTTTTCAGAGGTCAGCGTGCATGATCCGTCCGTCATCAAAACAGGCGATACATACTATGTATTCGGCTCGCATTTGGCTTCCGCCAAGTCGAAAAACCTGATGCAGTGGCAGCAACTGTCTTCAAGCGTCAATCCCAATAATCCCCTGATCCCGAACGTCTACTCCGAATTAAAAGAGACATTCGACTGGGCCCAGTCTGATACGCTGTGGGCGCCGGATGTGGCTCAGCTGGCTGACGGGAAATATTACATGTACTATAACGCCTGTAAAGGAGACTCGCCGCGATCCGCTCTCGGTGTCGCCGTGAGTGACAAAATCGAAGGACCCTACAAAAACAAAGGCATCTTTTTGAAATCAGGCATGGAAGGAAAAAGCGAAGACGGCACCACTTATAATGCAAACGTTCACCCGAACGTCGTAGATCCGCAAACGTTTTTTGACCATAAAGGCAAGCTCTGGATGGTGTACGGCTCTTACTCCGGCGGAATTTTCATACTGGAAATGAATCCGAAAACCGGTTTCCCGCTCCCGAACCAAGGATACGGAAAAAAACTGCTCGGCGGAAATCACAGCAGAATCGAAGGCCCGTACATCAGCTACAATCCGGAAACGAAATATTACTATCTGTATCTGTCATTCGGCGGACTTGACACAGCCGGCGGTTACAATATGCGTGTGGCGCGCTCCAAAAATCCGGACGGTCCGTACTATGACGCCGCAGGTCATAACATGCTTGATGCTAAAGGAAAAGACGGCAGTTTCTTCGATGACAGAGCAATTGAACCGTACGGGGTTAAACTCATGGGCGGCTACAGCTTCGCCTCACAATCTGAAAAAGGCACGGGCTACGTCTCACCGGGACACAACTCCGTGTTTTACGACGGGAAAACGAAACGATCATACCTCATTTTCCACACCCGTTTCCCGAACAGAGGAGAAGAGCACGAAGTCAGAGTGCATCGGCTGTACATGAACAAAGACGGATGGCCCGTTGCAGCGCCGTACCGCTACGCGGAAGAACCGGATACACACATATCGGCAGCCGCCGCATCCGGATCCGGAGCCTACAAACTCATCCAGCACGGAAAAGACATTACAGCTACGATCAAAACCCCAAAAAACATCTGGCTTAACAACGACGGCACCATTTCCGGGGAAATGACCGGAACCTGGACAATAACGGACAGCAGCAAAGCCCGAATCAACCTGAATGGCACAAATTATGACGGCGTCTTCCTGAAAGAATGGGACTCAGCGAGAGAGAAAGAAGTTGTAACGTTTAGTGTGCTGAGCGGTGATGGGGAGGCTGTTTGGGGTGTGAAGTGAAAAAGCACCTACTCCAGTTTGGAGGGTGCTTTTTTCTTGCTAATTAGGAGAATGACCTTCTGTTGCTTTTAATAAACCATTTGAATTATGATGGACTCAACCTCTATCGTTTACAGTGAACAGTATAAAATTGATAATAAAAATATGAATACATACCTAAGAAAAAACGAAAGGAAGTTTAATTTTGAAAAAAACAATAAAAGTAGCCGCCGCAGTTATACAAAATGAAAACAATGAAATTCTATGCGCTCTACGTTCTCCAACAATGTCTCTTCCTAATCTGTGGGAGTTTCCTGGTGGAAAGCTTGAAGAAGGGGAGAATGCTCGGGAAGCACTTGTAAGAGAAATTGAAGAGGAACTTGATTGTAAAATTGTTGCGGGCGATGTGATAGCTGATATTCATCATGAATATGAGAAGGTCATCGTCAATTTAATTTCAATAAAAGCGAAGATTGTATCAGGGAAGCCGGTAGCAAAAGAGCATGCGGAATTCAGATGGGTGCCTATTCGTGAGCTAGAATCACTAGAGTGGGCACCCGCTGATCTTCCGACCGTATCTGCTTTAATTCGTTAAATCCACATACAAGTTTTCTGGGACAGGCTGATGGAGCTTCCATTTGACATTCATTGGCTTGTCTCCGTGGCTTGATACGTAATCCGCTTCTCCTAAATAAATAAATGGTAAAGTGATGTTGTGCATTTCAGTGAATTTCCTCACAAATAAATGAATATGATATCCTTTTTCCTTATGGTGAATAAAGTTTTGCCCTACGCTTGATGTATGTGAGGTTTGGTTTTGACTTTGCCAGTGAAAATGGCTAGGATCAATAAAATAATCTTTATATAGCAAATGATCGTCTACTTTTTCTGACTTATTCAAATTGATAAAGATTAAATAGTGATTTTTAACTCTACGTACACCCTCTCGCCAAGTCCCTTCCTGATCAGTTGACTGAAAAAGATAAATGAGCTCATTTCTTGTATAGGTCTGATACAATGTTAGCTTAATCTCTTTTGAAGCAAGGGCTTCTATATTGTTCATGCGTCTAAATTCAATCAGTCCATAGTGGACGCGCTCCTTAATATACGGTCCGAATAATGGATCGGTTAAAATCTCGCTTACTTCTGGATCTAACTTGAATGTATCACCTTGTAATGTACCAAAGCGCCAATTCTGTTTTTGATCTGATTTCGTTAAACGCTCCATTGCTCGCTGAATGAGGTCATCATGTGTATCTGTTGTGGTTTGAATATGAAACTGTTTTTCTAACGATTCTTTTACATCTTCTATTGTGATGATATTTTTGTGAAAACCGCTCTGTAAAATTAACCATTCATAAGGCCATTTAATAGGTAATTGCTGTTCTAATTTTGCTACTATCCCTACAACCAAGGGGTTATTGAGAATCCCTTCATCTGTAACATTCAAATCGTCCATTTTCTTTTTGGTCTGTACCCACGATTTGTATTTCTTTATAAAAAAGGTAAGCCCAGGTGCCTGTTCAGAGTATAGAAAATCAATTAATTCTGGAGAGCGCCCTAGCTCTTGTTTAAATTGCTTATATAACGTTTTCAGCATGGCATCTGAATTTAGTTTAATATGATCGATCTTATTTAAAATTTCTTTCTTCGTTACGGCTGAAAGGTCAACATAAGATCCTCCAGGTAAATCTGAAAACTCATGCGTCACGGCCACTCGGAGGGAATCTTTATCAAAAGATTTTTGGCTTGTTTGTCCAGATAGTGCGAGTGGAATAACGAATGACTTTTGATAGTTTCCGATAAAATCCAGTATCGTTACAAACTCTTTGTCGTCAGTTTTTCTAAGTCCCCGTCCTAATTGCTGAATGAAAATCGTTGGTGATTCTGTTGGTCTAAGGAACAATAGTAGATTGAGCTTTGGAATATCTATTCCTTCGTTGAAAATATCTACTGTAAATATAAGTTCTAAACTGTGGTGCGGATCCTCCAATTGACGAATGACCTCTTGTCTTTTTGCAGGAGAATCATTTCCTGTTAAGTAAGTTGTATAAAAGCCCAATTTATTAAATTCATCACTCATGTATATTGCGTGTTCGACGTTTGTACAGAAACCTAAGCCAACCATTTTCTCGCCGTGGAATCCATACATGTTGATCATCTTGATGATATATTCTACTCGTTTATGCGTTTTTAAATGATCGACTAGCGATTTCTCTTCGTACAGTCCATTTTTCACTTTTACTTTTTCGTAATCTACAGTATGATCTGAAATTCCAAAATAGTGAAAGGGCGCAAGTAGCTCTGCCTTTAGGGCATCGCGGAGTCTAATTTCGTAAACAACATTATGATCACAAATCTGAAGCACATCTTTACCGTCAAGACGCTCTGGTGTTGCGGTTAAACCTAATAAAAACTTTGGTGTAAAGTAGTTTAATACAGCTTGATAGGTAGATGCTTCTGCATGATGGAATTCATCAATCACAATGTAGTCAAACTCATCTGTTGAAAAAGATTCCAAAGTATCTTTTTTATGTAACGTTTGTACAGTGCTAAATAAAAAACGCTTATCTCTTTCTTTTTTCGTGCCAGTCAATAAGCCAAAATCTTCATGATTATTTGTGACTTTCTTGAATGTTTCGATTGCTTTTGAAAGTAACTCTTCCCGGTGGGCAAGAAAAAGATATTTATTTGGTTTAAATTGCTCAAAATCAAATGCTGCTAAAAATGTTTTTCCGGTTCCAGTGGCGGCGATGATGACTGCTTTTGTCTCCCCTTCGTTTCTTGTTTTTTTAAGGTTTCGTAATGCTTCCTTTTGCATGGAATTCGGGGACATTTTCGTTTTGTAAAGAGAGTTTTGAGCAGCAAAGGAAGCACTTACCTTTTGGCTTCCAGCTTGGAATTCCTCATAGGCTTGTAAAAATTGTTCGTCAACAGGCTGTGTCTTTTCATTCCAAACAGTGTCAAACAAATCTTTTGTTTGTTGATAAACGGGGAGATATCTGGTTTCAGGTAGTCTCACATTTAACTCATACCCAGTCGTAAGGGCAGCTTGTGATAGATTTGAAGATCCTACAATGACACTATGCTGTCCAGAACAGCGTTCAAATAAGTATGCTTTCGTATGGAAAGATTTTTTATATTCATTTACAATTCTCAACTCAACATTTTCAAATTGAAGAAGATGTCTTAACGCCTTCGGTTCTGTAATACCCATATAGGTAGATGTAATGATGCGTACAGGGACATGTCTTTTAGCAAGCTCCTGAAGCGGAGGGATCAAAAGCTGAACACCAGACCACCTTGTAAAACTAACCATAAAGTCTACCCGATCCGCCGTTAACATTTCGTGTTTTAATGCTTTGAAAAAGTTATCATGAGTTTGATGATTTCCTAGCAGTTTCAGACGATGTAGAGAAAATTCCTCTGAAATAGGAAGTTCCATTTCATTTAAACTAAAAAGCACTGTGGAAAGTGGTAATGAAAAATTCGTATGTTGTCCAAGCTGAGAGGCAACCTTCTCGCTCAGCTGAATCGCTTGTTCATATTGATCTTGATCCACAAGTGTTTGAAATGTCTCGCTCAGTTGTTTTGCCGTATGTAAAGTCAAAACCTCTGCATATTCTTTTGGGCTGACCGGTTGAATGCGATGTGATGTTGGATAAAGTTTTTGTTGTTGCTGAATTTCCTCATGGAAGCCTCTATGATTTCTCATCATAATCTCCTTTTTTATATCAATAATTCCATTTTATCACTACTTTTACCAATAGGTAATACTGAAAAAGAAGAGAATAAAGTCCTATTTATTAAGCGCTTAAAAAATAACGCTGAGGTAGTTTGGTTTGGTATAAAGACGTCATCGCCACAAACGGAGAAAGTCTGTAAGCGCAATGTTCCGGAGAAAGCCGGCAAAATTGACATTCAGCAAAGAGAGGAGGACAATAAAAGCAGAAAGGCGGGATTCATATGTTTAAAAAAATTCTTGCAGCAGTAGACGGTTCAGACATGAGCAGCAAAGCTTTGGACGCAGCGATCCATCTGGCGAAAGAACAGCAGGCTGAACTCACCATTCTCTATGCGGGACGTGAAGCCGTTGTCTCCACATCAGCCTTAACAGGGATTGTCTATGTTCCGGAAAACTTCATTGAAGACATCAAACATGAAGTCGAGCAAAAAGGAGCGGCCATTCTGGAAGAGGCCAAGCAGAAAGCGGCTGAAAGCGGGGTAAATGCGGAAAGCCTATACGTCCAAGGCGAACCTGCGCATCAAATTTTAAACATAGCGAAAGAACAGCATTTCAATCTGATTGTCGTCGGAAGCCGCGGAATCAGCGGATTTAAAGAAATGATGCTCGGAAGCGTGAGCCATAAGGTCTCACAATTGTCTCCTTGTCCTGTACTGATCGTTCATTAAACAGAAGACCCTGCTGATGCGGGGCTTTTTTTAATGAGAAAAGACCGCCGTCTTTCGAAAAATAGGATGAAATCTTCCTCTGAATCAAGTAAAATGGCTGTTAGTATTTGTCTGAATAAACAGTCAATGATATGGGGGAAGCGAATCAATGCAAGCTGAACAAACATCAAATGCCGTCATCAAAATGGTCATTTCCATGGTCATTTTCGGATCAATCGGCTTTTTCTCGGAACATACGAATGTGCCTTCAATTGAACTGGTCTTTGTGAGATGTCTGTGCGCCTCATTGTTTCTGGGCGTTTGCTGGTTTGGTTCCGGACGGTATCGCACCGAACAATGGAACCGGCGTGAGGTGCTGCAGACACTGGCCTGCGGATTTTTTCTCGTGCTGAACTGGGTGTTTTTATTTAAATCATTTGAGGAGACATCAGTGACGATAGCGATTTCCGTTTATCATCTGGCTCCGGTTCTCGTCCTTCTTCTAGGGAGCCTTATATACCGGGAGAAACTGCATATTGTGTCCGTCACTTCCATCGTGATTTGTTTTCTGGGCACCGCCCTGATTTCCGGCATCAACGGAAGTACATCATTTTCTCAGCTGATGGGATCGGGTATTATTTGGGCCGTGCTGGCCGCCCTTTTTTACGCCTTTACGACACTGGCCGGGAAAGGCATCAACAGTCTCAGTCCATATGCGGTCACCTGTTTGCAGACCGGGTTGGGCGTTATCATTCTTCTCCCGTTCGTCCGTTTCGGCGCTTTTTCTGATTTGTCGCATGTGAACTGGATCATGATTGTGTCAACCGGTATCATTCATACGGGAATTGTGTATTTGCTCTTTTTTGACAGCTTGCGGTTTTTATCCACCCGGTTTATTTCAATCATCGTATTTCTTGATCCGGCGGTGGCGATTGTGCTTGACACCGTATTTACGGGATTTCGCCCCGACCTTTATCAATCTTTGGGGATTGTGATGATTTTTGCGGGGATGGCGCTGTCCTTGATTCGAAAGCAAAAAGCCGTGCCGGCGGAAACTCAGGCAGACAGCACCCGTATATAGGCGGCCGTATCGGCTGCTTTTTTTGTTTTGGGGCTTTTCAGCCATAACGAAAAAGCAGACAAACAGATCATGGAAAAATAGGATAGTAATTGTATAATACTTCATGTGTTTACAATTTAAGAGATTAAAGGAGTGAAGGGCATGAAAAAGAAGACGCGTCATCTCGCTTTCTTGGCTGCACTCGGCTTTGCGCTTTGTCTGGCCATTGTATGTTCCGCATCCAAGCAGGCAGAAGCGGCAGCGGCTTATCCGGATGTGATGCAGGGACTTACCGGATTCGCTGGCAATGCGAAGGATCATAACGGAAAAGCAAAATCCGCCGTATCGGGAGGCCAGGGCGGCCCCGTCGTCTACGTCAGCAATCTCAATGATCTGAAAAACAATGCGGGCGGAACGGACCGCAAAACCATCGTCATCACAAGTGATATTTCTTCCCCGGGTAAAGCCGTTGTGACAGTCGGCGCCAATAAAACCATCGTCGGCTCTTATACCAGCCACAGGCTGACCAACATCTATCTGACCACCGGCTCCGGCTCAAACAATGTGATTTTCAAAAATCTCATTATCAGCCATAATGCCGCCATTACAGGCAACAACGACATTCCGATGTACATAGCGAACGGACAGAATTACTGGATTGACCACGTGTGGTTTGAAGGACACAGCTACAATCCGACCAGCCACAGCGATTTGGGAAAGCTTCTGTATGTCGGCGCCAAAGCGGATTTTGTGACACTGTCTAACTCTAAATTCACAGACCATCTGTACGGCCTGATTCTCGGTTATCCGAATGATGATAACGAAGGACGCAATTATATCGGCTATCCGCATATGACGATCACCAACAACTATTTTAATAACGTCTATGTGCGTTCACCGGGCCTGATGAGATACGGCTATTTTCACGCAAAAAACAACTATGTGACCAATTTTAATTTAGGATTCACCATTCATACAAACGCGACTGTCTTCTCAGAAGCCAACTATTTCGGTAACGGAAATGAAAAAGGCGGAATGATAGACGACTACGGGACGGCCCAATTCACCGACATCGGTTCATTCCCGTCGCTCAAAGCCCCGAAATCACCGCGCACCGGCTGGAATCCGAGATCAAATTACAGCTACGGCACGTTTTCAGCCCAGGACGCCAAAAACTTCGCCCAATCCTACGCGGGAGCGCAAAATACAAATCTCCGCTATCCATAATACGAAAAACCGCCGGCAGCCGGCGGTTTTTTTATATGAATAAAAGGTTCAAAATTCCTATAATCCTTAAAATAACCTTAAATACCTAGGAAAATATTGATAAACAATTTCAATAATATTACTATTGTTAAGCCTATATTACAAAAGAAGGAGGAGAACCTATGAAAATAGGAAAAAAGAACAAGTGGAAAAAATGGCTGGCCGGCACTCTTGCGGCAACGCTTATGATTTCCATTGCGCCTGCCGATGTATTTGCGGCAGAAACGCGTGAAAAACAAGATCAAGCGAAAACCGCCGCCATTCCGGCAGCAGACCCGGAAAAAGATCTTCCGGCGGAAAAAGCATCCGAGCAGATGCCATTTGATCAAAAAGATATCAATCAAGACGGTGAGATCACGTCTGAAAGAACTGAGAATTCAAAACTTTATTATGAGGGCGAGGGTGTATACAAACAGGAAATCTACACAGACCCCATTCATACGAAAGAAACCGCCAATGCGGACTGGGAAGACATTTCTCCTGAATTGAAAACCGGCTCAAAGGATGTCGGGACGGAAAATACAGTGCTGAACTCCGATTTTCTGAAGCAAATGAAAAACGGATTATACGCTACATTTGAACACGGTGATCATAAGCTCACATACTCATTAACCGGCGCAAAAGGCCCCGATCAGGCTGCAATCACTCCGACAGATGCCTCAGCAAAAGTGAAGGAAGACAGCAACGAGCTTACGTATCAGCAAGTGTTTCCTGCTATTGATTTACAAACCTACACATTTAACGAAAACATAAAAGAAGACCTTGTGCTTCACAAATATGAAGGCTACAATTCCTTCACCTTTCAAATCAAAACCGACCTTCAGGCTAAAGAACAGGAAGACGGCTCGATCGCGTTTTCTGATGACAAAGACAATGTCGTCTACACCGTGCCGAAGCCTTTTATGACCGACTCAGATCTCGACGAAAAGTCAGGTGAAGTCAACAGGTCAGAAGATGTCAGCTTCAAACTTGAAAAAAACAGCGAAGGCTACTTGCTCCATGTAACGGCCGATGAAAAATGGCTGAAAGATCCCAAGCGGGTTTATCCGGTATCTATTGACCCTTCAACATCAGTATCTGTGTCATCCGATACCTTTGTCATGAGCGCGTACCCGACGACAAACTACTCTGCCGCATCGCAGAAATGGGATGCCGGATTGAAAGCGTACGTGCTGAAAACTGGATATTATGACGGCACAACCGGAACGAACTACGCATTTATGAAGTTTGATAATCTAAAGCCGATCAAAAACATGACGGTGACAAAAGCGACGCTTAAAGCATACACAGTCCACTCCTATTACGGATCAAAGGCGACGGGGCTTTGGCTCGACACCGTAAACAGCAATTACGACAATGCCAAGATCACGTGGAAAAACAAGCCGGGCTCCAAAAACATCGGCAAAGCCGAGGTCTATAAAGGCCAATGGGCAAGCTTCGATGTCACATCCGCAGTCAAGTCGTGGAACAGCGGCGGCGCCAATTACGGCTTTAAGCTTCACGCAAACGGCAACGGAAAAGAATATTGGAAGAAGCTGATGTCATCAGCAAACTCTGTTAAAAAACCATACATTGAAGTGACATACACGATTCCGAAGGCGGACACGCCGTCTGTCAAAGCGTATCATAACGGAGATTCGACAGGATTTTTCAATATCAGCTGGAAAAAAGCTGAAGGCGCCAAAAGCTATAAAGTGTGGCTTTATAACGGGAAAGAATATCAGGCCATTTCTGTCGGCAATGCAACTTCTTGGAGCACAAAAGGAAAAAACATCTGGCCGACAAAAGCGGAAATCGACTCCGGCAAATATAAGCTGCATACAGACGGAAAAGGCGGAAGTGAATTAGCGCTTAATCCTTCGCCGGTCTATAAAAACTCCGGCGGCAGCTATCCGGCAAGTAAAAATTACTGGGTCGCGGTCAGCGCGGTGTTTGACCAGGGAGAAGGCGCCATGTCTGCGGCCGCCAAGCCCGTCATTCCGAATATTGGCAGAGTTCAGAAACCAAGCACGAAAGGCTTTAATAACAACAACGCCACAGGCTGGTTTGATCTTTCCTGGAAAGCCGTATCAGGCGCAGCCGGGTATAAAATGCAAGTCTTTAACGGCAAAAGCTTTGAAACGCTTGACCTCGGAAATAAAACATCCTGGTCCACAAAAAATCAAAACATCTGGCCGACAAAGGCGGAAATCAGCGCCGGAAAATATGCGCTTCACCTGAAAGACAAAAAAGGCGCGGAATTGCCGATTAACCCGGGCCCCGTTTATAAAAACGCCGGCGGAGATGCGAATCGGAAAACCTACGGATTTAAAGTCATTGCCTATAACAAAGACGGAGAAGCGATCGCCTCACCGGAATCAAGCCCGGCGCTGCCTGATATCGCAAAGCCGAAAAATCTGACAGGCTACGTCTATACGAACACGAAATCGAGCCAAACGGGTTATGTCAATCTCATATGGGATAAAGTCAAAAACGCCAAAGGCTACAAAATCAACATCTACAACGGAAAAGACTATCAATCATTCGATGTCGGGGATACCGATCATTGGACGACCCAAAACAAACACATCTGGCCGTCAGCCGATGAAGTGAAAGCGGGAAAATTCCAGCTTCACACGGACGGAAAGGGCGGCGAACTGGCGCTTGACCCTTCACCTGTTTACGAAAACGCAAACGGCAATTACAAAGGGAAGAAGAACTATTCCTTTACGCTGACCGCCTATGACGCAAACGGTGACAGCATACCGACGGCACCTTTTAACCCTGTTTTCCATGAAGGTGCGGAATTCCTCGGAACGGAAGAATTCTGGTCTATTATCGACATTCCGGACGGACAGCTGAACGGAGCGACGGGAAATGTCATCGTCAATGAAGAAGATATGTCAATCGACGGACGCGGACCGGGGCTCGGACTCTCCCGGACCTTCAACAGCCTTGACAGCTCTGACCATATGTTCGGCCAAGGCTGGTATGCCGATGCGGAAACGTCGATTCTTTCTGAAGACGGCAGAGCCGTTTATATTGATGAGGACGCGACAACACATGTCTTCACGAAAAAATCTGACGGCACGTATCAGCCGCCTACGGGCGTTTATCTCGAATTGACGGAAACAAGCGACCAATTTGTATTAAAAACAAAGGATCAGACGAACGCTTATTTCAGCAAAAAAGGCGGCAAGCTTCAAAAAGTCGTTGACGGACACAACAACACAACCGTATACGGATATAACGACAGCAATCAGCTGACCGCCATAACAGACGCATCAGGGCGCAAGCTGACATTTACCTATGATGAAAACGGCCATGTCACATCTCTTACAGGGCCGAAAAACAAAAAGATTTCGTATTCATATGACAAAGACCTTCTCAAAAAGGTGACGGATACTGACGGCAGCGTCACAAGCTACGACTATGATGCCGAAGGGCGCCTCGTCAAGCAGTATTCCGCAAACAGCACGGATGACAAACCGCTGTTCACTGAATACCAATACAGCGGCCACCGTCTGACCAAAGCCGTCAATGCGAAAAAAGAAACGTACGACTACAGCTATGACGCGGACAAAAAAACGCTGCTCATGACGCAGCCGAACGGCCGCAAAGTGCAGTACGGCTATAATGAGGCGGGCAACCCGATTCAGATGATCGATGATGCCGAAGGGCTGAAAATCACGACCAACACTGTATACGAAGGCAACAACGTCATTCAGGACACCGATCCGAACGACGCGGATGCGGGCAAAGCGACAGAAAGCTATCAATATGATAAAGACGGCAACGTCACAGCCGTAAAAGACAACTACGGCACCGAAACGTATCAGTACAACAAAAACAATGACTTAACGAAAATGAAGGATACCGAGGGGAACATCACTGATATTGCGTACGACGGACTGGATGCCGTTTCTGAAACGGATCAAAGCGGAAAATCCTCATCCGCCGCCGTGTATGACAAATACGGTAATCTCATTCAATCAAGCAAAGAGCTGGCAGCTTCGGCAAGCCTGCTGAAAGACGGCAGCTTTGAAGCAACAAAGCTGGGCTGGAATCTCACCGCTACGAGAGACAGCGGAAGCATCGCGTCTGTAAAAGCAAGAAGCGGCGCGCTGTCCGGACAAAAAGCACTGGAGATCACCTCACAATCCGCTTCAGCCGGAACAGAGCACGGCCATGCGTCCGCAACGCAGGAAGTGCAGCTTGAGCCGAATACGACGTATACACTCAGCGGCCAGATCAAAACGGATCTGACAAAGGCGAGAGCGTATTTCAACATTGATCTGCGTGACAAAGACCAAAAACGCATTCAATGGATTCACAATGAATCAGGCGCATTAGCCGGAAAGAATGACTGGACGAAACGGCAGATTACCTTTACAACACCGGCCAATGCAGGAAAAGCCATCGTCTATATGGAAGTGGATCATAAAGACAAGGACGGCAAAGGAAAAGCGTGGTTTGATCAGGTTCAGCTGGAAAAAGGCGAAGTCTCTTCAAGCTATAACCAGGTTCAAAACAGCAGTTTCACGGCCAAAACAGACGGATGGAGCACAAGCGGAACCGCCGCTGACCTTGATGAAGGCTTCGATGATGACAGCTCATTAAAAGCGTCCCGCACAAATGCATCACAAGCCAATGCGGCCGCAAAACAAACCGTTACATTAGGCCAAAGCGCGGACGATAAGCCGGTATATATCACGCTGACAGGGATGTCCAAGGCTGACGGCGTAAAATTAACGAACGACAATGATTACGCGCTTCAGGCTGACGTCACTTATGCGGACGGCACGACAGGCGTCTACACCGCCAAATTCCCGCAGGGGACACAGGAATGGAACCGGGCGGCGGCAGTCATTCCGAAAACAAAGCCGATCAATAAAATCGAAATCAGCATTCTGTTTCAAAAAAGCGCAACGGGAACGGCGTGGTTTGATGACATCCGTTTAATCGAAGGAAGCATCCTGACGAAAAACACCTATGACGAAAAAGGAAACTACGTCACAAAAGAAGAAGACGAACTAGGGTATGCAAGCACTGCTTCATATGACGAGACTGGCAAGAAAATGTCTGAAACCGATGCGAAAGGCGAAACAACCGCCTACGAATACGATCAGGCCGACCAGCTGACAAAGCTGATCCTGTCAAACGGCACATCCATCCTTCATAGCTATGACAAGGAAGGAAATGAGCTGACAAAAACGATTCGGGCCGGCGCAGACCAGACCTATCAATATGAATATGACGTCATGGGCAAGCTCGTCAAAACAACCGACCCGCTCGGCAATGTACTGAAGAGTGAATATGACGCCAACAGCAACCTGACGAAAACCGTTTCCGCCAACGGCAATGAAGTGTCGCTGACCTATGACGGCACCGACCGGGTTAAGTCAAAAGCGTATAACGGCACTGAAAAATACAACTTTACCTATGACAAAAACGGCAATGAAACGTCAGTCACAAACAAAGAACAAAATACAACGAAAAAACGCACCTTTGACAACAAAAACCGCCTGACCGAATTAACCGACCGCGGCGGCAGCCAAAGCTGGACGTATCCGGCTGATTCGGATAAGCTGAAAACTTTCTCATGGAGCCACGGCGGCCAAAAAGGAACAAACAGCTTTACGTACAACAAACTTGATCAAATGATTGAAATGAAAGACGGCACTTCAGCCTATACATTTGATTATGATGAAAACGGCAATGTCCAGACATTCATCAGCGGAAATGAAGTCGGCACGAGCTTCTCATATGATGAGCGGAATCTTGTCAGCTCTCTTCATATCGGAGCGAAAAACGGCGGCAGCATCTTCCGGGAAAGCTATGAATACGACGCCAACGGCAACCGCACGGTCATCGACAGCTCAGCCGGCGGAAAGGTGCAGTACGAATACGGCAAGCTCAACCAGCTCGTCAAAGAAACTCATGAAGACGGCACCGTCATTCAATATACGTACGACGGCTTCGGCAACCGGACAAACGTCACCACCACAAAGGACGGCGCAAGCAAATCAGTCAACGCATCATTCAATATCATGAACCAGCTGACGAAGGTGAATGACGAAGACCTATCCTATGATAAAAACGGCAACCGCACATCTGACGGCAAATACACATATACGTGGGACGCGGAAGACAACCTGACCGCCGTCACGAAAAAAGGCGAAGACAAGCCGTTCGCAACATACAAATACGATGAAAAAGGAAACAGAATCCAAAAAACCGTCAACGGAAACGTCACGAACTACTTCTACGACGGAGACAGCTTGAACGTCCTGTATGAAACAGACGCCGACAACAACGTCACAAAATCATACACGTACGGTGACAGCGGCCAGCTGTTATCCTATACAGAGAACGGCAAGAAATATTTCTATCACTACAACGCACACGGTGACGTCATCGCGATCTCAGACAGCACCGGAAAAACCGTTGCCAAATATCAGTACGATGCGTGGGGAAATCCGACAAAAACCGAAGCAAGAGACGAAGTAAAAGACAACCGCTACCGCTACGCAGGCTACCAATACGACGAAGAAACCGGCTTGTACTATCTCATGGCCCGCTACTACGAACCAAGAAACGGCGTATTCTTATCACTCGATCCAGACCCGGGAAGTGACGGCGATTCACTGGATCAGAATGGGTATGCATACGGAAACAACAACCCAGTCATGAACGTCGATCCGGATGGGCATTGGGTATGGCTAGCCATTAACGCCGGCTTTGCGGCTTATGATGCTTACAAAGCATATAAATCTGGTAAGGGCTGGCGAGGTGTTGCTAAAGCTGCAGCTATTGGTTTAATTGGAGGGGCTGCATATAAAGGTGTTAAAATTGCATATCGTGTTTACCGTCTTAACAAAGTGCATAAAGCCTCAGCTCATGTTCGAAAGGTAGCACATCATGTATATAAAAAAGGAAACGCGCCAAAGGGGTATAAAGGTGGAAGGTCTTATCGGAATAAACCAAAAAAGAAGAGTCATTGGAGACTACCTAAGAAACATAGTTACAGAGAATATGATGTTCACCCATATAGAAAGGGGGTTAATAGAGGAGCTGAAAGGATCGTATATGGGAGTAATGGAAGAATGTATTATACAAAAAATCATTACAAAACCTTTAGAAGAATAAGGTGACACTAATTATGAGTTGGTATGTATTAGATGAGGAAACAAATGATTATATATGGAATAAAGTTAATAGAATCATTAAATGGAAACCAGGTAGTAGAATCTATAAAATAAAGCCTCCTAAACCTTATAGTGTTTTCGATATTACTGTAAATATTAGTGAAGAAGCGATAGATGATTTAGAGTTAAAGATGTTAAAAGCTTTCAAGGCATGCACCACTCAGCAGGAGACAATGTATGCACTTGATTGGCAGCATGAATCTTATATTTTTCATCCCCACGAACAGTTTCAGCTAGATGAATTCGGAGAGTGGCCTGTACCGATTTTTCCAAATGGGGATTACTATTTCTTTTTTCATAAGAATTTCAAGTGGGGAGTGTTAGGTGATCCTTGCCATCAAACAATGACCATTTTTGGTGATAAACTACTAAATCAAATAGAACGTGATAAACCGACAATTTTTAGAGAAAACAAATAATATTCTAATCCGAAAGTAAAGAAAATAAGATTTTTAATAAGTAGACCTAGACAAACACAAAAAGCCCACTTGGTTTATCACCACCATTGGGCTTCTTAATCAAGACAAAAAATACAGTTTATGAAAGTCAAAGAAGTAGTTAAGATGGCTTATGCTCAAGCAAAAGAAGTGGAACACAATCATATTCAGGGTATGAGCGGTATGAAAAAAGCACACAGGTTTTCTGCAAGGAGATTGGAAAGTAATATCCAAGATGCCTCAAGAGATAATAGAGAAAAACAGTCATTCTCAATTAAAATTTGTTTTATATGAAGACGGTAAATATCTCATGAGTGAAGGCGATACATTTGCATCAGAAGATGAATTAGCAGAGGCAGATGAGAAAACGGGCAAGCACATTCCCTAACCCATTAGGTATATTTGGACATTCATCTGCAGAATCTATTTTATGTAAATATTTTTAAGTTATGTCAATTTAAGGTATAATAAAGAAAAGTCTATCCTGCATAGAAAGAAGGTAATCTCATGGCGAGAATAAATCCCAAGCAGAAGTAAGTGAGGAAGATTCTTAGATAAAAAAGGTTATAGTCAAAGTAAATTATCCAGTCAGACTGGATTAAATAAAAATACAATTACTAAGGTGTTCATTGATTCCAATTACATACCAGAGGGAAAACTTGAGGGAATCGCGACAAACTATAAAAAGAATAATGAATGTCTTAAAAACTATTGATCCTAACTCAAAAGCAGAAGATTTTTTTGATATATAAGAAAAGGCACAAAAAATGTGCCTTTTCTTACTAAGTATGTTCAATCGTTAGAAAAAGCACGACTCCTGTTTTCTTTTATATAACGCCAAGTTTTTCTTTCAACTATATTTTTAAGTTGAGGATTAAAGAGTTCTATTAAGTATCTTGCTATTAATTCTAAGTAAATGTTAACGTTGTTTAAAAGCTTATAGTTAGTTGAATAATCATACCTGGCATTTCCTCGACCACTTCCCCCATGTGCAGCCGCATTTCGACCGTGAGTGTAGATTATCTCACCTAGACTTTTATTTTTTAGATAAGGATGTTCGTTCCACTCTTTCTTTATTTTCTTTGATTCTTTCTTTAGTTCTGTTATAAGGTTTACATATTTAGCTTTTCTTTTTCTTATTACTTTTTTGCTTTCTTCATCTATGTATGTACCATAATCAATATAATAGAGAGGGTTATAATTATGCTTCATAACTTCATTTATATAATAATGAATTGCATCCTCTACTTTATAGTTTGATGGATTCATTAAAGGTTTATAATGATTTTGCACACCATATTCAAAAACTCTAAATAAAAAAACACATCTTGGTAGTGGTTCAAACTGCTTTAAAGATGCATGATATAACTCAAATAATGACTCATGTAGAGAATCCTCGAAACGGACAGTAGAGTAGCCTTTTACCTGTTTTAAAATAGGTAGTTCAAGGTGTAAAGGTTCTTCTTCTGTACCTTCAAGGAAGCTCTTCCTTCTTAACCTAAGCATGTCTAGTAAATCAAATTGTTCATATAAATTAAGTAACTTGTTATTAAAAGCAGGGTTTTCTGTGAAGTAAAAGTAGGGACGTCCACTTAGATACGCAATAATATTTAACAATGTATTTTTTGTAGATTCAGTCGTTCTTTCATTAGAAAAAACAGCGTAATGTGACTGATATGTCGCAATGAATGCATCTTTGTATATAATTGTTTCTTTAGGATATCTATAAACCTGTTCTGGGCAAATAAAAGTACTAAACATGTTTGTGTACTGAATTGGATAATTTTTCACATTATATAATAACTGAGTTGTCTCCTCTAACTCTTTTGTTATCATCATCTTCAAGTAATTTTTTATATTTTCGTATACGGACTCTTCGTTATTATATAGACCCCTATCTACTATCACTCCTTTTAAAAGCTCTTCATACACTTTGGGGTAAATTATATTTACTAATCCATTATCTAAGTTTTTCAATATTCGCCTGCAGATTTTTATTTCAGATCGATAAATCATTTTGAATTTTTCTAGGTAGGGTATCTTTTCGGTAGAGTTTTTACAACTTCCTTGTTCGTTCCCCAGTTTAAGATACAGCTTGTCATAACCTTTTAATCTGTACATTCGGAACCCTATTATTAATTCAACAAAATCTGAATTGCTAAGGTTAATTGTGAATTCATCAATAGAATCTTCTATTCTTCTTAATTCTTTGACTACATTTAAGGACATAGTTATTCCCCTTTAATCTTTTATAAATAGATTGTACAATAATATCTAATTCTAAAAAGAGACTTTGTAAAATTTATGCCATACATAAATTTTGTAAACTCTTACGAGGAGAGAGCAAGCAAAAGAACCCTTACATTTCGTAAAAATTTATGAATGTTAAAAGACTGATTCCTTACATTCTTGCAATTATGTTAGAGGATACTTACTGTACAGAAACTGACAGTAGTAAGTGTTTTGAATTCTGAACGAGGCGTAGCATGAAAAAAATCAACCTGAATTCTATTACACAGAAAGAGATACTACAAATAGAAAAACAATTTGAACGAATCGCATTAAACAAAATAAGAATCAAGAAAAGTTTAGAAAAATGGGATTGAAAATTGAAGCTGCTTTTGGAAGAATCGGAGACGAAAAGGAGATCGGAAAAGAGGTACAGCCCTCAGATTGTTTTGAGAATACCTATCATTCATTGGTGTTTTTTTCTGCAGCTTATGTGGACGGCGCAGGCTTTCACGATAATGAAGTCGGCTATTGTGTAGACCACCTAGATATATGGATTTGTGAAAGAAGGTTGTTTTCGGGGAAAGCGGGATATTTATCAGATCTAGAAAGTGATGAAGAAATCTCAAAAGAAATTCAAAACAGAATTGATGAATTGTACTTAGAAGCGGTAGAAATGATTGAAATGTTAAATGAATCCTAGTCTATTAATGTGAAGAGAGGTTCCCAGCCTCTTTTCACCCAAAACGAGGAGACAGCATGGCCAAAATTGGAGACGTCTGTCTGGAACTTGTAATTCCGGAGTATCAATCAAATGCTAATTTTCTCATTGACATGAACAGAATGCTGATTGCTGTAGAAGCTGAAACAGTTCGCTTTGACGACCAATCATTTTATGCGTATCATTCAAAATCATAAATAAACAAATAAGAGAGGTTCCCAGCCTCTCTTTTCTTACATAACGAAATCGTTCGCGGAGGCAAACATGAACACTCCTTTAAATTTACAAAAAGAATCATTGAGGGCTATAGGGAATCTGGATGTGATTAATCCGCTTAAATACAATTCGATTTATTCATGTGATCTAGTGAGTAAAGATACTTTTTCTCAATTAATGAATGACTTAGAATTCGAAACAGTTCTGATAGAAGTAATGGCATCACCTTCTTTTATTGAAGAATGGAAGAAGAAGGTTGAAAAGAAAATGATAAATATGAATACTGTATCGAAAAAGTTCATTCATATTGAATGTGCCCTAACCAAAGAAGAATTGATGGCAGATCACTTATTAGATGAATTATATTTTTTAGCATCGATCAATGACTTTGTTGTTATAATGGCAAATCCTGCCAAAAATAAGTCCTATATGAACCTGAACACTCAAAAGGTTGATGTAACTACTGAAAATAATGAAAAAATCATTTGGTTTGAATTTGATGCAGCAGATTTATATATCATTGATTAATTTGATATAAATTCCAGATTCTTAATCTATGGAGTGTTGCTGATGTTGAAACTTACCGCGGAGCGGGTTGGGTCATATAAAAGAGAGCACATCATCTATTTCAATGCGGGTCGGGATGATCAGGTATTTATTGTGTCGGTGCACGATCACAAAGTAATATTGGAGGTTATGAAAGGCAGCTCTCTTTTAATCAAAAAAGAGTTACACGGATTTTCTGAAGATGCCCATTTCTATCTCATTGATTCGTATGATAACACAATCGTGATCGTTTACCTGGAAAATCATACGTGTCAATTAGCCGCATACTGCATAAACAGTAATAAAATCAATCCGATTTGTTCTTTTCTATTAAGCGCCAATGTATTTCATCTGGGTGAGGATGGTTTATTATGGATCGGATTAACGGACGAGGGTATGTATGATGAGAGAAATCCTCAAGGAAAAGCGATATTTGCTTTTCATACAGAAGACAGAACGTTTTATTTTGAAGACGATTTTAAAGAAATGATGCATGAATGCTATGCCGTACAATCGATCAAATCTGATTTGTATGTATGTTTCGAGGGAGAGGACCGCTGTGTCATCGGGCATTATCAGATTGAACAGGACAGAATTCGTACTGTTGCAGAATATGTGCTGGACGGCGATCAATACTCCTATTGTGATCAGCTATCCGTTTCGAAAAAAAGGGTGCTTCTGATTCAGAGTCACGAGGATACCCTATTTTCATTTCATGAAGAGCACAAAGGCTTATCAGAGACTGACGTCATGATACACGGTATTGATAGAAAAGGAGAAACAACGTACAGAGCCGTACAGGACCGTATTTTTATCTTTAGTGATAACGATTTATATATGGTAAAGTATTGATCAATCCTATGCAGATGGCTTTTTTCAGCCATCTGCATATCATTTTACAGAGTGAACGATCGATATAAATAAAATACCATCCAAGACTCAAGGGGTAATTATATGAAAATAAAAATGAATAAGATAGTCGAAGAATCAGTAAAAGGATGGTTTTGTCATTTTGATAACTGCGGGCGTCTGTATCTCGGACGGCATCAGAATGGCGGGCTTTCGATTACGATCATCGATGAATCAGGTGATATTCGAGTGATTCTGAGATGTTAAAATCCAACAGATATTCTTTAAATGATGACGTCATCCGAAACCTGAAATTATACAAAAAAGAATTAGAGGGGCCGCTGCCTTCAGATGCAGGGAGATTCGAAGAAGACTTTGAGGGTGCTGCCTGCGCTGGGGATTTTTATGAATACTTCGCACTTGTCTGCGGCAGCTTAGATTTTGTGTTGGCGAATAAACAAATGCCTGCACGGCAGCGTAAAGCCTTATATAAATCCTTTTTTGAGCTGTATCCGCAATATGCGCAGCTGAAAAACGCTTTAATGGATTATCCGGAGCTCAGCCGGGAAATCGGGCGGCATGAACGGGCAAGAAAATGGTTAGTCAGCATTTTAAACAAGAAATGAAAGGCAGGCTTCTGACGTGAAAGAACCCACAAGAGCAGAATGTCTGAAGAAGGCTGGTCTGATCCTGAACGGTCAAGCGGCGAGGGAAGAAGTGTCGGATTGGGCGTCTGAGTATGTGAGTGCAGGTGATCCGGCGGTTGAGGACGAAACCGTTTGGGAGATGCTCGTATATTTGAGCGGGTTTGATCTGAAAGATTCGCCTGATGCGTATCTGCATACGTTAGAAGAATTAAGAGATTGGATGCAGGAATATAAAGAAGTTCATGGGGGTTTGTAAGAAAAAAATTCATTTGAGTCAGACATGTCAATTCAGGTGAAAAAAAGGAGGCGCAAAATGGAATGGCACAAACATGAGAAAGCAGTTCTGCCGGGGCCGGATTCGCCGGGTTGTTTTGAATTGACGGAGTTTACGTTCTATACCGGGTATAACGAGTATTATGATAAAATCCCGGTGTTTGAGCTGAAGCTGACTGACGGACAGTATGATGCCGTGCTGCGGTTTGAGGATGTGAGGTCTGCCCGGCTGGATGATCTTGAAAGCATCACCGACATCCATCTGGATATCAGCCCGGTCGACGGCGGCTGGGAATCGATCCGCTACTATGTCAATGACGGGGAAGGAAGCATGAGCTTTTATTGCGCCAAATGGGTCGTGCTCGACATGAAGAAAAAGCAGTCCCCCGAACGGCCCGGCAAAACGTCAGGGTAAAGCGGCGGCATTTCGCGTATAATGAGGGGAGCCGGACAGAGAAGGAGTTTAGTCATGAATGAGTTTAATGAATATGCGATCAGCCCCGAGATCCGACGGGCGCTGAATGGCTTGCAATACACCGAGCCGACTGAAGTGCAGCGGCGCGTCATCCCCGCCGCGCTGCAAAAAAAAGACCTCGTCGTCAAATCGCAGACGGGCAGCGGCAAAACCGCGGCTTTCGGCATTCCGATCTGCGAACTTGCGGAGTGGGAGGAAAACAAACCGCAGGCCCTGATTTTAACGCCGACCCGCGAGCTTGCGGCGCAGATTAAAGAAGATATCACGAATATCGGCCGTTTCAAACGGATAAAAGCCACGGCGGTTTTCGGAAAAGCTTCTTTTGACAAACAGAAAACCGAACTGAAGCAAAAAAGCCACGTCGTTGCCGGAACACCGGGGCGTGTGCTTGATCATATAGAAAAAGGGACGCTGCCGCTTGAGCGGCTGGCGTATGTGGTGATTGACGAAGCGGATGAAATGCTGAATATGGGATTTATTGAACAGGTGGAAGCCATCATTCAGCATCTGCCGAAAAACAGAGTCACCATGCTGTTTTCAGCGACGCTGCCGGATGACGTCGAGAAGCTGAGCCGCACATATATGAAAGACCCTGAATTGATTGAAGTAAAAGCGGAAGGCCTGACGACAAAAGACATCGAGCATTTTGTCACCAGAACAGAAGAAGAGGACAAAACATCTTTGCTGCGTGATGTTCTGATCACCGAAAACCCGGACAGCTGCATCATATTCTGCCGGACAAAAGAAAGGGTCATCCAGTTAACCGATGAGCTGGACAGGCTGGGCTACCCTTGCGATAAAATTCACGGCGGCATGGTGCAGGAAGACCGCTTTGACGTCATGAATGAATTCAAGCGCGGCGAGTTCCGCTATCTCATTGCGACCGACGTTGCCGCCAGAGGAATTGATATCGAAAACATCAGCCTCGTCATCAATTATGATATTCCGCTTGAAAAAGAAAGCTATGTGCACCGCACAGGCAGAACGGGCCGCGCCGGACACCGCGGACGGGCCGTTACGTTTGTGACGCCGTCTGAATCGCGGTTTCTGAATGACATTGAGACATATATCGGTTTCCGCATCCAAAAGCGGGAAGCGCCGTCGGAAAAAGAAACAGCGGAACGGAAAGCGGCATTTGCGGAAAAATTGAACGCCCGCCCCGATGTCAAAACAGACAAAAGCGAACAGTTAAACAAAGACATCATGAAACTGTATTTTAACGGCGGGAAAAAGAAAAAACTCAGAGCGGTCGATTTTGTAGGGACGATCGCGAAAATCGACGGCGTTTCAGCCGATGATATCGGGATTATCACGATTCTGGACAACGCATCGTACGTCGAAATTCTGAACGGCAAAGGCCCGCACGTTCTTGACATCATGAAAAATACGACGGTCAAAGGCAAAAAACTGAAAGTCCATAAAGCCAAGAAATAAAAAAAGAAAGCCTGCCGCGTGCAGGCTTTTTTTACGCCGTTTCCTCAGGCACAAACGCAAGGATGGCAATGCCGATCACAAATAACAAAATCAGGCTGAACACGGCGGCTGACGAATTTCCGGTCAGCTGGGCGGTCACGGCAATCAAAAGCGGGCCGATAATTGAAGCGAACTTGCCGAAAATATTATAAAAGCCGAAAAACTCATTGGCGTTCTGTTTGGGGACAAGCTTGGCAAAGTAAGAGCGGCTCAGCGCCTGAATACCGCCTTGGGAAGTGGCGACAAGCATAGCCAAAACCCAGAAATCAAAAGCGGAATCCATAAAATAAGCATACGTGCAGACAATCATATACACGCCGATGCCGGCATAAAGCATTGTTTTTCCCTTAAACCGTTCGGCCAGCCGCCCGTACAAAATCGAAAAAGGCGCGGCGACGACCTGTGTGACAAATAAAACAATCAGCAGATTTGCCGCGCTGATGCCGAGGTCAGCCCCGTATGACGTGGACATCGTAATGATGGTGCCGACCCCGTCGATGTAGAAGAAATAGGCGAGCAGAAACAAAAACAGCGCCCGGTGCTTCCTGATCTGCTTCAGCGTGCCGGCCAGCCGTATAAAACTGCTGATCACAAGCCGCGGCTCCCTCTCGATATAATAGCGCTGGCGGACGCGGAGAAGGAGCGGAATCGAAAACAGCCCCCACCATGCCGCCGTAATCAAAAAGGCAATGCGGCCGGCAGCCTGGGCGGACAGCGGAATCATCTCCGCTTGTGCTGACAGAATCACGGCAATGCTGAGGAGAAAAGGGATTGTACTGCCGATATAGCCCAGCCCAAACCCCCTGGCGGACACCATATTCATCCGCTCCTTTGCGGCCACATCAACGAGAAACGCATCATAAAACACATTAGACCCGGCAAAGCCGATCGTGGAAATCGTATAACAAATTAATAACAGCATCCAAGGTTCGCCGGGAATCAAAGCCAGCGCGGCGGTGCCCGCCACACCGATCAGAAAAAAGAAGGCAAAAAACCGTTTCTTGCATCCTTTGTAGTCGGCAATCGTTCCTAAGACGGGGCTGAGCATCGCCAAAATAAAAGTCGCGGCGGCAATCGTATAGCCCAAATAAGCGGTGGAATCAGCCGCGCTGACGCCGTTTTCCGCCGCCGCCGCTTTAAAAAACAAGGGAAACACAGCCGTCATAATAATGACCGAATAAGCTGAATTGGCCCAATCATACAGCATCCAGCTGCTTTCTTCTTTCGAAAACCGTTTCATCACACACGCTCCTTCCCAAAAACCGGTTCTCTGCATTATATGCGCCGCTGCCTCATCGTTGGACAATGATTTCTGAACGGCGTTTTCTGATTGACCTGGAGATATTGACCTAGTACAAAAAGGATGTACAATCAAGGTGTAGCAGGTAAATGGTCAGGCGGGAGGGAGACGGAATTGAAGATTGCGAAAGTCATTAATAATAATGTCGTCAGTGTGCTCAAAGAAGGCAATCAGGAATTGGTCATCATGGGCCGGGGCATTGCTTTTCAAAAGAAAACGGGAGATCCGGTAGATGAAGCCCGCATTGAGAAAGTGTTCACCCTCGATAACAAAGATGTATCAGAAAAGTTCAAAACCCTTTTGTATGATATTCCGATCGAGTGTATGGAAGTATCTGAGGAGATTATCAGCTATGCGAAATTACAGCTCGGCAAAAAGCTCAACGACAGCATCTATGTGTCGCTGACCGATCATATTAACTTTGCGATCCAGCGCAATAAGAAAGGGCTGGATATCAAAAACGCCTTGCTGTGGGAAACGAAACGGCTGTACAAAGACGAATTTGCAATCGGCAAACAAGCGTTGGCCATGGTGAAAAACAAGACTGGCGTGTCTCTGCCGGAGGATGAAGCAGGCTTTATTGCGCTGCATATTGTAAATGCCGAGCTGAATGAAGAGATGCCCAATATCATCAACATTACAAAAGTCATGCAAGAGATTTTGAGGATCGTAAAATACCATTTTAAGATTGAATTCAACGAAGAATCGCTTCACTATTATCGATTTGTCACCCACTTAAAGTTTTTCGCGCAGCGTCTTTTTAACGGCACACATATGGAAAGCCAGGACGACTTTTTGCTGGAGACAGTGAAAGAAAAATACCATCGGGCGTATGAATGCACGAAGAAAATCCAAACATGCATTGAGAGGGCGTATGAGCACAAGCTCACCAGTGACGAGCTGCTGTATTTAACGATTCACATAGAAAGGGTAGTCAAACAAGCATAATGAAAGCGTTGGTATTTTTGTTTTCTTGTATTCATTTTTTCTTACATTCACATATGATCTTGTTAGGATTGTTACTCATAAGCAGGCAAAACCTAAATTACAATGAGTGCGGATCATTTCTTACTGTGCTGATGGTAATTTAGGTTTTTTTAAGATTCGTTATTATCATTATTCTGACCGATGTTCCCTTTTAACAGAATCATGTATGATCGATAAAGATATCGCTTTCAAAGAAAGGGGAATGCCGACATGTTTTATCGTATGAAACGAGTGCTGCTCATTCTTGTCACTGGATTGTTTTTGAGTTTGTGTGCGATCACTTCTGCTGCATCAGCTCAAACAGGCGGATCGTTTTTTGAACCTTTTAACAGCTATAACTCCGGTTTCTGGCAAAAAGCAAATGGTTACTCCAATGGAGATATGTTCAACTGCACTTGGCGTGCAAATAATGTATCCGTGACGTCATCAGGTGAAATGCGTTTGGCGCTGACAAGCCCGTCTTATAACAAGTTTGACTGCGGGGAGAACCGCTCCGCTCAAACCTATGGCTATGGACTTTATGAAGTCAGAATGAAACCGGCTAAAAACACGGGGATCGTTTCATCGTTCTTCACTTATACAGGTCCAACGGATGGTACCCCTTGGGATGAGATTGATATCGAATTTTTAGGAAAAGATACGACAAAGGTTCAATTTAATTATTATACAAATGGCGCGGGAAACCATGAGAAGGTTGCGGATCTCGGATTTGACGCGGCCAATGCCTATCATACGTATGCGTTCGATTGGCAGCCGAACTCTATTAAATGGTATGTCGATGGGCAATTAAAACATACTGCGACAACCCAAATCCCGACAACACCGGGAAAGATCATGATGAACTTGTGGAATGGGATAGGTGTCGATGACTGGCTCGGTTCCTACAATGGTGTAAATCCGCTATACGCTCATTATGACTGGGTGCGCTATACAAAAAAATAATGTACAGAAAAGGATTTCCGCCAGCGGAAATCCTTTTTTAATTAAAACGAAATAATCCCAATCAAAAGCGCCGCAATCGTCATCACAATCGTTGTCCCCACGGCCCATTTAATAGTGAATTTTTGATGGTCGCCAAAGCTGACGCCTGCCATTCCGACCAATAGATAGGTGGATGGCACAAGCGGGCTGAGCAGATGCACCGGCTGTCCCAGCAAGGAGGCTCTTCCGATTTCAGCGGCGTCTATTCCGTAAGCGGAAGCGGCTTCGGCGATGATGGGAAGAACACCGAAGTAAAAGGCGTCATTCGACATGAAAAAGGTGAAAGGCATGCTGGCAATCGCCGTGATCAACGGCAGATGCGGGCCCATGGCATCAGGGATGAGGGAAACGAGAGAATGCGCCATCGCATCGACCATTTTTGTGCCTGAGAGAATGCCTGTAAATATGCCTGCCGCAAACACCATTGAGACAACGTTTAACGCATTACCCGCATGCGCCGAAATCCGTTTCTGCTGCTCTTTGACATTTGGATAGTTGACCATCAAGGCGATGGCGAACGCGATCATAAAAAGAACAGGGATGGGAAGCAGGCTGGTGATCAGCGCGGCCATCAGAGCAACAGTCAGCAGCAGGTTAAACCACTGGAGAGCGGGACGCTTCAGCGGCGCCGCCTCCGGATCAGAAGACGGCGCGTGTTCAATTGAAATGATGCCGAGCCGCTTCCGTTCTTTTTTTCCGAGGAGATAAGCAACGGCGATCACCCAGAGAACGCCGGCGATCATAGCGGGAATCAGCGGCGTAAAAACTTCTGACGTGTCCAATTTCAAGGAAGCCAAAACCCTCGCCGTCGGCCCGCCCCACGGAATAATATTCATGACTCCCGAACCGAGCATCGCAATCCCCGCCAGCACCAAACGGTTCATGCCGAGCCGTTTGTAAAGGGGCAGCATTGCCGCAATCGTAATCATATACGTTGTTGTCCCATCTCCGTCCAGCGAAATGGTCATCGTCAGAACCGCTGTGCCGATGGCGATTTTTAACGGATCCCCTTTGACAAGCGATAGGATTTTGGCAATGAGGGGATCAAACAGACCTGAATCAATCATAATGCCGAAATACAGGATGGCGAATAACAGCATGATCCCGGTAGGAGCGAGGTCTGTAACGCCCTGAATCATCATCCCGCCGAGATCTTTGCCAAATCCGCTGATCAGGGCAAACACAACAGGAACGACAATCAAAGCAATAAGAGCGGAAAGCCGGTTAGACATAATAAGATACATAAAGACAATCATCATCACAAAACCGAGTATGGCAAGCACGATATGACCTCCCCTGTTCAACAGCTGTTTTGGTAAGCGTTTTCACATTTTGTTTCTGTGAAAAGGGCTTATTTCAAAATGTGTATGACCGCATATGTAAATACAGACCTAAAATCCTAATGAGCGGATCAGCAGTTTATTTGAAGAACGCCGCGGGTAAATGTGCTGTAGAATGTTTCGTTTTAGAAGGGGGAACTGACATGAGTGATGATCAAAACAAACGAGTAAATGAACACTCAAAGGACGAACAGCTGGAGCAGTACCGGTCTGATAACAGCGGCAAAAAAATGACGACCAATCAGGGGCTTCGCGTGTCTGAGGATGAGCATTCTTTAAAAGCGGGCGTCCGCGGCCCCACGCTGATGGAGGATTTTCATTTTCGTGAAAAAATGACGCACTTTGACCACGAGCGGATTCCGGAACGGGTTGTTCATGCACGCGGGTACGGCGTTCATGGGCATTTTCAGGTGTACGAACCGATGACGGAATATACACGGGCGAAATTTTTGCAGGACCCGTCCGTCAAAACACCTGTTTTCGTCCGTTTCTCAACAGTGGCGGGCTCCAAGGGGTCAGCTGACACCGTCCGTGACGCCAGGGGATTTGCGACGAAGTTTTATACTGAAGAAGGGAACTATGACCTCGTCGGAAACAATATTCCGGTGTTCTTCATTCAGGACGCGATCAAATTCCCGGATCTCGTTCACGCCATAAAACCGGAACCGCACAATGAAATGCCGCAGGCTGCGACGGCTCATGATACGTTCTGGGATTTTGTCGCAAACAATCCTGAATCCGCGCACATGGTCATGTGGACGATGTCTGACCGCGGCATCCCGCGAAGCTATCGGATGATGGAGGGCTTCGGTGTGCATACGTTCCGTTTCGTCAACGAGAAAGGGAAAGCGCGCTTTGTCAAATTCCACTGGAAACCCGTGCTCGGCGTTCATTCCCTCGTATGGGATGAAGCGCAGAAAATTGCCGGGAAAGATCCCGATTTCAACCGCCGCGACCTATGGGAAACGATTGAAAACGGCGGCAAAGTCGAGTATGAGCTCGGTGTTCAGATGATTGACGAAGAAGATGAATTTAAATTTGATTTCGATATCCTTGATCCGACGAAGCTGTGGCCGGAGGAACTGGTTCCCGTCAAGCTGATCGGAAAAATGACCCTTGACCGCAATCAGGACAATGTCTTTGCGGAAACGGAACAGGTCGCCTTTCACCCGGGAAATGTCGTGCCGGGCATTGATTTCACCAATGATCCGCTTCTTCAAGGCCGGCTTTTCTCTTATACAGATACACAGCTCATCCGTCTTGGCGGGCCGAATTTTCACGAGATCCCGATCAACCGGCCGGTCTGCCCGTTCCATAACAACCAATACGACGGCTACCACCGGATGACGATTAATAAGGGCTCTGTCGCCTATCATAAAAATTCCCTGCAGAACAATGATCCGTCACCGGCCTCAGAAGAAGAAGGCGGATACGTTCATTACCAGGAAAAAGTAGAAGGCAGAAAAATCCGCCAGCGCAGTGAGAGCTTCAATGACTATTTTTCTCAGGCCAAGATGTTCTGGAACAGCATGTCTCCCGCCGAAAAAGAACATATCATCTCCGCGTTCTGTTTTGAGGTCGGAAAAGTGAACAGCAAGGATGTGCAGCAGCAGGTGGTTGACGTCTTCAGTCACGTCGACGCCGGGCTTGCCGAGCGTGTTGCGAAAGGAATCGGCGTGAACCCGCCGCCGAAGGACCGTGAATCTGATGAAACGTTCACTTCCCCGGCCTTAAGCCAGGAAAACACGGTGAAGACGGCAGCGACAAGGCAGGTTGCGGTTTTAACCGACCACGGGTTTTCTGATGAGAAAGTCAAACAAGTGCTTGACGCATGCAAACAGGCGGGAGTCAGAGCCGATATCATCAGCCCCGCGCTGGGAACCGTCAAGGGAGAAAACGGTACGGAGCTGAAAGCGTCAGCCACTTTCCTGACAGCGGATTCCGTCCTGTACGACGCTGTTTTTATTCCGGGCGGAAAACAAAGCACAGACAGCCTCAAAGCCCAAAAATCGGCCAGAGACTTCGTCAACGAAGCTTTCAGCCATTACAAAGCGATCGGCGCCTCCGGTGAAGGAAAAGAACTTCTCGCCCTCGCCGCCGGAACCGAAAGCGGCCCCGGTCTTGTTCCGGACGGAAACCATGAACAATTTCTGAAAGCCGTGGCTGAGCATCGGCATTGGGACAGAAACGTATAAGAATGAAAAAGCGCCTTTGATGAGAGGGGCGCTTTTTTCTTGTGAAAGAATATTGGGAGAAAACGAAAATTGCTTCCGTACAAATCCGTATCTTCCGCTGTCCTGGACATTCAGACAACAGTTTTAGAGAGTCAGGGCATGCGCTATTTAAAGCAGGCGGGTTGATGAAATAATAGTTTCACCCTCTTTGGTTTACTTCCGCCCTGTGTTTGTGTATCTTAGGGGTAGATTTTCTGGAGGAGCGATTGATAGTGAAGCCGTTTACCGAAAAACAACTTGAAGAATATTACCGGCGTGACGAAAACATGATGATTTTGGTGTTCGCCCAATGGTGTGTCAATCATGACCTTGATCCGATGGCCATTTACAGCAAGGCTTACCCCGGACAGCCTTTAAACGAAGAGCTGCGAAAAACGGCTGAAGAGCTTGTCGTGCCGAAGGAGGAATCAGAACCGATTCCTGATCAAACCGTCATCGGCGTTTTGGAGATGTTCGGCAACTCCGATTTGGCGGAAGCCGTTTATGAAGCCATTGCGCAAAGACCTTCACGGTAAAAGAGGCGTGGATTTTCCATGTCTCTTTTTTCATGGAGAAAATGTGAAAGAAGGCCCAGAAACAATTTGCTGATCTGCGCTGTCTATAGAGTGTAAACCGTTTTCAAAAAGGGAACGGTAATGAAAAGGAGGAGTTGTGATGAAAAAGGCATTCAAAATGATGGCGGCCGTGCTCTTAACCGTCCTGACAGCCGCGCCGTTCGGAGGTTTCGCGCCTTCAGCAGAGGCCGCGCAAACCGCAAAGCCCGTCGTCAAAAGCCAGACGTATAAGCATGTAAAGCAGCTGACCTACCCCGAGGTCACAAATACGGGAAACGCATCTTTTGAAAAGAAAATCAATCAGGACTTCAAACGCTATATTGAAAACTCGTACAAAGAATATGTAAAAAACAAAAAAGACGGTGAAAAACAAGGCTACAAAGCGGAATACCAGGCAGATTTCAAGGTGAAGTATAATCAAGGCGGCAAACTCAGCATTCAGACGGAAAACTACAGTTACACAGGCGGCGCACACGGGCTGACAGCCGTTCAGACCTTTAATTACGACCTGGCCGCAAAAAATCGGGTCACACTCAATGATGTGCTGAATACAAAAACGAAAGCCAACAAAACGAGAGACTATCTTTACGGCTACATTAAGAAACATAACGATCTGTTTGACCAGGACGTCAAAAAACAAGAGATCATCCTCAATAACGAAAGACCTTTCTTCTTTACGAAAAACGGCATTGCCGTTGTGTTCGGACAATATGATCTCGGACCGTACGCGGCAGGAATCCGGGACGTTTTCGTGCCTGCATCCGTCTATCAATAAAAAAAAGCGATATCACTCCAAAACGGAGCGGTATCGCTTTTTTTCTTTTACCAGACAAACAATCCGACAATCGCCGCGCTCAATAAGGAAACGGCAATTCCGCTTACAAGCAGCTTCCAGACGTTTTTCCCGATGATGGCTGATTTTTCACCATCAAGCAGAGATTGATAAGATCCGTAGATCATACCGATGGTGCTGAAGTTTGCAAATGATGTCAGGAATGTCGTAGCCACGGCAATCGTGTGCGGCGGAAGTGATTTCAGCTGCCCTTTCAGATCGGCCATTGCCACAAATTCATTCGTCGCGAGCTTGATGCCCATCAGCTGTGCGACATACATCGCGTCATGTACGCCTAATCCGAGAAGGAAGGCAAACGGACTGAAGATGTATGAGAAAATCTTTTGAATGGTCAAACCGTGCATGAACAGTCCGAGTACGCCGTTTAACGCAGCCGTTAACGCCACATATCCGATTACCATCGCTAAAATAACAATGACCATGTTCATGCCGACAAGCATACTGTTAGAAATCGTGGAGAAGAAGTCTTTTTTCTCCGCTTTTGAAGGAACGTAAATAATATCATCCTCTTTAGAAACGTCCACGGGATTCAGCATATTGGCGATTAAAAGCGCGTTTAAGCAATTCAGCGGGATGGCTGTAAACACATAAGTGGACGGAACCATCGTCAAGTACGATCCGATGATCGAACCGCTGATGCTGCTCATGCTCATCAGCCCGAATGTCAGAAGCCGATTGTTGCTGACGGCGGCAAGCTGCTGGCGGATGACGGCTAAAGCTTCCGTATTTCCTAAAAACATCATCTGGATGGAGAAAAAGCTCTCCAGCTTCGGCAGACGGGATATTTTAGAAATCAGCCAGCCGATTTTATCAATGAGCCACGGCAGAATACCGAAATACGACAGCATATCAAAGAAGGTCACGACGAAGATAATCGGCAGCAATGCGCTGAAGAAAAAATCAACCGTCGGGTTCGCCATGACAGACGGAAAGGCGAAGGCAATCCCTTGACTGGCGCAGGAAATCAGCCATGTAAAGAACGCGCCGATCTTCCCGATGACAAAGCCGCCGACTTTTGTCCCTAACATAAACCAAGTAATCAGAAACTCAAAGACGAGGAGCATGACAATCGGACGCCATTTAATCTTCTTCTTGTTGGGTGAGCATAAGAAAACAACAGCCATGACAACAATGAGACCGACAATGTTCAATAAAAAGTACATGTGAGCAACTCCTATAAGGGTATTATGGAAATAAAAAAAGCTCTTATTCGTCACAAATTCCTGAAAGCCAGAAAGTGTGATAAATAAGAGCCAAAAGAAAAGAATAGACTGACAGCATCATATGCTTTTCACTCGTTCAAATTTATGCAAACTTTCTTGTAGTCTAGTCTTTTACGGCACTAGGTAGAAACAATCAGACCATATTACTGATCATATACAAGAATAACGATATTACATGAGATAGCAGTATTTTATCGTTTCAATTTTTGAAAATCAACCTTTTTAGATATTTTCAAAATAATAAATTTATATTATAAATAAAGAAAATAAAGGATGTTCACAAGTAATTGGATAATAAAGGTATAAAAGCCCCCGAAAAACAGTTCCGGTTCATTGTAAAGACGGGATGCAGCTGATAAAATGGATCTGAGGGCACCGCCTTCAAAAGACGGCAGAAAAGGGGTCATTTTCGTGATCATTCAGTTCATTCGTTACAGATAATGAGAGGTATAGATAAATAGGTTGAAACTTCCAATTAAGTGAGGTTTATTTGTCTATGCCTTTTTCATTTCATCGGAATAACGAATGAATGAGGTGTTTTTATTGACGTCTATAAAAAGAAAACGCGCGGAATTACTGCAATCATGCCAGTCCGTATTCAGGTGTCCGCTATGCAGTTCGGCCATGGCGGTCTCACAATACAAAAGCTTGATGTGCGGACACGGGCATACATTTGATATATCAAAGCAAGGATATGTGAATTTCCTCAATAAATCGGTCAAAACCCGCTATGACAGGCAGCTGTTCGAAGCGAGACGCGCTCTTTTTGACAGCCGGGAATTTTTTGGGCCGGTTCAAAAGGAGATCGCCGCCATCATCAGCCGCATTCAATCTCCGCAAACAACGGCGGCGATATTGGATGCGGGATGCGGAGAAGGCACTCATTTAGCCGCCGTATGCAAATGGCTTCAGCCCGCTTTTTCCGTGACGGGAATCGGCATTGATCTCTCGAAAGAAGGTGTGCTGCATGCCGCAAAGGCCTTCGGGGATCATTTTGTTTTTGCCGTCGCTGATGTGGCGGATGCGCCGTTTGCCGACAGCTGTTTTGATGTCGTGATGTCTGTTTTATCACCTTGGAATTACAAGGAATGCAGCAGGCTTTTACGAAAGGGCGGCACAGTCATTAAAGCGGTGCCGCGGCGTGATTATTTGAAGGAAGTAAGGGAATTCTTCTTCGGAGACAGTCCTCGGCGGAATGACACCGCCGATTCTGCGGCCGGACGATTCCAAGCGGGCTTTCAAACCTTTGAGCGCAAACGGCTGTGTTACACGAAGACCTTATTGCAGCCTGACCTCGAGCGGCTTGTGAAAATGACGCCCTTAACATGGAAATGTACTGATGAAAGCATCCGGCGGTTTATCAGCCGAAAAGCGGCGGATATTACGATAGATATCGATATTTTAATCGGAACCGGTCCTCTGTAAACAGAAAAGACACGCTGATCGCGTGTCTTTTTTTTATTTCCAGACTTCACCGGCAATGCTGACGACATGATGAAGTTTCGCCCATTGCTGTTCTTCTGTGATCAGGTTTCCTTCCTCAGTGGAGGCGAATCCGCATTGCGGGCTGAGGCAAAGCTGATCCAGGCTGACATATTGTGAAGCTTCTTCAATCCGGCGTTTAATCGCGTCCTTGTCTTCAAGTTCGCCATGTTTTGATGTAATCAATCCAAGCACAAGCTGAAGATCAGAGCGTTTGACATAGCGGAGCGGTTCAAAGCCGCCGGAGCGGGAATCATCATATTCCAGGAACAATCCGTCAAGGTCAAGCCCGTCAAAAATCGTTTCAGCCGCTGCATCATAGCCGCCTTCAGCCGTCCATGTGGATTGGAAGTTGCCGCGGCAGATATGCATCGTAACCTTCAGATCGTCAGGGCGGTCCTTGATCGCGTCATTAATGGAAGCGGCAAACAGCTTGCGCAGCTCATCCGGCGTTGTGCCGAAATCTTCAATCTGACGAAGCCCCGCTTCCGATAAGAAAACGGCCCATGCGGTGTCATCAAGCTGAAGGTAGCGGCACCCGGCGTCATAGAAAGCCTGAATCGCTTTTTTATACGCTTTTGACACATCGTGCTGAAATTGTTTGTAATCATTCTGGTAGGCCGCTTTTTCCAATTTTCCGCGGAAAAACAGCATATTCGGACTTGGGATGGTCATTTTCGGAACAGCATCGCCGGCAATGCTGTGCAGGAATTTATAATCTTCGAGCATCGGATGCTGAGAAAAATCAATATCTCCCGTTACTTTAATGCCGCGCGCTTTCGTCTGTACGTTGTGAAACTGAATGCCGCTTTCAGGCGTAAATGCCTCAACCCCGTCTAAATTTTCGAGAAAATCAAAATGCCACCAGGCACGGCGGAATTCGCCGTCAGTCACGACATTGAGGCCGGTTTCTTTCTGCTTTTCCACGCTGCGGATGATTTCTCTGTTTTCGATTTCGCGCAGCTGTTCTGCCGAAATCTCACCCGCCGCTCTTTGCAGGCGGGCTTGCTTCACAGCCGCCGGCCGCAGCAGGCTTCCGACCTGATCCGCGCGAAACGGCGGGTTTTTTCTTAGAAGAGTATGCAATGGTTGTTCTGTGTTTTGCTGTGACATGAACGATTCCTTCTTTCCTGATGAAATATAAAAAACTCTTCCCTCGGATAGGGAAGAGCTTGCGTCCGCAAATCTCAACCTTATCTTCAGGATTTAGCACCATTCTGCTGAACAGCGGTTGCCGGGTATCATAGGGCCAGTCCCTCCACCTCTCTTGATAAGGAAATATGCTATTTTTCAGAATAAACTGTAATACTCTTAATCTTAGTATGTTTTCTCATATTGTCAATATATTTCGATAAATATTTTTATTTGTCACCCTCAAATAGAATCATATCTATCACGATGGCGATCGCAAGACAAAGAGCAATATCCTCTTCCTTTTCAATCTGCAAATGATAGGAATCGCCCCAGCTCATCCATGATTTGGTGACGGTCATCCGGTTTGATTTTCCGTCTGTCACTTGAAAGTTCCGGCCCCACACATCGCCGGTAAGATCCCAGCCGAGTCCGGAAATTTCAAATTTCGGTTTGAAAAACGTGACTTTCTTGATGACTTGGCAGACGGGTTTGCCGCTGACGGAAATCTCGTAACGGGGAACGAGCGACATCAGTTTCTGATTGACGCTGGCGAGCGTGCGGCCGTCCAAATCAGTCAGCTTCAGTTCATCACCGAATGAAAACAGCTTTCCTTCAACATTGTAGACTTCTTTTCCGCTTTCAAGAAACACTTGAAAACGATTCTTAAACGTAAACATTCGCTCTTTGATGTAAAAATGGTACATAAAAAAACTCCTTTTTTATGTTGTACGAAAAAAGGAGGCGGAAGGTTTCATATCGGCCGGGTGCATAAAAAAAGGCTGCCGATTTTGCGGCAGCTGTCGTTTTTATGATAGCGGCATCCGGCGTTTTTGACGGATCGCATTTAAATCAATGATGTTATTCGTGTCGGCAGCTGTCACCAGCGGGCTTGTCTTTGGCGTTTTCCGGCGGTTGTCCTTACTGAAAGAGAAAACAAGATACCCTGTCAAAGCAGCGAAAATAAGTAGCATCATTTTACATACCTCCCAAAAAAAGTTTTGGTATTATTATTGTACGAAAAAACAAACGAAAAGTATTCAAACAATTGTCACTTTTTTAAAAAATAACGTCATTTTCCGTAAAAATGACTATGGGTTGAAGAAATTTTTCTCTTGTTGTGGTTCTATAGATTGTATCGGATGATGAATGATGAACGTTTATATAACTTTTTCACTATTTTTTGTAAGTGTCTAATTAACTACTTAAGTGTTTTCGTTTGCCTTGTGTTATTCAGTACCCTAAAAAACCGTATGATATGCAAAATAACTGCTTCTAACAGATGACTGCGAGTTGACAGCGCTTTCTTTATTTTTTTAACGAAAACGAGATGTTATCTTAAAAAAATCGTTTGAACATTTTCCGCAGTTTTTTAAAAGGATTTGATTTCGTCTCCAGAACACGCGGGTCTTTTAAGGTTTTTTTCAATTCTTTCGCTACAGTCCCTCTTGCCATAGTCTTCACTCCTTCTTTCCATTTCATACCTTATATACGGAAAGAAAGAAGGAAAGGTTTCATGTGAAAGAAAAAAACCAAAGCAGGGGGCTTTGGTTTTAAGCGCGCTCTTCAAAGAGCCTGGCGATTTCAACAATGACGTTTACCGCCTTTTCCATATGATCGACGGAAATGTATTCATATTTTCCGTGGAAGTTTTGGCCGCCCGTGAAAATGTTCGGTGTCGGCAGTCCCATGTAAGAGAGCTGTGAGCCGTCGGTTCCGCCCCGGATCGGTTCGATAATCGGTTCGATGTCGAGGTTTTTCATGGCTTGATACGCGACATCGACTATCTCTTTGACCGGTTCGATTTTTTCTCTCATGTTGTAATATTGATCACGCAGTTCAAGCTTGATGCTTTCCTTGCCGTATTTGGCCGCTAGCGCATCGGCGGTTTTCTGCATATATTCTTTTCGTTCTGCAAAGCGGTCTCTGTCAAAGTCTCTGATGATGTACGACAGGGCGGCTTCAGAAACGTCTCCGTTCATGGAAAGTAAATGATAGAAGCCTTCATACCCTTCCGTATATTCCGGCGCTTCTTCTTTCGGCAGCGCGTGATGAAATTCCATCGCGATTTTTGAAGCGTTGACCATTTTGTTTTTCGCCGTCCCCGGGTGGACGCTTTTTCCGTAACAAGTAAGCTTTGCGGCGGCTGCGTTAAAGCTTTCATATTGCAGTTCGCCGAGGGGGCCTCCGTCTATCGTGTAGGCGAATGCGGCGTTGAAGCGGCCGACATCGAATTTGTGAGGGCCTCTGCCGATTTCTTCATCGGGCGTGAACGCGACCCGGATCGTTCCGTGTTTGATGTCCGGATGTTTGATCAAGTACGCCATTGCCGTCATGATTTCGGCAATGCCCGCTTTGTTGTCGGCTCCGAGCAGCGTCGTGCCGTCTGTTGTAATCAGCGTCTGGCCTTTATAGCGGGAAAGCTCCGGGAATTGCTCGGGCGACAGGACGACATTGAGTTTGTCATTCAGAACGATATCATGGCCGTCGTAGCTTTCAATAATCTGAGGATTCACATTTTTCCCGGTAAAATCGGTCGCGGTGTCCACGTGAGCCAGAAAACCGACAGTCGGCACGTCTTTATCCGTATTCGCCGGCAGAGTCGCCATGACGTACCCGTTGTCATCGACTGTAATTTCTGTCATGCCGATCGACTTTAATTCATCTGCCAGCATGTTGGCCAATGTCAGCTGGCCGGGGGTTGAAGGGCAGTTTTCATTGTTTTCGTCAGACTGTGTATCGACTTTTACGTAAGAGGTAAAGCGTTCAATGATTTCATTTTTCATACCGTCATCTCCTTTGTCTTATCTTACCATGCGCGGGGGAGGGATTTCTATTTCACAACCCGTTTGAATCGAGGGCTCTGTTTTTTACGCGAATGAAAATAAATTATGAAGAAACGATGACTAAACGATTAAACTTTTTGGAAATGGATGATTGAGGAAGAAAAAACCGATATAATATGGTCAATTCATTCAATAGGGGAGGCTTTCTTCATGGCGATTTTAGTGACAGGCGGAGCGGGTTATATCGGCAGCCACACATGTGTCGAGCTGTTAAACGGCGGCTATGACATCGTGGTTCTGGATAATCTGTCAAACAGTTCACCGGAAGCATTGGAGCGTGTGAAAGACATTACCGGAAAAGGGCTTGTGTTTTATGAAGCGGATCTCCTTGACCGTGACGCCGTTCACCGGGTGTTTGCTGAAAATGAGATTGAAGCCGTCATTCATTTTGCGGGATTAAAAGCCGTCGGTGAGTCTGTGGCTGTTCCGCTCCGTTATTATCATAATAATCTGACGGGAACGTTTATTTTATGTGAAGCCATGCAGGCACACGGTGTGAAAAAAATCGTCTTCAGTTCTTCAGCGACGGTTTACGGCGTTCCGGAAACAACGCCGATCACTGAGGATTTTCCTTTAAGCGCCACCAATCCTTACGGGCAGACAAAGCTGATGCTGGAACAGATTTTACGCGATCTGCATAATGCGGACTCTGAATGGAGCATTGCGCTGCTCCGCTACTTTAATCCGTTCGGCGCGCACCCGAGCGGCCGGATCGGAGAAGACCCGAACGGCATCCCGAATAATTTAATGCCGTACGTCGCACAAGTCGCTGTCGGCAAGCTTGAGCGATTGCAGGTGTTCGGCAATGATTATCCGACAAAGGATGGCACCGGCGTGCGGGATTACATCCATGTCGTTGACCTTGCCGAGGGCCATGTCAGAGCGCTCGAAAAGGTGCTGAACACAACGGGCGCCGACGCCTATAATCTCGGCACGGGAAGAGGCTACAGCGTTCTGGAGATGGTCAAGGCGTTTGAAAAAGTATCGGGAAAAGAAGTGCCGTACCGTTTTGCCGACCGGCGCCCGGGAGACATCGCCGCATGCTTCGCAGACCCGGCAAAAGCGAAGGCTGAATTAGGCTGGGAAGCAAAGCGCGGGCTTGAAGAAATGTGCGCCGACTCTTGGAAGTGGCAGTCCTCCAATGTGAACGGGTACCAAAAGGCGTAAAAAGAAAGAGACCTTCAAATGATGAAGGTCTCTTTTGTTATGATGATTATTTAATTTTCACTTCAACATCGTTGCTGAACTTTAATTTCCAAGTGCCTTTAGAGTATGCGTCTTTATCAACTTCAAAAGCTTTTACGTCAGTCACTTTAATGTTCGGGTTCAAGTCACTTAAAATTTTACTGTTGTCTACTTTTGTTTCTGTTGCATAGCTTGAAGAAGCATCAATATCTGAATCATAAGATGTTCCTTTAGAATCTACTAATTTCGCTCTTGGAATGGAGAAAGAGCTTAACGGCTTGTTTGAAACATTTTTAACCGTGTATTGAACAGCTACGATAACGCCGCCGTCAGACGCTTTTTTCTCGACAAATTGAGAGCCTACTGAATCCCTTTTTTCCACTTTGGTAACAGTAACTTCAGTTTTCTCAGTCTTAACAGTGTCACCGATGTTATACAGTTTTTCTTTAGATTCCGCAGCTTTTGAAGACGCAGTTTTAGATGATGAAGAATCGCCTCCGCCGCCGATGTTTACGAGAATGATAATAACCACCACTGCCAGAAGCAATGTGATGATTTTATGTCTCATGAAAAAGTTTCTCTGATCTTTACCGCAGTTTGGGCATTTTTTAACGCCTTTAGCGATTTCTTTGCCGCATGCCTTACAAGACACCAGGTTGCCTGCCATAATATTTCCTCCTATGTAAACTATTTCTTAAAAACTACATACTATAATGCCTGTAAAATAACCTATAGTCAATAATATTTTGAGAAAAAAAGTATTTTAATGATTTTTTAGTCATGTATTTTAAGGTCCTTTTTAGTATCGGCAGATCGTTCGCATTTTCCATAGGTTTATTGAAAAAAGAGTGGTTGAACATGTTCGTGATTTCCCGTATAATCTTGAAAGATAATATAAAAACTGAACATAAAAAACAGTGGTTTTCTAGGGTTCCGCAATGCTGAATTGGTCTGGACCGAGAGAAAACACACAGCAGGTTCCTGCTGTGACACGTTGGGATAAAAGCCCGGGAGTTTCTGCTCTTTTAATGAAGAGTGCTCTCCCGGGCTTTTTTGATTTTATAAAAAGGGAGTGTCTGGGATGAAAAAGAGATTGCTGGATGTGCTGATGCTGATTATTGGAGCTTTTATCTTTGCTTTGGCCGTTAATTTATTCGCCATTCCGAATGATCTTGGAGAGGGCGGGGTAACGGGAATCACCCTGATCTTGTACTATTTGTTTGAATGGTCGCCCGGGGTGACGAATATCATTTTGAACGGGATTTTATTGATGATCGGATATAAATTTTTAGACGGAAAAACAACGCTTTATACGATCATTACCGTTGTCGCCAACTCACTGTTTCTGCATCTGACGCATGATTGGCACTCGCCTTCACATGAACTCATTATTAATACTATTTTTGCGGGTGTGTTTGCCGGTGTCGGAATCGGGATCATTATTCGAGTCGGAGGCACGACTGCGGGTTCTGCCATTTTGGCGAGGATTGCGAACAAATATCTCGATTGGAATATCAGCTATGCGCTTTTGTTCTTTGATCTGATTGTCGTCTTCAGTTCTTATTTCATCATCGGTACGGAAAAAATGATGTTTACCATTGTTATGCTGTACATCGGAACGAAGGTGATGGACTTTATCATTGAAGGCCTGAATACGAAAAAAGCGGTGACGATTATATCTGAGCATAAGCACGAAATCGCCGAACAGGTCAACACGCTGATGGACAGAGGGGTTACGCTGCTGTCGGGTAAAGGAAATTACACGGGGCAGTCGAAGGAAATTTTATATATCGTCATCCAGAAACAAGAGCTTTCCATGCTCAAAAAAATTATTAAAAGCTGTGATACAAAAGCGTTTGTCATTGTTCATGATGTGCGTGACGTCTTTGGGGAAGGCTTCGTCGATATCTCTAAATAAAAAGGATCCCTCTGCCGGCGCGGAGGGTTTTTTTCTTATGCCGGCAGAAGCGGTTATGATTCGTTTCCCGGGAAATAGCCTGAAAGCTGTTTCTTAAAACGAAGTGGATACAATCGGCCGGACGTTTTATACTGAAAATATGATAGAGCGATAGAAAGGAGCGCATATGAACCCGTTATTGGCAATTTACCCGAGGGCTGTGTTGTCTGATACGTGCTGTACGGCGGAGGATGTCTTTTGCTTTTATGATGAGAAAAGGCGGGTCTATGTCGCCATTCCGAAGGAGGATATTGCCCCGAAGGAGAAACTGCTTCTGGAATCATTTTTGACGCCCGCTGAAGAAAAAGGCGTTTTTTTTCCGGAGACGGCGGCAGCAAAGAGGTGGCGGCGTTTTCTGCTGGAAGAAGGTCCGGTGCCTGATGTCAAGGAGCCGCGTGTCCGTTTTATCCATTATGACTTATTGGGAGAACGGGACTGGGGGGCATTTACGGAAGCGCTGCGCCATTTCTGGCCGGTTTCATATACAGTTGTCCGGACGGGGAGGGATCATGGCGTGATTGTGGAGGAAGAAAAGCTGGAAGCGCCAGATTCGGATGACATCGCATCTTTTGTGAAGATTCTTGAAGGCGATTTTTATTTCAGTGTCCGTTTTTTCGTCGGAAGGTATTACTGCAAGGGGGAACGTCTGCGCCTTCATTATCAGAGAGAACAGCAATATTGTCAGATCGGCCGGCGTCATCTCCCGCAGCTGAGCACGCTGACCGCGGAAACGGTATTTCCGGCCATGCTCACGGAGGAAAGCAGAGAAAAGCTCTCAGCCTTGCTTCACGAAGAAGCGGCGCTGCTGTTTCAGAAAGAACCGGAGCTGAAGCATACGATTCAGACTTTTATTGAACATAACTCGAACATGTCGCTCACATCGAAAAAACTGCATTTGCACCGCAACAGTCTTCAATATCGGATTGATAAATTTGCGGAACGCTCAGGTATTGATATTAAGACATATCGGGGCGCCCTGCTGGCTTATTTCATTTGTCTGCAATATGAAAAATCACATTAAATGGGAAATGTGCACGAAGGCAGCGGACTTTTTTTATGAACATTGCCTATATCCGCCGCCGTCTGACGCTGTTACAATCCTATTTAAGAAAGCGTTTACAAATAAAGGGGGATATACATGGCGGAACTTCGGCTCGAGCATATTTATAAGTATTACGATCAAAAAGAAGCGGCTGTCGATGATTTTAACCTTCATATTAAAGATAAAGAGTTTATCGTGTTTGTCGGTCCGTCGGGGTGCGGCAAGTCGACAACTTTGCGGATGGTAGCCGGGCTGGAAGACATTACGAAGGGCGATTTCTATATCGGTGACACGAGAGTGAATGACATCGCTCCTAAAGACAGGGATATCGCCATGGTGTTTCAAAACTATGCGTTATATCCGCACATGACGGTCTATGATAATATCGCATTCGGTCTGAAGCTGAGGAAGATGCCGAAACCGGAGATTAAAAAACGGGTCGAAGAAGCGGCGAAAATGCTGGGGCTCACAGAGTATCTGCACCGCAAACCGAAGGCGCTCTCCGGCGGGCAGCGGCAGCGGGTTGCATTAGGGCGGGCGATTGTCAGGGACGCCAAAGTGTTTTTAATGGATGAGCCGCTGTCAAATCTGGACGCAAAGCTTCGGGTGCAGATGCGGGCAGAAATTATTAAGCTCCACCAAAGGCTGCAAACAACCACAATCTATGTGACGCACGACCAAACAGAAGCACTGACGATGGCGACACGCATCGTAGTCATGAAGGACGGAAAAATTCAGCAGATCGGCACCCCGAAAGAAGTGTATGAACATCCCGAAAACGTATTTGTCGGCGGGTTCATCGGCTCCCCGGCGATGAACTTTTTCAAAGGAAAGCTGACGGACGGCGCCATTCAGATCGGTTCAGCCGCTCTCAGCGTGCCGGAAGGGAAAATGAAAATGCTCCGGGAAAAAGGGTATGCCGGCAAAGATATCATCTTCGGCATCCGCCCGGAAGACATACATGACGAGCTGATTGTGGTAGAATCCTATAAGAATTCATCCATCACAGCTAAAATCAATGTCGCGGAATTGCTCGGGTCAGAAATTATGGTTTATTCCCGGATCGGGGATCAGGATTTTATCGCCCGGATTGACGCCCGCCATGACATTCGTGCCGGTGAGGAATTGACTGTCGCTTTCGACATGAATAAGGCTCACTTTTTTGACAGTGAAACAGAAATCAGAATCCGCTCATAACGCAAAGCCGGACAGCTGGATGTCCGGCTTTTTTGATGTAACAATTTATGACGCATAACCGATATAAAAAGTAAATAGAAGACAGAAAGCAGGAAAACGATGAAACGCATGATCATGTGCATGTGCATGTGCATGTGCCTTTTGGCTGCCGTGTTTACGCTTGCCGCCTGCTCGGGCCATGAGGCAAGCGCCGAACAAAGCATTCCGAAGGCAGAAGCGCACAGCGAAAAAAAGTCCGTAAAGCGGCAAATCAAAAAAGAGCCGGATACGTCCGCCTGGGTTCAAACGAAAGGAACGGCGAGACTGCCGATTCTGATGTATCACAGCATTTCAGAGGGAAACAGCCTGCGTGTGCCGAAGGAAGAATTCCGGCAGCATATGAAGTGGCTTCATGATCACGGCTATTATACGATGACTCCTGAAGAAGCCTATCTGATGCTGACGGAGGATAAGGAGCCGCGTGAAAAATGTGTTCTGATCACATTTGATGACGGCTATACAGACAATGTGAAAGCAGCCTATCCCATTTTAAAGAAATACAAGATGAAAGCGACAATCTTTATGATCGGAAACTTTATCGGGCATAAGAATCATCTGACTGAGAAGCAGATGAAGGAGATGGCCGCCCACGGCATTTCCATTCAGAGCCATACGATGAACCATCTCGAATTGAACGGGCTCACACCGCAGCAGCAGCGACGTGAAATGAAGGACTCTAAGCGTTTATTTGATCAAATGTTCGGGCAGCGGACGACTATGATCAGCTACCCTGTCGGACGATATAATAAAGAAACATTAAAAGCCGCCGCCTCGTCAGGCTACCGTATGGCGGTCACGACAGAGCCGGGAGCGGCGTCTAGAGATCAGGGGCTTTACGGGCTTCACCGCGTCCGTGTGTCGCCGGGCATGTCCGGCGCGGCATTCGGCTCTTATATTCAAAATGTGATGAAATAACAAAGCCTCCGCATATGCGGAGGCTTTTTTTCAGTTTAATAGAATTGATGAAGCAGCAGAAGGGTGACGCTCACGGTAATCGCTCCGCCGATTCTGGTCGACACTTGGGCGAACGGCATAAGCTCAAGCCGTTCAGCGGCGCTCAAGATCGCGACGTCGCCGGTGCCGCCCTGGCCGGAATGGCAGGCATTAATAACCGCCGTCTCAATCGGGTACAGATTCAGCCATTTTCCGGTCAGAAAACCGACGGCCATCATCGTGACGACGATTGATAAAATGGTAATGATGTTGCTGATCGTAAACGCCGCAATCAGCTTGTCCCACGGTGTCATTGAAACGCCGATCGCAAATAAGAGCGGATAGGTCACGGCTGTCGAGAAAAAGCGCGAGACGCCGAAGGCTCCGTTTTCAATCGAAGCCGGCGCCAGCCTGAACAGCTTAATGAGAACGGCAAGGACGAGCATCACGACAGGAGCCGGAAGCTGAAAGAAATCATGCGCCAGCATGCCGACCAAATAGAGGGAAACCGCTAAAATACCGCCTGAAGCGAAAAAGGACAAATCAAACGTTTTATCATCGGCCGGCTGTTCCAATGCGGGAGCGGAATGATCAGACTTATCAACCTTCCCGTTGCCCGTCCATTCCGGTTTGCGTTTCCCGATGACATTCAGCAAACCCGATAACATAATGGCGCACAGGCTGCCTAGCATGATGGACGGCAGCACAAGCGCAAAGGCGTCTCCCTGGGACATCGGCATAATATCGGAGTAGCCGATGGATAAAGGAATCGCGCCTTCACCGACACCCCCCGCCATAATCGGAACGACGATATAAAGCAGCGTGTGCTGAAAGCCGAGCCCGAGCAGCGTCCCGACACATAAGCCGACGATGGCGGCCGCGATCGAACCGGCGATCAGCGGAATAAAAATCTTAACGAAAGCTTTGACGAGCGTCTCTCTTTTCATCCCGAGAATACTGCCGACGACGATACCGGCAATAAATAGATAGAGAAAGTTGGAGCTTTCCGTGAATTCTGTTGTTGAAGTAATAATGTCTTTCGGAAGCAGGTGGTAGTAGACGACAGCGGATGGAATAAAGGTTGCGAGAATCGCAGGGCCGCCGATGGACCGCACGATCGGAATGGATTTTCCGATCTGGCCGAAGGTAAATCCGAAAAAACTCATGACGGCAATTGATGTCAGAATGTCGCTTTTTACATCACGGCTCATGACAAACACCGTAATAAGCAAGAAAAGCAGGATATAGATAGGAAGAGGAATAATGCCGATTCTTATATTCATTGCTCTGGCAAACCAGTTATCAGTCCGTTCCTGTTTTTGGATTGAATCCGTTTGCAATTTTGGTTGAAGTTCTCCCATGCTTGTTCCCCCAGTCGTTATGTAGTGAAAAAATATCCCCATTTAAAGTATACTAAAAAATTTAAATTGTTCATATATTATGAATTTACTAGAGGGCATGCTTTCTTCACATTTTCTTTCTCAAAACGGCGATTTGGCGGGCTTTTTCGACGAGAAAAGCATTTTGTTCGCCACACGAATAAAAAAGAGGTACGATAACAAAGGGACAAATATCCTAGGTGCTGACATAAAATCTCTACAAATCCGACAATAATCAGTCACAATTTCAGCCTGATTTTAGGTATATTGATCTTTTTTTTTGGGCTGAATCGTTGTAAAGTAATGATATTGAATCATTTCTATGACAGCCGCTGACCCCCAGGGTGTACAGGCTGATATTTCAATAGTTTTGACGAATTTGTGAAACATTGAGCAAATATATCATTTTTTGTGAAATACCGAGCAATGATTCCGCTATGTTTGTGAAATGTTGAGCAATTTACCAGATTGGAGGAAAAACATCATGAGTGAGTTGGTATTAGCCCGCATTCAATTTGCATCTACAACATTGTTTCACTTCTTGTTTGTGCCTATGTCTATCGGGCTTGTGTTTATGGTTGCTTTGATGGAGACGCTTTATGTTGTCAAAAAACAAGAGACCTATCTCAAAATGGCTAAATTTTGGGGGCATCTCTTTTTAATTAACTTTGCTGTCGGCGTCGTCACAGGGATTCTTCAGGAATTCCAGTTCGGATTGAACTGGTCTGATTATTCCCGTTTTGTCGGGGACGTATTTGGGGCTCCGCTTGCAATTGAAGCGCTTTTGGCGTTTTTTATGGAGTCTATTTTTATCGGATTATGGATTTTCGGCTGGGACCGTTTATCTAAAAAAGTGCATTTGCTTTGCATTTGGCTTGTATCCTTCGGAACGATTATGTCATCTTTCTGGATTTTGACGGCAAACTCATTCATGCAGGAGCCGGTAGGCTTTACGATTAAAAACGGCCGCGCGGAAATGAATGACTTCGGAGCGCTTTTGACAAACCCTCAGCTTTGGGTTGAATTCCCTCACGTCATTTTCGGAGCGCTTGCGACGGGGGCTTTCTTTATCGCCGGTGTCAGCGCATTTAAATTATTGAAGAAAAAAGAAGTGCCTTTCTTCCATAAATCTTTTAAGCTTTCGATGATTGTCGGTCTGATCGCCGGTATCGGTGTTGCGTTCAGCGGACACATGCAGGCTGAACATTTAATGGAATCGCAGCCGATGAAAATGGCCGCCAGTGAAGCGCTTTGGGATGACAGCGGTGATCCTGCCGCGTGGACGGCTTTTGCGAATATTGATACGAATAAAGAAAAAAACACATCAGAAATTTCAATTCCTTACGCACTGAGCTACTTGGCTTACCAGAAGTTCAGCGGCAGTGTGAAAGGGATGAAAACACTTCAAAAAGAATATGAAAAAACGTACGGAAAAGGCGACTATATCCCGCCTGTCAAAACGACGTTCTGGAGTTTCCGCATTATGGCGGGAGCGGGCGCGCTTATGATTTTTGCCGCGATTGCAGGCTTTATTCTGAACCGCCGCAAAAAGCTTCATACGAGCAAGTGGTATTTACGGGGCATGATCGCACTGATCGCATTCCCGTTCATTGCGAACTCTGCCGGATGGATTATGACTGAAATCGGCCGCCAGCCGTGGACGGTTATGGGGCAAATGACAACCGCACAATCCGTTTCGCCTAACGTAACGACGGGATCTCTGCTGTTTTCAATTATCGGTTTCGGCGTCATGTACTTGATTTTAGGCTCGCTGCTTGTCTTCCTATTCGTTCGTGAAATTAAAAAAGGTGCGGACCATGATGATCACAAGGATGTTCCTGTATCAACGGATCCGTTCAGTCAGGAGGTCTACCATGGGGTCACTTCATGATCTTTGGTTTGTACTCGTTTCAGTTTTGTTTGTCGGATTTTTCTTTTTAGAAGGTTTTGATTTCGGTGTCGGCATTTCGACCCGATTTCTTGGCCATAATGAATTAGAACGCAGAGTGCTGATTAACACCATCGGCCCGTTCTGGGATGCGAATGAGGTATGGCTGCTGACAGGTACGGGAGCGATCTTCGCGGCATTCCCGAACTGGTATGCGACGATGCTGAGCGGATATTATATTCCGTTTATCATCATCCTTCTTGCTTTAATGGGCCGCGGGGTGGCGTTTGAATTCCGCGGAAAAGTGAATCATTTAAAATGGGTCAAAACATGGGACTGGGTGATTTTCTTCGGCAGCCTTATCCCGCCGTTTGTATTCGGCCTGATCTTCACAAGCTTGTTCCGCGGCATGCCGATTGACGGCCATATGAATATGCATGCGGGTTTCTCAGATATTGTGAACGTGTATTCCGTCCTTGGCGGAGCAGCCGTCACCCTTCTTTCATTCCTGCACGGTTTAATGTTTGTCACACTGCGCACGATCGGTGATTTACAAGAGCGTGCGAGAAAAATGGCAAAACGCGTAATCGGTGTTATCTTTCTTGTTGTACTTGCTTTCTTTGCGATGTCTGCATACGATACGGATATGTTTACACGCCGGGCAAACATCACGATTCCGGTATTCGTGCTGATTGTCATCTGCAACGTTCTTGCTGTTGTGTTCATGAGCAAGAAAAAAGACGGCTGGGCATTCGGTATGACCGGCGCGGGTCTTGCTTTGACAGTTGCGATGATTTTTATCTCTCTGTTCCCGCGCGTCATGGTCAGCTCGCTGAAAAGCGCGTATGACTTAACAGTAGCTAACGCGTCATCCGGTGATTATTCACTTAAAGTCATGACAATTGCCGCACTGACTCTGCTGCCGTTTGTCATCGGCAGTCAGATCTGGAGCTATTATGTCTTCCGGAAACGCGTCAGCCATAAGGAGCCTATGACTTATTAATGGGAAAAGACCTGTTTCTTTATAAAGGAATGAAGCGGATTCTTGCGATCATTACGGGATTAACGATTATACAAACGGCCGCCATCATCTTGCAGGCGGAATGGCTGAGCCAGGCGGTAACCGGATTATTTAACGGGAAGCGGATTGCTTCTCTTTATCCGGTTATCGGCTTTTTCCTGCTTGCGTTTTTGGTCCGGCATGCGGTGACCGCAGTCCGGCAGAAAATCGTATACCAATATGCCGCGCAAACCGGCGCAGACTTAAGAAAAAGATTTCTTGAGCAATTGTTCCGTCTCGGCCCCCGCTTTGCGAAAAAAGAGGGGACAGGCCGGATGGTGACGCTGGCGATGGAAGGCATCAGCCAGTTCCGCCGTTATTTAGAGCTGTTTCTGCCGAAAATGGTCAGCATGGCGATTGTGCCGGCGGCCGTTGTTATTTACGTGTTTTTTCAGGATAAAACATCGGCTTTGATTCTGATTCTTGCGCTTCCGATTTTGATTGTATTTATGATCCTGCTCGGACTTGTCGCACAGAAAAAAGCCGATCGCCAATGGAAGTCCTATCAGACGCTTTCCAATCATTTCGTGGATTCGCTCCGCGGACTGGAGACATTGCGGTTTTTAGGATTAAGCAAATCACACAGCAAAAACATCTTTCATGTCAGTGAGAGATACCGCAAGGCGACGATGAGCACGCTCCGGGTCGCGTTTTTATCATCATTCGCCCTGGATTTCTTTACGATGCTGTCGGTGGCGACAGTGGCGGTGTTTCTCGGCCTGCGGCTGATAGACGGACAAATTCTGCTCGGTCCGGCATTGACAGCGCTGATTCTCGCGCCTGAATATTTTCTCCCGGTCCGCGAAGTGGGAAATGATTACCACGCGACGTTAAACGGGCAGGAGGCGGGGAAAACCATTCAAGCGATTTTGGCGCAGCCCGGTTTTAAAGAAGAAAAGCCGCTCGAACTTGATACGTGGACTGACGGGGATGAATTACAGCTTGCGCGTTTGTCCGTCCGAGAATCGATGTCTGAATTTCATCTGTCCTTTAAAGGGAAGAAGAAAATCGGGATTATCGGGGAAAGCGGTGCGGGAAAATCGACACTCATTGATGTGCTGGGCGGCTTTTTAGAGCCTGCGTCCGGTGAGATCAAGGTAAACGGTGAATCCCGCTCGCATCTGCAGTCGGACGGCTGGCAGAAGCAGCTGCTTTATATTCCGCAGCATCCGTACATTTTTGATGACACGCTTATGAATAATATCCGGTTTTATCATCCTGATGCTTCCCGTGAGGAAACGGCGCGCGCTGCTGATTCAGCGGGTCTTTCCGGACTGATCCGCGATCTGCCCGGCGGCCTTGACGGCCGGATCGGCGAGGGCGGAAGGGCGCTCAGCGGAGGGCAGGCTCAGCGTGTCGCGCTGGCCAGAGCCTTTTTAGGAAACCGGCCGATTCTCCTTTTGGATGAGCCGACCGCTCACCTTGATATTGAAATAGAATATGAAATAAAAGAAACGATGAAAGACCTGTTTGAAAACAAACTTGTCTTTCTGGCCACTCACCGTCTTCATTGGATGCTTGAGATGGATGAAATTATCGTGCTTGATGACGGCGCGGTGGCGGAAATCGGCACCCACGACGAATTGATGGCGAAACAAGGCGTATACGCCAAACTTGTAAAGGCGCAACTGGGGGAAAGAACATGAGAAAAGAAGAATGGATTCTGCCGTATATGAAGCAAAATGCCCGTTTGTTTGTTCTTGTGATTTTTTTAGGCGCGGTGACGATTTTTTCGGCGGCCTTTCTCATGTTCACTTCCGGTTTTTTGATCTCTAAGTCGGCGACAAGGCCTGAGAATATCCTGCTGGTGTACGTTCCGATTGTGGCCGTGCGGACGTTCGGGATTGCCCGTTCAGTCTCACGGTATGCCGAGCGTCTGACGGGGCACCATATCATTTTGAAAATCGTGTCCGACATGAGGGTGCGGCTTTACAATATGCTGGAGCCGGCCTCGCTCATGCTTTCATCCCGTTTTCGGACGGGCGACATGCTCGGCATTTTGGCTGAGGATATTGAGCATTTGCAGGATGCGTTTTTAAAAACGATTTTCCCGGCGGTTTCCGCTTTGCTGCTGTATGCGGCATCCGTTATCGGACTCGGTTTTTTTTCCTGGCCGTTTGCCGCTTTTGCGGCGATTTACCTGTTTATATTGGTTGTATTGTTTCCGGTTGTGTCGCTTCTTGTGACGAGAGCGAAAAACATGAGGCTGAAAAGCGGCCGGAATACGCTCTACAGCCGGCTGACAGATGCCGTGCTCGGCGTGAGCGACTGGATGTTCTCGGGACGACAGGCGGCCTTTATTTCCTCTTATGAAGAGAAAGAGAAGGCATGGTTTGACCTTGAAAGCAAACGTCAGCGGTTTACGAGATGGCGTGATCTCGCCGCGCAATGCCTTGTCGGCGGCTTCATATTGATCATGCTGTTCTGGACGGCGGGTCAGTATGCGGACGGCAGCATCGCCAACACGATGATCGCGGCCTTTGTGCTTGTCGTATTTCCATTGACGGAGGCGTTTCTGCCCCTTTCGGATGCGCTGACGGAAGTGCCTTCTTATCAGGATTCCATCAAAAGAATGAGTAAGGCGGCTCCGGAGCTGCGAAGTCGTGAGGTGAAGCAGACCGATGAGAAACTGGATGTATCTGATGTGACACTTACATTTGATAACGTGACGTTTTCTTATGATCAGCACAGTCATGTGCTTGACCGTTTTTCCTTCACTCTCCGCCAGGGGGAAAAAATGGCGCTGCTCGGCAGGAGCGGCTCCGGTAAGTCGACCTCTCTCGCTTTAATTGAAGGCGCCTTAGTTCCCGATTCGGGCAAGGTGATGCTGAACGGGCTGGAAACTGCGGCCGTGCAGGAGCAGATTTCTTCAGCGGTGGCCGTTTTGAATCAGAAACCTCATCTCTTTAACACGAGCATTATGAACAATATCCGGCTCGGAAACGGCAAGGCGAGTGATGAAGATGTTAAGCGTGCGGCTCGGCAAGTGAAGCTGCATGATTATATTGAATCACTGCCTGACGGATATGAAACGTCCGTGCAGGAGACGGGGATTCGTTTCTCAGGCGGGGAACGGCAGCGGATCGCGCTTGCCCGTATTCTGCTCCAAGACACGCCGGTCATTATCCTTGATGAACCGACGGTCGGCCTTGATGCGGTCACTGAACGTGAATTGCTTGATACGATTTTTGATGTTTTTAAAGAGAAAACGATCCTCTGGATTACACACCATTTAGCGGGTGTGGAAACAGCTGATAAAATCGTCTTTTTAGAAAATGGAAAAGCAGAAATGGAAGGAACCCATCAAGAGCTGCTTGCAGAAAACGAAAGGTACCGGAAGCTTTACCGTCTTGATGTTCCGATCAGAACATAAACAGCCGCAAACGAGCGGCTGTTTTTTTGTGCGGTTTAAAATCTCTTCTTGTTTGGAATATAAATAGGAGACAGAAGAGGAGGTACAGAGATGAATATAATGGATTGGACGGAACAGGATGTGAAAGATACGCTGCCGAAACGGGAGGCGGACAGCCATAAAGGAACGTTCGGGACGGCGTTATTGCTGGCCGGGAGCGATGACATGCCGGGAGCCGCCCTTCTGGCCGGATTGGGTGCGATGAGAAGCGGTGTCGGCAAGCTCGTCATCGGTACATCGGCAGGCGTCATTCCGCTTATCGTCCCGGTGCTGCCGGAAGCCACGTACTGGCGGGACGGGTGGAAAAAAGCCGCGGCGGGCCAGCCCGGGGAAACCATCCGGGCCGCTGCCATCGGGCCGGGCCTTCCCCAAACAGACGAAGTGCAGCAGGCGGCTGATCAGCTGCTTTCTGGCGATTATCCCGTCATACTGGATGCGGGCGCCATTACGAAAAGAACCTATCCGAAGAGGAAAGCTCCCGTGATCTTGACGCCTCATCCCGGCGAATTTTCCAGAATGACAGGCCTTCCGATTCAAGAGATTCAGCAGAACAGAGCGGAATATGCCGCGGAATGGGCGGAGCGGCTTCATGTCACGATTGTCCTGAAAGGAAACGAAACCATTATCGCTTTTCCCGACGGGGAATGCCGCAGGAATACAACCGGAAACGGCGCGCTTGCAAAAGGCGGGACCGGCGACACGCTGACGGGAATGATTCTCGGCATGCTGTGCTGTCATCAAGACCCGAAGCATGCCGTATTGAACGCCGTCCGCCTTCACGGCGAATGTGCGGAATTATGGACGAAAGAGCGCTCCGCCCATACCTTATTGGCGCACGAACTTTCTGAACTGCTGCCGCGTGTATGGAAGGAATATGAATAAAGAAAAGGCGTCTTCATAGGGAAGGCGCCTCTTTTTGTTTTAACCTTGATTTCATCAGGACATAATACAGCAGCGACGGAACGGCCAGGCCGATGACCCAGGCAATGTCGCCTCCGCCGAATATTTCAGCGAGCGGCCCGATGTAAAAGGAGGTATTGATGAACGGGATTTCTAATATAATCGACAAAACGAAGGCGGCCGCTGTAATCCAATTGACCCTGCCGTATTGCCCGTTGACGTCAAACATCGATTTGACGTGGTATTTTCCGCGGCGGATAAAATAGTAATCCACGAGGTTGATCGCCGTCCATGGAATTAAGAAATAACTGATGAAAAAGATGAAATTTAAAAACAGTTCCATGAAATTGCTTTGGCCCAAGAGACTTAATACAGTACCCGCTGCCGTCACACAAAGGATCATTACCACTCTCGTTTTCGGCGTCACCTTCAGTTTTAAAAACGGCTCCAAGGTAGTCGTGGTTGACATAAAGGCTCCGTATAAATTAAAGACGTTGATCGCCATTTGCCCGAACAGGACGATGATCAGCATAATAAAGGAAAACGGACCGAACAATCGGACAATCTCATTTCCCGCATTAGCGGTAAATTCCGGGAGCGCCGTCGTCAAAATGGCGCCGAGAAGCATCATCCAGATGGAACTGACTGACGTACCTGCATAGCTGTACCAAAAAGTATGCGATGCCGGTGTTTTGACCGGCAGATAACGGGAATAATCTGCGACATATGGCGCGTATGCCAGCTGCCATGTGGCCACCGCGCTGACCGCCACTAGAAAAACAGGCAGATCTAATGAGCCGGGCACCCAGCTTCCTGAAGGAATCGGCAGTTGAAAAATAAGAATTGTTGCAGCAAAAAAAACGGCAAAGGAGGTCCAAGAGAGGATTTTCTGCATTTTGTGAATCAGATCATGACCGTAGATCGTGAGTAAAAAACAGATGGCGCTTAAGCCGATAATACACCATGAAGCCGGAATCGGGACAAAGCTGCTCAGTGTACCGGCTGCGAGAATCGTACTGCTCGCAAAGAAGCCCAGGTAGATAAACATGACCAAAAAGAGGGGCAGAATCGCTCCGATCACGCCGAATTGCGCGCGGCTTTGAATCATTTGCGGAATTCCGAGCTGAGGTCCTTGTGCGGAATGAGACGCCATAAAGATTGCGCCGATAAAGGTTCCGATTATAATGGCGGCGATACTCCAAAAGAGATCGAGTCCCATTGTAACGGGCAGTGTGCCTGTGACTAACGTCGTAATATGCATATTAGCCCCGAACCAGACGGGGAATAAATCTTTAGCCTTTCCGTGTCTTTCGTCATGCGGAATATGTTCAATCGTTCGCCTTTCTACTTTCAATAGATAATCTCCTCCGTATGTTCTTCTTTAACATAAAGACATAGCTTAACAGATTGACCTGCCGTTTACAAATTCCAGCATGCAGGAAAAACATTGTAAAGCCTCGCTGACAGCCGTTCAAAGTTTTTTTTGAAAAACGGTACAAACACTGCCGCCAAAACGATTTGCCAGGGTTTAAAAGGCATGGATACGCTTACTGACTAATATGTATGAAGGAGAAATGTGTCAATCTTTTGACGAATGGAACCATTATTCGTTAAGCTGAAAGAATAGTTTACTTTGTGTAAATTTCATTAATGAAAAGGGGATTGATGATATGTGTACAAGTCTTACATTGAAAACGACAGACGGTAATCACCTATTGGCGCGAACGATGGATTTTGCATTTCAGCTCGGTACGGACGTCGTGCTTTACCCTCGTCAGTACAGCTGGAAAAGCGAAGCTGACGGCAGGATGCATAAGACGAAATACGCATTTATCGGCATGGGGAGAAATCTCGGCAATGTTCTGTTTGCCGACGGCGTAAATGAAAAAGGGCTGTCGTGTGCGACGCTGTATTTTCCGGGCTTTGCGGGATACGAGAAAGCGGAACGGGAGGGCACCTGTCACATCGCTCCTCATGAGTTTGTCACCTGGGCCTTATCAAACTGTGACTCTCTTGAAGACATAAAGGAAAAGCTCTCAATGCTGACGATTGTAGAGAAGAAGTTAATGTTATTGGATACGGTGCTGCCTCTTCATTGGATTTTATCAGACCGCACGGGCAGCTGCATTGTCATCGAGCCGACACCGGAGGGAATGAAAGTATATGACAATAAACCCGGAGTGATGACCAACAGTCCGGAATTTCCTTGGCATGTGACCAATCTGCGCCATTATATCGGAATCAGGCCGCAGCAGTCAGAAAGCAAAACATTGGGCGGAATGACATTAACCGCTTTCGGCCAAGGATCTGGAACGATCGGGCTTCCCGGTGATTACACGCCGCCATCCCGGTTCATCAGAGCCGCTTATCTGAAAGAGCATTTAGAGCCTTCCGCCCATGAAACGGATGGCGTTACGGCCGCTTTTCACGTGCTGTCCAATGTGAATATTCCAAAAGGCGCGGTGATCACAGAGGAGAATGAAATTGATTATACGCAGTATACGTCGGTCATGTGCTGTGACACCGGAAACTACTACTTTCATCTGTACGACAACCGGCAGATTCACAAAGTAAGTTTATTCCATGAAGATCTTGACCGTCCGGAGCCGAAAGTATTTGCGGCCGCGGCGGAGCAGAATATGCAGGAGCTGAATTAGCTCAAAAAAAACAGGACGCGATTGTCCTGTTTTTTTATTTAATACGGATCAGACGGATGGCTTTCCTGTTCAGCCTGTTTTGCGGCTTGGGCCGTATCTGTAGTGCCGATCGGCCCGCCGCTGCTGCTTTCGGTGGCTTTTTTCAGCCCTTCCGCAACACGTTTTCCGTAGTCCGGATCTGCTTTTGTGAAATTCTCAATCATTTGATCCTGAATGTCTTTCTGGCAGGAAGAAAGCGTATTGACCAGGTTTGTGATCAATTCGTTCCGTTCAAATTCCGAAAATCTGCGGTATGTTTCTCCGGCCTGGCCGAAATTATTCGGCCGGTCGATCGCTTCCCGCTTCACATCGCCTTCGACATGAGGTGTATGGTCTTTCCCATCCTGCTTTGCTTCGGTGAGTCCTCCCATAATGGACGGCTCATAGTTGACGTGCGGGTTTTGTCCTTCTGCCCGATCGACACGATACTGCATTTGCCCGCCTTCCTGGTTGGTGGCGACATGCTTTTTCGGCGAGTTGATCGGAAGCTGCAGGTAATTTGCGCCGACGCGATACCGCTGGGTATCTGAATAGGCGAATGTCCGCCCCTGAAGTAATTTGTCATCTGAAAAATCAAGGCCGTCCACAAGCACGCCCGTTCCGAATGATGCTTGTTCCACCTCGGCATGGTAGTTTTCCGGGTTTTTGTTCAGAACCAATTTACCGATCGGCTTCCAAGGGAAATCGTCTTTATACCACAGCTTGGTCGGATCAAGCGGATCAAAATCCAGCTCGGGGTGCTCGTCATCAGTCATGATTTGCGCATACACTTCCCATTCAGGGTAATCGCCTTTTTCAATCGCTTCATACAAATCCTGTGTCGCATGGTTAAAGTTTTTCCCCTGAATCTCTTCCGCTTCCTTCTGTGTCAGGTTGCGGATGCCCTGTTTCGGTTCAAAGTGATATTTGACGAGCACGGCTTTTCCTTCTTCATTGACCCATTTGTAGGCATGGACGCCTGAGCCCTGCATCTGCCGGTAGTTGGCCGGGATGCCCCACGGCGAAAACAAGAAAGTGATCATATGAGTCGCTTCCGGTGATTGGGAAATGAAGTCGAAAATACGCTCGCCGTCCTGAATGTTCGTAACGGGATCAGGCTGAAATGCGTGCACAAGATCCGGGAACTTCAGCGGATCACGGATAAAAAAGATTTTCAGGTTGTTGCCGACCAGATCCCAGTTGCCGTCTTCGGTATAAAGCTTAACGGCAAAACCCCGGGGATCACGCAATGTTTCCGGGGAATGCTTCCCGTGGTTGACGGTAGAAAACCGCACAAACGCCGGAGTTTTCGTTCCTTTCTTTTGAAACACTTTCGCTCTTGTATATTTAGAAATCTCCTCGTCTCCAAAACTTCCGTACGCCTCAAAGTATCCGTGTGCGCCGGCGCCGCGCGCGTGAACGACGCGCTCGGGAATCCGTTCGCGGTCAAAGTGGCTGATTTTCTCCAAAAAATCATAATTCTCCAATGTCGTCGGTCCTCTATTGCCGACTGTCCTGACATTCTGGTTGTCAGTGACCGGATGGCCCTGCCGGTTTGTCAGCGTGTCTTCTGACTCGCCTTTACCGGTCGTCTTACTGGAAAGCGTTTCTTCGCTGTTTTTGTTATTTTCCATTGTTGAACCCTCCTTTTTGAACGGTAACAATATGCCCAGCAGAGCCGTTTTTTAAAACCGATTTTCAAAAGAAGCGGTTATTCCGCGATCGGCGTCAAGGACCCGCCGTTCCATATTTCGCCCTTGTTCAGCGTCCAGCTGTTTTGATAAAGGCTTTGCGCGCCTTGATTGGCCGCCGGACTTAATTGTTCATCCCATGTCAAAAAGTACGTGGTCTGAGGGTATTTTTGCCTGATCGCATTAATAAAAGCAGCATAATCAAAGCTTCCGATATTGCCGGACGGACCGGTTTCGGCAAAGGCAAACGGTTTTTTCAGAGACAGCATTTCATCATAGCCTGATATCGCATACGGATCAGTGAAGTAAGCGTCCAGACCGGTAATATCCACATAAGATGAGCCTGGGTAGAAGTCTGTTTTAAAGTCTCTGTTGGCATCCGGCGAATACACCCACAAAAGGTTATCCAATCCTCTTGTTTCTGTCATATAGCGGTATATTTTCTTGTAAAGCTCTTTGTACAGCGAGATTCTCTCATTGTCTTTTTGGTTGTAGCCTGTCAGCCCCCACCAGAACCACTCGCCGTTCATTTCATGCAGCGGTCTGAACAGAACGGTGACGCCTTGATTTTTCAGCTGAGTAAGGCCGTCGGCAATTTTGCTGAGCAGCGCCTCAAGCCGTTTTCCTTCCACAGTTGAAGGGTCAAGGATGTTTTTGTACTGGCTGTTTGAGATGGCCGTTTTATAGTTTCCGGATGGAAAGGCCGGATTTGCGAGATGCAGGCTGACCTGAGGGAGGCCGCCGCTTTTCCAGTATGAGATTAAGCTGCTGTTGCAGCTGTAATCGATAGTATCGGTGATATCCGCTGTTTCCAGCCACCCTCTCCCATAGTCACAGCCGTAGATGGCGGGAGACTGTCCCGTCGCGTTTTTCAAGCGGTTTTCCTCTGTCATTGAAAAAGTGACATCGCTGTAGCCGCCGAACGCTCCGGACATGACCCTGTTTTCTGAACGGTTGGGCAGGTGCGCCAGCCAGTTCATGATATCTTTTGTCGTCTGCTGGGCATTTGGGTTGACGGGATAAACGGTGTGAGCCGATATCGGACTGGCGGCTCCTAAGAGTAATAAAACGATAGACAGGCAGACTGCTAACTTTTTAAGCATATAAAAGACCTCCTGATTTTTAAGATGATGAAGGATGTGAAACGATAACCTCACAATCTCCTTCTATAACAAAATCTCCGGAATCCGCCGGCATGATAAAGTGATCGCCTTTGTGAATGGGGCATCCATCCAGTTCTCCGCGTCCTTTAATCACGCTTGCGAGTAAATACCGGCCGGGTGCGGGGAATGATGCTTTCCCGCTCACATCCCATTGATAAACTGAAAAGAAAGGTGTTTCGGCGAGTATCGTAATAAGAGCATCTCCGATCCGATGCTTTGTGCTTTTTACATTTTCATCGGTATGGGGAATGTCTGTTACGTCAATTGCTTTCTCAAGATGAAGCTCGCGTTTATTCCCGTTCCCATCCGTCCGGTCATAGTCGTAAAGCCGGTAGGTGGCATCAGAGCTTTGCTGGATTTCAAGAACGAGCGTACCTTCACATAAAGCGTGCAGTGTGCCGCTCGGGACATAGAAAAAGTCGCCGGGCTTAATGGGGATGCGGCGGAGCAGGTGATCCCACTCGTTTCGTTCAATGAGCCGAACGAAATCTTCTTTTGTTTGGGCGCGGTGCCCTAAAATGAGCTCTGCGTCTTTTTTGCAGTCCAACACGTACCAGCATTCCGTTTTTCCGAGTTCTCCGTTTTCATGCCGATGTGCATATGCGTCATCCGGATGAACCTGCACGGATAAGTCCATATTTGCGTCAAGAATTTTTGTGAGCAGGGGAAAAGCGTTTTCTTTCGGATGTCCGAACAGGTCAGGGTGTTCATTCCAGAGCCGGTGTAATGATGTTCCGGAAAAAGGCCCGTTCCGCACGATGGATGTACCGTGCGGATGAGCTGAAATCGCCCAGCACTCTCCCGTCCGCTCAGAAGGAATCTCATACCCGAATGTATCGCGCAGCTTCGTCCCGCCCCATAATCTTTCTTTAAAAACCGGTTCCAAAAATAAGAGTTTCGTCATTTTCCCGCCTCCCGGTTTGCCGTCTCTAATGCGCGCTCCGCCAATACGAGCGAACCGGCCGCGCCGGAGTGAATCCCTAATTGAGGGGGAACGATGAAGTGTTCAATGTCGGGCAGGTCAATATATTGATTCAGCCGCTTTTTCACGTGCTGACGGATATAAGAGAACAGCTGATGCTGCTTCATGACGCCCCCGCCGAGAATGATCTTTTCAGGCGAAAGTATGAGAATATACAGCACAAGCGCTTCGGCAATATAATAGCCCTCAAGCTCCCACACTTCCTGCTGATCCGCCAGCAGATATGCTTTTTTCCCCCAGCGTTTCTCAATGGCGGGACCTGCCGCGAGGCCTTCCAGGCAATCTGTATGGTAAGGACAATTGCCTTTGTAGCCGTCGTCCGGGTGTCTTCTGACATAAATGTGGCCCATTTCAGGATGAGACAGCCCTTGAACAAATCTGCCGTTCATGATGGCGCCCGCTCCGATACCAGTGCCGACCGTCAAATAGAGGCAGCTGTCCGCGTTTTTGGCCGCGCCGAAAGAAGCTTCTCCGAGCGCCGCCGCATTAACGTCGGTGGTGAAGCCTGCGGGAATATGCAGTGCGTTTTTGATCGTTTGAAGAATAGGGCAGTTCCGCCAGGCTGTCTTCGGCGTCGCGGTGATGCACCCGTATGTTTGACTGTCGGGACGGATATCAATCGGTCCGAACGACCCGATGCCGATGGCTTCTATCGGGAAATCTTTAAAGTAACGGATGACCTGTCTGAGTGTGTCATCCGGTTCTCCCGTCGGAAACTCCGCTCTGTCCAGAATGGTGCCGTCTTTTTGTCCGGCGGCACAGACAAATTTCGTGCCGCCGGCTTCAATACCTCCAAGCATGGCCGTACCTCCTCATCTGTTAAAATCCGTTTTGATCGGAAACAGCTTTGAACCAGCGGCCGCTTTTTTTGACAGTCCGTTCGCCCCCGTTTTCCAGATTGACAGATACAAAGCCGTAGCGGTTTTTATAAGCATTTGTCCAAGACCAGTTGTCCATGAAAGTCCAAAGATGATAGCCTTTAACATTTGAACCTTCTCCGATGGCCCGATGCACCCATTTGAGATGTTCCTGGATAAATTCAATCCTGTAATCATCCTGAATGATGCCGTTTTCATCGCGGAAGCGTTCCTCGCCTTCAACTCCCATGCCGTTCTCGGAAATAAAACATTCGATATTTCCGTAATGTTCTCTGAGATTGGTGAGAATGTCATAGATTCCTTTTTCGTAAATTTCCCACCCGCGGTGAGGGTTCATTTTCCGTCCGGGCATGACGTACGGATCGAAGAAACGCTCAGGCAGGAAAGGGGCATGCGGATTCGGAACATGTTCTTTTGCCTTGACGCGCCTCGGCTGGTAGTAGTTCACGCCTAACAGGTCAACCGTATGCTCCTGAATGAGGCGGAGATCTTCTTTCTCATAACGCGGCAGAAAGCCTTCCGCCTTGAGAATCTCGACAAGCTCCTCAGGAAATTCTCCCTTTACGGCGGGATCTAAAAATGAGCGGTTGAAAAAGGCGTCGGCAATCCGGGATGCTTTCAGATCTTCAGGGTGTGAGCTTCTCGGATAAGAAGGCGTCAGATTCAGAATGATTCCGATTTGTCCGTCCTGTTTCAATTCTCTGTAGGCTTTGACAGCCCTTGCATTCGACAGCAGGGTATGGAAGCCGGCCTGCACCGCTTCTTGAAAATTAACGTGATTCGGATAGTGAAAGTCGTATAAGTAGCCGCCTTCAATCGGCACAATCGGCTCGTTGTGAGTGCACCATTTTTTCACTTTGTCACCGAATAGCGAAAAGCAGGTTTTGGCGTAATGTTCAAACGCGTCAACGGTGTCCCGGCTGACCCAGCCTCCCTTACGCTGAAGGGCGAGCGGCATGTCAAAGTGAAACAAATTGACAAACGGCTCAATGCGATGGGCAAGCATTTCATCGATGACGTCCTGATAAAACGCGACCGCTTTCTGATTGACCTCGCCAGTTCCGTCCGGAATCAATCTTGACCAGGAAATAGACAGCCGGAAGGAGTTGTGGCCGATTTCTTTCATCAGCCGGATATCCTCCTTGTATTGATCATAAAAACGTGACGTGTCGCCGGGGCCGACGCCGTTAAAAAAACGGCTCGGCTCTTTTTCATACCAGTAATCCCATATGTTTTGGCTTTTTCCGTCTCTGTCGGCGGCGCCTTCTGTTTGGGTGGCGGAGGCGGAAGACCCCCACCAGAATCCTTCCGGAAAACGATATTGAATATTTGATTCAGTCAATTGATTTCTCTCCCTTACTGCGATTTTGATTACATACTCATGCTGTCATCCCGGGCATGCTGCTCGGTCTCTGCTTCTTTTTCCTTTGCCATATTTAATTTGTCCAGCGCTTTAAGAAACGGGAACCAGATGACAAAGACAATACAGAGGTTGACCAGCTGCATAATGCCGCCCATGACGGAATTGGTCGCCATAATCCCGTTAATGAAAAGGGGGACGGTCCAGGGCACGGTCACGCCGGTAGGAGGGGGCACGATCCCCGCCGACATGGCCAGATAGGTGACGAGCGTGACAACCATCGGCGCGATTACCCACGGAATGATAATGATCGGGTTCATCACGATCGGCAAACCGAAAATAACCGGCTCATTGACGTTGAAAATACCTGGCGCGAGACCGAGTTTGGATATCTGTTTCATCTGTTTGCTTTTCATAAAAAGCAAGATGGTGATCACTATGGCCAATGTCATTCCGGTTCCGCCCATTCCGACGGTGTAAATCTCCATAAACGGCTTAGAAATAATATGGGGAATCTCTTTTCCCGCTGTATACGCAGCCAAATTTTCGACCTGTAATGTATTCCAGATCGGGTCCATCACGGAATTGATAATGATCTGTCCGTGAAGTCCGAAAAACCATAAAATCTGAATAAAGAAAACAGCGATTAATGTAGGAATGATGCCGCTTCCAAGTCCGACAAGCGGGGCTTGGACCGTATGATAAATGACATCATGCAGATTGGTGTGAAAGATCTGGGTGACAGCCGCATTGATCAAGAGGAAGACGGTAAGCGTGATAAAAGCCGGAATCAATGCGGCGAACGATTTAGCAACAGCCGGAGGAACACCGGCAGGCATCTTAATCGTTAAGTTTCTCTGGACGATTCTTCTGTAGATTTCACCTGACAAAAAAGCGGTTATCATGCCGAGAAACATCCCTTTTGCACCAAGCCGGTCAACCGGAATGACGCCTGCGACCGCTTTGCCCGTTTCCGGCTCTAAGACGAAAGGGGTGAGCAGCAGAAAAGAAACCAATGCGATCGCTCCGCCGAATACGGCCTCCACTTCGTAGCTTTTGGAAAGGTAATAGCCGATCCCGAAGACGACAAAAATAGACATAATCCCCATCGTCGCCGTCGAAGCGCCGCCAAATCCGGATTGAAAGACAGACAGGGCGGAGCTGCTCATGATTTTGTTTAAAAACGGCAGGTTCGTCAGCACGACGAACACCGAACCGAAAATGGTCAGCGGAAACGCCAGCATAAAAGCATCCCGTAAAACTTGCAAATAGCGGTTATTGTTTAATTTGCCCGCGATCGGAACAAGGAATTGGCTGATTTTCTCAAACACGTCTTCACCCCCGGCTTTTTATAAATTTTTTGATTGAAATAAGTCGAGCATTTCTTTGACGAGCTCTTTCATTGAAAGCGCTGACATTAAGTGATCTTCAGCATGCATAAAAAGCAGAGAGACATCCGTTTTGGCGCCGCCGGCTTCTTTTTGAATCATCTGAAAATGGATGTCGTGCGCTTTTCCCAGTTCTTCTTCAGCCTTTGTCAGAAAGGTGTCTGACTCATCTGGCCGGCCGTCTTTATAAGCGCGTATCGATTGAATAATACAGCTGCGGGCATTGCCGCTGTAAAGAATCAGCTGAAAACTGATCTGTTCATCCGTGTACGTTTCCATGCTTATCGCCTCCTTTATTTGTTCTCTATCAAGGCAACGGCCTGTTCGTATGCTTTTTTGCCGTCTCCCATGCCGTATGCCATCATATCAATCACATCAACGGTGATGTGAAGCGGGTCCGCCTCTTTTTGAAGCTCGCCTTTTAAAAAACTCATCTGCGGGCCGATCAGTACGACGTCTGCGTCTTTCATCGCTTCTTTTGCTTTATCCTGTCCGACTGCCCAAATCTCGGCCTCCTCACCGATGGAGCTGGCGTAATTCTGCATTTTCGTGACAAGAAGGCTGGTGGACATGCCTGAGCTGCAGGCTAATAAAATTCTTTTCATGAGGAATCCCTTCTTTCATAAAGTTAAAACGTTTTCATGAATATTATAATCTTTTTAAATTAAATGTCTATACTTTTAAAATATAAAAGTTTAACTTTTCGGATTTTTGACACAAAAAAACCTTTTAAGATTCAACTTAAAAGGTTTTTTTCTCAAGCGAGCCATAACAGCCATATATAAAGTCCGATCAGGGTGATGAATAACGTCGGAATGGTTAATATCAGACCTGTTTTGAAATACATTCCCCAGGAAATTTTCACGTTTTTCCGGCTCAGCACGTGGAGCCATAACAATGTCGCCAGCGACCCGATCGGCGTGATTTTCGGCCCGAGGTCAGAACCGATAACATTCGCGTAAATCAATGCTTCTCTCAGCAGCCCGTGAGTGTCCGTTCCGCTGATGGCTATGGCGTCAATCATCACCGTCGGCAGGTTATTCATAACGGAGGAGAGGATCGCAGCGATAAAACCCATTCCGAGTGTGCCCGCAAACAACCCTTGATCCGCCGCTTTCTGAATAAGCTGAGAAAGAAGATCCGTCAGTCCGGCATTCCGCAAGCCGTACACGACAACATACATGCCGACAGAAAAAAACACGATGGCCCACGGGGCGTCCTTGATGACTTGTTTCGCAGGGACGGCGGGGCTTCGCTGCGCCAGAATGAGAAAAATGACCGCGATGGAGCCGGCAACGAAGGAAACGGGTATCGACAGCAGCGCGCTGACGAAATACCCGATCAATAAAACGGCCAGGACAGCCCATGATAACCGGAAAAGGCGCTCATCCTTAATGGCGGATGCAGGATGTTTCACAAGGCTGGTGTCAAACCGTTTCGGAATGTTTTTTCTGAAATAGAGATACAGCACCAAAATGCTTGCCGCCAAAGAAAAGAGGTTGGGCACCAGCATGCGTGATGCATATTCAATGTATCCGATATGAAAGTAATCGGCGGATACGATATTGACCAAATTGCTGACCACGAGCGGGAGCGAGGTGGTGTCGGCGATGAATCCACCGGCGATAATAAACGGAAAAACCAGTTTTTCAGGTAAATTCAAAGCCCGCACCATCGCCAGTACGATCGGCGTCAAAATGAGCGCCGCTCCGTCATTGGCAAACAGGGCGGAGACAACAGCCCCTAAGACCGACACATAGAGAAACATCCGCAGCCCGCTGCCTTTGGCCGCCATGGCCATATGCAGCGCGGCCCACTCAAAAAAACCGATACTGTCAAGAATTAATGAAATGATAATAATGGCGATAAAGGCGAGTGTCGCATTCCAGACGATCCCCGTCACTTCCGCGATATCGTGCAGGCTGACTGCTCCGGCGATCAAAGCGAGGACCGCTCCGCCGCAGGCAGACCAGCCGATTGATATATGTTTCGGCTGCCATATGACAAACACAAGTGTCAGCACAAAAATCAGCGCTGATAAAACCGCAACTCCCAAGAATATATCCCCCTTACCGGCATGTAACAGTGACTTCTTTTTGCCGCAATGTCTGTAAAACTTCGTCCTTTTCATCTATCTGCTGCAGAATCGAGCAAACCAGCGCGTATTCCGGTCCGGACGGATGAATGGCATAGTACCGCCATTGGCCCTCGCGTCTTTCCCGCACAAGGCCGGCGTTCTTTAATTTCCGCAAGTGCTGGCTGATGCCGGGCTGACTTATATGAAAAATAGCCGTCAGCTCGCAGACACAATATTCCTTATCCTCCAGAAGCTTCAGCATCAAAAGCCTCGTCGGGTCGCTTAGAAGTTTGAGGCACTGGCTGATCCCTTCGGAACTTAAAGCATTATGCCGCCGTTCCATGCGCTCACTCCTTTTTTAAACTATTATATAAGCGAATGTTTATATAAGTAAACGGTAATATAAAAAAGCCGGTCTTGCACTTTTTGCAAAACCGGCTCATGTTTATTTTTGGAACAGTTTTTTCGCTTCATCCATTGCTAATTTATTTCCCAGTGCCGAATAATCAAGCCAAGGCTGATCGGCAATTTTATAGACATGGTTTGCTTTCACGGCCTTCAGCCCTTTCCACACAGCGCTTTTTTGCAATTCTTTATAGGCTTGCTGTGACTTGTCGTCTCTGTTAACGACCACGAAAATCGCATCCGCGTTGTAATCAGGCAGCACTTCTTGAGAAATGACTTCATAAGGGCGGGAGGTGTTCATTTCTTTAATGCCGTCAGCCGGTTTCAGCTTCAGATCGTCAAACAGAATCGGTCCCATCGGGCGGCGTGTGCTGAAGACGCGAAGCTCTTTTGCGTTCACGCGGATCGCCATGACTTTGGCGTTTTTCCCTAATTCCTTATTCATCATGGATCTGACTTGTTTTGTTTCATCTTCATAATCTTGAATAAATGTTTTCGCTTCTTTTTCACGGTTGACGATTTTTCCGATGTCTTTTAAATGATCACGCCATGTGCCTTTATCAAGGTCGAAAATGTGTGTGTTTCCGATTTTCTTGTATTTTGACACATCTTTTCCCGCAAATTCTTTATCAAGATAAATGTTGTCTGGATTCAGCTCAAGTAAAGCTTCCATATCCGGGTCTGAGGCAGGTCCGAGTTTTTTCGTGTCTTTCAGCTGATTTTTCACATGAGGGAGAAAATCTTTTAATTCTCCGCCCACGACGGAACCGGCAGGTGTAACGCCGAGAGCCAGCAGATCATTTGTCAGGTGAATGGACATCGAAGCGATTTTATGATCGCCGGATTTCTTTTTTGACTCCGGCTGTGATGAATCGGATTGGCAGGCAGCCAGTAAGAAAATACACATGAAACTGATGAGCGCAATTGTTTTTTTCATGGGAATACTCCTTGTTTTATGATTTGATTTTCATGACGAGATAGAGAAAATACGGCGCGCCGATGGCTGCCGCAACCACGCCGGCCGGAATGGCATTCGGCTGAAACAAAGACCGGCCGATGGTGTCTGCCGCGACAAGAATGACAAGGCCGATTAATCCAGCAATCGGAATAATATGCTGATGCATGGTGCCGACGAGCCGTCTTGCCAAGTGAGGGGCGGCAAAGCCGATAAAGCCGATTCCGCCGGCCATCGCGACGCTCGCGCAGGACAAGCCGACCGCTATGGCGATCAGCATGATCCTTTTTCTCTGCACGTGTGCGCCGAGCCCCGCGGCTGCCTGGTCACCGAGCATTAAAATATTCAAAGACCGGGCGTTCAGCCATGCAAGCGGTGCGAGAATGCCGATCCAGGGCAATAGCGACCACACGTGAATCCAATCTCTGCCCCAGACGTTTCCCACCAGCCAGCGGGAAGCGAATGTATAAGTTTCTTCATTCAGGCGCAGCGACATAAACAATGTAACGGCGCTGAAGCCCGCGGAAACGGCGATCCCGACCAACAGCATGCGGATCGTTAAAAAACCGTTCAGCCTGTCGTACGTAAGCACTACGATCAGCAGGGCGGCGAGTGTTCCGCCCGCAAACGTAAACAGCGGGATGAACATCGACGCCTGCGCCTCCAGGGAATGAAAGAATGTGATATACATCATCAAACCGAAGGAAGCGCCGGCATGCAGTCCGAGAATGCCCGGATCGGCAAGCGGATTTCGGGATACACCCTGCAAAACAGCGCCCGACACGCCTAAGCCGATACCGGCCAGCATCGTCACCAAAATCCGGGGGAGCCGGTAATCGAATAAAACGGTCGTGCTTTGAAACGTGCCGTATCCGAACAGCGTTTTTCCCACGGTGAGGGGAGAAAGCCGGAATGAGCCCGTATGCAGCCCGATCAGAATAATGCAAACGGCGATGACCAGCAGAACGAGACCTGCCGCCGCCGCTTTTTTTGTTTCTTTCTGCACTTTCATTTATAAGTCTCTCCCTTCCTTGCGGGCAATATAAAGAAAGAAAGGGACACCGACAAGTGCGACCATGATGCCTATCGCCAATTCTCTCGGGGGACTGACCGTGCGTGAGGCCAAGTCGGCCAAAATCAAAAGAATCGCCCCAAGCAACGCGGACATCGGAATAATCAGCCTGTACGTAACGCCGACGATCTTTCGCGCGATATGGGGAATGACCAGCCCGACAAAGCCGGTCGCGCCGGCAGCGGAAACAGACACACCGGCAAGAACGACGGCGATCATTAATCCGGCGGCACGCGTCAGAGCCGTGTTCACCCCTAAATTCGCCGCCACGTCATTTCCCATTGAGAGAAGGGTGACGGACCGGCCCATGAATGTCGCGAGAATGATGAAGACCGCAATCACGGGAACAAGGACTTGTAAATGAGCCCACTTGATCCCTGACACCCCGCCGGCGTACCAGAAGGCCAAATCCTGGCTTAAATCGTAATAAATCGCCACACCGGTACTGAGTGAATGTAAGAGCGCGGCCACGACCGCCCCGGCAAGCGTCACCTTTAAAGGTGTCATGCTGCTTTTTCCCGCCGCACTGATAAAGAAAATCAAGCCGGTGCTTGCCAGTGCTCCCAAAAATGACATCACCATCAGCAGGGCATATGACAAATGAGGGAAAAAAGCAAAGCTGAGCGCAACAACAAACATGGCGCCCGCATTTACGCCTAAGACACCCGAATCGGCAAGCGGGTTTCTCGTGACACCCTGCATGAGGGCGCCGGCTGCGGCAAAAGCGGCTCCTGTAACGGCCGCGCCGAGCACTCTCGGAAGACGCAATTCATGAATGATCTGCTGGCCCGTTATGTTCGGATTGTAATCAGTAACAGCCGACCAAACCGTATGTAAAGTAATGTCTTTCGCGCCGAATGAGACGGCGAAAAAAATAGAAACAAGCAGCCCGATCACCGCGATCAGGAAGAAAACCCCGTTTTTTAAGATGCTGATCAGACGGCTTGCGGACGTGACAGAATCGCTCAAAAATCAATTCACCTACTTTTATGATCATTGTCCGGCATTTATTGAATATGAGAATCATTTTCATTTGAACCATCATATTATACCGGGCCGATTTTCAAAACGCAATAGAGTGTTCAACAATGATGCCCTTTTTTCTTTCATGTTTATATTGTAAAAAAGAAGTGAAAAACGTGAAAGAGGAAATCGCTATATTCAGAAAGGAGGGAGGCAAATGGCGGGAGAACGAAAGCCTTTGCCGATTGAATTTTACCAGAGACCGTCAGTGGAGCTTGCCCCTTTGTTGCTCGGCTGTCTCCTGGTGAAGGAGACGGATGAGGGAACGGCTTCAGGTTTTATCGTGGAAACGGAAGCTTATATGGGAGCGGATGACCGGGCGGCGCACAGCTTCGGCAACCGGCGCACGAAACGGACGGAAATTATGTTCCATGAGGCGGGCCGCATTTATACATACGTCATGCACACTCATACATTAATGAACGTCGTCGCCGCGGACATCGGCATTCCGCAGGCCGTGTTAATCAGGGCGGCGGAGCCTCATGAAGGACAGTTCCTGATGGAGAGCAGGAGACCGGGCAGACCCCCAAGAGAGTGGACAAACGGCCCGGGAAAACTGACGAAGGCGATGGGCATTTCAATGAACGACTACGGCGGCATGATCACGGAACCGCCGCTGTATATTACGGAGGGCTTTACGCCTGAACATATATCAACAGGCCCGAGAATCGGGATTGACAACAGCGGAGAAGCCCGGGATTATCCGTGGCGCTATTGGGTGACGGGGAACCGGTATGTCTCACGCTGACCATGTTTATAAACGCTGATAACAGGGGAAAGACAAGGTAAAAGAAAGGGGATTCAGACATTGAAAAAATTTTTCAAAACGATTATCAAATGGGCGCCCGTCATCTATCCGATCATCAGAAAAATCATAAAAGAACGGAAGGCATCTAAGCGGAACCGCATGTCCGCATCCCGAACAGCCGGCTGATCCGGCTGTTTTTTTACGGGCTTGGCATCGGATTGCCGCATTGACTTGAAATCCTCCCCAGTATAGAATTTACATACATTTACCCCTTCCTCATTCTTTTTGCCCATTTTTCACGTCTGCATCTGATCTGATAGGAGGTTTTTCTCATGCTTCATGGGCGGCTTCGTGAACTTCTGCGCTTGCTTTTAGCTGCTGAAACACCGGTTACAAGCTCAGTCATTGCTGCAAATGTAAAGGTAACGACGCGGACGGTCCGCAATGACATAAAGGAACTGCAAACCATTGTAGAAAAACACGGCGCATCCATTCAATCTGTCAGAGGGAGCGGCTATAAGCTGCTGATCCGGAATGAGCAGCCGTTTAAAAACTGGCTTCAGGACAATTTCCAGCAGAACAGCACCGTGCCGATTTTTCCCGATGAACGGATAGATTACCTGATGAAAAGAATGCTTCTGGCCGACGGCTACCTCAAGCTGGATGACTTAGCGGAAGAACTGTTCATCAGTAAATCCACACTTCAATCTGATTTAAAAGAAGTCAAAAAACGGCTCCGCCCCTATGACATCATTTTGGAAACAAGGCCGAACCACGGCTTTAAGCTGCGCGGCGAAGAGCTCCGCCTCCGTTATTGTATGGCGGAATACTTAGTGGACGACCGCGAGCCCGAGCCTGATCTCCTGAGTGAAAAGGCCGGTATTCTGCCGAAAGACGACATTCATGTGATCCGCACAGCCATTATGAAGCAGGTTCGAAACCATAAGATCCCGCTTTCTTTCTTCGGCCTGAACAATCTCATCATCCATATCGCCATTGCCTGCAAACGAATCCGGACAGAAAACTATGTATCTCTCATTCCGGAAGATCTTCATGATATTAAGCTCGAAACAGAATATCAGTCAGCGGAAGCCATCGTAAAAGAGCTTGAATCGGCACTTTCGGTCACCTTTCCCGAACAGGAAACAGCCTATATCGCCATTCACCTGCTCGGGACAAAGCGCATGACCCAGTCACAAATGGAAGGAAAAGAGCTTACAAGGCTGATAGACGGGGAAACCAGCCGTTTGACGGAGGCCATGATTGAAGCCATTGAGCGGGAGCTGAAGCTCGGAATCACGGACGACAATGAGCTGAAAGCGGGTCTTGCGCTCCATATCAAGCCGGCGATTAACCGAAACCGGTACGGAATGAACCTGAGAAACCCGATGCTCTCCGCCATAAAGGAAAATTATCCGCTCGCATTTGAAGCGGGAGTGATTGCGGGAATCGTAATCAAGGAGCAAACCGGCATTGATATTCATGAAAATGAGATCGGGTATTTGGCGCTTCATTTCGGAGCCGCGATTGAAAGGAGAAAGACGGAACGGCCGCCTAAACGCTGTCTGATTGTCTGTGCGTCCGGCGCCGGCAGCGCGCAGCTTTTAAGAGAAAAGCTCCGATCCCGGTTCGCAAAACGTCTTGAAATCGTCGGAACGGCTGATTACTGCAGCCTTGACCAGCTTTCCTTTGAGTCGATTGATTTTGTGGTCAGCACAGTGCCGATCAAAAAAGACCTGCCTGTTCCCGTATTGAAGGTTCATACGCTGTTGGGCGGCGGGGATTTTACAAAAATCGACGCCATGCTGGAAGAAAACCGGGAACAATTGAACTTTCTGAAACCGGAGCTGGTATTTTTGCAGCAGGATCTGGAGACGAAGGAGGACGTCATCCGTTTTCTCGGACAGCAGGTTGCAGAAGCCGGCCTCGCTTCTGATTCTCTGACAGATTCTATTTTTGAAAGGGAAGCGATTTCTCCTACGAGTTTCGGCAATCTTACGGCGATTCCGCACCCGCTCGTTCCGCAGACGGACACGACGTTTTGGGCGGTATGCACGCTGAAGAAGCCGATTGACTGGGCGGATAAGCGTGTCCAATTTGTCTGCCTGCTCTGCGTCGAGAAAGAAAGCAAAGCCGACCTCCAGCATATGTACAAATGGCTCGGCGGGATGTTGGATGATCCGGCCGCGGTAAGCCGTCTCTTAAAATGCACAACCTATCAGGAGGTTTTACGAGTATTCAGAGACAAACGATCAGCACCTTTTTTCCGTTAGCAGCGGAAAAAGCCTGAGTAGTTATGAAAGCGATTTCATAATATGATGGTACTAACATCGAGACATACAAAATATCAAACTTTCAGGAGGTCTTTTACATGAATATATTACTCGTTTGTGCAGCAGGGATGTCAACAAGCTTACTCGTCACCAAGATGGAAAAAAGCGCGCAGGAACAAGGAAAAGAATATAAAATCTGGGCGGTGTCAGGCGATTCAGTCAACCAGCATATTGATAAAGCGGACGTATTGCTGCTTGGGCCTCAAGTCCGTTATTTGCTTCCGCAGCTGAAAAAATTGGGTGAATCAAAAGGAGTGCCGGTTGAAGTCATCAATACCGTCCATTACGGCACTTGCAACGGAGCGGAGGTTCTGAAATCAGCGGAACAGCTCGGAAACGCATCGTAGAAAGGGGCGGGCCGTGTGAATAAGGTGAACCAGTTTTTAGAAGAGAAAGTCATGCCCATTGCCGGAAAAATTGCCTCCCAGCGGCATCTGCAAGCACTGCGTGACGGAATCATCCTCACCATGCCGCTTATCATCATCGGTTCATTTTTTCTGATCATCGGCAACCTGCCGATTCCGGGATATGCGGATTTCATGGCAAAGACGTTCGGAAGCGCCTGGTCTCAAAAACTGCAATATCCGGTTGATGCGACCTTTGAAATCATGGGCCTTGTCGCCGCTTTCGGAATCGCCTACCGCCTGGCCGAAAAATATGGGGTGGACGCATTATCGGCCGGTGCGATATCTTTGGCGGCGTTTCTCTTGGCAACGCCGTACAAAGTTCCGTTTCTGCCTTCCGGCGCCAAAGAGGAAATCATGGTGGGCGGCGGCATCCCGCTATCTCTCATGGGAAGCAAAGGGCTGTTTGTCGCGATGATCATCGCCATGCTGTCGACGGAAATTTACCGCCTGATCATCCAGAGGAATTTCGTCTTCAAAATGCCGGACGGCGTGCCTCCGGCGGTCAGCAAATCATTTGTCGCTTTAATTCCCGGCTTTGCCGTCATCTTTCTGATCTGGGGCGCGCGTTTAATTGTCGAAGCGACGCCGTTTGAAAGTCTTCATAACATTGTAAGCGTTGTACTGGGGACGCCGCTCTCGATTCTTGGGGGAAGTCTCGGCGGAAGCCTGGTAGCCGAAGCGGTTCAAATGCTCTTGTGGGCGTGCGGATTACATGGGGCGAACATTGTCGGCGGCGTCATGGCGCCGATCTGGTTCGGAGCGATGGATGCCAACCGGGTTGCGTTTCAGGCTGGCGATGCGCTGCCGAATATTTTCACCCAGCAGTTCTTTGAAATCTGGATCAACATCGGCGGAAGCGGCGCGACACTGGCGCTCGTGGTCACCATGTTTCTCCGTTCGCGAAGCAAGCAGATGAAGCAGCTTGGGAAACTCGCCATCGGGCCGGCTGTCTTTAATATTAATGAGCCGATTATTTTCGGAATGCCGATCGTCATGAATCCGATGCTTCTCATTCCGTTCATTATCACACCGCTTGTCACACTGGTCTTTACCTATATCGGCATGAGCACAGGCCTCGTCGCCAAACCTGCCGGCATTGCCGTCCCATGGACGATGCCGCCGATTTTCTCCGGCTATCTTGCCACGGGCGGAAAAATATCAGGGGCTGTCATGCAGGCGATTAATATCATCACAGCCTTTATCGTGTACTATCCGTTCTTCAGAATGTGGGATTCGCAAAAGCTGAAAGAAGAAAACGAACTTGAACAATCGCAGGCGCCAGCCGTACAGGGAGACGAAAAAGCCGTGCTGTAGAGAAAGGGAGTGAAACACATGAATGAAAAAATGGAACAGACCATTTTTCAGATCATCCTGCATGGCGGCAACGGCAGAAGCGCATCAATGGAAGCCATTGCCGCCGCAAAGCGGGGGGACAGAGCCATGGCCGAGGAAAAGCTTCAGGAAGCCGCAAGGGAACTGACCGAAGCCCATCATTACCAGACAGAATTGATCCAAAATGAAGCCGGCGGAGAAAAAACAGACATGACGCTTTTAATGGTGCATGCGCAAGATCATTTAATGAATGCCATGACCGTGAAAGACTTGGCCGCTGAGTTAGTCGAAATTTACGAAAAAGTGAGTTTGCAAGGGGGAGCAAAAATATGACAAAAGGAATTAAAATTGTAACGATCGGCGGAGGTTCAAGCTATACACCGGAGCTTGTGGAAGGCATCATTAAGCGCTATGAGGAACTGCCTGTCAGAGAATTATGGCTCGTCGACATTCCCGAAGGCGAGAAAAAACTCAATATCGTCGGCACGCTTGCAAAACGCATGGTCGAAAAAGCGGGTGTTCCGATAGAGATTCACCTGACGCTTGACCGGAGAGAAGCTTTGAAGGATGCGGACTTCGTGACGACTCAATTCCGCGTCGGCCTTCTTGAGGCCCGCGCCAAAGATGAACGGATTCCGTTAAAATACGGCGTAATCGGCCAGGAAACAAACGGTCCGGGCGGTTTATTCAAAGGGCTGCGCACCATCCCGGTTATTCTGGAAATCGCGAAAGACATCGAAGAGCTTTGTCCGAATGCATGGCTTGTGAATTTCACAAACCCTGCCGGCATGGTTACCGAGGCCTTGCTCCGCTACTCGAATCTCACAAAAGTCGTCGGTCTCTGCAATGTGCCGATCGGCATTAAAATGGGCGTCGCAAAAGCATTGGATGTGGATGTCAGCCGGATCGAAGTGCAGTTTGCCGGACTGAATCACATGGTCTTCGGATTAGATGTTTTCTTAGACGGCGTCAGTGTGAAAGATCAAGTCATCGAAGCGATGGGAGACCCGGAAAACGCCATGACGATGAAGAACATTTCCGGAGCGGAATGGGAGCCTGAATTCCTGAAGGCGCTCGATCTGATTCCTTGCGGCTACCACCGCTATTATTTCAAAACGAAAGAAATGCTCGAGCATGAAATAGAAGCTTCACAGACGGAGGGCACACGCGCCGAGGTCGTGCAGAAGGTTGAGAAAGAACTGTTCGAACTGTACAAAGATCCGAATCTCGCCATCAAACCGCCGCAGCTGGAAAAACGGGGCGGAGCGTACTACAGTGACGCGGCCTGCAACCTGATCAGCTCCATCTATAACGACAAACATGATATCCAGCCCGTCAATACGATAAACAACGGCGCGATCGCCAGCATTCCGAATGACTCAGCGGTCGAAGTGAACTGCGTCATGACGAAAGACGGTCCGAAACCGATCGCCGTCGGTGATCTGCCGGTGTCTGTCCGCGGACTCGTCCAGCAAATCAAATCATTTGAGCGCGTCGCCGCTGAAGCAGCCGTCACGGGAGATTATCAAACGGCGCTTCTTGCGATGACGATCAACCCTCTTGTCCCGTCAGACTCCGTGGCAAAGGCCATTCTGGATGAAATGCTTGAGGCCCACAAAGAACATCTGCCCCATTTCTTTAAGTCGATTGAAGCATAAGAGCAGTAAAAAAACCCGGATTCGCTTCCGGGTTTTTTGCTTATTTTGATTCGCTTAGTGAGGCGACTTTCGTCGTCCAGCCGAACACGTCGGCTTCCGCGCCTTTTTGAATGCCTGTAATGGTATCATACAATTTCTTCGAGATCTCTCCGGTTTCACCGCTGCCGATGACAAGACTTTCATCATTCCAGATCAGTTCGCCGACCGGAGAAATGACCGCCGCCGTACCGGTTCCGAATGTTTCTTCCAATCGGCCGTCACGATGCGCCTGGATGATTTCATCGATCGAAATCTTCCGCTCAGACACAGTCAGTCCCCAATGTTTGAGAAGGGTGATGACGGAATTTCTCGTAATTCCTTCAAGAATGCTTCCGTTCAGCTCCGGCGTCACGATTTCGCCGCTGATTTTAAAGAAGATGTTCATGCTGCCGACTTCTTCAATGTATTTTTTCTCAATGCCGTCAAGCCATAAAACCTGGGAAAATCCCTTCTCTTCCGCGACCTGCTGCGCTTTCAGGCTTGATGCGTAGTTGCCGGCGGTTTTCGCGTTTCCGGTGCCGCCTTTGACGGCGCGCACGAATTCGTTTTCCACGGCGATTTTTACCGGTTTAATGCCTTCTTTGTAATAAGAGCCGACCGGGGAAAGGATGATAAACAGCTTGTACGTATGGGATGCCGCTACACCGAGGAAAGGCTCAGTCGCAATAATAAACGGACGGATATAAAGGGAAGTGCCTTCCGCTTTCGGAATCCAGTCTTGGTCGATGGCTACGAGCTGTTTCAGGCCTTCAAGAACAAGCTCTTCATCAATGAGCGGGATGCAAAGGCGGTCATTTGACTGGTTCAGGCGCTCCATATTTTTCTCCGGTCTGAACAGAAGCACTTCCTGATCCTTCGTTACATACGCTTTAAGCCCTTCAAAAACGGTTTGGCCGTAATGATAAACCATGGCCGCAGGATCCATTGAGATGGACTGATAAGGGATAATTCTCGGATCATACCATCCTTGACCGGCGTCGTAATCCATAACAAACATATGGTCGGTGAAAATTCTGCCGAACGCAAGGTTATGGGGGTCCGGTTTCGGTTTTTTGGCTGAAGTCAATTCAACACGAATGTCTTGTTTCATAATGTTCTGTCTCCCTATTGGTGTTATTGTCAAACTTATTTGAAAATAATTTATATTCTATTGTATACCTTCAACAAATATTCGCAATAGTTTTCCTCAAATTTGTGAAAAAATCAAATCACATAAAAAGCAGGGGAGAGAATGCCCCCTGCGTGTTCGTTTTTACGTATTCTGTCATCACCGTGCTCAGTGAACCGTCACCTTGCCGGTTTTGTAAAACTGCTCCATTGCTTTATCGACGTACACCCAGCCCTTCCAGGCGATATGGATGGTGTCTTTCATAAAGTAGGGATCATATTCGTGCCCGGATAAGTCGGCAACCTGAAAGCCCTTCGCTTTAATTTGCTTAGTGACTTTTTTGTAGTAATCAGTCCGGCCTTTTTTCGGGAAGCCGGTGTAGTCATACCATTTTCCGTTGACCGGAATAACCACGAACATCGGTTCAGCGCCGGCATCTTTCAGAATGTCCAGCATATCCTCAAAGTCGTGATATTCGACTGATTTGGCGTACGTTCTTCCTTTGTTGATTCCTTTCACTCTCTTTACTTTCTTCTTAATCTTTTTATAAGAAGCGTCATCGATATAGAAAGGATTGGACTTGGAGCTCCGTTCTCCTAATTGAGCGGCGGCTGTTTTTAACTCTGACCACGATTTCCCTTTCAGGTTTTCAGAGATCGTCCGTTCAGGGCCCTTGGTTTCTCCCATTGAATAATAAAGATCTTTTTTCTCAAGCAGAGAATAATAAGCTTTGGCAGCCGGCATGACCGCTTTCACTTTCCATGATTGTCCGTTGACCATTCCCTTGTATAATTCAGAAAGGACGGCATCATGCTGAACGACTTTAAAACGGAGCATGCGCTTCATCATGTTCTTTTTGACCGCGGGATCAATCTGGTTATTAAATGCTAAATCCAATGCCTGAAGTGATGAAAAATTCGGCGCAAAGTGCTGTTCATCAGAACCTTTTTTGATAAACCATTGCGGAGAAACAATGAATACCAGCTTTTTGCCCTTCAGCTGCTGATAATGCGCCGCAAAGTTCACGGCGTGTATCAAGGATTGGTCCCCGCCTTTTCCGACAAGATAAGGCGTAAAGCCTTGGTTGTTCACTTGGAAATAGTTGGACGGGTGAAACTCATCCAGTCTTGAAAGCTCGGAAGAACCGAAAATCGGCATATACTTCGAGTCTTCGAACATTTTGTTTTGCAGATAGAGCCCCTGGAACATATTCGGATTTAAGGCCGCCGCCGACTCTTCGACACGTTTTTCAGGAATGAAGCGCGTAAGCCATGAAGCCGGAACTGCGATAGCTCCGACAAACAGGACAAACGCTAAAATAATTGGTCCAAAGAAACGCTTTTTCATTTACTTCAACTCAGTCAGTTTGTTTACAATGTTGTTTGGCGTATTCCACTCGTCACGGTCAAATTCAGTGATCGGCACTGTAATGCCGAAGCGGTTTTCGATGGCGACCAGCAGTTCTACTGTTCCGAAAGAATCAAGCAGTCCTTCTTCAAAGATTTCAATATCAGGATTTTCTTTCACAGCGTCCTCCTGACAAACTTCAGCTAATACGTCTAATACTTCCTGTTTAAATTCCATGTGTTTTCAATCTCCTTTAGTGATGAAATGGTTTTCCTGAGAAAATATAAAATCCGAAACATACGAAATGGAATGTGATGACGATGGCTAAAAAGGCCGTAAAACGATTGGCAGGCAGCCACTTGTATTTCTTATTCCATTTCTCAAAAAAGTTATACCCGGTCATTAATACGGCGTGGTACAGGCCGTATACAATATATTGCAGGGCGAGTCCGTGCCAGACGCCCATCAGCATGAACAGCAGGAAATACCCGATGTTCGAGACGGCCATCCGGTTCTTTATCCATTTTTTCTTTGTCATCCAGAATACAAAGCGCATAAATACGTAGTCTCTGAACCAGAAGGATAAGGACATGTGCCAGCGGTTCCAGAAGTCTTTAATGTTTTTGCTGATAAACGGCTTATTAAAGTTTTCCGGAGATTTGATACCCATGATATAGCTTACACCGACGGCAAACATCGTGTAACCCGCAAAATCAAAAAACAGGTACAAGCTGTATCCGTACATGTACAGCACATTACCCCACAGTTTACTGTGGGTGATATGAGACAGATTCATAATGAAATACGTGTTAATCGCATATCCGATAATGAATTTGTACAAGAAACCGATAAAAATTTTATGAATGCCGGTATACAGTAAATCAGCGTATTCTCCCTTTGTCCATACTTTCTGTTCGTCCTTGGCAAATCTGCGGTATCTGTCGATCGGGCCGGAAGAAATGGTCGGGAAAAACATAATAAAGTACAAAAGGCGGTGAAGCGGCATTTTTTCTTTAATCAGTCCGTCTCTCGTTTCCATGATCAGCTGGACGCCTTTAAATGTCAAATAAGAAATTCCTAAGAAACTGATCAGGTTATGAACCGGGTGATGAGGCGCCGGCGGGAAGAAAAACGGCCATAATTTAGATAAAAACAGGGGTAAAATGGACGCGATCACGGCCATACTGAAGACAAAGCCGCTGTTGGCTTTCAGTCTGTAAGCGAGATAACCCCTGATTAAAAGCACCTGCCACAGCGTAAAGATACATAGTGCGATCACGCCGTGCAGATCATGCGCGAAAATCAAAGCCAATACGATGATGGATATAAACATGTTGTATCCTTGGAATCTCTTGCCGTTCAGCCCTAAAATAATCGTCGGCAAAAGAAGGATTCCAAGTAAGATAAAGAAGAAAAACGAGCTGTAAGGCGTCATACAAGAACCTCTTCGCCAATGCGTTTACGGTCGATTTTTCCGTTCGCAGTCATTTGAATGTGATCCTGATAAATGAATTTTCTCGGAATCATGTAGGCCGGAAGCGAAGCGGCCAGTTCTTTCTTAATGGCGCTTGTCAGCTGGAATTCTTTTTCAAAATCATGTTTTTCAGGCACGATGGCGGCAATTAAATATTCGACTGGTCCGTTAGGCTGATACGGGATGACAACCGCCGTGCGCACATATTGAGACTGCCTTACATGTACTTCGATTTCCTCCAGCTCCATGCGGTAGCCGTGAAGCTTAATCTGGAAATCAAGGCGTCCTTGGCAGAAAATCTGACCATCCTGAACATAACCGGCATCACCCGTGTGATATGCCCACTGGCCGTCAATTGAGAAAAACGCTTTTTCAGTCAGAGACGGTTCACCGAGATAGCCTTTGCTCACGCTCGGGCCGGCGATGATGATTTCCCCTTTTTCTCCGTCCGGAAGCTTATTCCCGTTTTCATCCATGATGAAGATATTCATATCGGGTTTTGCAAAACCGACGGGCAGAGATTCATTTTCATCGATAATCTGCTGCGTAATTTCAACGGAGGTGACGGCAACCGTTGTTTCAGTCGGGCCGTATGTATTGAATACGCGGGCCTTCGGAAAACGGTTTAACAGTTCCTGTGCCACGGCAGCCGGAAGCGCTTCTCCGCAAAACATAAATACTTCTGCCTCAGGCAGGAGCTCCTGCGTAAAGCCGGGGTCCATCAGACACATTTGGACGAAAGACGGCGTCGATGTCCAGACGTTCAGTTTGGATTTCTCCAGCTCTTCAAATAGTACTTTCGGTTTATTGATTTTGTCTTTCGTTACGCAGTGCAGCGTACCTCCCGTTTGAAGCGACGGGAAAATGTCCATGACAGATAAATCAAAAGAAAACGGAGCTTGGTTTAAGAATGTCTTACCCCCGCCCACAGGAAAATCCCTGCAGATCCAGTCAGTGAAGCTTTGCAGGTTATCAGCCGATATCTGCACGCCCTTCGGATTTCCCGTGCTGCCGGACGTGTAAATAATGTAAAACGTATCCAGCTCTTTTACCCAGTTCTCACGGCTGAGGTCTGCATCTCCGTCAGCTGCAAGCTCTTCGGGCGTAACGGTTTTAATCAGATTGCTTCCCGTATCGACTGCATCGCCCGATACGCTGATAAGCAGCTCTGCGCCTGAGCTTTCAATGATTTTGACGATCCGCTCCGGCGGAATGGAAACATCGACAGGGATGTAAGGGCGGCCCGCTTTGACGCTTCCCAAGAAAGAAACGATCATATTCGGCTCCATATGTCCGTAAACCAGGACAGGCGCTTTCGAACCGTCAGCTGTATGTTTTTGAATGCCGGACGCAACCCGCTCCGACAAATCCCATAATTCCCCGTAAGTGAGGGAATGATCTAAGGAACGAAACGCTATGGCCTGCGGCTTGGCGTCTGCGTATGTTTTTATAGCATCAAGTAGTTTCATAGTTATCCTCCCCGATTAGAAATCGTTGTAAATATAAGTGCCGGTATTCGCTGTATGAAATCCATACATCCAAAAGAGCAATACTAATATCAGAAAATAAAAGCCCGTATGAAACGTCCATTTGATCAATGTATTTTCATAAGCACGTTTTAATTTTTGCATCATATTCAAAATTCCTTCCCCGCGTATTCAATAATTACACCAGTATATGACGATTAGATTAACAAAAAGTTTCAAAATATGTCTAATATCCTAAGCTTAAAATTTCCTTAAAAATGAATGAGAAACAAAAGGATGGAAAACACGCATGTATAAATTGGAAAATGATCATACTAAAAAAGCGCTGTTCAGGCGGGATTTTTAACTTATCGTAAATATAAACGAGGTAAAAAAATTTTGGCGGCTTTTTCTTAAGCAGGCTTGTGCCGAACCCCAATGGAGAAGGGCGAAAAGCCGTTTCCGGCAGGATAGCTGATAAAGCGCCGCATCTTGTGAAATGAGGAAGAAATTATTATGATAGATAAGGTAGCAGAAAACGTGAAAACCCCAATTCAACACTACTGTTATCGGCTGACTGTGAAAGCCTTTTAATAGAAAGGAAGAGGAAAATGAATCAAAACAATATGGGGGGCAGCCAAAAGACGCCCGAGAAAGAAAGCATGGGCCGCATTTTGTGGCAGCTAACCCGCCCTCATACATTGACGGCATCGTTTGTGCCCGTACTTCTCGGCACCGTATTGGCGATGTTTTACGTAAAGGTTGATTTCCTGCTGTTTTTGGCCATGCTGTTTTCCTGTCTTTGGATCCAGATCGCCACGAACTTATTCAATGAATATTACGATTTTAAACGCGGTTTAGATACGGAGGATTCCGTCGGTATCGGCGGAGCGATCGTCCGCCACGGCATGAAGCCGAAAACAATTCTGCAGCTGGCGCTCGGCTCTTATGCGATTGCCCTCGTGCTCGGTGTTTATATCTGCATGAGCAGCAGCTGGTGGCTTGCGGCTATCGGCCTTGCCGGCATGCTGATCGGCTATCTGTATACGGGCGGCCCGCTGCCGATTGCGTATACACCGTTCGGGGAACTGTTCTCCGGCATTTGCATGGGCTCTGTATTTGTCCTTATTTCTTTCTTCATTCAGACAGGCAGAATTAATGAACAGAGCATTTTGATTTCCATCCCGATCGCCATCCTGGTCGGAGCGATTAACCTGTCCAACAATATCCGTGATATTGAGGAAGATAAAAAAGGCGGACGTAAAACGCTGGCCATTTTGATGGGGCATAGAGGGGCCGTCATGATACTGGCCGCATCTTTTGCCATCGCTTACATCTGGATCGTCGGTCTTGTCATCATGGGTTACACAAGCCCGTGGCTGTTCCTGGTCTTTTTGAGCGTGCCGAAACCCGTTCAGGCCGTGAAAGGCTTTGTGAAAAACGAAATGCCGATGAACATGATTATTGCGATGAAATCAACGGCGCAAACCAATACATTCTTCGGATTCCTGCTTTCAATCGGACTCCTGATCAGTTATTTCCGCTGATCAAATGAAAGGGCAAATGCCATAACCGGCATTTGCTTTTTTTTATGACATAATCTTCACGATATTGTAAAGAACCTGACCGCGGACTGACCCGTCTCATATATGGACAGCAAAGCAAGGAGATGAAAAAAATGGACTTGTCAACAGCCCATATGGATGATTTAAAAACGGTCATGGAAGATTGGAAAAATGAATTATTAGTTTATAAATTCGCTTTAGATGAGCTGGATACGAAGTTTTCGATCATCAGCCAGGAATATAATCTGATTCACGGGCATAACCCGATCGAGCATACAAAATCACGCGTGAAAAGTTTTGAAAGCATCGTCAATAAACTGATGCGAAAAGGCTGCGATGTGACGACGCAGGAAATGAAAGAGCATATTCATGATATCGCGGGTGTCAGGATTATCTGTTCCTTTATTTCCGATATTTATAATGTCGCTGAGGTTTTGAAGCAGCATAAGGATCTGAAGATCGTAAAGGTGAAGGATTATATCAAACATCCGAAGCCGAACGGCTACCGCAGTCTGCATTTGATTATTGAAATTCCCGTTTATTTGACGAATCGTGTGGAATATGTGAAGGCGGAAATTCAAATCCGCACCATCGCCATGGATTTTTGGGCGAGCCTTGAACATAAAATTTATTACAAATTAAATAACGAAGTCCCAAAGCATCTGACCGACGAGCTGAAGGAAGCGGCGGACATCGCCCATTATTTAGACGAAAAGATGCTTGGGATTAAGAAAGAAGTCGATTAAAAGATTGACCCGTCACAACCAGCCGGACCGCTATTATACGCAGTCCGGCTGGTTGTTTTTATGTTTAGGTGTTTTCGCTTTCCCGCGCGATGTATTCTGACGATGATTCAGGCTGAAATCCTGATTGAATTTGAATAGAGAATGCAATAGATATCAAATCGCAAACAGCACATTCCCTCAGAAAAAATGTGTAAGAACGAGGTTTACTTTTTTAAAAAAGGGAAAGACATTTGTACAACAAAAAGGGAGATGAATATCAGTGGGAAAGAATGAAACAATGCATATCGTATCATGTGCCGATGATAATTATGCTCGTCATTTGGGTGGGATGTTCGCTTCTTTATTGATGAATATGGATAAAACAAGGAATGCCAAATTATATGTGATCGACGGCGGAATTACTGCCGAAAACAAGGACAAGCTTGAACAGACCGCGATGTCATTCGGGACGCCGCTTGAATTTTTAGAAGTGGATGCTGATCAATACAAGCATGCAGTCGAAAGCAGCCACATTACAAAAGCGGCTTATTACCGCATTTCTATCCCTGATTTAATTAAGGATGAGTCCGTAAAGCGGATGATTTACATCGATTGCGATGCAATTGTGATGGAAGATATTTCGGTTTTATGGGACTTGGATATTTCCCCGGCAATAGTTGCGGCGGTAGAAGATGCCGGACAGCATGAAAGACTGAAAAAAATGAATATCAGCGACACTGCCAAGTATTTTAATTCCGGTATTATGATTATAGATTTCGAACCTTGGAGAAAACAGAATATTTCTAAAAAAGTGATTGATTTTATCAATGATAACAGCTCGGAGGATTTTCTCGTGTTTCATGATCAGGACGCGCTTAACGCGATTTTATATGATCAATGGCATGAACTGCATCCGCGCTGGAACGCGCAGACGCATATTATCATGAATGAGAAAACGCCTCCTGAACTGATCGACCGTATACGTTATAGAGAAACACGTGCCGAACCGGCCATCGTCCATTTCTGCGGCGGGGACAAGCCTTGGAATACAGGCACTTCGCACCCGTATCGTGATCATTATTTCCGATATATGTCCTTTACGAAATGGAACACGATTGACCGCCCGGCCATGAACCAATAGGCAGGTGTGATGAAAACGCTTGTGAAGCCGTTGACCGGCTCACAAGCGTTTTTTTATTATTTCACCCGAATCGCACGCACGCGTTTTTGCAGGCTGGTCTTTTCGGCAGACGGCTTCAATCGGCTGACTGCCGTTTGCGCCGCTGATTTTGCTTTTTTCGTCTTGGTTTTTTCCGCCGTTTTTACTTTGTCCCTTGCCTGCTGCCGGTTGAGTTTATCTTTTATCCGGCCAAGCCGTTTTTCCAGAGCGGTTTTTTCTTTTCCCGGCTGGATTTTGCTGACTGCTTTTTGGGCTTTTGCGGTGTTGGCTTCAGAGGTCTTTTTTTCCGCCTGCTTGACGCTGGCCTCAGCAGTTCTCAAAAGGCTTGAGTTGACAGCGTTCAGCCGCTTTTGCAGCCCTTTTTTCTCTGAACCGGCCGGTAATTTGCGGATGGCGCTTTGTGCGGCGTTGACGGCGGTTTTTTTCTTTTGTTTTTCGGCAGTCCGGACTTTGTCTCTTGCGTCCGTCACATTTCTTTCCGTCTGAACTTTATTGATCCGCGCCTCGAGAGCGGTTTTTCCTTTTGACTTGGACAGTTTGCTGACTGCCGTTTTTGCTTCATTGATATCTGCTTGCTTTTTCGTTTTTTCCGCTTTTATTACGGCCCGTTCGGCAAAGCTCTTTTGCTTTGTGTGATATTGCACCAGTCCGTACCCGAATCGGCTGTCACGTCCGGGAGCGCCCAGATCTTTGACGTTTTGCTGCATCTGCTGCCGGAGCTGTGTATTTGTTTCCTCCGGATATTTCTGCCTGAGCAGCGCGAACATGCCGGTGACGTGCGGCGCGGCTTGAGATGTGCCGTCAGCCGTGGCGTACATTTGATTCAGATACGTGCTCGTAATATTGGTGCCGGGTGCGGCAAATTCAATTTGTTTTCCGGTCGTGGAAAAAGACGCGAGCCCGTTTTTTTCAGTTGACGCTGAGACTGCCGTTACGCTGCTGTAGGCGCCCGGATAATTGACGGGTTTTTTGTTGCCGTCGTTTCCTGCGGCGGCAACGATCACGATTCCTTTTTTGTAAGCTTTGTCTACGGCGTCGTGAAGACTTTTGCTGTCTGCGTTTGTCCCGAGGCTCATATTGATGATGTCCATTTTATTGGCGATCGACCAGTCGATCGCTTTAAGAAGGCTTTTAAGATCTCCCGCACCTTTTCTGTCCAATGCTTTAACCGCATATAAACGGACATCCGGCGCGATGCCGTCAATGCCGTATCCGCCATGTTTGGCCGCAATGATTCCGGCGACATGCGTCCCGTGTCCGTTGTCATCTTTGTATGAGGAAGTATAGCTGACTGCGGAATAGCCTCCGGCAATGGAAAGGTCATCATGAGGGTAAATGCCGCTGTCAATGACAGCCACTTTTACCTTTTTTCCGGTCAAGCCTTCTTTCCACGCCTGCTTGACCTGAGTCGGTTCGATATCCCATTGCGGCAGCGCGTAACTGCTGCTTTGGGCCGCTGATAACGGGCGGATATCAGAACCGCCTGCTGCCTGAAAGGATACATTCTCTTCTACATATAAGATGTCAGGGTCCTGTTTCAGGTCTTTCACCGTTTGCGAATCGGCTGACACGGCGACTGCCGGGAGATGCTGATAGGTCTGTTCCACATCCGCTCCGCTGTCTATGGCGGATTCCTTGCCGTTTTGATTTTTGTACACCACGATAACGTCCCGGTCGTGCGTCTCGGCGTGCGCGGGCGCCGCGGCGGAGAACAGTCCGACGCACAAGGCCGCGGCCATTATCGGTTTCAGGGTGTGATACATTGCGATTCCCCCTTTTTCTTTATATATCGGCAGTGCGGAATTCTTTTTTTCCTGAGGGATAAGGAAAATTTCTGTATGCAAATGTAAGCGTTTCCAAAATATGATGGAGAAAATGCTTTAAGACATCTGCGCAATGAACTCAAAAAGGGGGTTTTTGATAAATGAGTACGTTCAATCGGGTCATGGAAGAAAAAATCATGCCTGTCGCCGGAAAAGTCGCCGGCCAAAGGCACTTAAGAGCTTTGCGGGACGGCATTATTTTGACTATGCCGCTTATCATCATCGGATCGGTTTTTCTGATTCTGACGAGTCTTCCGATTCCCGGTTATGCCGATTTTATGGCTGGTCTTTTCGGTGAAAATTGGGTTGAAAAGCTCGGGTATCCCGTGAATGCGTCCTTTGACATTATGGCGCTTGTCGCCGCCTTTGGGATTGCTTACCGGCTTGCGGAAAGCTATGAGGTGGATGCCCTGTCGTCGGGAGCCATTGCCCTTGCCGCCTTTTTATTGGCGACGCCGTATCAGATTCCGTTTATCCCTGACGGCTCGTCAACAGAGATTATGGTGGGAGGCGGCATTCCGATTTCGCTGCTCGGAAGCAAAGGTCTGTTTGTCGCGATGATCATTGCAATGCTGTCTACGGAAGTGTACCGGTTTATTATACAAAGAAATATCGTCATTAAGATGCCTGACGGAGTGCCGCCTGCGGTCAGCAAATCGTTCGTTGCGCTCATCCCCGGTTTCATTATTATTACGCTTGTATGGCTGGCCCGTCTGTTTATTGAAATAACTCCTTTTAAAAGTCTCCACAATGTCGTAGGCGATCTGCTGGGCACCCCGCTGTCTATTTTGGGCGGGAGTCTCGGCGGAAGTCTTATCGCCGAATTCGTGCAAATGCTTCTTTGGTCGTGCGGCATACACGGCGCGTCCATAATCGGCGGCGTCATGTCGCCGATCTGGTACGGGGCGATGGACGCCAACCGTTTGGCTTTTCAGGCGGGAGAAGCGCTGCCGAGCATTTTTACGACACAGTTCTTTCAAATATGGATTAATGTCGGCGGAAGCGGAGCGACGCTTGCCCTTGTGCTGACCATGCTTGTGCGCTCCAGAAGCAAACAGATGAAACAGCTCGGCCGTCTCGGCATCGGGCCCGCGATTTTTAACATTAACGAACCGATTATTTTCGGGATGCCGCTCGTCATGAATCCGCTGTTAATCGTGCCTTTTATTGTTGCGCCGCTCTTGACCATTACGGCGACGTACATCGGGATGAGCACGGGGATGGTGGCAAAACCGGCGGGAATCGCCGTGCCGTGGACGATGCCGCCGCTGATTTCCGGTTATTTGGCGACGGGCGGGAAAATCTCCGGTTCGGTCATGCAGCTGATCAATCTCCTGATTACATTTATCATTTATTATCCGTTTTTCCGAATTTGGGATCTTCAAAAATGGAGAGAGGAACGGGCGGCGGAACAAAACGTCACAGAAGAAACATAAAAAAAAACGGGCGCTTTCGCCCGTTTTTTTAACGCTGGAAAAATTCGATCCATTCGCCGTCAGGTCCTTCAATGTAAAAGTAGCGGTACCCGTTCGGAAGCGTCGTGATTTCTTCATCAATGAATACGGCGCCCTGACGCTTCGCATGCGTGAACTCCGCCGCGATATCTTCAGTCAATAAAGCGACATGGTGCACTTTTCCTTCTGCGGGAAGCTCGCTGCTGTAGCCCTGGATCAGCTCAATTTCTGTCTCCGGCCCTTCTTGAAAGCCGAGAAAGGCAAGTTCAATAATGCCGTTCGTATGAGTGATACGATCCTTTAACTGCATACCGAGAACGTCTTGGTAAAAGGCGATGGATGTTTCAATATCTTTGACCATAATGCCTGTATGGTCGATTCTTTTGGCTGTCATGGTTTTCCCCCTGTTTTGAATTTTTCGGGACAATGCGGTGTTGATCATGTTTTATGGTACGATAAGAGAAAGCAAAACGAAAGAGGAATGCACAATGAAGCTACTTACAGTGAAAGATACATTTGCCGGAAAGCTGAAAAAAGGATTCCCCCTGATTGAAAAAGACGCTCTGTCCGGAAGCTCGGCTCATTTAACAGAGGGCGATCTTTTTGATGTGACATCCGAGAAGGGTGAGTTTATCGGAAAAGGCTATTACGGTTTGCAGAATAAAGGAGTCGGCTGGGTGCTGTCCCGCGCGAGAGATGAACGGATCGACGGACGTTTCTTTCTGGACAAGCTGAAAAAAGCGGTTGAAGCAAGAGCTCATCTGTTTAAGGCGCCCGATACGACGGCGTTCCGGATTTTCAACGGTGAGGGCGACGGCATCGGCGGCGTCACGATTGACTTTTATGACGGTTATCTGCTGATTCAATGGTACAGTAAAGGCATTTACGCTTATAAGGACAGCATGATTGAGGCGATTGACGGACTGGAGCTTTCTTATAAAGCGATCTATGAAAAGAAACGATTCGATACTGCCGGGCAATACGTGGAAGACGACGATTTTGTCAAAGGCGAAAGAGGAGCTTTTCCGGTCATTGTTCAAGAAAACGGCATACGGTATGCGGTGGATTTAAACGATGGGGCGATGACGGGCATTTTCTTAGACCAGCGTCATGTACGCAAAGCGATTCGGGACAAGTATGCAAACGGCAGACGGGTGCTGAATACGTTCTCTTATACGGGGGCATTTTCCGTTGCGGCGGCGCTTGGCGGAGCTGAGAAAACGACAAGCGTCGATGTCGCCAACCGCAGTCTCGGAAAAACGATTGAACAGTTCAGCGCCAACGGAATTGATTATGAGGCGCATGACATTAAAGTCATGGATGTTTTCAAATACTTCGGCTATGCGGAGAAAAAAGGGCTGGCGTTTGACCTCATCATCCTTGATCCGCCTTCTTTCGCCCGCACAAAAAAACGGACGTTCAGCGCGGCGAAAGATTATAAAAACCTGCTGAAGGAAACGATCGCCATCACCGCAAAAAACGGCATCATCGTCGCTTCGACAAACAGCAGCGCCTTCAATATGAAGAAATTTAAAGATTTTATAGAGACCGCCTTTAAAGAAACAAATGAGCGTTACGACATTTTGGAAGAATACACGCTTCCGGAAGATTTCAAAACGATTCCCGCGTTTAAAGAAGGGAACTATTTGAAGGTTGTTTTCTTGCGGAAAAAATAGGATGGTCATTTATAGCGTGGAAAGAGGGGAAAAGAAAACCCTCTTCCATCGCTCTAATCCGGATAAATAATCTTCATATCTTACTGTTTAAAGAAAAAAAACCGCTATTACTTAGTATCTCATCTGTGCCAAGTAAAGTGGCCTCGCTAATCCCCACATTGTTGGCTTTCATGAAGGATTGCACCGCTTGGTAGCCAACCGCATAACCTGCAAACGGTGATAAGCCGACAGGCTGATAACCTTGTTCGGCTGCAAAGGTGTCACCAAACATGTAACTGCTGACTTCAGCAAATCCTTTCACATTTAATGAGTCTTTGATAATTTCTTTTGAGTATTCTAAGTCTTCTTTTTCAAAAGAAGTAACCCAGGGACCTAACAGAGCTTCTCCGTAAAGTTCTTTGGCAAACGATTCTGCCAACCCCTCTATCATTAAGTAATCCCCAACCGTTACGTTCCCATAATCCCAATTGAAATACGAAAAACGAATATTATGATGAAATTCATGTGCGATTACAGCAGGCAGTCTCGGTATGTTATATGAATTGGGGAATATTGAAACTTGAATAAATCCCGGAATTCCTCCTAATCCACAATACCCTCTATGTAATTCAAGCTTTTTTTGATTGGCCAGATACATCCCAAACCTTATTTCATCAGCATTTATTTTTAAGCGGTTTTGTTTGATAAATTTAACACAATGAGTTAAAGTGTCAAATGCAATTTGAGGAGCTTGAATTTCTTTTAGATTCTTTAGTGCTTTTCTTCCGGTTTCCGTATCAAATATGCTCAGATAGCCCAGCATATTTGCAGCCATGATTACATCATATCCGTTAGGTTCTTTTGCCTTTAAGGGAACATTAATCTTTTTCCACATATCTTCAAAAGGTTTCATCATTGAATACCGATAATAATCTTCTCTATTTTCAATCATCGAAAATAACTTTTCGTATTGCCCAATTGTATCCTCGATAATGATTTTAATGGGTACCACCCTTTTTTTGATGATCTATATAAATTGTAATGGCATCACTCATGAGCTTCGCCAACCCTTCACCATACTGATCGATGTTCTTAGTGAAGCGTTTATCTTCAATATAGAGTTGACCTAATCCGTAAAAGGCATCAAAAGAATATTCACCAAAATTTTCATTGAGAAAATCAAACCACTCTTTGATAGCTGTTTGTACGTCTGGGGACTTGGGAGATTGGTTAATAAGGAGTGCAAATTTATTGAACATTGCAGTCCACTTATCAGATAAATCTTTTTGCTCACCATCAGTCATGTTTTTCAATCTAATATTTACCTTATCGACAGGTTGATCACCCCACCGTTTGCGAGCTTCTTGTTCATAAAGATTATGATTGAAGTTCATTCCCTCAAACCGCTCTTTGTTCGTCATGCAAATCTCTCCCATCAAATGTTTGATTGATTTATCGATGGTTTCAATCATTTTATCGACTCTATTCCGTTTCTCAATCAACATTTTCTTTTGTAAAATGAATGCCTCCCTTCGGTTAAATGAAGGACTATTAATGATTTCTTTAATGTCTTTTAAGGAGAAATCGAGCTCCTTGAAAAATAGTATCTGCTGCAGCTGTTCAAGATTCTCTTCAGAATAAAGCCGATAACCGGAATCGGTCGTTTCCTGAGGAGTCAATAATCCAATTTGATCGTAATGATGGAGAGTGCGTATGCTTACTCCAATCAGTTCAGCTACTTCTTTTACTTTCATACCCATACGTTTGCCGCCTCCTTAATGGCTACTCTAAAGTATTACGCAACGTAAGAGTCAATAGTTGGTTAAAAATTTTTTGTATATAAAGGGAGAACATATGAGGATTTCATTGCTGAAATTAAAGAAAAAAAGCCGGGCGTGAAGCTCCGGCTTTTTTCTATTCAATAATGTGCTGCACCCGGCCGATTCGCCCGTCTTCAAGGCGGACCTTAATGCCGCGCGGGTGGAAGCTTGAGTTCGTCAAAATATCCTTCACGATTCCTCTTGTCAGCTTTCCTGAACGCTGATCGGCTTTCAGGACGATATCGACTTCAAGTCCTTTTCTGATGCTGCTTCGCTGCTGGCCGTTCATATGACACATCCGTTCTTCAGTCTTTTCACTTCATGTCTTATCATATCGTGTTTTCGTCTTTTTATGAAGGACAGACAAATCAATTCTTCATGGCAACTAAAAAAAGACCGCTCTGTAAGGAGCAGTCTTTTATGACATAAACGAAAGCAAAATCGGGGCCGCGCACAGTGTCATAATCGCGGCGAGGATCATCGACACGCTTGAGATCGTTCCTGATACGGAGCTGAGCTCAAATGCTTTAGATGTTCCCGCTCCGTGCGCGCTAGTTCCGAGCAGCACGCCCCGGGCAATTTCGTTATCAATGCGGAAATAGCGGATGACCATCGGCCCGATGATCGTTCCCAATAAAGCCGTTAAAATGACGAAAACCGCTGTAACGGCCGGCATCCCGCCGATCATTTCTGAAACGTTCATAGCAATCGGCGTCGTCACGGATCGCGGCACGAGACTGTCGACTAAGCTGCTGCCGAGATGGAACCATTTTGCGATAAAGGCTGTTGACAGAATGGCGATACATGAACCGACCGCTACGTTCAAAATAATTTCCACTGCGTATTTCTTTAAAATCGGGAAATATTTATAAAGCGGGATGGCGAACGCCACTGTTGCCGGCTGAAGCATATCGGTCAGCAGTCCGCCGCCGAGATTGTATGTCTGATACGGGACATTGACAAGAAGCAGCAGGACGACCAAAACAGCGGGCGTAATCAGAAGCGGCGACGTATACACCCGCGGAAAACGAATGTAGAGTTTTTTCGCGCCCAAATACACTAAGACAGTTAAGAATAAACTTATGATTCCGATGAACACGTTTGTTTTTTCTCCTTTCTTTTTGCTATCAGCTGTGTAAGCGTGCCTGTTGAAACCATCACGACAAATGTGCTGATGACGACGACAAGTAAAATGCTTACGCCGAATTTAGACATAATATCTCCGTATTCAATCACTCCGACGGCAGACGGGATGAAAAACAGCAGCAGCTCACCGAGGAGCCATGCTGCGCCAAGCTCAATCCATTCAAGTTTGATAATCTTGAAGTGCAATAATGTGAAAAGAATCACAATCCCGATTATACTGCCGGGAATATTTATATGAAGAGCCGCCGTGACCCAATTGATCAGACGCGCAAATATAAACAGCAGAGCGATTTGAATAACGGTAAGCAGCAATTTTTTCATAATGATGCCTCCCTTATATTTATATTGTACAGAAGGTTTTGCTATAGGTAAAATACATATAAAGAATAATGTGTATTCCTTTTGTCTATAGAAAGGATGAAATGTAATGGATATTCGGCACTTAACGTATTTCTTGGAAGTGGCCCGTTTGAAAAGCTTTACGAAGGCTTCACAGTCGCTGTATGTTTCACAGCCGACAATTTCAAAAATGATTAAAAACCTGGAGACGGAGCTCGGCATTAAGCTGTTTTACCGCAATGGCCGGCAAGTTGAACTGACTGACGCCGGGCAGAGCATGTATGTGCAGGCGCAGGAAATCACAAAGTCATTCCAAAACCTGACGTCAGAGCTGAACGATATTATGGAAGTGAAGAAAGGGCACGTCCGCATCGGTCTTCCGCCGATGATCGGGTCCGGCTTTTTCCCGAGAGTGCTCGGTGACTTCCGCGTCACATACCCCGATGTGACGTTTCAGCTTGTTGAGGACGGCTCTATTAAAGTGCAGCAAGGGGTGGAGGACGGCTCGCTTGATATCGGGGTCGTCGTGCTTCCCGCGAATGAAGAGATTTTTCATACCTTCACAATCGTCAAGGAAACCCTTATGCTCGTCGTGCATCCGTCACATCGGCTCGCTGACGAGAAAGAATGCAGTCTTCACGAATTGAAAGAGGAGCCGTTCATATTTTTCAGGGAGGATTTTGTCCTTCATAATCGAATTATGACGGAATGCGTGAAAGCCGGATTCAGGCCGCACGTCATTTATGAAACATCACAGTGGGACTTTATCAGCGAAATGGTATCCGCCAATCTCGGTATCGGCCTGCTGCCGGAAAGAATCTGCCGCGGTCTTGATCCTGACAAAGTCAGAACCATTCCGCTCGTTCATCCGGTCATTCCGTGGCATTTAGCCATCATTTGGCGGAAAGACCGCTATATGTCCTTTGCCGCCAGAGCCTGGCTGGAGCATACGAAATCGTATTTATGGAATCCGAAAAAGAGAAAAAAGGATGATTAAGCATGGACGCACAAACCGCAGCTCAACACTTGAGTAAAGTGCGGGATCAAAACCCGCTCGTTCACAGTATTACCAATAATGTCGTCACGAACTTCACCGCTAACGGACTGCTCGCGCTCGGCGCATCGCCCGTTATGGCTTATGCAATTGAGGAGGCCGCCGACATGGCGAAAATCGCCGGAGCGCTCGTCCTGAACATAGGCACCCTCAGCTCGGCGTCGGTTGAAGCTATGATCGCAGCCGGAAAATCGGCCAATGAAAACTTTGTTCCGGTCATTTTTGATCCGGTAGGCGCCGGCGCCACACCGTTTCGGACGGCATCAGCCCGCAAGATCATACAGGAGGTCCGCTTGTCCGTCATTCGCGGAAATGCCGCGGAAATCGCCAATATTGCCGGCGCCCCTGATTGGAAGATAAAAGGCGTGGATGCGGGGGAAGCCGGAGGAGATGTGGTTCAGCTCGCTAAGACGGCTGCAAGCAGGCTGAAGACGGTCATTGCGATTACCGGAAAAACCGACGTCATCTCCGACGGCACCGACACATACGCCGTACATAACGGTGATAAACTGCTGACGAAGGTGACGGGGGCGGGATGCCTGCTGACGTCTGTAATCGGAGCCTTCTGCGCAGCGGGGCAGGACGTTCTGCAAGCGGCCGTTTCAGCCGTTTCTGTATACGGAAGCGCCGCTCAGCTTGCCGCCTTGGACACCTCCCATAAGGGGCCGGGCAGCTTCCAGATTGAGCTTTTAAACAAGCTGGCAAGCATCTCAGAACAAGAAGCGGCCGAGCTTGCCGCAATTGAAAGGGTGATAGAAAAATGACGCGTATTTCTCGGGAAATGATGAAGGATATGTTATCGGTTTATTTTATTATGGGATCAAACAATACAAGCGCAGACCCGGTTTCCGTGGTGAAAAAAGCAATTGAGGGCGGCGCTACGCTTTTTCAATTTCGGGAAAAGGGGAGCGGTTCTTTAACAGGGGATGAACGTGTCCTGTTCGCGAAGCGGGTGCAGGATGTCTGCAGGCAGGCCGGGATTCCTTTCATCATTAATGATGATGTCGAATTGGCCTTGCGCCTTGAGGCGGACGGAGTGCATATCGGACAGGATGACGCAGACGCCGAAGAAACGAGAGCGGCAATCGGCGATATGATTCTCGGTGTGTCAGCACATAACGTCTCCGAGGTGAAGCGGGCGGAAGAAGCCGGAGCCGATTACGTCGGAATGGGCCCGGTCTATCCGACCGAAACAAAAAAAGATGCTGAAGCCGTGCAGGGCGTTACATTGATTGAAGAGGTACGGCGTCAGGGCATCACCATTCCGATTGTAGGAATCGGCGGCATTACGGCTGACAACGCGGCGCCCGTCATTGAAGCGGGTGCAGACGGCGTCAGCATGATCAGCGCCATCAGCCAAGCCGAAGATCCAAAAGCGGCGGCGCGGAAGTTTTCAGAGGAAATTCGGCGCTCCAAAGCAGGGCTGTCCCGATAGGGCGGCCCTTTTTCTGTGTGCGCAAAAAGGCAGTGACGGACTTGGAGAATAGAAGCCGTATGTCAAGAACAGAGCAATCAGCTTGCAATATCGACCGAAGCGTTTGACGGCTCTATCGCTCCTCTCAAAGTGACGCCTGAACCAATCACCGCCGGCGCCGAAGGCTCAAAAGCCCTCTATAAAACAGTGAATAGCGCGCAGTGAGAGATCATTTCGAGGTCACAGAAAAACTTCATGCGGAATTCAGCGAATTTGAAGTTTTGATGTCGAAATACAAAACGTGCGATCAATCGTATACGTCTTGTGATACATTAAGTACAGATCAAATCAGAGAGATAAGCACGAAGCTGACGGCCCTTTCTGAAACCATGTCGAAGATTGCCGATGTGCTTTAAAAGGAGTTAAGACACAGCATGAGCGATGAACATAACAAGGAAAAACAGATCCACAGACGGGATGTCCTGAAGTGGGGCGCCGTCGCGGGCGCAGCCGTCGCTGTCGGAGCGAGCGGCCTCGGAGGACTCGCGCCGCTCTTCAAACCGGCGGCCACCGCTTCAAAGAAGAATGATGAAAAACATGATCGTGATCAAATCGTTCCTTTTTACGGAAAGCACCAAGCAGGAATCACAACAATGCATCAGACGTATGTGTATTTTGCGGCGCTTGATGTCATGTCAAGCGACAAAGCCGATGTCATCTCCCTTTTCAAACAATGGACAAGCTTGACGCAGCTGCTGACTTCAGGCGCCGTCCCGTCAGGCGAACAGAAAAATAAATATATGCCTCCGCAGGATACCGGGGAGTCGCAGGATCTGGCACCGGCGAATTTGACCGTTACCTTCGGCTTCGGCCCCGGGTTTTTCGAGAAAGACGGGAAGGACCGCTTCGGACTGAAAGATAAAAAACCGAAGCACCTCGCCGATATTCCCCCGATGCCTAACGACAAGCTCGATAAGAAACAAGGCGGCGGTGATATCGTCATACAGGTCTGCGCGGATAATGAACAAACGGCGTTTCACGCGGTGCGCAACCTGATGAAACAGGCTTCGGGTGTGTGTGAAGTCCGCTTTCTCAATAAAGGTTTCTTAAGCGGCGGAAAAAACGGAGAAACACCGCGCAACCTCTTCGGATTCAAAGACGGCACCGGCAACCAAAGCACGAAGGATGAAAACCTGATGAATTCGATCGTTTGGGTTCAATCAGGAGAGCCGGACTGGATGACGGGCGGCACGTACATGGCGTTTAGGAAAATTAAGATGTTTTTAGATATATGGGACCGTTCATCCTTGAAGGAACAAGAGGACACGTTCGGGCGGGTGAAAAGCTCGGGCGCGCCTTTCGGACAAAAAAAGGAAACCGATCCCGTGAAGCTGAATCAAATTCCCGCCGACTCGCATGTCAGCGTGGCAAAATCAACCGGCAGACAGATTCTGCGCCGGGCATTTTCCTATACGGACGGAATTGATCCGAAGACGGGCTATGTTGACGCAGGCCTGCTGTTTATCTGCTTTCAAAAAGACCCGGACCGCCAATTTGTCCCGATGCTGAAGGCTCTGGCGGCAAAGGATGCGCTGAATGAATACACACAAACGATCGGCTCTTCCTTATTCGCCTGTCCCGGCGGCTGTAAAAAAGGAGAATATATCGCCCAAAGGCTGCTGGAATCGTGACACCTTCCATATGGAAGGTGTTTTTTAAAAAAACACTTGTAACTATAAAAGTTACAACTTAAAATGATAAGGAAAGGAGACTTACAATGACACTGCAGATTAAAGTATATTCTGATTATGTATGTCCGTTTTGCTATGTCGGCAAAGCGGCGTTTGAAGAAGCTATCAAAGACAAGGACGTACAGGTGGAATGGATGCCGTTTGAATTGCGTCCGAGCCCCTCGCCGAAACTTGATCCGGTGAATGATCCCGCCAAGCGGCAGATGTGGAAAAACTCCATTGAGCCGATGGCGCAGTCGTTAGGCGTTGAAATCACGTTCCCCCGCGTGTCACCGCATCCTTACACGGATTTGGCATTTGAAGGCTTTCATTTCGCAAAGGAACATGGGAAAGGAAGCGAATACCATACACGCGTTTTTCAGGCGTTCTTTCAGGAAGAACAAAATATCGGTGACGTTGGCGTGCTGACAAAGCTTGCGGAAGAAGCCGGACTTGACGGTGCTGCCTTCAAAGAGGCGCTTGAGACAAGAGCGTACAAGGACGTACAGCGGGAAGCGCTCCGCCATGCTTATGAGGAAGCCGGCATTACGGCAGTGCCGACGTTTATCATCGGCGATGAGAGAATCCCTGGCGCGGCGGGAAAGGAAACCTTTGAACAAATCATTGAGCGGGAACTGAATAAACGTTAGTAAAAAGCCCTCTTTGCATCAGCGAGAGGGCTTTGCCATATAGTGTTTGACAAATGTTTGTCTGTCCGCTTCATATGCCGCGGCGTCAAAGGAGTCGCCGCAAAAATGAAGGCACCAAGGGTCTTTCTGGCAGGCGACGCCGACTTGATAGCCGTGTTTTTGAAATTCGAGCGACTGTGATGTGTCGTAAAAATGAAAGCCGCGAAACAAATCCTCCCGCCACTCCACGTCATATTGAGCCGCCATTAACAAGCCGTCAATGGCGTCAGCGGGCGTAAACAGGCCGTCTTCATCACCGTGCTCAAAATCCAGCGGGTGATAAGCATTCCCCCGGTATTCAATCACTTTTCCCATCCGCTGTCCGCTTTCCCACCAAATGCCGTTCGGCGGCAGGGTTTTGCAGCCGGCGACACCAAGAAGGCCGAGCTCCTGATGAGATTGAAAGATATGAAGCATGTCATGAAGGAAATGCTGATGAATGATAAAAGTATCCTGATGCAGATAAATTTTATATTTGGAGGGGTGTTTCAGCGCTTTGTTGTAGGACGAGGCCATGCTTGCTGAATCGTATATCGGCATGATATCAACGGAGTATGAAGGGGGGACGGTAAGCTGCATGATATGGCTCTTGCACCGGGAGTACAGCGACTCATCATTCACACAGACGACAAACAGAAATGAATGTGAATCCATTACATGCTCCTCTCGGCCTCAATCACATATTGATAGGCCGATGCTTCTGTCATAAAGTCATGCCTTATGCCAAGCTGTACGCATACTTCGTGCAATGATGCGATGGCTTTGTGGTAAGAAGGGTGATCAACGCGGATCGCCTCAATGCGTTTCACCTCATAGCCGGCGGCTTTAAATAATGAAAGAGTCTCTTCCTGGGTAAAAAAACGCAGGTGGGTCTGATCCATTAATCCGGCGTCACTGTAAGTCCATTTGCCGGCTAAAAGCTCCAGCACGACTGAGATGTGGCCGACATTCGGTATGCATGCAAGCACAGTGCCGTCTTTTTTTACATAAGGACGAAGCTTTTTCAGCACTGTCCACGGGTCGATAAGATGCTCAAGAACGTCTCCGAACAGCATGCAGTCGAATTGCTCTGATTCGTACGGAAGAATGGCGGATTCAATGTCGCCGCAAAGCACATGGCTCAATTTGCTTTCCGCCTTTTTTGCGGCTTCGGGATACGCTTCAATGCCGTAAACCGTTATTCCGCGGTCTTCGATCGCCGCTCCTAAATTGCCCGTTCCGCAGCCGACATCAAGCACTGTCCGCCAGTTTTCGTCTATTTTGTTCAATAAATAAGGATTCAGGCCTTCGTAGTAGTTCTGTTGTTTTTCATCATAATAGGGATTCGTATCCATCTGTGTATCACCTCATAAATGGGCATAATACACAAGATATGCAGCGGGGGGATCTCATATCACCATGTTTGGCTGTTCAATTGCGGAATACGGACGGGAATGGTTGTCCGGTATACGGTTTGTTCTCTGATTCCCCTCTTATTGCAGGTGTTCCTTTGAAAACTCAGGTGCGGGCGGACTGTGGCAGGTCATATAGTAAAAGGATCCGCCTGTAATCTTACCGCTGGCGGATGGTGTTTTTCATTGGTGTTTTTTTCTTCACCGCTTTTTCAGTATTTAAGAAGCGCCTCACATCGTCAATGTTCAAACCCATGATTCTAGCCTCTTGAATTAACAATTGCCAATCTTGATCTATATCTTTCATTACATGAGTTTTCATAAGAACCTCCAATTGAAAAATTGATTTGCCCAGCTACAGCAGCCAATGTATAACAAATATCACACATAGTTGGCCGGTAATCCCAAATTGAAGATGAATTCACCTACCTATTCCCTAAGAAAATGACTGAAATAACCAAAATCCTTCAAGAATTCTTACATATAATAATAAACAAATAAATACTGACTGGATAGTATGCAAATAAAAATAAACCATATGACCTATTAATATTTACCCTCAAAACGTCGAATAGCATATTCTTTTTGCATAAAAAATACCGCAAAAGAATGATTCGGTGTAAGATAAAGTGAATGATCAAACAGCTGGGGTAAAAAATGAAAAAAAACAAATTTCAAATTAAGAGAGAAGAAACATTTGAAAGTTTTATTGACGCAGGCCTTCATCTCCTGATTGAAAGAGCTTACGATTCAGTCTCAATCGATGACATCAGTAAAGCGGCGGGTTTCAGCAAAGGGGCGTTTTACGTTCATTTTGAAAGCAAGGAAGATTTTCTGAAGCATTTGTTAGAGAGGCGTCAGATTAAAAAAAGGATCATCACTGGCTATCTCGACGAACTAGAAAAGCAAACAGAGCGGCCGTTGACGCTTTGTGAAGCCGCGGCCAGCGCGGCCAGCCTGTTGATGCGGTTTGTAAACAGCAAGCCTGCCTGGAATGTTGTGTCTTTTGCCGTTCATATGCCTACTTACAAAGTCGTCAGTGAATATGAAGCTTATATCCGTCTTTATAAGTTATGGATAGAAGAAAGCACCATGTACATAAATTGGCTCAAATCGAGAAATTTAATAGAAGACCATATAGATACCGAGCATACCGCTAACATGATGTGCGCGCTCATCGACGGGATGATTAAGCAATCCAATGTGCTGGGAAGGCCGGTTACTTTCCGCAGCATGTTTGACGCGCTCTATGTTTTTGTCAGCGGCAGAAAATCAGGGTAACGTTCTTCTTGATTTGACAAAAGGTTTAGAAAAGTCTTTCAGAAAGCGAGGAACTGCCATGCGCTACAGAGAAATTATGATGTATATCATTATGGGGATATTCACGACCATCGTGAATATCGTCAGTTTTTACATTCTGACGTCGGCATTTGAGATGGATTACAAGGCGGCGACTGTCGCCGCTTGGATTCTGTCCGTTCTATTTGCTTATGTTACGAATAAACGGTATGTCTTTCAGCAAAAGACCGCGGGGATGTGGAGTCTGGTGAAAGAATTAACGGCCTTTTTCAGCGTGCGGGTGCTGTCTCTCGCCATCGATCTCGCCATGATGATTCTTCTGGTCAGTCAATTTCATATGAACGAAACATTGGCGAAAATCGCCGATAACGTCATTATCGTAGTCGTCAACTATGCGGCCAGCAAGTGGATTGTCTTCAGAAAAGCGAAAGAAGAGGGCGTGTCATAACGGTTTTTTTCTGCGCCCCGGGGGGAAAGTGTAATGGTGGAAGGGGATGCGTATGAAGCACAAAATAAAGAAAGCGTTTGCTGATGTATTCGGAGAATCGGAGGGCCTGCGCGTTTTCTTTGCGCCCGGCAGAGTGAATCTCATCGGAGAGCTAACGGGGCCCGCTATGAGGAGAAGACAGGGAGAAAAGCTGACTTTTACACGGCGGATATCGGAGCCGGAGCGAGAGAACTAAAGGGGGATGACGATGGCAATTGAGCGGCACGTGGAACGTTTAATCCGGTACGGATTGCAAAAAGAGCTGATTTCATTTCTTGATATTGAATATACAAGAAACCGTTTATATGAAACTTTGCATATTACCCATCCGGAGGCTTCAGAACAGAAAGAAAATGAATCGGCGGCATCATTGCCGGACATATTGGCCCCGATTTATGAATGGGCGGCAGAAACGGGCCGGATTGCAGCCGATACAGACACCTATCGCGACCTGCTGAGCGCGAAGATCATGGGCTGCTTTGCCCCGCAGCCGTCCGAGATTGTGCGTCGTTTTGAAGAAACAAAGGCGGTGCACGGGCCGGAGCAGGCGACAAAGGCGTTTTACCGATTTTCAGAGGATGTGTATTATATCCGTTCGGACAGAATACAGCGGAATGTCGGGTGGACGGCTGAGACGGCTTACGGAAAGCTGGACATCACGATCAATCTTTCAAAACCGGAAAAAGATCCGAAAGCAATTGCCGCTGCCAAAGAGCAGCCTCAATCCGATTATCCGAGATGTGTTCTTTGTAAAGAAAATGTCGGGTACGAGGGGAGACCGGATCACCCGGCGCGTCAAAACCTTCGTGTCATTCCGGTCATTCTCGGCGATGAGCAGTGGTTTCTGCAATTTTCTCCGTATGTGTATTACCGGGAGCATTGCATCGTTTTGAAAGACCGGCACGAACCGATGAAGATCAGCAAAAAAACGTTTGACCGGCTGCTGTCGTTCGTCAGCCAGTATCCTCATTATTTTCTCGGTTCCAATGCTGATCTGCCGATTGTCGGCGGCAGTATTTTAAGCCACGACCATTTTCAGGGGGGCCATTATGAATTCCCGATGGCGCGGGCGGAGACAGAAAGCCGGTACAGGCTGCCTGACTATCCGAAAACGGTGCTGGGAATTGTGAAGTGGCCGATGTCGGTCATCCGCCTGCAAAGCGAGAGCGCGTCTGAGCTTTCCGGCGCGGCGGATGCCATCCTGCGGGCATGGCGCGGTTATTCCGATGAGGCGGCTGATCTCCTCGCCTGTTCAGGAGAAACACCGCACAATACAATTACGCCGATTGCCCGGCGGAGAAACGGTTTATTCGAATTAGATCTCGTCCTCAGAAATAACCGCACCTCTGATGAGCATCCGCTGGGAATTTTTCATCCCCATCAGGAAGTTCATCACCTGAAAAAAGAAAATATCGGACTGATTGAGGTAATGGGGCTTGCAATTCTGCCGGGCCGCCTTGAACAAGAAATGAAATACACGGCTGAAGCGCTGTGCTCACCGGACCCGGAAGCGGTCTTAACGGCAGACCCTTCTGCGGCAAAGCATAAAGATTGGGCGCTCAGTGTGCTGCATAAGCGGAAGGTAACGAAAGAAAACGCGGAACAGATTCTGAAAGAGGAAATCGGCCATGCCTTTGCGCGGATACTGGAGCATGCCGGCGTCTTTAAACAGACAGAAGAAGGCAGAGCGGCTTTCCGGCGGTTTATCCGCCATTTGGGCGCTCTACCGGAAAAAAGCCCCATCCCATAAGGGACGAGGCTTTTTTTTATCCTCTGCTTCTGGCGATCAGGCTGAATAAGAATACCACGATCGCAGCTCCGATGATTGCCGGAATGATGGCAAAGCCGGCAAGGTGAGGACCCCATGTGCCGAGCAGTCCGTGCCCGATCCATGCGCCGATCAGACCGGCGATCATTGACCCGATGATTCCCCCGGGCATACTGCCTTTTACAAATAAACTTCCGATCCAGCCGATAATAATAGCGACAATCAGAGATACGATAAAACCCATAAATATCACTTCCTATTTTTTATTATTTATGCCTATATGTTTCCTTCGTTTTGTCCATATTAAACATATGAATGCGTTTTTTATAATGAACATATCAAGGCGCGTTCCGGTCTTTTTTTTCACAATGCGTTGCGTTAAAATGGAAACCGTGTGAAAAGGTGTGAGCAAAGGAAAAAATATTTCTTTTGTAGAATGTTTAACAAAATGAAACATTTTGTTGACCAGCGATTTTTATTATGGTAAACCTTTATTTGGTATTATTCGTTCTCGCTATCTTTTTTCTCTATATATGCTAAATGATCTAAAACTTTTTATGTTTGATTTACGCAAGTGGAAAAAGTTCATGCATTTTTTGACGATTTTGTGACATTAGGTCGAAAAAAAGATGAACTTTAGAAAAAAATAAAGCTAATAAGGGCAGATTTTGATAGCATAACAAGGTAGATAGAGAAAAGATTTTGAGAAAGTACATTTCAGATTCACTACATCAATAGGAAGGATGGTGATCTTCTTGTTCAGAGCATTTAAACCGTTACTTTTATTAGCGATGTTGGCTGTTGTTTTCGTACTGGGCGGATGCAGCGACATTTCCGTTTTAGATCCAAAAGGACCTGTAGCAGACCAGCAGAAAGATCTGATTCTCTTGTCAATCGGATTTATGCTGTTCATTGTCGGCGTCGTATTCGTACTATTTACAATCATTTTAGTGAAATACCGCGACCGCAAAGGCAAAGACAGCGGAAATTACAAGCCCGAGATGCACGGCAACACGTTCTTAGAAGTAGTCTGGACAGTGATCCCAATTTTAATTGTTATTGCACTTTCTGTGCCTACCGTACAGACGATATATTCGTTAGAAAAAGCGCCTGAAGCGACAAAGGATAAAGAGCCTCTTGTTGTTTATGCTACTTCGGTAGACTGGAAATGGGTATTCAGCTACCCAGAGCAGGATATTGAGACGGTTAACTACCTGAACATTCCTGTAGACCGTCCGGTTTTATTTAAAATTTCTTCAGCCGATTCAATGGCATCGCTATGGATTCCTCAGCTTGGGGGACAAAAATACGCGATGGCGGGAATGCTGATGGATCAATACTTACAGGCTGACAAAGTGGGAACATATGAAGGCCGCAACGCGAACTTCACCGGCGAACACTTTGCCGACCAGAAATTCAACGTAAAAGCTGTTACGCAAAAAGACTTTAACAGCTGGGTGAAAAAAGCCCAAAGCGATTCTCCAAAGCTGACGAAAGAGAAGTATGACGAACTGATGCTTCCGGAGAATGTCGGAAAATTAACGTTCTCTTCTACACACTTAAAATACGTTGACCACGGCCAAGATGCCGAATATGCGATGGAGGCGCGCAAACGCCTTGGCTACAAAGCCGTATCACCGCACTCTAAAACAGACCCGTGGGAAGATGTAAAGAAAAACGAATTTAAAGTATCCGACGATAAACAAGATTGAAATTGAACAAGAAAGGAGGAAGCCCGAATGAAATTGAGATGGGATGAATTTTTTGTAACAGGTGACCCATTAATTCTGGGCGCACAAGTTTCCATTGCGCTTTCCACTATCGCTATCATCGTTGTACTCACATACTTCAAAAAGTGGAAATGGCTCTGGTCTGAATGGCTGACGTCTGTAGACCATAAGAAACTTGGAATCATGTACATTATCTCTGCTGTTATCATGCTGTTCCGCGGCGGGGTCGACGGCTTGATGATGCGCGCCCAGTTAGCGCTTCCTAATAACAGTTTTTTAGACTCAAACCACTATAATGAGATCTTTACGACTCACGGTACGATCATGATTATCTTCATGGCGATGCCGTTTTTAATCGGTCTGATCAACGTTGTCGTACCTTTGCAGATCGGTGCGCGCGACGTAGCATTCCCTTACTTGAACAACCTGAGTTTCTGGACGTTCTTTGTAGGTGCGATGCTTTTCAATATTTCTTTCGTTATCGGAGGTTCTCCGAACGCAGGCTGGACGAGTTACATGCCGCTGGCAAGCAACGACATGAGTCCCGGGCCTGGTGAGAACTTCTACCTGCTCGGTCTTCAGATTGCCGGTATCGGTACGCTGATGACGGGTATCAACTTTATGGTGACGATCCTGAAAATGCGTACGAAAGGCATGACGCTGATGCGTATGCCGATGTTCACATGGACGACGCTGATTACAATGGTTATTATCGTATTCGCCTTCCCTGTTTTGACAGTGGCATTGGCGCTGTTATCATTTGACCGTTTGTTCGGCGCTCACTTTTTCACGCTGGAAGCCGGCGGTATGCCGATGCTTTGGGCTAACTTGTTCTGGATTTGGGGACACCCTGAAGTATATATCGTTATCTTACCGGCATTCGGTATTTTCTCTGAAATTATTTCAGCGTTTGCAAGAAAGCAGTTATTCGGTTACAAAGCGATGGTCGGCTCAATTATCGCCATTTCCGTCCTGAGTTTCCTAGTATGGACCCACCACTTCTTCACAATGGGGAACAGTGCGTCTGTTAACTCTTTCTTCTCGATTACAACGATGGCGATTTCGGTTCCGACCGGGGTTAAAATCTTTAACTGGCTCTTTACGATGTATAAAGGCCGAATCAGTTTTACAACACCGATGCTGTGGGCGCTCGCGTTCATCCCGAACTTCGTTGTCGGCGGGGTAACAGGGGTTATGCTTGCGATGGCTGCAGCGGATTATCAATACCATAATACGTACTTCCTCGTATCTCACTTCCACTATGTGCTGATCGCGGGTACGGTATTTGCATGTTTCGCAGGATTTATTTTCTGGTATCCGAAAATGTTCGGCCACAAGCTGAACGAAAGAATCGGAAAATGGTTCTTCTGGATCTTTATGATCGGATTTAATGTATGTTTCTTCCCTCAATACTTCTTGGGGCTGCAAGGTATGCCTCGCCGTATTTACACTTACGGACCGAATGACGGATGGACTGCATTAAACTTTATTTCAACTGTCGGAGCCTTCATGATGGGTGTCGGATTCTTAATCCTTTGCTACAACATCTACTACAGCTTCCGCTACTCTACTCGCGAGATCAGCGGAGATTCATGGGGCGTGGGACGTACGCTTGAGTGGGCGACTTCATCTGCGATTCCGCCGCATTACAACTTTGCGGTGCTTCCAGAAGTGAAATCTCAAGATGCGTACCTGCAATTGAAAGAAGACAAAACGGATATTCATCCGGAAAGCAAGTTCAAGAAAATCCATATGCCGCATAACTCCGGAAGACCGCTTATTATGTCAGTGGCATTCGGTATTGCTGGCTTCGGACTTGTATTTGAATGGTTCTGGATGGGCATTGTCGGCTTGATCGGCATTCTGCTTTGCATGGTGCTTCGTTCATTTGAATATGACAATGGCTACTATATACCTGTTGAAGAAATAAAAGAGACGGAAAGAAAGATTTCCGAATAAAGGAGGCGTGATTTATGGAACATGCAGAACACGGCAATTCTAACGCGCCTATGGAATATCAATCTGAAACCGGCAGACTCAATATTCTCGGGTTTTGGATCTTTTTAGGGGCAGAGATTGTGTTGTTCTCAACACTATTTGCAACCTTCTTCGTTCTTCAAAGAAGAACAGCAGGAGGAGTCTTACCGGCTGAATTATTTGAAGTGAAGCTTGTCATGATCATGACATTCCTGCTTCTGATCAGCAGTTTCACCTGCGGGATCGCTGTTCATGAAATGCGTCGCGGAAGTTTAAAAGGCGTCGTCATTTGGACGATCATTACGCTTCTTCTCGGTGCGGGCTTCGTCGGATGTGAGCTTAACGAGTTCATCCACTATGTACATGAAGGAGCATCTCTCGGTACAAGTGCTTTCTGGTCTGGATTCTTCGTCCTTCTGGGAACGCACGGAACGCACGTAACGATCGGTATCTTCTGGATTGCCGGCATCTTACTGCAATTGAAGAAACGCGGATTAACGCCGCAGACGTCTTCAAAAATCTTTATCTCAAGTTTATACTGGCACTTCTTAGACGTTGTTTGGATCTTCATCTTTACAGGCGTCTATCTCATCGGATTGGGGGGACTATAATATGGCAAACAAATCTGCTGAACACAGCCACTTTCCGTGGAAGCATATCGTAGGTTTTGCGTTGTCTATTATTCTGACCCTGCTGGCCCTTTGGGTTGCGGTATATACGGATTTAAGCTCATCAGCAAAACTGTGGATCATTTTCGGATTCGCATTTATCCAAGCCGGCCTTCAGCTTCTCATGTTCATGCACATGACAGAAAGCGAAAACGGCGGAATTCAAGTCGGAAACACGCTCTTCGGATTTTTCGGAGCGATTGTTATCATCCTTGGTTCCATCTGGATCTTTGCGGCGCACTACCATCACGGGGACCATATGGATGGAAACCCTCCGGGCGGTGCGAAGCATCATTCCGAACATCAGGAATAAAAAGAAACCCTCTTCGTTCAGGCGAAGAGGGTTTTTTGTGCCTTTATTGGCTTCTTCTCCGGCGCAGGCGCGGAAGGCCGTAAATGATAAAGGCGGCGATATGGGCAACGATGACGTTGACGGCAAACAGGATGATCATGAGTGTGTGGCCGAGAGGGGACAGGCTGCTGGTTGCGTAAAAGTAGAAGAAAACCCACATGAGAATAATTGGCGGTATGGCCGAAAGAGCGACTTTTTTGTTATCCAGCCAGATAAAGAGGGGTGTTGCGCTTGCGACCAGTAAATAAGCAAAAAACATGTCCATCTTACATGTCTCCTTTCATTTTATGGCAGCGTTTCCAAAATGAAATGCAGAGAATAAAATGTGTCTGTTTTGTGGTCGTTTTTTGAACATTTTGTTACAATTATTATACCATGTTTTCCAATTTTTGATACCGCTTTTTCGAGAAATGTATTGCAACTATTGCCTCATTTTTGGATAGGTACAAGAAACCGGAAAGGTCAAATACCCTGTTACATTTCCGTACAAGGGAATGGCACAGGCTGTGAACCTTTGCTATGTTCAAAGAAAACATGCACAGCAAGGGTGGTTTTGAAGTGGACATAACAAAAGACGATGTCACAGCGCCGGACGTCATTGCGCTTTTGCAGGAGCATCTGAAGAGCATGACCATGCATTCTCCCCCGGAAAGTATACACGCGCTCAATGCGGCCCGGCTGCGTCAGCCTGACGTTACGTTTTGGAGTGCGAGGGAAGACGGCGTCCTGCTCGGCTGCGGGGCTATGAGCGGATCAGCTTAGAAACCGGTTCTATGGAGGCTTTTCTCCCCGCCAGACGCCTGTATGAAAAAGCCGGGTTTCAATATTGTGATCCGTTTGCACATTATAAAGAGGATCCGAACAGCTTGTTTATGACGTTAAACATAAGCTGAAACCCCTTTTCTGACGAGAAGGGGTTTTTTATCGGAAAAGTTTTATCATGACCGAAACATTTCCTTTTCTGACACGTCATATGTCGTGTAGTCCCCAAACCGTAAAAAATAAAAAGGAAGCAACCTCATCATGTTTTCTTGAACGGTGTTCATGTATAATAAACATTAGTGACTTCCGATGAAAATGTAAGGCGGGATAGAATGAGTCGATATAAGAAACAGCAAAATCCCTATTATCAGGGGGATTTGATTTTTATATTTGGTGTGTTTTTAATAATTAGTGTTGCGGCGATTTATGCGGCCGGACAGTTCGGGCAGTACGGAGGCAGTGCCTGGATGAAACAGATTGTCTTCTATGTTATAGGTGCGGGATTCATCGGATTATTGCTGTACTTTGATTTAGAGCAGCTTGAGAAACTGAGTCTGTATGTATTGATTGCCGGCGTGCTGTCGCTGCTCCTTCTGCGTGTGGCGCCGGAATCCATCGCGCCGATTAAAAACGGAGCGAAGAGCTGGTTTCAAATCGGAAACTTTACCCTCCAGCCCTCTGAGTTTACGAAAATAGGAATTATGATGATGGTCGCGTCCATTATATCGAAGGCGGGCCCGAAGGATCAAAGATCACTTCGGGAAGATGTGAATCTGCTTTTGAAAATTGCGGCATGGACGGTTATTCCGATCGGGATGATCGTTTTGCAGGATGCCGGAACGGGTGCGATCTGTCTGTTTATCGTTATGGTGATGGTGTTTATGTCAGGTGTAAACTGGAAGCTGATCACCATCATCGGCGGTTCGGCCGCGCTTGTGCTTGGCCTATTCTTAGTGCTTGTAATTGAATTTCCCCATGTGGCGAATTCGATCGGTATTGCGGATTATCAAATTAACCGGATTACATCGTGGATGTCTGACTCCAGTGCGGCAACGACTCAGGCCGAGAGCGATAAAAGCTGGCAGGTGGATCAGGCCGTTATGGCGATCGGATCGGGCGGCATTACCGGAAACGGCGTTCATAATCTGAAAGTGTACGTACCTGAGGGACAGACTGACTTTATCTTTGCGATTTTGGGTGAAAGTTTTGGGTTTTTAGGCTGCGCCATTGCGGTTGTCATGTTTTTCTTTTTAATTTACAGGCTTGTGGTGCTGATTGACCGCTTGCATGCGTTTAACCGATTTGGCGCGTTTTTTTGCGTCGGATTTACTGCACTTATCGTGATTCACACCTTCCAGAACATCGGGATGAATATCGGCATTATGCCGGTTACAGGTATTCCGCTGCTGTTTGTCAGCTATGGAGGGAGCTCGGTGCTTTCTACATTAATCAGCTTCGGGATCGTATATAACGCAAGTGTGCAGCTGACGAAATATAAAAGCTACTTGTTTAATTCTTAATGTGAGACGGCTCGTTTTTTGGGCTGTCTTTTTTTGTTTAGAGCATTTCACTTTTGGCATGATACTCTTTCGGATATGATATATAGAGAAGGAGGCTTTATATATGAACAATACCATCGAAACCATACTTAATCATCGGTCGATCCGATCATTTACTGACGAGCTTCTGACAGCAGAAGAGATAGATACATTAGTGAAAAGCGCCCAGGCGGCGTCAACGTCCAGTTACGTGCAGGCTTACTCCATCATCGGCGTAACCGATAAGGAGAAAAAGCGGAAGCTGGCGGCACTGGCCGGAAACCAGCCTTACGTCGAAAATAACGGGCACTTGTTTGTGTTTTGCGCTGATTTGTACCGCCATAAAAAACTTGCTGAGGAAAAAGGCGAAAACATTACCGAGCTTCTTGAGAATACGGAAATGTTTATGGTCAGCGTTATTGATGCCGCACTTGCCGCACAAAACGTAAGTGTTGCCGCGGAATCAATGGGACTCGGCATTTGTTATATCGGAGGCATTCGAAATGAACTTGATCAGGTGACGGAAGTGCTTGGTACACCTGACCATGTGCTGCCGCTGTTCGGTTTGGTAGTCGGTCATCCCGCTCATCCGTCCGGTCAAAAGCCGCGCCTGCCGAAACAAGCCGTATATCATGAAAACACGTACGATACGAATGAAGAAAACTTCCACAGTTATATGAAGGAATATGATGAAACCATTTCCGATTATTATGATAAACGGACAAACGGCAAGCGGGTTGAAACGTGGTCTGATCAAATCCTGCAGTTCATGAAACAAAAACCGAGAACCTATTTAAATCAATATGTAAAAGATAAAGGTTTTCAAAAGAATTAAGAAAAAACCTCTCCTGACCGGGAGAGGTTTTTTTATGTTTCACGTGTAACATATTTCGACAAAATGGAACAAGGTATATAAATGTTTATCATCAGGGATGCTTATAAGCATACAGAAAGAAAAAACGGCTTAGCAGTGGTACGATGTTGATGAGGTGACAGTGATGATTTCATTAAGTATATTGGATCAATCTCCTGTATCAGAAGGGTGTTCTGCGGAAAGTGCACTGCGGAATACAGTAAGACTGGCGCAGGAGGCGGAAAAGCTCGGATATAAGAGGTTTTGGGTGTCAGAGCATCATTTTTCAGAGCGGTTGGCGGGTTCAAGCCCTGAAGTGCTGATCAGCCATATTGCGGCGAAAACGAATGACATTCGGGTAGGATCAGGCGGTGTGATGCTTCCGCATTACAGCGCATATAAAGTGGCGGAGAATTTCCGAGTGCTCGAAGGGTTGACGCCGGGCAGAATCGATCTCGGATTAGGGAGAGCGCCGGGCGGAATGCCGATCGCATCATGGGCGCTGAATGACGGCGGGAAGCGTAACGCTGATCAATATCCGCAGCAGCTTCGTGAGCTGGCGATGTATTTGCATGATGCAGCTGATGACAATCACCGTTTTCCGAATCTGACCGCATCACCCCTTATTAAGACGGCGCCGGAAGTCTGGCTTCTCGGTTCTTCGGGGGAAAGCGCGCTTCTGAGCGCAGAAATGGGAGCAGGCTATATGTTTGCCCATTTTATTAATGGAGAAGGCGGAGAAAGCACGACAGCACAATATAAGCGCAGATTTAAACCTTCTGTATTAGGAAAAGAACCAAAAACAGCCGTGGCGGTGTTTGTACTGTGCGCGGATACGGAGGAGAAAGCGGAGGAACTCGCGGCTGTCATGGATTATACGCTGCTTGCAGGTGAACAGGGGATTCCGCTTCACGGCGTACCGTCTTACGAAACCGTCCGCGGCAATACGTATACACCGTATGAACAAAGACGAATTGCCGATAATCGGAATCGGATGATCATCGGAACGAAGCAGCAAGTGAAGGAACAGATTGTGGCTCTCAGTAAAGCATACGGAACAGAAGAAGTAATGGCTGTGACCATTACTCATCATTTTGAAGATAAACTTCAGTCATACCGTCTGCTTCGAGAAGCTTTTGCCGAATAGTCAGAAAGAAACCCTGCTGATGCTCCAGCAGGGTTGTTCGGTTATTCAATGATAAAAGGTTTTTCAGTCAGCACCTGGCTTGATTTCCCTTTGTTCGCGGCATAGGCCAGCATATAATATTCTCCTGCCGGCAGTGCGGTGTCACCATTGACTTTGCCGTTCCAGTCGAAATATTGATAGCCTTTATCCTGCTTTTTGTAGATGCCGGCTTGGCCGACAAAGTCAAGATTACTGTCATATACAAGGAAGGCAAGCTCTTCGGCTCCCGCCGGAAGATAGGTTTCAATTTGGTAGGTTCCCTGCGTTGTGCCGTCCTGTACGTCGATTGACGTCACGCGCGGATAGTCCGGCTCTTTTACAATCAGCAGCGTCGGCACTTTTGCGACTGTTTTTCCGCCTTCACGCACTGTGACGGTTCCCTCATAGGTGCCCGCTTTTACTTTTTTGGCATTGACCTTTACTTTCGCATTGACCTTTCCGGTTTGATGAGCGGGGATCACGACCCGGTCTGTGCCCGAAACGGTAATGCCCGTGCCTTTGAAAGAGTACTCGAGCTGATATGATTTTCTGATGGACGATTGGTTTTCAATCGTAAAGGTTTCTTTTTTCGTTTCATTGCCTTTGTCTTTCATAAACGTTCCGTAAGAATAACTTCCCGGGGCGACAAGGGAGTCTGCTTTGATCGCCTTCATGATTCTGATGCTTCCGGCGCCTTGCGCATTATGCGGGTATACGTCACCGTCCGCGTCCGTTAAGGTTTCCGCCGTGTTCATGAGAGCGGCTTTTATTTGTTCCGGGCTCCATTTCGGTTTGGCCTGCTTGATGACGGCAGCTGCGCCGGCTACATGCGGGGAAGCCATGCTCGTTCCCTGCTTCGATCCATAGCCGTACGGGTCGGCCGGATCATGGGTCGGAATGGTGCTGACGATGTTTACGCCGGGAGCGGAGACGTCAGGTTTAATCATCCACGTGTCCATAACCGGACCGCGTGACGAAAAGTCTGCCATTTGTTCAGTGAGCGATTTAGCCACGGATAAATGGAATGTCGCTTTTGTGCCGCCCGCTTTTAATTGGCTGACGAGTTTTTCGCCGTCTTCTGATGAAAGCTTAACCGTCGGCACGGACATGCCCGGTACGTTGGCTTCAATTTCTCCCGGGGCATTGTTATACACAACCATACCGATCGCGCCCGCTTTTTTGGCGTTGTCTGCTTTATCCACAAAGGCGATGCTGCCCCGTTTGACGACCGCGACTTTTCCTTTCAGATCTTTGCCTTCAAAATCCTTTTGCTCGCCGATACCCGCCTCTATGAGCTCTGTTTCTTTTTTATTCAGTGCTTTTATGTCATCTTCTTTGTTGTAGCCCATTACTTTCGCTGAGGAATAGGAACCGAAGGAGACGGCGTACTCGTTCAGCGGCAGCTGGGTCGCACCGACGGAGATGGCTTCTCTGGACGTTCCCGGAGAGCCGACGGTCCAATTGTTCGGCCCGCTGTTTCCGTTTGATGTAACGGCCGTGACGCCTTCTGACATCGCCCAGTCAAGCGCCGTGCTTGTCGCCCAGTCCGGGTTATTCACAGAATTGCCGAGAGAAAGGTTCATGACATCCGCTCCGTCCTGTACGGCGCGTTCGATGCCGGCGATGACGTTCTCCGTTGTTCCGCTTCCGCCCGGACCGAGCACACGGTAGGCAAGGAGTGTAGCATCCGGCGCGACGCCTTTAATCGTTCCGTTTGCCGCTACCGTGCCCGCGACATGAGTTCCGTGGTCAGTCGACGCGCCTCTCGGATCACCGGACGGCGTTTCTTCAGGATCGTAATCGTTATCCACAAAATCGTATCCTTTATATTGTCCGAAATTTTTCTTTAAGTCAGGGTGTTTATATTCGACACCGGTGTCAATAATGGCCACCTTGACGCCTTTCCCCGTATAGCCGAGCTTCCACGCGTCATTTGCCCCTATATAAGGCGCGCTGTCATCCATCTGCGGAGACACGGCATCCTTAGATAGGGTGATGTCTTTATCTTTCAGCTGATCGGTATGATAGGTGACGTTCGGATAAACCGCTTTGACATCCTGATCACTCAGCAGTTTCGGAATTTCATTTGCCGGGAGTTTCATGGAGAAGCCGGAAAACACTTGCTCATATTCCCTGTTGATTTTTCCGTGTTTAATGGTTTTGAGCGCTTTCTTTTTCACTTTTGAGCGTTCGCTTTTCAGCTTGCTTTTTGTCTGTGCTTTGCCGAGTTCCTTTGCTTCCGCCAGTGACTTTTCCTTCAGCTCGACGATGACTGTCGTTTGTTTGCCGGTGGTCATATCAATGTCACCAAATACCTCAGCCTTCTCAAGATCAGGAGTTTGCGGTTTTGAAGCCGGCGCAGCCTGTGAACTTGTGGATAAGGTAAAGGATAAGACAAAAGCCGGAAGCAGATAACGGATGATTCCTTTTTTCAAACGTGTTTCCCCCTTTTTCTTTATCTGAATTAGAAATCTAGTATATATTTCTTGAAAATTCAAAATAATCCTTGTGACATATGACTCATTTATGGAAATTGGTCTGTGAATAAGGAGGGAGTTATACACAGAATCCTGTGTATAACTGAATAAAATTGTGTATATATATTGTTGGGAACGAGTGTTCCTATACAAAATATAGATCGAGTTTGTGGATATGTGGATATACCCTGTGTTTAAGCTGTGCTTAACCAAGGGATAAGGTGTGTATAACTTTTTTTATCGGCTTTTCCATTTTTCAGGTCATTTCCATCAGCTTTCAACAAAACTTCTGAAAACTAGTTTGTTTTTTCACTCATATTGTGACAAACAATTCGCCCGGCCGCGTCTATCATAGAGTCATAGGGTTGCTAGACCCGCTAGTTTTTAGCGGAGAAGGATCGGCCGCCTTTTCCGTTAAAGCGGAGAGAAAAACAGGCCTGCGAACAAGCTGTCTGTCAAAAAGAAGCGGAGGGATGATTTGCAATGAAACGTTTGCTAGTATCTTTACGGGTATGGATGGTCTTTCTGATGAACTGGATGGCGCCGGGTAACGGAAGATATCCATTAGCCGCCGTGTACGGAAACCAAGCGGCTTATCATAAGAAAGCGAAGCGGACGGCTGGGGCTTTTTCGTTTGTGAGCCGTGTCCGATCGGCGGATTTGACCGATGAAACGAAATCGGCCCGCGGCAGGCTGGATAAAAATCGATGGATGCCTGTCCGCAAAGAATTGCCGAAACGGGAGCGCGCGGGTCCGGCACCTTTACATCATATGAAAAAGAGGGTACAATCCCACTAAACATATGAACGGGAGCGAACCTCTTGAGAATAGACAAAGTATTAAATAACAATGCGGCGTTAATAAAAGAAGACGGACGGGAAAAGATCGTAATGGGTCCCGGAATCGCTTTTCAAAAGAGAAAAAATGATGTGATTCAAAAACATAAAATTGAAAAAATATTTGTCGTGCACGACGAAAATGAAAAGTTCAAACAAGTGTTAGAAACGCTTCCCGAAGAGCATATAGAGGCGGCTGAAGATATCATCAGCCATGCGGAGGGAGAGCTTGCGGCACCTTTGAACGATCACATCCACATTGCGCTGGCGGACCATTTATCCTTTGCGATCGAAAGGATTCAAAACGGCCTTCAGGTGCATAACCGATTGCTTCATGAAATTAAGGCGCTTTATAAAAAAGAATATGAAATCGGCCGCTGGGCGGTTGAACACGTGAAACAAACCCTCGGTATATCATTGCCTGATGATGAGGCGGGGTATATCGCGCTTCATATCCACACTGCAAAGGCGGATGCCAAAAGCATGTATTCGGCGATGAAGCATACAACCATGATCAAAGAAATGATCGAAAAGATCGAATCCTTTTTCGAACAGAAGGTGGATGAAGACAGTATTTCCTATCAGCGCCTCGTCACGCACTTGCGGTATGCGGTCAGCCGGTTGGACTCAAATGAAGCACTCCATTCCATGGACGAGGAGATGCTTTATTTCATCCAAAAAAAGTATCCGTTTGCTTATCGGTGTGCGCTTGAACTGGCGGCGTTCTTAAAAAATGAATATGATTTGGAACTGCCGGAATCCGAGGCCGGCTATATTACGCTGCATGTCCAGCGTCTGCAAAAAAACCCGGAATAACGCGTCTGTTTCGAGAAACAGACTTTTTTTTTGAAAACATATTGACGAAAGCGCTATCATGAAATAAAATGAAAGCGCATTAAAAAACTGAATCGGCGGGATTGTGACTGGTAATGCAGGCAAGACCTAAAATTTGCGTACATGAAAAAGGGATCATGCTGACCTTTTTCGTTGGCGAATTTTAGGTCTTTTTTGATTTTAGAAAGGGGGATACATCATGAATTATCAAGAAACGGCAAAACAGCTTATCAAACATATCGGAGGGAAATCAAACATCATCAGCGCGACACATTGCGCCACACGGCTCAGGCTCGTCATTCAAGATGAACAGAAGATCAGCCAGGCCGATATTGAAGAGACAGAAGGAGTAAAAGGGGCTTTCAGCAGCTCGGGGCAATATCAGATTATATTCGGTACCGGCCTTGTGAATAAAGTGTATGACGCTTTTTCAAAAGAAGCCGATTTGGGGCGGGAGGATCGTGAGACACATCAGGACGCGGCGAAAAAAAAGCTGAATCCGGCCGCAAGATTTGCGAAAACACTGTCTAACATATTCGTTCCCATCATTCCGGCTATCGTGGCAAGCGGACTTTTAATGGGGCTGCTCGGCATGATGAAGGCTTTCCACTGGGTGTCTGAACAATCATCGCTGTTTAAGCTTTTAGACATGTTTTCAAGCGCGGCGTTTATCTTCCTGCCCGTATTCATCGGGTTCAGTGCGGCGAAGGAATTTGGCGGCAATGCCTATCTCGGTGCCGTGCTCGGGGGGATTATGATCCATCCGGCGCTATTGAATCCGTGGGGGCTTGCGGATGCATCGCCTGATTTTATGCAGCTCTTCGGCTTCGACATTGCGCTGCTCGGCTACCAAGGGACGGTCATCCCCGTACTGTTAGCCGTTTACATTATGAGCAAAGTGGAAAAGGGCACGAGAAAAATTGTGCCTCACGCATTCGACTTATTGGTCACCCCGTTTGTCACGGTGATTGTCACAGGATTTATCACCTTTATCGCAATAGGTCCTCTTGGCAGGGCAATCGGATCAGGCATTACCGTCTCGCTGACATATGTGTATGATCATGCGGGCATTGTTGCCGGACTTCTTTTCGGCGGTCTTTATCCGCTTATTGTGCTTACCGGTGTGCATCACAGCTTTCATGCGATTGAGGCCGGCCTCATCGCTGATTTGGGCAGAAACTATATCCTTCCTATCTGGTCGATGGCGAATGTCGCTCAGGGCGCGGCGGGACTGGCTGTATTTTTCCTGACGAAAAAAGCGAAAATGAAAGAAATCGCCCTGCCTGCCGCATTTTCCGCTTTTCTCGGCGTAACCGAACCAGTCATTTTCGGTGTGAACCTAAGGTACCGTAAGCCGTTTATCGCGGGAATGATCGGCGGAGCGCTGGGAGGGGCCTATGTCGTGGTGACCGGTGTCGCAGCCAATGCTTACGGTCTGACCGGAATTCCGATGATTGCCATCACGGCTCCGCTCGGTTTAGGAAATCTTATAAACTATCTGATCGGAATGGGCATCGCCTCTGTTTCGGCGTTTATTGCCGCTTACATTATGGGAGCTAAAGAAAAGGAGGCCGTCAAATGAGGACACCGGATCAAGAGCTGCGCCTGCAGGCTGAGGAAGTGAAAAAGAAGCGGCAAGAAACAGCCGCGTCAGATCCATACCGCCAGAACTATCATGTTATGCCGCCGGTCGGGCTTTTAAATGATCCGAACGGCGTCATCCAATGGAACGGCGTCTATCACTTGTTTTTTCAATGGCAGCCATTTCATACGGGGCACGGCGCGAAATTTTGGGCGCATGTGACGACGAAGGATTTCGTTGAGTGGAAAGAGGAAGAAATCGCGCTTGCGCCGGGTGAGTGGTATGACAAAAACGGCTGTTATTCCGGAAGCGCCATCGAAAAAGACGGGCGGCTCTGCCTGATGTACACAGGCAATGTCCGTGACGGAGAAGGAAATCGGGAAACGTATCAATGCCTCGCCGTATCCGAAGACGGGATCGTATTTGATAAAAAAGGAGTCGTCACGCGTCTCCCGGAAGGCTATACCGCTCATTTCCGTGATCCGAAGGTGTGGGAGAAGGACGGGGCGTATTACATGGTGCTCGGCGCGCAGACAGAAAAGCTCACCGGAAGCGCTGTGTTGTTCACGTCAGAGAACTTGACGGATTGGACGTTTCTCGGTTCGATTGCGGGGGCGGACTCGGGCGGTCTCGGGTCATTCGGCTATATGTGGGAATGTCCCGACCTGTTTTCCCTTGACGGAACCGACGTGCTGCTCGTATGTCCGCAGGGGCTTGAAGCCGACGGGATAAAATATCATAACAGCCACCAGGCGGGCTATTTCCTCGGCAGGCTGCATACAGAGCCGCCAGAATTTAAGCACGGTGAATTTACGGAGCTTGACAGAGGATTTGATTTTTATGCGGCGCAGACGCTGGAAGATGATAAGGGACGGAGGATTCTGTTCGCGTGGATGGGCGTTCCGGATCAGCATGAGGACAAACATCCGACACATGCGTATCACTGGATTCACTGCTTAACGATGCCGAGACAGCTGTCACTGTCCAACGGCAGAATCATACAGCGCCCGCTCCCGGAAATGAAATCCCGCCGCAGGGATGAACAAAAGCGCCGTCTTCAATTGAATTGCTCGTCTGTAAGCCTCCCGGTGAAAGATGCGTCCCGGGCTGAAGTGCTGCTGGAAGACATCACTTGCGAATCCTCCGGTTTTGAAATCTCAATTCGGGGCGCGGCCCGGTTTATATTTCATCAGGAAGAGGGGCTGGCTGTGCTGGAGCGCACTGCTTTCAGCGGAGAAGAAAAAGAAAAGAGAAGCTGCGCCATCAGCGAGGTGCATTCCGTGCAGCTCTTTCTGGATGCATCCTCCATTGAATTGTTTTTGAATGATGGAGAAGAGGTATTCAGCGCCAGATATTTTCCTTTCCCGGGAAATGATGACGTAACCGTCACTTCGGTTGGGAAAACGGAAATAAATGCCTCAATTTGGACACTTTTGTAGAAAATCGTTCTTTTTTCTTATGTGAAACCTATGCCATCTGTGCTATTCTTCAAACGAAAGCCTATGATTCCAGGAATAAAAGGAGTTGTTTTCTCAGTTTTGAAAAATCAGAAGATGACGCCGAAATGTTTACTTGTCAAAGCCGCAGAGCAAGTGGAAGATAAGCGGGAAGAATATAAAGAAGTATTGCTTCAGCTGAATCGCATGCTCAAGAGGGCTGAGCCGCACAATGAATGGAGTGATCGGCTGAGGCATACATATGAACAGATGAAGGAATATGCGCTGTTTGTGCAATCGATTGAGATGTTTTTGCGGTCATCCGCGAAAAAAATGAAATAATCCCCCTCGATCATGAGGGGGATATTTATTTTATTTTCCGCTAAGACGCATCGCCGAATGTTTAGTCGGTCCGATGTATTGGTTCAGCGGGAAAGATTCTTTGATTGCCGCAGTGATAAATTCTTTTGCCGCATAGATGGCTTCCTTCACTTCAGCGCCTTTGGCCAGTTCTGCCGTCACGGCGGCGGAGAATGTGCATCCGGCTCCGTGCGTGTAAGGCGTATCAATCATTTCGCTTTCTAATACTTCCGCGGTTTCTCCGTCATACAGCACGTCGATCGCTTTTTCATGTCTCAATTTGCCGCCGCCTGTAATCAATACATATTTCGCGCCGAGTTCGTGAATTTTCTTGGCCGCTTCTTTCATGTCTTCCACCGTTTTTAATTCATCCATACCGCTCAGCTGGCTTGCTTCAAACAGGTTTGGCGTGATGACGGTTGCCAGCGGCGCCAATTGGGTGCGAAGCGCTTCGGCATGCTCCGGATACAGCACTTCGTTCGCTCCTTTGCAGACCATGACAGGATCGATAACGACATTCTTCAGCTGTTTTTCTTTAATCGTTTTCGCCGCAAGCTCTATGATCTCCACGGTAGGGAGCATTCCCGTTTTCATGGCGTCTACGCCGATTCCGTCAACAATCGTCGCCAGCTGTGCGCGAATCGTATCGGCATCAATCGGAAATACTTGATGATCCCAGCTGTTCTCCGGGTCCATCGCTACGATCACGGTCAAAGCCGTCATTCCGTATACGTTTTTTTCTTGAAATGTTTTTAAATCGGCCTGAATTCCCGCGCCGCCGCTGGAATCAGAACCGGCAATAGTAAGTGCTTTGTGCATTGACATATCAATGGCCTCCATCAGTGTTTTATATCTCATTATAGTTAGATTTTCTCCCGATCACAATACGGAAGGCTTGGAGGAATGATTTGACAGCCGCGGGGGATGTGCGTACAATACCTACATAAGATTACTAGGTAAGGGTGAGAAAATAAATGCTCAACAGGGAGCTTGTAAAGGGAAGCACGGTCATTCTGGTGCTGACGCTGCTGAATGAACGGCCCATGTACGGGTATGAACTTGTGAAAGAAATGGAGAAAAGAAGCGGGAATGAACTGCAAATGAAGGAAGGCACGCTGTACCCATCGCTTCATAAGCTTGAACGCCAAAGCTATATTTCTTCTTACTGGGAAAAGCAGACCAAAGGGCCCGACCGAAAATATTACCGGATCACCGATGAAGGAAAAAACATTCTAGCCGAACGGACGAAGGAATGGAATCTGTTCTCCGCTCTGATGGACCGGATGCTGAAGCGGGGCGGGCAGAATGGATAAGGACCTTTATGTGCAGGAAATCAGAAAAGGGCTGGAAGGCAAGGCCGGAAGCCGTGAATTATTAAAGGAAATCGAAAGCCATATTCATCATGCCATTTGTGATCATCTGGAAAAAGGCAAAACCGAAAGCGAAGCGATGGAGCTTATTCTGCGGGAAGTGGGGACTCCGTCTGAGATTATCTCTGCTTTTCAAAAAGCTTCGGCGGTTCCCGCGCGGACTTTTATGCTCTTTTATCTGTTCTGCAACTGCGGTCTTTTTGTGATGGGGGCGATGATTACGATGATGCACGCGTGGAGGGTTCATCCCGCAGTTGACGCGCTGTGGAAAGGGATTTCCGTGTCAGTATGGCTGATTATGATCGGTTATGTGCTGTATTGGTTCCAAATCGGCTATCAAGCTGGCAAAGAGTTCGGGGCTGGCGGCAAAAAGCTTGCTGAGCGGACGGTATGGGCTTCAATGGTGCCGAATCTATGTTTTATGTTTGTCTTTTTGTTCAATCTGGTTCCGGCTGGGCTGTTTCCTTCGGCTGTGACACCGAGTTTTGCGGCAGTATGCGCCGTTGTGACGGTATGTTTTCCGTTTTGCGGCAAAATGGGTTTTTACGCAGGCAGGCAGAGACTTGCCTGATCTTTTTCACTATATACATAGGGAATCTATATAGGGGTGTTTATATGAGATTAGGTTCGTGGATGTACGGCGCGTGCGCCCAAATAGCCGTTACCATATTTACCGTCTGCGGCTTGGTTCTTGCCTTGCCCGTTGTGAGTTTTTTTATTATGGTTCTGAATGGGATGCAAGACGCTATTTTTGTTGTTTTCAGTATTTTGCTTCTTCTATTGTTTTATGCGCTGGGATGGATTTGGGCCGTTTCGTTTGCGCGTGAGTGGAAGGTGAAGCTTTTCGAGCTGCAGATCAGCTCGCTCATTCCGCTGGCGGGTATATTATACTTGTACATTGACAGCGGGGTGAGTATACCGGAACTGATTCATGATTGGCATGAGGATGGATGTGCGCTTGTCCCGCCGGCTTTTGTCTGCTTGTGCACATGCTATGCGATGGTGCTGGTGCCTGTTTATCAATCAAAACTTTGGAATGCCATGGAGGCGGGCAGACTTAATGCCAAGGCGGTATGCACTGTTTGGGGAGACCTTCTGATCATTCTGGTTTTGCTGGCGGGGATGACGTGGATTTGTTTCTGAATGGGCCGAAATCAAAAATCCCCCCTGATCTCTCCGCCGCTTTATGTTTTAATAGAACATGAGAAAAAGCAGAAGGAGCGGGTCATGAATATATCAATTGTCATAGTCACGTATAATCGGATTCCGGCTTTGTGTGAACTGCTGGAGTCGATTTCCAGGCAGACCATTAAGCCTTATGAAGTCATCATCGTAAATGATGCCGGGGAATCGGTCGAACAAGCGAAGCAGCTGTACAGCGATCTGCCGATTCAGATTATTGATTTAGAACAGAATGCCGGACATGTGGAAGCGCGGAACGCAGGTGTGAAAAAAGCGTCGGGTGATTACATCATGCTGTGCGATGATGATGATTTCATTACGCCGGGCCATTTGAAAAGAATGGCGGCTGCACTTGCTGATGCGGATTTTGTCCATTCTGACGCGGAAATTGTGTCATTTGAAGAACGGGGCGGCACGAGATACCCGGTGTCACGAAAGCCATTCGCCTATACGGCGGATTATGCGGATATGCGGGTATTTTCCACGTACGTTCCGTCAGGCAGCATGTACAGACGTTCTCTGCATGACACGTTAGGGTATTTTGATCCGGATGTCCATAATTATTGGGACTGGGACTTTTATTTGCGCGCCGCGAAACAGCACCGTGTGAAGCGTGTGCCTTGCGCGAGCGTCATATATGCGTTTTTTGAGGGAGGCGGCAATCAGTCCGCGGATCTCGGCGGCAAACGGAAGCGGTACTTAGACCGGTTAAGCGAAAAGCACGGGCTTGGGGAGCTCCCGACGAAAAACTTCGCGGTTCTTCTTGAAGAGCCGGACATGAAGAGGCGGGAGGCGCCGACTGACATTGTGTGGGACGGAAAGCCCGTCCATTCAAGACTGCACAGTTCATAAGGGGGACGGACAGTTTGAAACAGCTTTTAAAAGACAGCTGGTGGAATCAGCTGAAAGATGAATTTGACAAACCGTATTATCAAGAGCTGAGACAGATGCTGAAACAAGAATACAGCAGCCAAACGATTTATCCTGACAGCCATGATATTTTTAACGCCTTGCATTATACGCCCTATGAGGATGTAAAAGCGGTCATTCTCGGACAGGACCCGTATCATGGCCCAGGACAGGCGCACGGGCTTAGTTTTTCCGTTCAGCCCGGGGTCAGACAGCCGCCGTCTTTGAAAAATATTTTCATAGAGCTTCAGGACGATATCGGCTGCTCCGTACCGAACCACGGATCGCTCGTCAGCTGGGCGAAGCAGGGAGTGCTTTTGTTAAACACAGTGCTTACGGTTCGCCGCGGTCAGGCCAATTCCCATAAAGGCAAGGGATGGGAGCGGCTCACTGACCGCATCATTGATGTGGTGAATGAAAGAGAGAAGCCGATTGTCTTTATCCTGTGGGGGCGTCACGCGCAGATGAAAAAAGAGCGCATTGACACATCGAAACACATTATTATTGAATCGACTCATCCGAGCCCGTTTTCGGCAAGGAACGGTTTTTTCGGGAGCAGACCGTTTTCCCGTACAAACGCCGCCCTTGAAAAAATGGGGGAGCAGCCGATCGATTGGTGCATCCCCGACCTGCCGCAATAAACGGTTTTTTGAGGCGCTTCCGCCCGGCGGAAGCGTCTTTTTTGATGTTCCGGGCGGTATGCCGTCAGAAAAAATAACAAACTCAATTCTGCGATTCGCTCAGAAATTTGATAAAATGCAGGAAGAAGACAAATTACTGCTGGAGGATTTACTCATGAACATACATATTTCTGCTTTGATTCAGAAGATGGAAGAAGAACTGAGGCAGGCGAAAACGGCGACCCGCACCGAGGAGGTCAAAATGCACGCGGCCGCCATCCGCTCTCTGTGTGATGTCGTGCTCGGCACTCAGACGCACACCGCTCCGGCGCCTGTGCAGAATCCGATTCCGAAAGCGGCGCCGAAACCTTCCGCGTCTCCTTCGACAGACCCGCTGCTGCTTGAAAAAATGATGGGCAGCGCCGGGCTGAACCAATATCAGAAAAAAGCGAAAGACGAACGTGAGGAAGACGGAAACGGGGATTCCATTTTCGATTTTTAACAGGAGAGGTTGATTGACTTGAAACTGATACTCGGGGGTTTGCAATGGACGGCATTTATGATTGCGGCTGCGATTGTAGTTCCTGTCGCCATCGCACAATCATTTCACTTGAACCATGCCGATTCTGCCGCATTGATTCAGAGCACATTTTTTGTGCTTGGCGTCGCTGCGGTCATCCAATGTCTCCAGGGACATCGTCTGCCGATTAATGAAAGCCCGGCAGGCTTATGGTGGGGCGTATACACGATTTACGGCGGACTGACGGGCACGGTGTTTGCGACATTCGGCGAGACGCTGCGGGCGCTGCAGGGGGCGCTGTTATTAAGCGCTGTCTTTTTCTTTTTGTTCAGCCTTTTTAAAGTGATTGAACGGCTGGCCGTGCTGTTTACGCCGGTTGTGACCGGTGTGTATCTGCTGCTGTTGGTCATGCAGCTGAGTCAGCCGATTGTGAAAGGCCTTTTGGGCATCGGCTATTTAAAAAACAGCGTCGACGGCCTTGTATTCGGGCTCGCCATGGTTGTGACGGCGGCGATGTTCATCATGTCCCGATCGAATGTTACGTTCTTAAGACAGTATGCGATTCTCCTTTCGCTTGCCGGCGGATGGATCTTATTCGCCGTCTTCGGCGCTGCCAAACCGATTCAAATACCGGATCGCGTGATTCAGCTGCCGGTTCTTTTTCCGTTTGGAAAACCCGTGTTTGACAGCGGCTTGATCATTACGTCACTCTTCATTACCGTGCTTTTGATTGTCAACATGCTCGCGAGCATCCGGGTTGTAGAAGCGGCGGTGAAAAAATTCGGCGGCACCGTTGGGAAACGGCGTGAGCGTCCGGCAGGGTTTGCGGCTTCGATCAGCCACCTTTTGAGCGGGCTGTCAGGGGGCATTGCGCCTGTGCCGATTTCAGGGGCGGCCGGTTTTATTGAGACGACGAAGCTTCCTTCGAAAAAGCCGTTTCTTTTGGGAAGTGTATTTGTCATGATCATCAGTATGATCCCGCTATTTATGAATGCGTTTGCGAGTCTGCCCTCACCGGTCGGCTTTGCGGTAAACTTCGTCGTTTTCTCCACGATGGCGGGTCTTGCCTTTACAGAGTTTGACTCTTATGAGAAAGCGGAGCAAAAACGAATCCGCTCCATTATCGGTCTGGCGCTCCTCACGGGGGTCGGCGTAATGTTTGTGCCGGAGAGCGCGTTATCAGGGATGCATCCGATCCTGATTTCGCTCTTAAGCAACGGCCTTGTGCTCGGGACGCTGCTGGCGATAGCGATTGACCGAATCCAGCTTATCAAAAAGAAAAAATCCGACAATCTCGTGTCATCGGATGACGGACGTTGAATTTTGCCGATGTTGGGTTATGATTGAATTGGAAACTTTAACGAAAAGGCGGGAGAAAAATAGATGAAAGTGTTTATTATTCTTGGTGCGATTAACGCTTTATTGGCCGTGGCGCTGGGCGCTTTCGGCGCGCATGGGCTTGAAGGGAAAATCCCCGATAAATATTTGCAGGTGTGGCACACAGGCGTGCAATATCATATGTATCACGCGCTCGGTCTTCTGGCTGTCGCGTTTTTGGCTGAAAAGCTCTCTGGCGCAGGCAGTGTTTCTGTTGCGGGCTGGCTGATGTTTGCGGGCATCGTTCTGTTTTCAGGAAGCCTGTACGTATTGAGCGTGACGCAGATTTCCATTCTCGGCGCGATTACACCGCTCGGCGGCGTGGCGTTTATCATCTCTTGGATTATGATTATCGTCGCAGCCGTCAAATATTTATAAAGAAAAAAGCCAATCCTCTGTCAAGTGAGCGATTGGCTTTTTGATTTATCTCGGAGAATAAGAAGACATGGAGTACGGATAAGTATAAGCGATTTCCTCATCAAACGTGATGTAATCAAGGTAAATGGTCAGAAGCAGATAGCGGGTGCCCGTTTTCGGATCGCTGATGATGATATGGTCACGTCCCGCCGCCTCAATCACACCGCGGAAAATCTTTGAATTCCATTCTTTGCTGTTTTCAAATGTCATATAAATCGTCGCCGTTTTGCCCCGGTTCAACCGCAGAATATTTTCAATGTATGACTCTTCAATCGGCAGCATGCCGGGAACGTTTTGTGACGATGATGGACCTGACGGGATTTGAAAGCTGCCGCCGCCCTGCTGCTGCGGCTGGCCGGGGAACCCCCCGCCGAAGCCCTGCTGGCCTTGCTGCATCGGCATTGTCATTTGCTGCTGCATCGGCATCATTTGTGATCCTTGGCCCTGAGGCTGCGGATAAGGATTAGGCCCGAGCTGCGGCTGGAATCCTTGCATATCCATTCCCATCCCCATCCCCTGCATTTGCTGATATTGATTCTTTTTCGGTTTCATATTGTTCCTCCTTTGATGAAAACCTCTTGATGCTGAAACCTCCTGACAAGTATCAGACAGCCGACAGAGCGGCTGCTGTTTTTATCTATTCCACCATATGAGCCCAAAGAAAGATTTATGCGAAAAAAGAAAATACGATCCAATGTTTCCGGACATCAGAGCCGGCTTTTTTTGTGCGCGCAATGCTGACTTTTCACATAATAGTCTGTATTCCTAGCGCATCTTCCGCATAAGGAACATATGATAGCGGTAGTTTCAGGTGCGAAAAGGGGGTGACGAGTTGCCTAAAGTGTCAGTGATCATGACGAGCTATAACAAAAGTGACTATGTGGCCCGCTCTATTAAAAGTATTCTGTCTCAGACGTTTACAGACTTTGAACTGTTCATTATGGATGACAACTCAAATGAAGAGACATTGGCGGAAATACGTCCTTTTCTCACGGATGACCGCGTCCGGTTTTATCAAAGCGATGTATCGGGCGTCAAAGAAAGAACGGAAAAAACACGCTACGCCGCTTTGATTAATCAGGCAATAGAAATGGCGGAGGGCGAGTACGTGACGTATGCGACCGACGACAACACGTATGTGCCGGAACGGCTTGAGAAAATGGTGAAAGAGCTTGATGAAGACCCGGAAAAAGCCGTCGTGTATTCAAGTTCCAAAACCTATCATCTGAATCAGCGGAAAGAGACGGTGAAGGAGACGGCCAGGCCCGCCGAACGGATCGTGTGGAACGCGCCGTGCGCCATTGACCATTGTTCGGTCATGCACCGGTTTTCCGTGCTGGAACAGGTCAAATCGGCATTCGGTTCCTATTGGGATGAAAGCCCCGCGTTTTACCGTATCGGTGACGCCCGTTTTTTCTGGAGAGTGAATCATTTTTATCCGTTTTACCCGATTTCTGAGGAGCTTGATATCAATTATATTACCGATCAATCCATCCATTATCAGCTTTTCGCGGCGGAGAAAAACGAGTTTGTGAACAGCCTTCCGCAGCAGACCACGTGCCGGGAGCTGAGGGAATCATTAAAAAAGCTTGGAAAGGGGTGAGGGCTTGTCGGCATACTTAGCGAATTATTGGGTGCTGTACCGGCAGTATATTGACCTTTTTCAGTCACTTCGCTACAAAGACATCCCGCTCGCATTGATCAGTAATTTTTATCAATATATCAGTCCGGCGCTTCGGGAGAGCATGGAGCAGAACCCAGAGCTTTTCGGTCCGGCGGATCAGCATATTCCTGAAGCCGGTATTCAGCCTTATTATGATCAAAAAAGGCAAAACATTAAGAAAACAGATGAGAAACCGGTAAACGGAAAAGTCATTCTGCATTTCGATCATCTTCGGTTCACCGAGGGAAATTACCGGCAGTTTGATCCGGCAAAAACAGCGGTACTGGCCAGATGGAGTCTGCCTGACCATCATGGGCTGCCCGTTATCTGCAAATTGGAGCTGACGGAAATGGGACAAAAAGGGAACCCCGTCCCTTATATTGAAAAAGCCCATTCCATTTTGAAAGAGCTTCACAGCCATCCCGCTTTCGGAAACAGAGAATTTCAGGAACGTTTGTATAAAGACATCCCGTTATTTATTGAAGCGATTGACGCCGTTGATATTTTGTTTACGGCCGAGAAGATTTCCGCCGTTGTAGTCGGCACGACGGAGGATATTTACAGCCGTGTGCTGGCGCTGATGTCCGCGAAAAAAAACGCCGTCAGCATCTGTCTGCAGCACGGAGCGCTCATGGGAGATGAAGCGTTTCTGCCCGTATTTACGGACTATCAGGCCGTATTCGGGGCTTATGAAGCGGAGTGGTATAAAGCAAAAGGCTGCAGGGAGGAACAAATCATCATCACGGGGCATCCCCGTTTCGACGAGATTTTCTCAAGAGAGCCGATAGATCGGGACATGTTTTACCGCAAACTTTCTTTTCTCCCGTCACAGCGGACGGTGCTGATCGCCACGCAGCCGTTTTCTGATGAATTTTATACGGGAGTGCTTGAAGAGCTTGCCGGCCAAAAGAACATGCAGCTCATTATTAAACCGCATCCGTGGGAAATCGGCAAAAACAAGCTGGATGCTTACAATCAGGTGCTGCGGAAATATAAAGCAGGCAAAATCATCAAAAAAGAGATGGAGCTGTATGATATTCTCCCGTATGTTGACGCTGCGGTGACACAGACATCAACGGTCGGTCTTGAAGCGATGCTGTTTCAAAAGCCCGTGCTGATCGGAAAATCAGCGGGAACCCGCCGATACCCTTATTATCATTCACTTGGAGAATTTGTCTTTGAGAACCCGCAGGCACTCGCTCAGGAATTAATCCGGATATGCGAAAGCCCCGCAGCATATCAAAAAGCGGAACAGGCGCGCCGTGCTTTTGTCGCCGCGAACTACCCGGTACAGGATTCGCTTGCCGCTTTATGCCAAGTGCTTCAGGAAAAAACCGGAGTCAGCTTCAGACGGGTTGACCCTTCATAAAAAAGATAGGAGCGCAAAAAAATGGTGCAAAAAAGATCAGCTTTTCTTCCCTATTCATTGCCCATGATCGGGAAGGACGAAATTCAGGAGGTTATTGATACGCTGGAATCGGGCTGGCTTTCAAAGGGACCGAAAGTAGAGGCGTTTGAAAAAGCCTTTGCCGCCTGGACGGGGGCAAAGCACGCGATCGCGCTGAACTCATGTACCGCCGCTTTGTTTTTGGCCCTGAAAGCGAAAGGGATCGGTCCCGGTGACGAGGTCATCACGTCTGCCGTGACGTTCAGTTCAACAGCCAATACAATCGTGCACACAGGCGCCGTTCCGGTGTTTGCTGACATCGATCCGCTTACGCTGAATGCAGACTCTGAAAAAATTGAGGCGGCCGTCACCCCGCGGACAAAAGCGATTGTACCCGTTCATTTCGCCGGCCAGTCGTGTGATATGGATCAGATTCTGGCCATTGCCGAAAAGCATCAGTTATTTGTCTTAGAGGATGCCGCACATGCCGTGTATACCACTTATAAACAGAAAATGATCGGATCAATCGGTGATGCGACAGCATTCAGCTTCTACGCGACAAAAAACCTGGCAACCGGTGAAGGCGGCATGCTGACGACGGACGATGACGGGCTTGCCGATCAGATCAGGGTGCTCAGCCTTCACGGCATGAGCAAAGGCGCGTGGAACCGCTATTCTTCAAACGGAAGCTGGTACTACGAGGTCGAAACGCCCGGCTATAAAATGAATATGTTTGATCTTCAGGCAGCGCTTGGGCTTCATCAGCTGAAACGGATTGACAGCATGCAGCAAAGAAGGGCTGACATTGCAAGCCGCTACCAGGACGCCTTCAGACACATGAAAGGGCTGACCATCCCGCATGTCAGTAATGACGGGCGGCATGCATGGCATCTGTATGTTCTTCAAATAGAGGAGCAGGAGGCCGGGATCAGCCGGAACGATCTGATTTCCGCTTTGAAAGACCAATATAATATCGGCACAAGTGTGCATTTTATTCCGGTTCCGTTCCATCCGTATTATCAAAAAACGTACGGATATAAGGAAACTGATTTTCCGGCCGCGGCCGCGTATTATCACCGCACCGTATCACTCCCTCTTTATCCGTCAATGACAGATGATGACGTTGAATACGTCATTGCAGCCGTTACGGATATCGTCAAAGGGGCTGATTAGGTGTACAGACTGAGGGAAAATCTTGCGCAGGACATGATTCATGCCTTCCTGCATCAGAAGGGCATTCATCCGGAAGCCTATGAATCGTCGCTCTGTTTATTGGAAGAAAACAGCCTTCAAGGCGTGATTTTATATGAAAACTCTTCGTGGGAAAGTCAATTGTTCCGAAAAAATATCATCAATGTGAAGCTTGCAGCCGCAAACAGCACCGGACAGCTCAAAAGGCTGTTTCAGGAATTTTACGCGGCAAGGCGGGCGGACGGCACTGATTTTATATTTATTAAAATACCGGCTGAAGATATCGGCGCGATGCAGGTCGTGCAGCAGCTTCCGAACGCTTATTTTGTAGGGAGTCTTCTCAAGCTCGTCAGTCCGGTGCGTGTATATAACAGCACGCCGCCGTTTGAGATTACAGAAGCCGGACCCGGTGACACGGAAGCGATCAGCCGGCTGGCCCGCGACGCCTTTACAAAAAGCAGGTATTATCAAGACCCCCATCTCAGCTATGAAAGTGCAAACCGCCTGTTTGAAGAGTGGGCGCGGAATAACGCGGAAGGAAGAGCTTCGTTACAATTCCTCGCCAAATATAAGGGAGAGACCGCGGGCTTTGTTCAGGGGCTGTCTAAAGGCGATGAATTCGTCCTTGATCTGATGGCGGTAAAGCCGGGCTTTGAAGGAAAAGGAGCGGGATACCATTTAGCGGCGCACGTGATTGAACAATCATTGCGTTTTCAGCATAAGACTGTATCAGCGGGAACGCAGCTCCACAATGTAAGAGCCATCCGCCTGTATGAAAGAATGGGATTTAAAGCGGATGCGTCCTATTATTACTATCATGTGTGGCCCGGGAAGGAGGCGGACTGATGGCATCATGCAAAATCGGAACGAAGTCAATCGGCGAAGGTTCGCCCGTATTCATCATCGCCGAAGCCGGAATTAATCATGACGGAAAACTGAGCCAGGCGTTTGAATTGATAGATGCGGCCAGTGAGGCCGGCGCGGACGCGGTCAAGTTCCAAATGTTTCAGGCTGACAAAATGTATCAGAAAGACCCCGGCTTATACAAAACCGCTGCGGGAAAAAACGTCTCTATTTTTTCTTTGGTGCAATCAATGGAAATGCCCGCTGAGTGGATCGAACCGCTGCTTGAATATTGTAAGAAAAAAGGCGTGCTGTTTTTAAGCACGGTATGTGACGAAGGCTCTGCCGACTTACTGTATGCGACTTCCCCTTCAGCTTTTAAAATCGCCTCCTACGAGCTGAACCATCTGCCGTTATTGAAATATGTCGCGGGGCTGAAGACCCCGATTATTTTTTCCACCGCGGGCGCTGATATTTCAGATATTCAGGAGGCTTATCAAACCATTACCGGCGAGGGGAACAAAGAAATTGCGATCATGCATTGTGTGGCGAAATATCCCGCGCCGCCTGAATACAGCAATCTGAGCGTCATTCCCATGCTTGCCGCCGCATTCCCGGATGCAGTGATCGGTTTCTCCGATCACAGCGCCCATCCGTATGATGTGCCGTGCGCGGCTGTCAGGCTCGGAGCGAAACTGATTGAAAAGCATTTTACGATCGATAAAAACCTGCCCGGTGCTGATCACTCCTTCGCCCTCAATCCGGATGAATTAAAAGAAATGGTTGCGGCGATCCGCTCAGTTGAAGCGGAGCTGCGGCAGGGGCATCACGCTCCGGTGCCGGAAGTGCTGTCGGGAAGTTCCCATAAAACGACGACACCGATTGAAGGGGATATCAGAAGGTTCGCTTACAGAGGCATTTTTTCAACAGCGCCGATTCAAAAAGGCGAATGTTTTACGGCGGAAAACCTTGCCGTCCTTCGTCCCGGCCAAAAACCGCAGGGGCTTCACCCGAGATATTTTGAGCTTTTAACTGACGGCGCGCGTGCGGTCAGGGATATCCCCGCCGACACGGGCATCACTTGGGATGACCTTTTGACGAAAGGCAGCCCATATGATGACTGACATTTTGTTTATCATTCAGGCGCGGATGGGAAGCGGGCGTCTTCCCGGCAAAGTGCTGAAACCGATCGGCGGGTATACGATCCTCGATATGATTGTCAAAAGGGTTCGGCAAAGCGCGTTTTACGATCAATCACGGGATAATCTGATCGTCGCCGTGTCTGACAGCAAGACCGACGACATTCTGTCTGCGCACTGCCTCAGCAACCGCTACCGTGTGCACCGCGGCAGCGAACAGCGTGTGCTTGACCGGTTTGCACAAGTCATCGAACAAGTAAAACCGGACATCGCAGTCAGACTGACGGGGGATAACCCGTTTGTCGACCCTTCGCTGCTTGATTTTCTGATTCAATCGCATTTAGATCAGCACGCAGACTACACGTATATCTGCGGTACACCGCTCGGGATCGGCGGCGAGGCGGTGAACGCGCGCCTTTTAACGGAGATCAATGCGGACAAAACGCTGGCGGACAAATATCAGGAGCATGTCACCCTTTTGATAAGAGAATCTCCTGAGAGGTACCGGCTTCTCTTTCCTGAGCCCCCGCAGGAACTCCGGGCTCCTCACTTGCGGATGACCGTCGATACAGAAGAGGACTACAGGCTGGCCCGCGAGCTGTACGTAAAAGCGGGCTCGCGTCCTGATATTCCGGCAAAAGAATTGATCCATCTGCTGAATCGTGATCCGGAGCTCAGGGCTATTAATCAAATGATCCGGCAAAAAGAGGCTGATTAGCATGCGGGTTTTGATTTTCGCGGACGGGGGCCGTGACATCGGCATGGGGCACGCGGTCCGGATGAAGCTGCTTGCCGGTGCCATTAAGAACAATTGCTCAATAACGTTCTACACAAATAAAGAGGCTTCTTCTTATCTGTCATCTGATCAATGGGAAGTGATCATCAAGCCTGACAAGGGACAGAAGGAATTTATTGTCCGGGAAATAAACAGGCGGGCTCCCGACCTTCTCATATTCGATCTGCTCGATATGCCGTGTGACTGGCTGGAGGAAATCAAAAAGCATTCATCGGCTCGTATCGTCTTATTTGAAGAAAAGAGGGAACGTGTCATTCATTTAGGCGATGCCGTTATAAACGGCATTTACGGCGGGCTGAAAAGCCGGACGGTTCAAATGGGCAGCGCCGCGGTATATGAAGGCCCGGATTATATGATTCTTCATCCGGGTTTTGAAAAAGCCAAACAGCTTTATCAGCTGAATAAAGAATGCCGGACCATATTGGTCTCTTTAGGAGGAAGCGACCCGAAGAAGCTTGTCTTTAAAGTGATGGAAGCATGCCGCCGCATCCCCGGCATTCAGCGGAAACGAGTGATCATCGTCATGGGCGGCGCCGCGCCTCATGCTGATGACGTGCGCGCGTTGATCACACAAATGCCTTATGCCGAGATGGTAAGGCAGACAAATGACATGGCCGCGCTTCTCACGAGAGCTGATATGGCCGTCGTGTCCGGCGGGATCACTTTATATGAGACCATTTGTACAGGTGTGCCCTGCATCGTACTTTCTCAAGTGGAGCATCAAACTGAGACGGCTGAAAAATTCGCCGCACGGGGCGCCGCCGTTCATCTCGGCCTGGGAGAACACACCGCGGCGGACGTGCTCGCTCGGCATATGTCTGAGCTGGCCGCTGATTATCCGATGCGGACCGGACTTCATCAAAACGGAAAGCCGCTGGTTGACGGCAGGGGCATTAAACGGGCGGCGGCGATTCTTTATGATTTGTGATAAAACCACACGTAAGGAAGTGTTCATGTGAAAGGTGTTATCTTAGCCGGAGGCACCGGCTCACGCCTTATGCCGCTGACAAAAGCGGTCAATAAGCATTTACTCCCTGTCGGTCCATATCCGATGATTTACTGGTCGATCATGAAGCTGGAAGAAGCGGGGATTACGGATATCTTGCTGATTACGCAAAAAGAATATATTCCGCAATTTCATAAACTTCTCGAAACCGGAGAAGAGCTCGGCGTCTCAATCACATATCAGGTTCAGCCAGCCGCATCCGGCATTTCCGACGGTTTATCATACGCAAAGCGGTTTACCGGGCGCGATCCGTTCGTTCTGCTTTTGGGAGATAATATTTTTGAAGATTCATTAAAACCTTATACGGAGCGTTTCGCAAAGCAGGGAAAAGGAGCGAAAGTGCTGCTGAAAGAAGTTGACGATCCGGAGCGCTTCGGCATCGCCGAGATTGATGAGGAAAACAAACGGATCAAGTCGATCATTGAAAAGCCGGTGCAGCCGCCGACCAGACTATGCGTCACGGGGATCTACATGTACGACGCAGAAGTGTTTTCTTATATTGAACAAATTTCTCCTTCAAAACGCGGCGAACTGGAAATTACGGATGTCAATAATTTATACATTGAACACAGTGAGCTGACGTATGATGTGTTAACGGGCTGGTGGGTGGATGCGGGCACGCATGAATCGCTCTATCTCGCCGGAAGCCTGGCGCATCAGGCATTACAGAAAGGACAGGAGCATTAATCATGCCAAAATCATATTTAATTACAGGGGGCGCCGGATTTATCGGCCTTACCTTCACAAAGATGATGCTGAAAGAAACAGATGCGCAGATTACCGTCCTGGATAATCTCACGTATGCAAGCAGGCCGCTTGAAATAGAAGCCTTAAAAAAGAACGGCCGTTTCCGTTTTATCAAAGGTGACATTTCTGAAAAAGAGGACATTGACAAAGTCTTTTCCCAAATGTATGACGCTGTCATTCATTTTGCGGCTGAATCCCATGTGGACAGAAGCATAAATCAGGCAGAGCCGTTCATCACAACAAATGTAATGGGCACATACCGACTGGCGGACGCGGTGTTACAGGGAAAAGCCGGCAGGCTGATTCACATTTCCACAGATGAGGTGTACGGAGATTTGGCGCCGGATGATCCCGCTTTTACAGAGACGACGCCGCTTTCTCCGAACAATCCGTATTCCGCCAGCAAGGCAAGCTCAGACCTGCTTGTCATGTCTTATGTGAAAACCCATAAGCTTCCTGCCATCATTACGAGATGCAGCAACAATTACGGGCCGTACCAGCACCATGAGAAAATGATTCCGACCATTATCAGGCATGCTGTAAACGGCACGCCGGTTCCGCTGTACGGCGACGGGATGCAGATCAGAGACTGGCTGTTTGCCGAAGATCATTGCCGCGCCATTAAGCTCGTGCTGGAAAAAGGAACACTCGGCGAAATTTACAATATCGGCGGAGGAAATGAACGGACGAATAAAGAGCTTGCGTCATTTATCATGAAGGAGCTCGGTGTCGAGGAACAGTTTGCTCATGTCGAAGACAGAAAAGGGCATGACCGCCGTTACGCCATCAATGCTTCAAAGCTGAAAAATGAGCTGGGATGGCGGCAGGACGTCACATTTGAAGAAGGAATGAGAAGAACCATTCGCTGGTATACAGACAGCCAAGACTAATCGGAAAGAAGGGGATCCGATTGACGAAGGTATTAGTAACCGGAGCGGCCGGTCAGCTGGGGCGGGAGTTATGCCGCCAGCTGAAGCGGGAAGGGTATGAAGTGATCGCCTTGACAAAAGCGATGATGAACATATCCGACCAGCGTTCGGTGCGGCACTCGTTCAGCCATTACAAGCCGGATATCGTCGTCAATACGGCGGCATACACCTCCGTTGACAAATGTGAAACGGAGCTCGACAAAGCGTATTTAATAAACGGAATCGGCGCTTATTATGCCGCGCTTGAGGCTGAAAACACCGGCGCGAAATTCATTCACATCAGCACCGATTACGTCTTCAGCGGCAAAGGAACACGGCCATACGAGACCGATGATCCCGCAGATCCGGGCACGATTTACGGAAAAAGCAAAAAACTCGGCGAAGAACTGATCCGGTTAACGGGAAAAAACCACACCATTATCAGAACGTCGTGGGTGTACGGCAGCGGCGGGCACAACTTTGTCAATACGATGCTGAAACTTGCGGATACACATGATCAGGTTCGTGTCGTTAACGATCAAGTCGGCGCACCGACGTACACAAAGGATTTAGCCGAAACGGTGATCGGTCTGTTTGACAAGCCGCCGGGCTTGTACCACGCCGCAAACAGCGGAGTGTGCAGCTGGTATGAATTTGCCAAGGCTATTTTTGAAGAAAGCGGCAGAACCGCCGCCGTGCTGCCCGTCACGACGGAGGAATACGGAAATGAGACGCCGCGCCCTGCTTACTCGGTGTTGAGCATTGAGTCGATTGAACGGCAGGGGCTCGGCATGAGGCATTGGCGGGAAGCGCTGCAGGATTATTTACAAAGGGAGGGACAGTGCAAGTGATCGAAGGCGTAAAAATTAAAAAGCTGATCAAACACAGCGATGACCGGGGTTTTTTCTCAGAACTCGTCCGTGACGATGAACATCTCTTAGAGCGTTTCGGGCAGGCTTCCTGGTCCAAAAGCTATCCCGGCGTCATTAAAGCGTTTCACTATCATGAGAAACAGGATGACCTGTGGTTTTTCCCGACGGGCCACGCCCAGGTCGTGCTGCATGACCTTCGCGAAGAGTCGGCAACCAAGGGAGAAACGGATGTCTACTACATGGGAGAAGACAATCCGATGCTCCTTCTCATTCCCAAAGGCGTCGCACACGGGTACAGAGTGCTGGGCGAAACCCCGCTGACCATTATTTATTTCACGACAATGTCCTACAATCCGGATCAGCCTGACGAAAAAAGAATTCCGTGGAATGATGACACCATCGGATTTGACTGGCAGACGGCTCACCGGTAGCGCACAAGACGAAGACAGCGGATGTCTTCGTTTTTTGTTTTTAAGTGGATGTGATATCTGGAAAAACTATGGGCTATTTCCAGGAAAAGAGAAACTCCCTTCACGAATGGAACCATTAGACGCCCATTGGAATAATCATTCGTTTCAGGTATAGGTCCTTCGTCTCCATCGATTCGTGGTTAAGCTTATGAATCACATAAAGTGATAGCCGTTATGCTGCTGTGTACTTGAGTCGTTGTACCGTAATAAATCCCTTCATACGGTAACTTTTTAAGGCTAGAATAAATCTGGATATATTTTGCGCTTTAACGTTGGCTGAACGTTTTTAAAAATAACCTGTTATTTCATATTCGCTCAATTTATCTTCGAAAAAATCCCTAATGTGGCGCATTTTTATACTCTCTTACTACCCCTTTGTTTATTTTTTGTCAAAACAGAAGGTAAACCAGTGCAACTATGACCTAATCCTTATTTCAGAAAGTGGAGGGAACATATCCCTGTTTCACTTATTTATCAGAAAATCCAAAATCATATATTCAAATTTAAAGAAGAAATACATCTGAAAAAGATGCTTATTGCATTTGCTCTCTATTTGTTTTTCGAAAAATATGGAATTGTATAATATTATATGGTAAAATCGTTACGAATGTTTGCCATATATGGAATTGATTGATATATTTAACGTATCCTTAAAAAGAGAGGGCTGATATAATAGTCATACTCATAACAGAAAAGAGGAAAACTAGTCCATTTTAAAAAGGAAAAAATATTTTAGGTGTATAGCAGGATTGTAATAAACCTAACAAAATCAATTACCAAAAAAATACAATGAATTCTTAAGTTATAATTGTGCTATTTAAAGAATCAGGTAAGTAAAGCCATGAAAGATGAATTTGAATACTCTCCTGATTACTATAATTGATAAAACGTTAAAGTGAAGAATTTAAGCAAAGAATAGCAGCAGAGAAATTAAAATCTTAAGGAGAAATGATTGTGGCAAAAAAATTCTATATGAGTAATAACCAAAAGCGCCTCTATATCATAAACCAATTACAAGGAAATGATATTTCTTATAACACCCCTAAGGTTTTAGATTTTTCTGGACGGTTTGATGTCAATAGACTAACTGAGGCATTTAATGAGCTCTGTAAAAGGCACGAATTACTTAGAACTACCTTTACAAATAAGGATGATAAGTTCTACCAAATCGTACACGAAGAAGTGGCTGTTAAACTAGAAGTAGACCTAGAAGTAACTAAGGATATGCAAGAGTCTTTTAAAGAATTTTTACGACCATTTGATTTAGTAAAGGCCCCGCTAATGCGTGTAAAAGTTCAAGAAACTGACGAAGGTTCATTATTAATGATTGACTTTCATCATATTATTTGCGATGCAATCTCGGTCAACATTTTTATTGATGAATTACTTTCTTTATATAAAGGGGGGTCACTCAAAGATAATAAAATTCAATATAAAGATTTTACCGCTTGGCAAAACTCTAAGGATATGTCAGTGCACGAAGAATTTTGGTTAAAGGAATTCTCTGAATTACCACCGGTTGTGGACTTAAGGACAGACTTTAACCGCCCAAAGTGGAAAAGTATTAAGGGGAAGACAATACATAAAACTCCAAATAACGAATTAAGTAAGTTAGTAAAAACATTTTGCAGTAGTAATAATACAACAGAATTTATGGTGTTGTTATCAGCATTTATGGCTTTTTTAAGCAAATACAATTCGCAAGATGATATAACTGTGGGAATTCCTGTAGCGAATCGTACACACCCTCAATCTCATAATATGGTTGGGATGTTCGTTAATACTCTCGCAGTAAATAATAGAATTGATAAAAGTCAATCATTCACTTCCCTGTTATCGACAATGAAGGATAAAGTTTATTCGATTTTTGACCATCAAGAGTATCCATTCGAAGAGTTAATTGAAAAATTAGACATAGAAAGAGATGTATCCAGAAATCCGCTGTTTGACATCATGTTCGTTTTCCAGAATGTTGAAGATAAAAAATATATTTTAGATGGAAAAGAACTTAATGAAATCAAGGACATCGATTATCCCGTTTCTAAATTTGATTTAACTTTAACAATTGATGCAACTGAATCAGGTTATGAATTCAATTGGGAGTATTGTTCGGAGCTGTTTAAAAAGCAAACTGTTGAGTATATAGATAAATTGTTTAACGAATTTTTAAGAAATGTAATATCAACCCCTTCCCGACATTTGGAAACTATCAGTATGCTGAATGAAACAGAGTATTCATTGCTAATTGATGGTTTTCGAAAAACACCACGAATGAAATTGAAAAGATCAGTATTGGATACATTCAATCACAATGTTCGGATTAAACCGAATAAAAGAGCTCTAAGAATGGGCAATCGTTCAATGACGTTCATAGAATTAGACCATGCCTCTAATAAATTGGCATTGCACCTTGTACAGCAAAGACTTAAGCCTAAATCGGTAGTCGCCTTGCTGTTTGATAGATCTTTTGAAACTATCGTCACAATCCTCGGAGTTCTAAAAGCTGGCGCAGCCTTTTTGCCAATTGAGCCTAACCTTCCAAAAGATAGAATCAATTACATCTTAGAAAATAGTAATGCTAGTCTATTAATTTCTAATTTAGAAGAATTTAATTTTAGTTCCTTACATGGCGATATTCTTCGCTATAAGGAAATTGATTTTTCTAAATTGCCCAATAAAGAAATCAATATCCAAAGAGACGAACATATGTTGACGTATGTCATCTACACTTCCGGTTCTACTGGAAGACCGAAAGGGGTAGCGATTAAGGAAAATAGCTTATTGAATTATTTAGACTGGGGAAAACAAAAGTATATTATTTCTGAAGAAGATACATTCGGGTTCTATTCACCACTTTCTTTTGATTTGACCATAACTTCCATTTTTTTACCGTTAGTATCAGGCTTAACTATGCATATCTATCCTTCAAAAGATTACGCTACAGCATTAATAGACTTAGTTAAGGAAAATAAAGTTACCATTTTAAAATTAACTCCTTCTCATTTGAAGATGGTTAATCAGTTAGATATAGAAAATGCAATTTTCCATACTTTAATTGTAGGTGGAGAAGAGTTAACTGTACAAACTTGCAAAGAAATAACACTAAAAGTAAAACATCCTATTTCTATTATTAATGAGTATGGCCCAACTGAAGCTACCATTGGATGCGCTACTCACAAATACAATATAAATACTGACGATATGTTAGTTCCTATTGGTCGTGCAATAAATAACACTCAGTTGTATGTTTTAAACTCTGAATTAAAACATCAACCATATGGAGTGATCGGAGAGTTATATATTTCTGGAGAATGTCTGGCTTATGGATATGTTAATAATCAAGAACTTACTAGCAAGAAATTTATTGAAAACCCATTCATTCCAGGGGCTAAAATGTATGCTACAGGAGATCTTGTTTATAAATGTTCCGATGGTAATTTAGTTTATTGCGGAAGAATGGATGATCAAACTAAGCTCAAGGGATTCAGAATTAATCTGGAAGAAATAGAAAGGGTTCTGAAGAATGAGTTAAATATTAGCGATGTAAGTGTACTCATTAAGAACTTAAATGTTGGAGACTATCTTTGTGCTTATTTAGTAGGGAACAACTCCTCAGAAAAAGAGATTAAAGATATGTTAGGGAATTTTGTTCCTGACTATATGATTCCAACGTTCATTATTAATGTTGAAAATATACCTTTAACAAGCAATGGGAAAGTGAACAAAGGTAAACTTCCTGATCCGATTCTTCAATCCCATGTAAATTATGTAGCACCTCGTAACGACTTTGAAACAGCAGTAGTAAATGTCTTCTCAAAAGTACTTGGAACTAGAGTGGGAATGAGAGATAATTTCTTTGACTTAGGTGGAGATTCTATTAAGGGGATCAGAATTATAGCGAAACTAAGAGAAGAAGGGTACTTTTTAACGCTTAGAGAGATTATGGAGCGTAAAGCAATAGAGAATATTATCGATAATATTAAAGTTCTAAATAGTGGATGTAATCAACAAAAGGAGTTAACAGGTGAGGTGAAACTTTCTCTAATTCAAAATGAATTTATGAAAAGCAATTTACCTAATCCAAATTACTTCAATCAATCGGTAGTTTTAGAATCTAAGAAAAGTATTAACTCGGTAATATTAAAGACGGCTCTTTCTAAAATCGTTCAGCATCACGATATGTTACGAGCAACCTTTGATAACAGACATCAGGTCATTAAGTCATCAGATAACCATAGTTTATATGAATTTATTGAGCAGGATTTCTCAGCAATACAATCCAAGGATGAATTTAAGAAATTATTTTTGGATAAAACATTAGAAATTACAAGTTCAATTAACTTAACCAGTGGACCTCTAGTCAAAGTAGGACACTTTATGATCAAGGAAAAGGATTATTTATTTATAACAATCCACCATTTAGTAGTGGATAGTGTTTCTTGGCAAATTATCATTGATGATTTAAATGATATTTATAACTCATTGTCAAAAGGAAAGGAAAAAAACCTTCCAAGTAGGAGCGATTCCTATAAAAAATGGGTAGAAGAGCAAGACAGATTGGCAACGAAGTATAGTGTGAAAAGAGAGTTAGCGTATTGGAAAAAGGTTGAACTTGAACTAAGTAAAAGTCTGTTTGAGCCAAGTTTTCCAAAACACCAGTCTACCTTCCTTCATCAAATAGATTTATGTTTTTCTAAAGAAGTTACTTCTAACTTAATTTATAAATCTGTTAAACCATATGGATTGGAAGTAAAAGACTTACTACTGGCTGCTTTGTTTAGATCAATAGCGAAAATTAACAGTAATAATACGGCAGCAGTCCATCTCGAAACACACGGAAGGGAAAATCCTCTATCAACTCTAAGGATTGAAAGGACGGTAGGGTGGTTCACAAATATCTATCCTGTGGTTGTCAACGATATTGGAAAAGACATTGAACAAGATATTATAAATGTTAAAGAGACGCTAAAACGTGTTCCGAATCGTGGGATAGGTTATCAAATTTTAAAAAATAATTATAAAGAGCATCTATTCAAAGAAAGTACATCAGACATCACTTTTAATTATTTAGGAGAACAACAAAAACATCAAGATGAAGAGAGTTTTATTGTTAGTGAACTTAAATGCGCTAACCCAATCTCTTTAGAAAATATATTTGGAACGCCAATCTCAATGGATGGCATTATTGTGGATGGCGAACTACATTTCTCTGTATCATATGACATTTCACGTTTTACAACAGAGTTCATTGAATCTCTAATAGATAAATTCGAAAAAGAGGTTCAAAACATCGTTAAGCATTGTGGAGTGCAAGCGAATATTATTACAACTCCTTCCGATTTTGGAGAGTTAGATTTATCCTTAAATGAATTCAATGCTATTAAGGATAAAGTAGAAAGTGATAATGGAGTAATAAAGCGTATATATCCATTAACACCGATGCAAGAGGGAATACTGTTTCATACATTACAAGATGAAAGCAATGAAAGTTATGTTGTACAAGGAATCTTTAACACAGACAAGCCAATTGAAATAGAACCCTTTAAACAAGCACTTCAATTATTAAGTGAAAAACACGAGGTTTTAAAGACTAATATTTTCAGATCACAATTAAGCGAGCCTCGACAAGTAATAGTTGAAAACAAAGAAATTGATCTTAAATATATAGACATTTCAAGTAATGACGATGTAGAACTTTTAATTAAATCCATAGCAAAAGATGATTTACAGCGTGGATTTAATCTTGAAAAAGAACGTTTGATTAGATTTACATTTGTAAAACAAGCAGAAGAATCGTTCAAATTAATAATGACATTCCATCATATTATTATGGATGGTTGGTGTATGTCTATATTAATGAATGATTTATTTGATATATATGAGAGATTAACCAATTACAAGGAGCTATCTAAAGAAGATATTACAACTAAAACACAAGGGACTTATGAAGACTATGTTCGTATCATCCGAAATAAGGATGACGAAGAAGTAATTAATTACTGGAGAGACTTGCTAAATGATTTTGACGGAGCAAATGATATTAAGCCTGCATTTGAGTCTAGAAAGCAAGAAAAAACTATTAATCGAACACTGTATTCTTTACCAGTAAATCTTTTCAGTTCTATTCAAGAATATGCACGTAAAAATAATAGTACCCTCAACACCGTAATTGAATTAGCTTGGGGAATGTTACTTCAAAGCTATAATCTATCGAGCGATGTTGTGTTTGGGAAGGTCGTATCTGGGCGAGATAGTATAGTCAAAAATGTCGAAGAAGTTATAGGGTTATTTATTAATACAATTCCTGTCCGTGTATGTAATGAGCCAACAGATTTAGTTAGAGAGGTGTTAAGCAAACTACAGAATCAGGCAATAGATTCTATGGAAAATGGGTATAGTTCTTTGGCGTATATCCAAAGTCTAACAGAATTAGGGCCAGAATTAATTCAGACCCTACTGATCTTCGAGAACTATTATATAGCTGACAATACAAATCAAAGTAGTACAGGGTTAGTTCCTGTTCTAGATACTGTAAGGGAAGAAACCAATTATGATCTTACTTTATCAGTAGAAGCAGGTGAAACCTTAACTTTTGATCTTTTATTCAATAAGAACAAATATCAGGAAATAGAAGTCGGAAATATGATGGAAAGGCTTGAAAATATATTAAAACAAATTGTTCATAATCCAGATATTCAATTCAGAGATCTTCAACTTATTTCTGAATATGAAAGAGAGAACATCCTAGAGAACTTTAATAAGACTGCTTTAAATTTTGATGCAAATAAATCAATTATTGATCTAATCGAAGAGAATGCAAACCTGAACCCTGAAAAGGAAGCCGTGGTATATAGCGATATTAAACTGACTTATAAAGAACTAAACGAAAAGTCTAATCTCATTGCTAATCACCTTTATCAGGGAGGAATAAATCGAGATAGTGTCATAGCTCTAAAATTACAAAACTCTCCTGAAATGATTATTTCAATAATTGGCATTCTCAAAACTGGGGCAGCTTATGTACCTTTAGATCCGAATTATCCGAAAGAGCGCATTGACTTAATACTTAAGGATTGCGGGGCAAATGTATTACTGTCTAACGAAGATGATGAAGAATATAGGGGTGAAAATCTAATTTCACTAAAAGTGGAAACAATGATATTTAACCCTCAGGAAGGTAATACAAATTTGGAATTTCAACGTATGTACTATCCTGAAGATCTGTTTTGCATAATTTATACGTCTGGAACCACAGGTAAACCTAAAGGGGTTACGTTGAAAAACAGCAATATTCTTGCATATGTATATTCATTTAGAGAAGAGTTTTCCGTAGATGAAAACACTAGATTCCTACAACAAGCAACCTATACTTTCGATATGTTCATCGAAGAGGTCTTCCCAACTTTATCATTTGGGGGCACATTATGCATTTATCCAAAGTTCTATGGGATTGACTTCGAGGAATTATGTGATTATATCAACCAAAAAGAAGTAAATATTATCAGCTGCTCACCGCTAGCATTAAGTGAAATTAATAAGCTGAATAGGACTAAATCTGTAAAAACATACATTAGTGGGGGAGAGGAAATCAAACCTATTTATTATGATAACTTAATCCAGAATGCTAGTGTATACAATACGTATGGTCCAACTGAGGCAACTGTGTGTTGCACATACTTTAAAATTAGCGGAGAGCAATTAAATAACGTATCGATTGGAAAACCAATTTCGAATGTACAAGTCTACATTCTCTCTGATGATAATCAACTTTGTGGCATCAACTCTCCTGGAGAGATTTGCGTAGCAGGAAAGGGCATAACAGCTGGTTATTTAAATCGAGAATCATTAACAAATGAAAAGTTTGTACCTAATCCATTTGGTGGAGGGAAACTTTACCGCACAGGAGACATTGGAAAATGGATGCCTGATGGAACTATAACGTACTTAGGACGCATTGATAATCAAATTAAATTAAGGGGTTATCGAATTGAACTAAGCGAGATAGAAGCTAATGTAAGGGATAATATTGATGTATTTGACGTAGCAGTAACTGTGAAAACAAGAGATGAGGAAAAAATTATTTGTCTTTATGTACAGAGTGACACTGTAACAAAAGAAGAAATTTATCAAGAGTTAAAGGCTAAGCTCCCAAGTTATATGGTTCCTACACATATTAGTGTTGTTACGTCTCTTCCAATGAAGTCAAACGGAAAAATTCACTTTGGAAAGTTAGAAATGCCAGAAGTAATATCACTTAATCAAACAAATGAACCAACAAACGATACGGAAAAAACCGTATTATCAGTATTCCAAGATATTCTTGGAGGAACCTTCATCGGTCTAGATGATGACTTTTTCGAGGTAGGTGGACACTCATTAAAAGCTGTTCAATTCATTACAATGATTGAGCAGAGAACTGGCATTCAATTGAAAGTGACAGAAATTTTTGAAGCTCGAACAGTTAGAGAGATTAGTAAACTAATTGGATATAAAGAGATGAGTGAAAATTACCAAAAGAGTTGGGGGAGTTTAGAAGACGAAGAAGTAGAAGAACTAATCTAATAGAAACTACGGTTAAAAGAGGTGTAGAGTTTGAGCCACAAATACAGAATGAGTTCGGCCCAGAAACGCATTTATGCATTAGAAGTCTTGCAAGAAAGCAGTACTTCTTATAATGTTCCTACTTTACTAAAAGTTGAAGGTCAAATAAATTTAAACACTTTGGAAAGAGCATTTAGGAAGTTATGCGAACGGCACGAGTTACTAAGAACACATTTTATGCACTCAAAAAATAATTTCATTCAAGTAGTAGAAGAAGAGGTAGAAGCGAAAGTAGTTTATGAAGAGGTACAGGGAGTAGAGGAGAGAGAAATTTTAGAAGGGTTTGTACAACCTTTCAATTTAAAGAAGGCGCCCCTGATGAGAATGAGAGTAGTAAAGAATTTAACGAGCGATGACAATTACTTGCTAATTGACGTTCACCATATTATTTGTGACGGAGAGTCCCTAGCTCTGATTTTTGATGAATTGGGAAAGTTATATAATGATTTTCCCCTACCACCGCTAAAAGCTCAATACAAAAACTATAGTGCGTGGGAAAATAAGAGAAATATAGACCCACAAAAACAATACTGGCTAAGTGAATTTAAGAATGGAATAACTCCTTTAGAATTAAGGACTGATTTTCAGCGCCCAGCTTGGAGAAGTAACAAAGGAAATAGTTTCAATAGGGAAATGAAAAAAGCACATACTGTGCTCATCGAGGATCTTTGTAAAAAAACGAAGACTACGGAATATATGTTATTTATGTCTGCGTTTATGACGTTACTACAAAAGTATTCTCATCAAGAAGAAATAATTCTGGGTACCCCTATTGCAGGCAGAACGCACCCAGATACTCATAATATGTTAGGGATGTTTGTTAATACCCTGGCAATTAAAGGTGAAGTGAGACCAGAACATTCTTTTCTAGAATTCTTAGAGTTCCTCAAAGCTAAATGTTTAAAAGGATACGAAAATCAAGATTATCCTTTCGACGAATTAGTTAAAGAACTTAACGTTGAAAGAAATACATCTAGAAATCCAATTTTTGATGTGATGTTTGGTCTGCAGAATGGTGCTAAATCAGATTTGAAGCTAGGTAAAGCAGAGTTATCAGGTATTAGTCATTGTCACAAAACGGCTAAATTCGATCTTACATTAATGATTGATAAAGGTGAAGAATCCTATGATTTGTACTGGGAATACAGTACAGATATATTCACAGAAGCTACAATTATGCGTATGGCCGATCATTTTGAAATTTTGCTCACTAATATATTACAGAACCCTGAATGTTCTGTTTCTAAACTTGATTATATGTCAGAAAAAGAGAAGACAGATTTAAAAAGGGGCTTAAATAAAAAAGAAGATAAATTTCCTACAAATAAATCGTTAATTGACATATTTGAAGAGACTGTTAGCACAAATGAGAGTCAGATAGCGATTGAATTTGAAGGTGAAAGTTTAACTTATTCAGAACTAAATGAAAGAGCAAATTATATTAGCTTAGAGTTATCCCAAAAAGGAGTTTACAGCGGTTCGATTGTCGGCATAATAGCCAATTCTTCTATTGATACAATGGCTGCGGTTCTCGGCGTTCTAAAAACTGGAGCAGCTTACCTACCACTAGATCCAAATACACCAAAAGAACGTTTGTCTTATATTATAAGCGATAGCAATATGAACGCTTTAATAGTAGACCATTTCAAATCGCAAATACTTGATTTAAGTGACAAAAAAATCATTCACTTAGATGAATTAGACGGTAGAAGTAGCTTTTCTGTGAAGCAGAATATATCCGAAGAAGATCTAGCATACGTTATCTACACTTCCGGTTCGACCGGTAATCCTAAGGGAGTAATGATAACTCATAAAAATATTATTAATCAAGTTTACTGGCATATAACAGAAGCAGAGTTAACAAATCAGTCAAAGTATATTCAAAATACCGCATTTATCTTTGATGGATCAGCATTGGAAATCTTTTCAACTTTACTTTCCGGTGCAAAGCTCTTATTAATACATCCTGAAAAGAAAAAAGAACCTGAAGAAATCCTAAAATTGTTACCAGGTGCACACATTAGTTTCTTACCGTCAATGTTCAGAGCTTTAATGGAATATGCAATTGATAACAAGATGGAAGAAACCTTAAACTCTTTTGAAAGATTAAACCTTGCAGCAGAAAAGATTTCAGGTGATCTTATCAGGAGATATCAATCAATAAAAGGGAGTAAGTTATCAAAGATCTGTAATTTTTATGGACCAACAGAAGCTACTGTTACGTCAACTTCGTATCAGTTAAGAGAAGATACAAATTTAGATAATATACCAATTGGCAAACCAGTCTCCAACTACAAAATTTATATTTTAAATCAAAGTGAGCTTTGTGCAAAAGGTGTTTTAGGAGAAATTTGTGTAGGTGGACTTGGGGTTTCAAAGGGATATTTAAATAACAAGAAATTAACAGAAGCTTCATTTGTACGCTGCTCAGCTCTAGATAATGAATTAATCTATAGAACCGGCGACATTGGCTATATTAATCAATTTGATGAAATTGAATTAGTCGGTCGAGTGGATGAACAAGTAAAGATAAGAGGATTTAGAGTAGAGTTGCAAGAGATAGAAACTGCTTTAAAAGATATAACAGATATAAATGAAGCAGTAGTGGTTAGGAAAGAAGATCCCAATAATGACTTTTTAGTAGCATACTTTACAAGTGACGCTCCCATAAAAAATTCAGTAATTAAAGATGTACTCTTAAAGAAATTACCTGAATATATGGTGCCAGAATTCATTATTAAATTAGATGACTTACCGCTACTTTCAAATGGAAAAATAAATAAAAAGTATCTAGGTCAACTTAGTGTCAACAAATTCTCTAATTATGAAAAGCCGACTAATCCTATAGAAACGGTTTTATGCGAGGTCTTCTCAGAGATTCTAGGAGTTGAACCAGTGGGCATTGACACTAGTTTCTTTGAACTAGGTGGAGATTCAATTAAGGCTATTAGGATTGTCTCCAAATTGAGAGAGAGAGGATACAGCGCAACAGTTAAAAGCATTATGCAGAACAAAACAATTAAAAGAATTGCGCTGACTCTAAAAAAACTAGGGGATATTCAATCATTAGATGAAGCAGTGATTGGTCAATTACCTTTTACACCAATCCAATGTGAATTCTTCAATTCTAATTTAGAAAACCCTAATCATTTTAACCAAAGTATTGTTTTGGAGAGTAAAAATGAAATTGATGTTTCGGTGTTTACTAGGGCTTTAAAAGCGTTAGTAATGCATCACGATCAATTAAGAGCCCATTATGTAAATGGTAAACAATTTGTTCGCCCTGAAACGGCTGAAAATTTATTTCTATTATCTGAGCGAGTTCTACAACAATCAAGCTTGGACGAAATTGAAGCTATAGGAAATGACTTGCAGACTTCTCTAGACATTGAGAGCGGTCCGTTAATCAAATGCGCTCTAATAAATTCTTTAAAATTCAACGGAGCATTGCTATGTATTCATCACTTACTTGTAGATAATATCTCTTGGAAAATTATTTTAGAGGATTTAAACACCCTGTACGAAGGATATTTAAAAGGTTCAGACGTTAAACTTCCCCAAAAAACTTTGTCATATAAGAGATGGAGTATGGGCATAGAAACTTATTTCCAATCCGAAGAGAGAAAAAGAGAATTGGATTATTGGAAACAGGTACAGACAGAGGTTGATTCTAACCATTCCTTATCTAAAGAGGCGAGGAACTCAGAAGGTACAGGGATCAAAGAAAGTGAACTGAAAATCGGAAGAGAGTTAACAGCAAATTTAACTAAAAAGGCCATACAAGCCTATAACTTAGATGTCAAAGATCTGTTGTTTGCATCTTTATTCCGAACGATGCAGAAAATCAATGGCCATAATACTGTAAGCTTGAATATGGAAAGCCACGGAAGAGCGGAGATTTTAGATGGTTTTTCAATAGATCGTACAGTCGGTTGGTTTACTACTATGTATCCCGTTGTCTTAAGTAACGTAGGAGATGATATTCGACTTGATATTATTCGAACAAAAGAGGCGTTGAGACGAGTTCCTAATCACGGGATAGGATATGGAATAGCAAAAAAATTAAACTTTATAAACGAAAAGAATTTACAGCCGTTTATTACTTTAAATTATTTTGGAGAACAAACAGCCATAGCAAACAGTGATTATTTCTATCCTGTTGATATAAGTTCAGGTAAACAAATTGATTCTAAAAATAGGTTTGGAACACCTATTAGTATAAACTGCGAAGTAATTAATGGGCACTTAGAAATCACTACTTCTTATAACTCAGAAGTTATATCAACAACTTTCATTGAGAAATTAGAACATAACTGGCAAGAACAATTAAATAAGGTCGTGTCACATTGCTTACTAAAGAAAGTTAGCGAACATACTGCTTCAGATTTTAATGAAATAGAATGGGGAGTTGCTGACTTTGAATACTGCGTGAGTCAATTAAGTAGAAAACGAGAAAATTTAGAGATGATTTATCCGCTAACACCTATGCAGCAAGGTATGTTATTTCACAAGATGGAGGATGGAGAATCCTCGAATTATTTCTTGCAAAATGTCTTTACTTGGCATGAAAAATTAAATTTAAATGCTCTAATAGAGAGTTTAAGCTTAATAACAAATAAACACAAAATTTTAAAAACAAGTGTTATCTATAAAAAGGTGAGTGTTCCACGACAAGTTATATCTGAACAGCGTGATGTGGAATTGAATGTTCTAGATTTGACAGAGCACAAAGATAAAACAAATGTTTTTTACGATACTAAAATTAAAGATAGAAACAGAGGGTTTGACTTAGAAGAGGATAGTTTACTTCGTTTCACTATAGTGAAGATGGAGGAAACAGATTATAGAGTGATTATGTCGGCACACCACATTATTATGGATGGTTGGAGTTTACCTATACTTGTGCGCGACTTACTCAAATATTATGAAGCAATTGTTAACAATCTTAAGGTTAATGAATTTTCTAAACCTAAAGCCAGCTTTTCTGATTATGTTGATTTAATTAATAAGAGAAAAAGTAGCGCAAAGTACTGGAGAAATTTATTAGATGGTTTAGAAGAAAAGACCTCTATTATAGAAGAAGGTAAGCCGGAAAACGGAAGTGAAGAGGTCAAGTCCTATGAATTATCACTAAACGAAAATGAGACACAAAAATTAGTTAAGATAAGCAAAGACTACAATGTAACAGTAAACACCATTATTGAAGCATTATGGGGGATTCTTCTTCAAAAATATAACAATGTTTCAGACTCCATTTTCGGTAAAGTGGTTTCTGGAAGAAACGCAGAAATTCCGGGTATCGAGCAAATAGTAGGGTTGTTTATAAATACGATTCCAGTACGTATTAAAAGTCAGCCAAACCAAAAGTTTACGGATTTACTACAAGATGTTCAGAATCAGGCACTAAATAGCGGGCAATTTGATCATATGTCATTAACAGACATTCAAAATGAAACAAATTTAGGAGCAGGAATGATCCAAACTATTTTAGCCTTTGAGAATTATTTTGTAGAAGAAGGTTCGGAACCAGCTGAGCTGCAGATGGAAGAAGCAAGTGAGCAAACTAATTTTGATTTAGCCCTAAGTATCATAATTGAAAAACAACTTTCCTTAAACTTAATGTATCAGACGAATAAATACAATTATGGTGAGATTTCTAGAGTATTAAATCATTTCAAAAACTTACTTCTTAGCGTAATTGATACACCAGAAAAATCTATTTCTGAATTAAACGTTGTAAGCGATATTGAGAAAGACATAATATTAAACAGTTTCAATGAAGAAATGGATGATACACCAGAAGAGGAAACGATAGTTGAAAGGTTAGAGAAAGTTGTAAGTGAATTTCCTAATCATATTGCGGTTGAATACGAAGGAGAAACTTTAAGCTATAAGGAGTTAAATTCACGCTCCAACTACCTAGCCAAACAACTAAAAGATAAGGGCATTAAAGCTAATGATGTTGTTGGCCTGATATCAGATAGAACTTGCGAAATGATTGTAGCCATTTATGCCATTCTTAAAGCTGGTGCCGCATATTTGCCAATCGATAGAAAACAGCCAATCGATAGAATCAACTATATGATCAATGACTCCAAGGCTAGATTAATCGTTGTTGGACCCAATAGCGAAGAGGTAATTGGAAACTTGAATAACATTCCATTTGTAATGATGAGTGATAACATCGGATACCTCGAAGAAAACTTATCAAATGTTATATATCCAACTAATTTGGCTTATGTCATATATACAAGTGGAACAACAGGTAATCCAAAAGGTGTATCAATTGAACACCGAAATGTTATAAACCTATCCAATTGGTTAATATCTCATCTAAGCCTTGATGAGAATAGTATAGTCGTACAAAACTTTTCTTTCATCTTTGATGGATCAGTGTACGAAATATTCCCAGCGCTTCTAGGGGGAAGTAAACTACTCATTTTATCAGACAATCAAAAAGCTGATCCATATGAAATGGTTAGTTGCTTTAATAATGCACATATAGTTATGGTTCCTTCAATGTATCGGGAATTGTTAGATTATGCTAAGTGCAATGGAGTACTAGATAAATTACATTCCTTAAAGTCCATTTCTTTAGCGGGCGAAGCACTAACACTGGATGTCGTTTCTGAATTTTTCGAAACCTCAAAAGAAATTGAAAACAAACCTATCATTCGGAATTGTTATGGTCCGACTGAAGCAACAGTATGTAGTACCTCATATGAATTTAAGGAAAACTACAACGACTCAAAAATTTTAGTAGGAAAACCTATAAAAAATACCACCGCTTTGATTATGAACCAGAAGCAATTAGTGGGCATTGGAATGATTGGTGAACTTTTTGTTGGCGGTCGTGGAGTTGCTGCAGGCTATTTAAATAATGAAAAATTAACAAAAGAGAAGTTCATTGAGCATCCATATTGCAAAGGGGAGGTATTATATCAAACCGGTGATTTAGCAAAGTGGAATACAGATGGAGACATTGAGTTATTAGGAAGAATTGATGAACAAGTGAAAGTACGTGGCTTCAGAATAGAATTATTTGAGATAGAGAGCTGTATCCGTCAATTTGAAGATGTTATAGATGCTGTGGTTATTGTAGATGAAAATAATACAGCGGAACAAATTGTAGCTTATTTTACTGCAAGGAAGGCGATTAATCCTACTGATCTTCAAGATTTCTTGTTTAGAAAACTGAATGATTATATGGTACCAGCACATCTTGTTCAAATTAACGAGATACCGAAGACTCTAAACGGAAAGATCGATAAAAGAAACTTACCAAAGCCAATCCTAAATAAAGAACGTGTAAATTTATATCCTAAATCTAAAACAGAGGAAGTCGTATACCGTGCTTTCCAGGAAGTTCTTTTGAAAGATGATATAAGCACAGATGATAATTTCCTTGATATCGGTGGAGATTCTATTAAAGCAATAAGAGTAATTTCCAAATTGAATAGCTTAGGATATGAAATAAATGTAAGAGCTATTTTAAAATACAAAAATGTACAGGCTATTTCTAGCTTTATTGATTATGTTACTCAAGATAAGAATCATACAAAAGCAGATATCAATCAAGTTATTTTGGATAGCTACAATAAAGCATCTCTAATTGAAGAGCTTAAGATAGATGGTGAAATATTTACAATCCTGTACGTTGAGAACCTTACAAAACCTCTATATGAAAATATAGCAGGTCTCATTGAGAACTTGAAAGTTAGGAATTCATTTATCGATTTTATTGTGCCGCTCGATAAATATGAACATACACAAGGTTGTAAGACAGTAGATGAATTGAAATTACTGTTGGCTTATAACCAATTAGATAATAAAGCCATTAATTACTCTGATTTCATTGAAAAACAAACTGATAACTATAAAGGACCTTTAGTAAGAACATACTCTCCGACAAAAATTCAGGAATTTTATTGCTCAACAAGCGCGGGGATTATCAGTGGACAACTATCAATATCGTTTGAAGGAGCTTCATCAATTGTTAGGGCAGCCATATTAGAAATAATTGAAGAACATAGCGCATTAAGAAGTTCATATTCTTTCTCCAATGGAGAAAAACAGATTAATGAACACCAATTTATCGATTCTTGGTTTATTCCTTTCCTTGATATGAGGAATAGAATCGGAGGAGATAGCATCTCCAATAATATTGATGACTACATTACTCTAAAAGAATATTATCCAGGTATTAATAACCCTTTGTCTCATATATTTGTAAGCCAATTAACCGAATCAAGATACCAAATCAATTTAATTATTGATCATTGTGTATGGGATAAGGCTAGCTCACAAATATTCGAAGAAAAGCTCAGAAATAAAATAGAGGGTTTTTCTTACAACATCTCCGAGAATACATCTTACGTCTCCTATGTAGAAGAAGTACAGGACACAATTCATAACTTAGGTGACAATAGTGAACTCGTTAGAGAAATATTAAATGAAAAAGCGCTAATTTATGACATTCTCAATAACAACAGTGATAAAACCCTGCAATTCAATGTAAATAAACTTTTTAGATTAGGGCCTAATACTCTTAAAAGATATAGGGACAACCCTTGGGAAATTATTGAGTGTATCCTTCAGTCTATAGCTCAGCATAACGGTCTTACGACTATGGAAAATGAAACTTATCCTGTACTAGTTGTTCAAGATGAAAGAAATCATATGAATGGGAATTACGCGGAAACCCTAGGATGTTTCTTAGATTTAATCCCTGCCGCTATCGACTTTTCTAAAGATGGTTTACTGAAGAAAAGAATTGAGTACTTCCAATCCTTAAAGAAAGAAAAAGCAGTAAACTTTTCAGAAATTCTATTTGATAGAGCACAAGATATTGAGGAGCTATTTTCTAAAGTTCTCATTGTTAACTATCAAGGGGCATACAATGTCTCTCCTGAGGAGTTACAAAAGTGGTTATCAGGTCAGAACGAGGATTTCACATCAACTGAAATCTTTATTAATGACGTAGATAATCAACTTATTGTTACTTATCCAGTATTCAAGGGCTGTAAACAAGACATTGAAGTGGAAATACAAACAGCTCTAAATGAATTAGAGGAATCTTCTCACTCACAAAAAGCATTAAGCTAAGAAAACCAATAAAAAATGACATAGTGAAAAGAAAATTTGGGGGAAACAGTGATGAGCATTAAGGAGAATAAAAAAGAGCAACAATCAGGCAAATATAATAACGAAAATACAAAAACACAAATGGATTTCAATAATACTAAATTTAACTATAACTTTACTGGTAGCTTTGTAGAATACTTTGAATCAACCGTTAAAAAGAATCCAAAGGGTATCGCTGTGTCTTATAAGGATCATCACATAACTTATTCGGAATTAAACGGAAAAGCAAATAGTGTTGCCCGCATATTGAAGGAGAGCGGTGTTAAAGGTAACGATATTATAGGAATAATGATGAATCGTTCTATTGAAACTCTTATTTCTATTTTAGGGGTTTTGAAATCCGGTGGCTCATACTTGCCGCTGGATCCTAACCAGCCTTATGAGAGATTGCTATATATGATTGAAGATAGTGGCCTACGAACCATATTAGTAGACTCAAGCCTTCGGAAATCCAACGACAAAAAAAGCTTTGAGTCAATTAAATATATTGAAGTGGACTCAGCACTTTTAAAGTCCAGATATAACTTAAATGAAAAACCAGAGATATCAGACTTATGCTATGTCATTTACACTTCAGGTACTACTGGAAATCCTAAAGGGGTAATGGTAGAGCATAGAAACCTTGTGAATTTGGTCAACTGGATGATTGATATTGGTAATATGAATAGCAAAACTAAGATGTTACAGAGCTCTTCCTTTATCTTTGATGCATCAGTAATTGAAATCTTCCCTTGCCTTGCAGCGGGAGGTCAAGTACGTATATTAGATAATAATCAGAAAGTTAATCCTGTAGAAATTTTAGATAATCTAGTTAATGCTCAGGCTTTTATGATCCCAAGTTTATTCAAGGCAGTAGTAGATTATGCAGAAACCTTTAATAAGACTGATGAACTATTCAAATTTGAGAAGATTTACCTTGGAGCAGAGCCCTTACCTAGTGATTTAATTGTTAAGTTTAGTAAGCTGTGTCCCAATAAAGTAAAAGATATAGCAAATCTCTACGGACCTACTGAGGGTACAGTAGTTGCAAGTGGGTACTTTTATAACAATCAATTCTCCTTAGAAGAGGTTACAATTGGAAGTCCTATTAAAAATGGTGAAATTTATATCCTTAAAGAGAATAACCTATGTGCTATTGATGAGGAAGGAGAGTTATATGTCGGTGGGGCAGGAGTTGCACGGGGTTATTTAAATAAGCCGAACTTAACTAACGAACGATATATTATTATTCCTCATATTTCAGATCAGCGTCTCTACAAAACTGGAGATGTTGGATATTGGAAGCACGATGGAATAATAAATCTTTTGGGAAGAGCAGATGAACAAGTTAAAATTAATGGATATAGAATTGAATTAGCAGAAGTAGAAGCGAGAATTCGTGAGCTAGAAGGAATTAATGATGCTGCAGTTATTTATGATCAATCTAATGATTCCCCACTTTTCATTGCTTTTTATCACGGTAGTAGAGTGGAATCCACTAATGAAATCAAAGACTTATTAAAAAAGAATCTTCCTTGCTATATGATTCCGAATGAAATTGCTAAAGTGGAAAGCTTCCCGCTAACAGCAGGGGGTAAACTAGATAAGAGAAAACTAATTGAAGATTTTATAAACAGTCATAATTATGAATCTAAAACTGAAGAAACTGATCAAATACTTTTATCGTTTTCCGAGGTATTAGGGAATAAAAGTGTTTCAATGGAAGATAACTTCTTTGAGCTCGGTGGAGATTCTATCAAGGCTATTCAAATTATCTCTAAACTTCGTGAAAGAAAATATGAACTTTCAGTAAAAGATATCTTGGAAAATAAGATTATTGGAAAGATTTATTCAAAGGTAAAGACCATTGATAACTTAAAGATCAATCAAGAAGAGATTACAGGTCCTGCAGAATTAAGTCCTATTCAGGAAACTTTTTTTGAAAAGATGCGCATTAATGAGCCAAATTATTTTAACCAGTCCTATATTTTAGAGACTGATGTTGAGCCTGATATAAATTTTATAAAAAATGTTTTAAATGAGATTGTTAAACATCACGACTTATTAAGAGCGGTTTACTCTGGTAAGTCTCAGTACATTCTCCCGTATGAGAAGGATAAGCATCTTGAGCTTAGTGTAATTGATCTTACACATATTCAAGATGAAGGGGAATTCAGAGAAACCTTTATAAGTGAAACTTTAGAAATCCAGAAGAGTATAAACATCGAAACAGGGCCTTTATTTAAGCTAGGACTGTTTAAATGTATGAACAAATTTTATCTATTCTTCTGTATTCACCATCTATCCATTGACGGTATTTCTTGGAGAATATTGATTAATGATTTTATTGATGGTTATGAAATGCAATTGGATGGAAAAGAAATTAAACTTCCGTTAAAAACCATTTCATTTAAGGAATGGAGTCAAGCTTTAAGAGAGTATGGAAAGAGCGATAAATTAGCAAAAGAAATACCATACTGGAAAGAGGTAAACTCAAAAATACCTGAAGGGAAGTTTAGCAAAAAACCTTACACTGCAGACTTTAAGCTAAATACGATGAACATTGAGCTAAGCGAAAGATACACCAACGAAATGCTGTATGATGCTGGGAAAGCTTATAACACTGAAATAAACGATATCTTAATTACCGGGTTGACTCGTGCTATTCAAAAACAAACAGATAACTCCATTGTTTCAATCAATATGGAGGGACACGGTAGGGAGTCCATTCATAAAGATGTGAAAAATGATCGTACAATAGGTTGGTTCACAAGTGAATATCCAGTAGTTTTAGAGAATCTAGGTACTTCAATTTCTAAAGATATTATTAATGTAAAAGAAACAGTACGAAAAATGCCTAATCGTGGTATGGGAAATCTTATTTTGCATAGTGTGTCCCCCGAGATATTTAATGATATAGACCCTGATGTTACCTTCAATTATTTAGGGGAATTCGGACAGGATTATCAAGGTCGCACATTTTCTACGAGTCACATAGAAAAAGCAAAAGATAAATCAATGCAAAATGCTTTTAGATCACCGATTACTATTAACGGTTCTATAATCAATAAAGTTTTAAGAATGGAAGTTACTTATGATGAAAACGTGTTTACTACGGATTTTGTTAGCGAGTTAATGGACCAATTTATTGAGCAGTTAGAAAAAGTAATAACGTTTTGTAAGGAACAAGAAACTAATTACCTTACCGCCTCTGATTTAGGGGAATATAAGTGGAGTAACGAAGAGTTTGAACAAGTGCAAGAAAAGTATAATGAGCTTGGCTATAAAGTCGAGAAGATTCATCCTTTGACTTCTATGCAGGAAGCAATGCTCTATCGAAAAATAAGCACTCCTGATTCCTCTGAATATGTGGTTCAGATGATTAATTATACGGAAAGAGATGTTGACATAGATTTAATGCAAAAAAGTCTTGAAATTATTGCTAATAAATACAGCATATTAAGAACGGCAATAGAACATCGTTTAGTTACTATTCCAAGACAACTTATTCTTGAAAATAAAAAGTTAGAGTTTAACTTTGTAGATTTATCTTCTCAAGATGACAAGAATAATACATTTGAAAAGCTTAAAAAAGAAGATGTAAGAAGAGGTTTTGATTTCGAGAAAGACAGTTTATTAAGGCTAACAGTCATTAAACTTGATGAAAAAGACTATAAGCTCCTAATCACATTCCATCACATCATATTAGATGGTTGGTGCAGCAGTATATTGCGAAATGAATTATTCAATACTTATCAACATCTAACGGAAGGTGCTTCTTATGAAAGTTTACTTCTAAACGAAAAAGAAGAGAATACAACATTTTCTGATTACGTTCAACTAGCTGGAAATGGAGATAATGAAAAAGCGCGAAAATACTGGAAGGAATTAATAGAGGATTTTGAAGATCAAATTATCATCAAGCCTGAAGGGAATCCAGAAGGTGGAGATATAGATGATGTAGGTAAAGTAGAATTTAAGTTGCCTGAAGAATTGTATAAGCGTTTAGAAAAATTTTGTGCTAACCAAGGTTATACCATAAATACAGTTTTCGAAACTATGTGGGCACTTACTTTAGCGGCCTATTCCAATAAAAATGACATTGTGTTCGGTAAAGTTGTATCTGGTAGGAATGTTGATTTAGCAGACGTTGAGACAATGCTGGGAATGTGCATTAATACAGTTCCCGTGAGAGTTAACCTAAAAAAAGATGATACAGTTTCAACCCTTTTAAATAACGTTCAAGAACAATCTATTAATACAACCCAATATGAACATTATCCACTAGCCGAAATTCAGAAGTTATCACAAATGGGAGATGAATTATTCAAAAATGCATTCTCATTTGAGAATTATGAGCAATATCAATTAGAAGATGCGGTAAATAATCCTTTTAAACTACAGGATATACGTGAATTAACAAACTTTAATTTATCATTGGGTGCTGTGAAACGTACCAATTTTTATTTAAGTATTATGTATGACTTAAATATGTATGGAAAGTCAGAAGTGTCCAGAATACTTACTCGTATGATCATCTTACTGGACCAAATGATAAGAACTCCAGACCTACAACTAAGCGAAGTTAATTATTTTGTACCAGGAGAAGAGGAAAAAATCGTCACAGAGTATAACAAAACGGAAGATCCGCTTCCAATAAACGAAACATTAGTTTCTTTATTTGAAAAACAGGTAAATCTCTATCCTGATAATATTGCTGTAGAGTTTGATGAGCAATCTTTAAGTTATAAAGAATTAGACTTAAAAGCTAACTCGGTAGCAGCTACATTAATACAAAAAGGAACAGCTGTAGGAGATATTATTCCTATAATTACTAAACCATCTTTAGAATTAGCGGTGGGTGTTCTAGGGGTTTTAAAAGCCGGAGCTGCGTACCTACCAATTGATCCGGAACAACCTATAAAAAGAATTCAATATATGATTGATGAAGTAAAAGCAAAAGTAGTTTTACACGGTAAAGATTCATCAATTTTAGAAAACACATCCTTAGATATTAAACAATTAGAGTTATGCAATATGACAAGCCTATACCAAGAGGAAATTAACGTTTCTATAAAGCCTAATGATTTAGCTTATATTATTTTCACATCAGGAACTACAGGGAATCCTAAAGGGGTTATGGTAAGCCATTATAACTCATTGAACCATACTTTATGGCAAATGAAAAATGGTAACTTTAATAGTGAATCTACTATGGTTCAAACTATTGCTTTTACCTTTGATGGGCATACAGCAGAGCTCTTCCCTTCTCTTTTATCAGGTGGAAAATTACTAATTGTTAATGAGAACCAAAGAAAGAAACCAGACGAACTGTTGCAACTTATTCCAGGAAATAAAATTACCTTTATTCCGTCCTTACTAAGAGAAGTTGTGGTTTATGCAAAAGAAGTGAATTGTACCCCATTGCTTTCACAATTCGATACGTTGTTTATTGCAGCGGAGTCAATCACCTTAGAGGAAGTAAATGAAATAGTGGGAGAGAATACACACAAGTTAAATGATATTTATCATTTTTATGGTCCTACTGAAACTACAGTTACTATTGCATCTCATCAAATTTCAAATAGTGAAAGCGATGAAATCATACCAATCGGCAGACCAATTTCTAATACAAAACTGTATGTGATTAATAGATTTGGAAATGTATGTGGAACTGGAATGGTAGGGGAATTATGTGTTACAGGCGACTCAGTTTCTTCAGGATATCTAAATCAACCTGAATTAACAGATGAAAAGTTTGTTCCAAATCCTTTTAAAGTTAAAAGTAGAATGTATAAAACAGGTGACTTAGTTAGATGGTCTAACCAAGGAAGGATTGAATTCCTAGGAAGAGTAGATGATCAAGTAAAGGTTAGGGGATTCAGAGTAGAGATTCAAGAAGTTAATGCGGCTCTCAGAATGCACGAAAGTATCCAGGATGCTGTAGTGACAATAAAAGAATTAAATGATGAAAAATATCTTTGTGCTTATGTAGTGGCTAATAAAAGAATAGATGCTAAGCTAGTGCAAAAAGAAATTTCTGAAAAACTTCCTGATTATATGGTGCCCAGCTATATTGTTCAATTGGACAAAATACCAACTTCACTAAATGGGAAAGTTAACAAGGCTGAGTTGCCAAACCCTGTGATAGATTTTAATGGAGAGCATGTTGAACCTAAAACCGAAACTCAAAAGACTATAGTACAATTATTTGAAAAAACATTAGAGGTTGAGAACGTTGGAATTAAAGACTCGTTCTTTGACCTAGGAGGTCATTCTTTAAAAGTTATTAGATTATTAAACTATATCGAGAGAGAGTTTCAGGTCAAAATTACCGCTCGAAATGTAGTAGAGGAAAAAACTGTTGAAAGAATTAGTTCAATTATAGATGCCAAAGATGTCAAAGATTCTACTAATGACTTAGAAGAGATTCTAGTAGCTTTAGAAGTAGATTGATGAAAAAAGTAATAAATAGCGAAGACCTAAATACAGGTCTTCGCTAATCAGTGACTTCTAAGGTCGTCTTAATTGAATAAGAGAGGGGAATCCCAATGGGGATCTATCTAAAACAAAACAAAATTCTTTTAGCAGTTACCTTTATATTCAGCGCTATTGTTTCCGGAGGAACAGTTTATATAGCAATTATCCTACAAGATATAGTAAACGCAGCAACAAAAGGATCGGCACAAGAATTTAAACAAATGATTCTTTTTACATTTGCTTACTTACTAGTACTGGGGATGATCAAATACATTTATCATTTATGTAGCAAAAAAATGGTGAAAAATATTACGAAAGATTTAAGAAGAGATCTATGTAAAGGGATATTAAATAGAGACTATAAGGACTTTGAGCAATACGATACAGCTGAATATATTTCTATGTTAACTAACGATGTAAAGATTATTGAAGAAAATTATATCCTTCCTTTATTGAAGGTAATGGAGAATTCCATTATTTTCTTAGTTTCCATCATACTTTTAATTAAGTTAAGTCCGCTTGTACTTATAGCATTAATCGTATGTTTTGGAGTAATGGCCGTGGTATCAAGTTTTATTAGTAAAGTATTGCAAACTAAGCAGGAGATATTCTCTGTAGCCATTGGAGACTATACTTCAAAGATTAAAGATTTATTCGGTGGTTACAGTGTAATAAAATCATTTAATGTTACTAAAAAAAGCTTTGCAGCATTTGAGAATGAGAATGATGTTGTAGTAGAAAAGAAATATCAAGCAGATAAAACAGGCGCCTTGAATGAGAGTTTATCTGATGTATTAGGATTACTTACAATGTTTTCAGTAGTAGCTATTGGATCTTATATGGTGCTACAAGGAGATGTTTTAGTAGGTACTTTAATCGCATTAGTTCAACTTAGTAATACTTTTGTTAACCCTATTATGATTATTACAATGAGTATTCCACAGCTTCAAAGTGTTAAACCCATTGTAAAAAAATTTAACACTTTGATATTTACAAACAGTGATGATAGCAAAAAAGTCAAAAAGACTACTTTTGAAAAAGCTATTGAAATTAAAAATCTCAGCTTCTCGTACGATGGTTCAAATGAAGTCCTTCGAGATATAAATTTCAGTATCGAAAAAAATAAAAAGTACGTCATCATAGGACAAAGTGGTTGTGGAAAATCAACTTTAATTAAGTTAATTCTAGGGATGAATAAAGGGTACAGCGGAGAGATTGTATGGGATAAAGAAGAATTAAATAGATTAGATACAACTGAACTAACAAAACTATATTCATTGATTCATCAAAATATCTATTTGTTTAACAAATCGATAAGAGAAAACATCTTATTATTTGAGGACTTTAATGAAGAAGAAGTAAATCAGGCACTTTCGAATAGTGGTGTCAATGAATTCATAAAAGATCAGAAAGGCTTAGATAACAATGTAGGAGAAAGCGGTGGAAACTTATCAGGAGGGCAAAAACAAAGAATCGCAGTGGCTAGAGGTCTGATAAGAAATAAACCTATTCTTATTCTTGATGAAGGCACTTCCGCTTTAGACTTAAGAACAAGTTATTTACTTGAAGATAAACTTCTTAATTTCAATGATTTAACTATTATTGCAATCACCCACAACCTAAATTCTGATCTTTTACGTAAATATGATGAGGTTATTTATATGGAAGAGGGCAGAATATTAGAGAAAGGATCGTTTGATGAATTAGTTAAAAATGAAGGTGCTTTTTATAGACTATATTCATTAAACGAGGTTATTTAATTGAATGACCAATTTAGAAAATAACTTAATTAAGTTCTTAATTCACATAATAACATAACGGAAATGATTTAAAACCATGCAAAATCATTTAGAGAACTTTTCTAATAAATTCATGCGTTTAAGTTGAAACACATGAAAGGAACCATTAATAAAACTAATATGAAAAAACAAGTGTAAATCACTAAATTTAACTTTATAGACGAAATATTTGAAATAGATTTAAACTTTTTGTTCTTCGAAAGTGTGGAGAGTGAGATTAAAGAATTTAATTTGAAATCTGAGTCTCATAATTTTTTTAGTTGAAATTTATAATTTCAGTGTTTCTTTCTTTAAGTAAATAAGAAACATTATCTTAGTTAAAGATAAATTGAAGGGATTTTGGTTGAACTTGCTAAAATTCTTTAAACTTATGTTCTTAATTTAAATTATTGTGATTGTGTGTAAATAACTATTTAAAGAAGAGAGAGTGATCTTATGTTGAATTTCAAGAATAATCCTGTTAGTTTAAAACAAATTATAGAAAAACAAGATAATGTTACAAGAGAAGAAATAAAAATTGTTTTAGATTATATAGATTTCTGTTCAAAACCTCATCCAGACAAGGGAGCTAAAGGAGCAATTTGTCCTTTCCTTCCTTTTGCTATTCAAGAAGATACTATATATTGTTCTTTTATAGAACAATATATAGAGGGTGTGCAGCAAATGAGAGACATCATTAAGGAAAGAGCAGTTCAGTTTAAAGAGTTAAAAATGAAATCAGAAAAGGTAGAGAAATATAAAACACTGTTAATTGTGTTTTTAAATAATAAATCACTCGATAACTTACTCGCTACTGTGCATAGGGAATTTAAACGTCAACTTGTGTATGAGGGATTGATGATAGGGGACTTTTATTCCACTAATAGCAAATCAGGACTATATAGTGCCAAATTTACTCCTTTAGTTTGCGAAGTCCCTATGATGGCGATAAGAAATCTCATAAAAGAAGATTTTCCTTTTTTAACAAGTGAAAACGACCAACGTGAGGACAAATTAGAATTTCTAATGGGGTACAAACACTCACTTGAAAATGAATTAAATGAATGTGAGTTGGAACGGGTAAACAAGGCTATTTTTAATCTATCCTAGTAATTTTTCAAGTTTTATATGTTGACTTAAGAAATCTGATAAAGCATCAGTATAACTAATGAAGAAGAAAAGAGTCTATCTAGATACTTTAGATAGCTCTTTCCTTTTTTAAAAATAAATTAATTAGTAGTTGAAAATCTTAAGAAAAAAGTAATATTTGCTTAAGGGAAAAGAGAACTTTGGTTTATATAATAAGAATATTATTGGAAAGGGGAAAGAGAATGACGTACATTTTAAAAACTAACCAGCTAACAAAATCATTTAAAGGAAAAGAAGTTGTTTCCGGAGTTAATATGCATGTGAAAAAAGGAGAAATTTATGGATTTTTGGGGCCGAATGGTGCAGGTAAAACAACCATTATGAAAATGATTACTAATTTAGTTAAACCAACAAGTGGTGAAATCGAAATTTTTGGTGAAAAATTAACAGATACGTCATTTGAAGTGTTAAAGCGAATGGGAACCATTATTGAATATCCGATTTTCTATGACAACCTCACTGCTAGAGAAAATCTATACTTCCATTGTGAATATATGGGGTACTACGATAAAAAATCTATTGATCATGCAATCGAGCTTGTAAAGTTACATAATATTGAAAACAAAAAGGTGAAAGAATTTTCTTTAGGGATGAAACAAAGATTGGGAATAGCCAGAGCCATTTCTACGAAACCAGAACTTCTCGTTTTAGACGAGCCAATTAACGGTCTTGATCCAATTGGTATAAAAGAGTTAAGGGATCTCTTTAAGTTACTATGCAGAGAGTATGGAATCACATTATTAATTTCTAGTCACATTTTAGCCGAAATGGAACAAATGTCAGACACTGTTGGAATTATACAAAATGGCAAGTTAATAAAAGAAGTTTCTATGAAGAGCATAAATGGAAAACAAACGGAATATATAGAGATGAAGGTTCATAACTTAAAAAAAGCGTTATATATTTTAGAACAAAATCTGGGGATAAGAAATTTTAAAATGATTGATAAACAGATAATTCGTATATATGAATCAGCAGTTACACAACAAGAAATCTCTAAGGCATTCATTATGAATGATGTTGGTATAGAAAGTATAAATAAAAAACACAGTTCTTTAGAAGAGTACTTCTTAAGTTCAATGAATAGGGAGGGTATACACACTTAACATTAAATGGATTGCCCGTTTGTATTTAGGTTTATGCACCTAGAAGGAAAGAAACTTATTTACTTTGTCTTAAATTCTTCGCTGGAGGCTATTTGAAATGTTAAAACTTATGAAATTAGAGTACAGAAAACATCACTTGTCACAGTATTTTAAAGGGGTGGCTCTTTGGATATTAATTATCTTTGCCTTGGTCGCTCTTATGGGGTGGGGATCTAGAAATGAAATTGAGCCTATGTTTCCTGCTTATGCAGATTTTATGTCTCTAACTAATATATTTATTAGAATTGTATTTATTAGTTTTTCTGCTGTGATTTTATCCCGTTTAGTTATTGATGAATATAAAAATAAAACAATACAATTACTGTTTACTTATCCTTTACAAAGAAAAAAATTAATGCAAGCTAAACTAGCTATTGTTTTCTTATTCTGCTTTGTAAGTATTGTTATTGCCACTTTTGTTATTAATTTGTTAATTCTCTTCATCAGCCCACACTTATATTTATTTGATAAGCCTGTTGAAATGAGTGAAGTTATTTCCACCATTCCATCGACTCTTATCACTTCTCTTATGATGGCAGGAGTGAGTTTAATTCCTTTATTTTTTGGTATGAGAAGAAAATCCACTGCTGCTACAATCACTTGGGCTGTCATAATTGGGGTCTTTATTAATGCAACAGTTTCCGACGGAGGAGAAACAGTCAGTTTAAGTCAATTCATTATCATCCCGACTATATTTTGTTTATTCGGCCTTTTAGTGGGTTATCTTTCTTACCATAAGGTTGATCAAAAAGACTTGGTATAAACATTATTATTGTAATAGTCAAAAGGAGGATTTATAAAATGAAGAAAATTATAGCAACGATAGTATTGCTCATAGTAATTGGTGGAATTTCTTTGAGCTTTAATTTGTTAAATACAAAAAACTTTAAAAAGAACACTTCTTACAATGCGGAAAATATTGATGCTTTAAAAGTATATACTGATACTTGGGATGTGAGGTTTAAAAAGAGTACTTCAAATGAGGTAACAGTATCTGCAGAGGGGAGACAGAAAGAGAAAGCTCCAGTTACATTTCAAGAAAATGGGAGAGATTTGGTCGTTACTCAAAAAGAACAGAAGAATGGCGGCTTTTTGGATGGATTTACTTTTGGGAAGCAGTGCGGCACAATTTATATTAATGTTCCCGAGTCAGGTATGAACAATATTGAAATAACTAATAAAGATGGGAATATACAATTAAGTGAGATTTCGGCTGAAAATATTGTCGTTGATAATAAGTCCGGTGATGAAAAAATCAATAATGTTTCAGCTCATACTGGAAAATTCGCATCCAGGGATGGATCGTTAAGTATGGAAAATAGTTCTTTTGAGGAATTAAATATAACATCAGCAAGCGGCGATACGGAGATGAAGGAAATAGATAGTTCCAATGTAAAGATTACCTCTAAAGATGGGACGGTTTCAATCAAGGACATAACAGAGGGAAAATCTTTATCAGTAAATACGAAATCAGGAGATATAGGTATATCTTATAAAAAAGCGCCAACATCCCTTGAAGTTCTTGCTGAGAGTAATTCTGATATAACGCTTGATCTAGATGGGCTTAATAAAAGCCACGATGGCGTAAAGGTGAAAAAAGGTGAAATTGGAGCAGGAAGTAATAAGGTAAGCGTATCAAGTGAAGATGGTTCGATTAAGGTTATAAATTAATTATTAAGATGCTTATGCGAAAACCATACCACTGGGAGCTGTTGTCTTTTCTAAGCACAGCACTTTTTTATTAGTTTGTTGAATTGATTGGGGAATTTTGAATTGCATACCTTTTTAAAGAGATCAATTTTATAAACGCCTTATTCTTCAACTTGAAAAATGCGTTTATGTGGCTTGCGAAGTCATTTTGGGAATTGAGAGGAAGAATTAAAATGAAATCTACCGGAATTGCAAGAAAAGTAGATCGTTTGGGAAGAATTGTATTACCAAAAGAGCTGCGTGATGCCAGTGGTATAGAAGTAAATACATTAATGGAAATATTTATTAGAGGAGAAGAGATTGTTCTAAAGAAGTATGCGCCTTATAGTAGATGTGTAGTTACCGGTGAAGCTTCAGAACGTAATTTATCCCTTTTGCAGGGCCAGTTATGTTTAAGTCCTGAATGTGCATGGAAAGTAGTTCGAGAATTGGAATGTCTTTTTCCAAGGAATTAAAGTCAATATTATTACAACCTTTTTATGATTTAAAGAGAAGAACACTAGACAACCAATTTCCACTATAGTGAAGTATGGTTGTCTTATTTATTTAATTTTAAAACATCATGAAATATTTATTACTTTTGAATGAAAAAGAATTATAATAAAGATGGGTTTACTAGTGTGAAAATTGAAATAATCAGTGAATCAAGAATATCACTTTATATTAAAGGTTTAAGGAGTGAAGAGCTTTGAGTCACAGAATATTAATCGTAGAAGACGACCAATTTATAAGCGATATGGTAAGCGAAAGCTTAACGAAAGAAGGGTTTGAAGTAACAGCAGCTTTTGATGGTGAAGAAGCTTTAGACATATTGAACAACCAAAAGTTTGAGGTTATATTGTTGGATTTAATGCTTCCGAAGATAGATGGTATGGAATGTTTAAGAATGATTCGTTCCAAAAGTATGGTTCCAGTTCTTATCATGTCTGCAAAAGATGAAGATGTAGATAAGGCACTTGGTCTCGGCCTCGGAGCTGATGATTATATTTCTAAACCTTTTTCTATGCTGGAGGTAATAGCCAGAATTAAAGCAACTATTAGAAGAGAGAAACACTATATGGGATACCTGCCCGCTAAGGAAGAAAAAATCATTAAAATAGGTGATTTAAGTGTTGACCTGAATGGCTTTTCCGTTGAAAAATTCAATGAAAAGATTAATCTCACAGCAAAAGAATTTAATATTTTAAAACTTTTTATTTCTAATCCTTCACAAGTATATACTAAATCTCAACTTTATAAGTCCGTATGGGAAGATGAGTATCATGGAGATGAGAATGTAATTAATGTTCATATTAGACGGCTCAGAGAGAAAATTGAGGACGATCCATCTCATCCAACGTACATAAAAACTTTGTGGGGAATCGGTTATAAGTTGGGAGATTTTTAAATGTTTTATCTAGTGGTTATTTTATTCATATGCTCTGCGGCAGTAAATATATTTCTTTTCCGAACTCGATTAAATCTAAAGACTGAAATTAAATATATAGGGAATAAGCTCGGAAAAATTGTTCATGAGGAAACAGGCGAAAGATTATTGCTTTCCACGGATGATAAATATATAAAATCCTTGTTAATTCAAATAAACAATCTTTTAGACCATAATCAAAAGATCATAGGAAACTACAATAGTATAGAACTGTCAATGCGAAAAATGTTATCAAATATTTCACACGATTTAAAGACCCCATTAACAGTGATACTAGGTTATATTGAAATTATACATAACGATAAAAGTCTAACTTCTGAAAATATTATGGGTTTACTAAAAACAGTTAATTTAAAAACGGTCGAGGTATTAGAGTTAATAAACCGTTTTTTTGAACTTGTAAAATTAGAGTCAGGAGATAAGAAATTAAATTCTTCACGAATTGACATATGCGAAGTCAGCCGAAAAATAATTTTGGATTACTACGAAATTTTAATCAGCAAAGAATTTGAGGTAGTGATTGATATACCAGAAGATCCTGTCTTTGTTAGCGGAGATGAAGATGCAATTGAGAGGGTTCTAAATAATTTGATTACGAATGCGATACAATATGGTTCTGATGGTAAGGTGGTGGGTTTAAAGATAAGGATAGCTGATAATGATGTTTTTGTAGAAGTATCAGATAAAGGAAAAGGGATAAATGAATTGCATAAAGACCGTGTCTTTGAACGAATGTATACATTGGAGGACTCGAGAAACACCAATTATCAGGGAAGCGGATTGGGGCTGACGATTACTAAGAGATTAGTAGAGCAAATGGGAGGAAGTATATCTTTAGATAGCGTCCCATTTCAAAAAACAATCTTTTCTGTGCGGCTAAAACGTATTAGGTTCTAATAAAGCAATAAGGTTTCTTCTGTAGACGTCTTCAAATCTCACTTTCTCTTCATATGAGAGGCTGACAACAGCCTCTTTTTTGATGCGCAAAATCCTGGCATGAATCTTGCATATAAAAAGGGGTGTAACGACAATGTGAAAGGGATTGATGGGTTTTGGTGTAAAAGCGCTTACATTTCGTTCTGCCGGTAATTGAAGCTTACACGTAAAATACGATGAGGTGATAAAACATGTCAGCCAACCCGCTTTCTAAAAGCACTCAGAAAGATGAAGAAAAAGAAGTTCTTAATTTGTTCTTGTCCACACAATCGATCATAAAAGAAGCCCTGCGCAAACTGGGGTATCCTGACAATATGTATGAACTGATGAAAGAGCCGATGCGGCTTTTGACCGTCCGCATCCCCGTCAAAATGGACAATGGTTCAGTACAGGTTTTCACGGGCTACCGCTCACAGCATAATGACGCAGTCGGCCCGACAAAAGGGGGCGTGCGGTTTCATCCGGAAGTCAGTGAAGAAGAGGTTAAGGCGCTTTCCATCTGGATGACTTTAAAATGCGGCATCACAAATCTTCCTTACGGGGGCGGAAAAGGCGGCATCATCTGTGATCCGCGGACGATGTCATTCGGAGAGCTGGAACGGCTGAGCCGCGGATATGTGCGCGCGATCAGCCAGATCGTCGGCCCGACAAAGGATATTCCGGCTCCCGACGTATATACCAACTCGCAGATTATGGCATGGATGATGGACGAATACAGCCGCCTGAGAGAATTTGATTCACCGGGATTCATTACGGGCAAACCGATTGTTCTCGGCGGTTCACAGGGTCGGGAAACGGCGACCGCGCAAGGCGTCACGATTTGTATTGAGGAAGCCGTTAAGAAAAAAGGGATTCCATTGGAAAATGCGCGGATCATCATTCAGGGGTTCGGAAATGCGGGGAGCTTTCTCGCTAAATTTATGCATGACGCCGGCGCCAAGGTGATCGGCATCTCAGACGCCCACGGGGCTTTGTATGACCCTGACGGCCTTGACATTGATTACCTGCTGGATAAGCGGGACAGCTTCGGCACGGTGACGAATCTCTTCTCTGATGTCATAACGAACCGGGAGCTGCTGGAAAAGGACTGTGATATTCTCGTGCCTGCCGCAATCTCCAATCAGATAACGGCTGAAAACGCCCATCACATTAAAGCCTCAATCATTGTGGAGGCGGCGAACGGCCCGACAACGATAGACGCCACGAAAATCCTGAATGAAAGAGGCGTGCTTCTCGTGCCGGATATTTTGGCAAGCGCCGGGGGCGTGACGGTGTCTTATTTTGAATGGGTGCAAAATAATCAAGGCTTTTACTGGTCTGAGGAAGAAGTCGCCGGAAAACTGCGCAGTGTCATGGTGAATTCATTTGAATCCATTTATCAGACAGCGCATACCCACAAAGTCGATATGCGTTTGGCCGCCTATATGACGGGCATCAGAAAGTCGGCTGAAGCGGCCCGGTTCCGCGGCTGGGTATAAGTGTTATCCGCAAAGAGATTTTGCATCAGTTATATAGCGGATCGCAAAATTTCTTTGCGTTTTCAGATTGCAGCTGACAGATTCGGACAAGCTTTCGGCAAAGATTATCTTTTTTTATCACAAATTGCTATGCTGGTATGCTTCTTGCATCTTCATTAAGCGTGAGCACACATTACAAAATACGGGGAGGAATTCTAATGACAGTTTCATACGCACACGAACCATTTACAAATTTTCAGGAAGAGACAAATAAACAATCGTTTCAGGAAGCGCTGGCTTATGTGAATTCACAGCTCGGCAAGCATTATCCGCTTATCATTAACGGTGAAGCGATTGAAACGGATAAAAAGATCATTTCCGTCAATCCGGCAGATAAAAAAGAAGTGATCGGTTCTGTATCGGCAGCCGGAAAAGAACTTGCGGAAAAGGCCATGCAGGCTGCGCTGCAGGCATTTCAAACATGGAAAAAAGTACGGCCGGAACACCGCGCGAATGTGCTGTTTAAAGCGGCGGCGATCATCCGCAGAAGAAAGCACGAATTCTCCGCGTATCTAGTGAAAGAAGCGGGAAAACCGTGGAAGGAAGCGGATGCGGATACGGCGGAAGCGATCGACTTTTTAGAGTATTACGCCCGTCAGATGCTGAAACTGAAAGACGGTTCTCCTGTAAAGAGCCGTGACGGAGAATATAATCAGTATCATTATGAGCCGCTTGGGGTGGGAATCGTCATTTCTCCATTCAACTTCCCGCTTGCGATCATGGCGGGAACGGCGGCGGCAGCCATCGTAACAGGCAACACGATACTTCTGAAACCGGCGGATGCGGCGCCTGTCGTGGCGGCGAAATTCGTTGAAGTGATGAAAGAAGCGGGCCTGCCGGACGGCGTGCTCCAATTCATACCGGGCGACGGAGGAGAAATCGGCGACTATCTGGTTGAGCATCCGAAGACGAGATTTGTGTCGTTTACAGGCTCCCGCGCGGTCGGATGCCGCATCTATGAACGCGCCGCAAAAGTACAGCCGGGCCAAAAGTGGCTGAAACGGGTCATTGCCGAAATGGGAGGGAAAGATACGGTGCTTGTAGACAGAGATGCTGATCTTGATCTTGCCGCTTCCTCAATCGTGTATTCCGCCTTCGGATTCTCAGGCCAAAAATGTTCAGCCGGTTCGCGTGCGGTCATTCATCAGGACGTCTATGATGAAGTTGTTGAAAAAGCCGTCGCTTTAACAAAATCACTCACCGTCGGAAGTCCGGAAGATTTTGATACATACATGGGGCCAGTCATCCACGAAGCATCTTATAATAAAGTCATGAGTTATATCGAAATCGGCAAAACAGAAGGAAAACTCCTGACGGGAGGCGAAGGTGATGATTCAAAAGGATACTTTATTCAGCCGACCATTTTTGCGGATGTTGATGAAAACGCCCGCCTGATGCAGGAGGAAATTTTCGGGCCTGTCGTCGCGATCTCAAAAGCCCGTGATTTCGACCATATGCTTGAGATTGCCAATAATACCGATTACGGACTGACGGGCGCTCTGTTATCGAAAACCCGCGCGCACATTGAACGCGCGCGCGAAGATTTTCACGTCGGAAATCTATACTTCAACCGCGGCTGTACGGGAGCGATTGTCGGATACCAGCCGTTCGGCGGCTTCAATATGTCAGGAACCGATTCAAAAGCCGGAGGACCTGACTATCTGATTCTTCATATGCAGGCAAAAACAACGTCTGAAGCCTATTAATCTTTCGGAAATAGCGCGATGAAAAAAGAGTCGCGCTATTTTCTCTATATGAGGGTAAGGAGGATGGAACATGTATCAGCAGCTCAGCAAAATGCTTCCGGAGGAGAAAATAGAAGCCATTACGAAATCACTGGTGGCGTTAAACAGCATCAACGGCACATTGGGAGAAGGAAAAAAAGCCGACTATATCAAAGATATGATCAAGAGCTTTCCCTACTTTCAGGAGAATCCGTCACATGTGTGGGAGCAGGCGATTCCTGAGGACCCTTACGGCCGCAAAAATATTTTCGCATTTATTGAGGGAAACGGCGAAAGCCTGAATACGGTCATTTATCACGCTCATCTTGATACGGTCGGCATCGAGGATTTCGGCCCTTTAAAAGATATCGCTTTTGATTCCGACCGTCTCGCGGAATATTTCTCAAACTATGAATTTGATCGGGATGTGCAGCGGGATGCCCGCTCAGGCGAGTGGATGTTCGGAAGGGGTTCGGTTGATATGCAGAGCGGTATTGCCGTTCATCTCGCCAATCTGCTTCACTTTTCTGAACGGCGCGATCAGCTGCCGGGCCATATTCTGTTCATGGCAAACCCGGATGAAGAAAGCCAGCATTCCGGCATTTTAACCAGCATTTCTGAATTAAAACGGCTGAAACAAGAAAAGCAGCTTCGTTATTTAGCAGCGATTAATAACGATTTTATCACGCCGCTGTATGAGGGTGACACGACAAGGTACATATACACGGGTGCGGCAGGGAAGCTTTTGCCTTGCTTTGCGATTTACGGGCGGGAGGTGCATGTCGGAGATACGCTGTCCGGCATCGATCCGAATTTGATCGCGTCAGAAATCACCAGAAGAATTCACAACAATATTCATATGGCGGAAAACATTGAAGGGGAGCTTGTGCTTCCGCCGACCTGCCTCTACCAGCGTGACAATAAGGAAGCGTATAACGTGCAGACCGCCGTCAGCAGCTATGTCTATTTTAATTATTTTATTTACGAGAAAACCGCCAAAGAAGTCATGGATCAGCTGACCGCCGTGGCTGACGAAGCCTGCAAAGAGACAGAACAAAAATTATCTGATTATTACGACGAATACTGTGAGAGAACGAGCCTGCCGAAAAAAGAGATGTCATGGAACGTTCAAGTGTACAGTCTGGAAGATTACCTGAAAAGGCTGAGAAGCCGCGGGATAGACCCTGCACAGTGTATCGGGCAGGCATTTAAAACATATGAACATCTTGAACTGCGGATGAGATGTTTTAAAGCCGTCGAAGAACTGCAAAAACTCGATCCTGAGCAGGGAGCTAAAGTCATTATTTTCTATGCGCCGCCTTATCTTCCGCACAATTATCTGAAGGAAGAAAGCACACGGGACCGGCTTTTGCAGCATGTCATTCAAGAAGCAGTCGATAAAACAGCGGCATCAACCGGAGAAACATTCGTCTTTAAAAAGTTTTTCCCCTATTTAGCGGACGGAAGCTTTTTATCGCTGCATGAAACAGACGAGGAGGTCTCCGCCTTTACCGATAATTTTCCGGGCTGGGATGTCATCGGGACGATTCCTTTTAAAGAAATCAGGGAATTGAATATTCCGTCGGTCAATATAGGGGTATACGGAAAGGACGGCCATAAATGGACGGAACGCGTGTACAAGCCGTACACATTCCATGTGCTGCCGGAACTCATTCAGCAGACGACAATGCACCTTTTGCACAGCTACCGATTAGACATACGCACAAATGGCTGACATAACGGAATAAGGGGGATGTATATGCAGGGAGATACCAATCAAAATGAATTGCAGCGCACGATGAAGGGCCGGCATTTGTTTATGATCGCCCTCGGCGGCGTGATCGGGACAGGGCTTTTTCTGGGCTCCGGTTTTACGATCAGTGAAGCGGGACCGATCGGCGCGATATTGGCTTATGTGATCGGCGGATTTTTAATGTATCTGGTGATGCTTTGTTTGGGGGAGCTCGCGGTTGCCATGCCGGTCGCAGGATCATTTCAGGCGTATGCCGCAAAGTTTCTCGGGCCGTCGACGGGATTTACGATCGGATGGATGTACGCATTCAGCTGGGCCAATACCGTGGGGCTTGAGCTGACGTCGGCGGGGATTTTAATGCAGCGATGGTTTCCGGCCGTTCCGATTTGGGTGTGGTGCCTGGTATTCGGCGTCGTCATTTTTTCCATTAACGCGCTGTCTGCGCGGAGTTTTGCGGAAATGGAATTTTGGTTTTCCAGCATTAAGGTCATGGCCATTGTATTGTTTATTATTCTCGGCTGCGCTGCGGTATTCGGCTTTGTCGGTTTTAACGGCGGGCAGACGGCTCCGTATCTGTCAAACTTTACGACGGACAAAGGGCTTTTTCCGAACGGCGCCCAAGCCGTGCTGTTTACCCTTGTTATGGTGAATTTTTCATTCCAGGGTACCGAACTGGTCGGAATCGCCTCGGGAGAAAGCGAAAATCCGGAAAAGACGCTTCCCCGCTCGATCCGAAATGTCATATGGCGGACGCTGTTTTTCTTCGTGCTGGCGATGTTTGTTCTCGTGTCCATTTTGCCGTATCAAACGGCAGGCGTCATCGAAAGCCCGTTTGTGGCTGTGCTGGATAAAATCGGCGTTCCTTATGCGGCTGATATCATGAACTTTGTCATTCTGACCGCCATGCTGTCGGTGGCGAATTCCGGGCTGTACGCTTCGTCCAGAATGATGTGGTCCCTATCAAAAACTAAGATGGGTCCCGCTTCCTTAACGAAACTGACGAAAAAAGGCGTGCCTCTGAAAGCTCTTTCCATCACCATCGCCATCTCCGGTTTATCCCTGCTGACAAGTGTAGTCGCGGCTGAAACGGTGTATGTGTGGCTCATTTCCATCTCCGGTATGATTACCGTCGTCGCGTGGATGTCAATCTGCGCTTCACAATTCGTTTTCCGGAGACGCTTTCTCGCTGAAGGAGGAAATCTGAAGGACCTGGCATTTAAAACGCCTCTTTATCCGATTGTGCCGATTCTCGGATTTTCGGTTTACGGTCTTATCTTAATCAGTCTCATCTTTATTCCCGACCAGCGTATCGGTCTGTACTGCGGCGTCCCGCTGATGATCATCTGTTACGCGTATTATCACTTCGGTATCAAAAAACGCCTGAAGCGTGAGCCGGCTTCTTCGGAAAAAGGCGCTGCCGGATAAGAAAAAAAGCCCTCCGCTTAAAGCGGCGGGCTTTACTTTGTGTTTCGTTTGGCCGACAGAACATAGGATAGAACGGCACAGAACTGAAAACCGAAAATGCTGACGGCCATCGGCCAGGCATTTTCTTCTCCGGCAATACCGACAAGGGGAGCGGCAGCCGCACCGCCGATAAAGGGCAGGAGTCCGAGAAGAGCCGCAGCGCTTCCCGCGCCTTTCTCCTGTTTCTGCATAGCCAAAGAAAATCCCGTCGTCGTGACGATCCCGACAGAAGAAACAATGATGAATAAAGAAATGCAGACCGCCGCCAGGCCTAAACCAAACGCAAGTGATAAAAGCAAAGCGATGCTCCCGATGACGGCAATCATCAGACCGGAGACAAACAGCTTCCGTTCATCATGTGTTTTGGCCATCCGTCCGGTGATTTGGGTGGCGCATATGATTCCCGCACCGTTTACGGCGAACAGCAGGCTGAACATTTGGGCCGATACGCCGTAGATGTTTTGCAGTACAAACGGCGACCCGGCAATATATGCGAACATGCCGGTCATCACAAATGCCTGGCTGAGCGCAAATCCCATAAACATCCGGTCGCCAAGCAGGCCGCGAAACGTCATCAGCGTCTCCCGGAGTCCGCCGCTTGTCCGCTTTTCCGGCGGGAGTGATTCAGGCAACGCCGTAAGCACGGCGGCAGAAATGATACAGCCGATCACCGCCAGCACGATAAATACGATTTTCCAGCCGGCGAACTGAAGGATAAATCCCCCTGTAATCGGCGCTAAAATCGGCGCCGCCCCATTGACGAGCATCAGTAATGAGAAAAAAGCCGTCAATTCTTTTCCGGAATACATATCGCGTGCGGAAGCCCGTGCGATGACGATTCCGGCCGCCCCGGTGAATCCTTGAATAAACCTCATCACAATTAAAAACGAAACAGAAGGGCTGAAGGCGCATAATAAAGAAGACAGCGTATAAAGCAGCAATGACAGAATCAGCGGCTTCCGGCGCCCGATCATATCACTGAGCGGCCCGACAACGATCTGCCCGACCGCCAGCCCCAAAAGACAAAACGTCAGGCTCAGCTGCGCAAGTGACGCTGTCGTATGAAGATCGGCCGCCACCTCAGGCAAAGCGGGCAGATACATATCGAGCGAAAGCGGCCCGAATGAAGCGAGCGTCCCGAGAATCAGTACCATGCCGAGGCCTGCGCGGGCGGCCTTTGAATCAGCGTTATTCATTTCATGACCCCCACCTTAACAAATGATTCTATCACTATAGCATAACCAGACGGTGTATTTTATATCATTTATTGAATATAAACTAAATATTTTATTTAAAATCTGAATGTAAATAAAAAATCAGAATTAGTTTTCATGTGAAATGTAAAATGAAATATAAGGATGCTAAACTATAAAACAACAAAAGGTAGAAAAGTTTTACGGAAGAGGTGTTCAAAGAGCATGAACAGCAAACAAACCGATCACATCGAAACGAAACGCCGATTTCCGGTCTGTCTCGCGCTTGCTTTGACATTAGGCGTATTTGCCGCGGGTTCTGAAGAGCTGGTGATTTCTCCGCTGCTTCCGGATTTAGCGCGGGCTTTCAGCTCGGATGTCAGTGTGCTGGCGGTTTCCATCAGTATTTACGGAGTGATGATTTTTATCGGGGCGCCGCTTCTCGTTCCGCTGGGAGATAAATATTCCCGGGAACTCAGTCTGCTGGCGGGACTGCTTATATTTACGGCCGGCACGGTGATCTGCGCGCTGGCGCACAATCTCTTTTTCTTCTTTCTGGGCAGGGCGCTTTCCGGGCTTGCAGCGGGTGCGTTTGTGCCGACAGCATATGCGGTGGTCGGCGACCGTGTGCCTTATGCGTACCGCGGCAAGGTGATGGGTCTGATCGTGTCAAGCTGGTCGCTCGCTTTGATTTTCGGCGTTCCGATCGGCTCTTTTATCGGCGGCGTTTTGAATTGGCGGTGGACGTTTTGGATTTTCGCCCTCATGTCTGTCCTCGTTGCTTCGCTCATTTTCATTGAGGCGCGCCGCAGCACGGCGGATGGGAATAAAACAGAAGAGGAAAACGGACAGCAGGCAGGCACTTTCCGGGATGCGCTGAAGGTGCCCCGTGTCCCTGTATACCTCACGATCACTTTTTGCAACATGATCGGTTTTTACGGCATGTATTCCTTTCTCGGTACATATCTTCACCGCGTGCTGCCGGGTGGGAATACAGCTTCAGGGCTGCTGATCATGGTGTACGGAATCGGTTTTTCCATGAGCGTGTTCACCGGAAAAATCGCAGATAAGGCGGGGAAAATGCGCTCTTTGATCGCGGCATTGGCCGTGATCAGCATATGGCTCTCCTGTCTCGCCTATGCGCCGTCATCAATGCCGTTTTTGGTCATCGGGTTATTCGTCTGGGGATTGATGCAAAGCCTGACGGTGACCTTGCTCAGCACTATTTTAAGTGATTGCTCACAGAGCCGCCGGGGCAAAATCATGGCATTTTACAGTCTGGCGTCCAATTTGGCCGTCACCTTGGGTTCTGCTGTCATGGGTCCGGTCTATGTCGGATACGGATATGCAGCTGTCGGATTTATCTGTGCGGCCGTCACCCTCATCGGCTTTGTCCTCAGCGTTTTCGCATACAGAAGGTATGGAAAATATGAGCATAAGACCGACCAATCATTGTATCGGTAAAATAAAGTTTCTATAATTTTGTAAATGTTAATTTTTAACACCTTATATCATAAGGTGTTTTCTAATATATAGGAATAATTATCAATATTTTCAAATAATATTGACAGCTTGAACGTCTATGGATAATATTTACTTAAAATTTAACAGATTGGTTGGTGCTCATGATTATATTGGATAATAGCATTCAAACAAAAAGCAAGGCTTATTCAATATCTAAACTGATTACGATCAACACGCTCGGTCCTGAAGGGACAAGCAGTGAGTACGCAGCAAAAAACTTCATCACCAATTTCACCCTTCTCCAAGGGGTGAACAGCAAATTATCACTGCATGATACATTTGAATCGTGCATTGAAAAAACGCTTCAAAGTCCGCTGGAATACACAATTGTGCCTCACGCGTATGACGGCATTAAGCACTTCTACATGAGACCGGATCTGCAGCTTCTGCAAATTTTCAGGTGCGACACCCCGATGTACGGCCTGGCTGTCCGGCCCGGTTTTGAATATACAGATGACATGCTTGATAAGACTGTCATCGTATCCCACCCGTCTCCTATCAATTTGATTAAGTATTTTACCCGTAAAGATGTCACGTTTGATCTGGTGAACTCAACGAGCGCAGCCGCGAAAAGAGTGAAGGACGGTTTGTCCGACATCGCGCTGACAAATGAGCTGGCCAGACAAAAGTACGGCCTTCACTTTGTCAAAACATTTAAAAGCATTCCCATGAGCTGGTCATTATTCGGAAAAGGAGAGATTCATGATGAAAACTGAACAAGATTTGCAGGAACTTTATTTCCCGACGCCTAAATTAATAGAATGGGATAACGGAGTAAGACAATATTCGTCCGTCAGAGGCGATACGGAAGTTCTGCTTTCTTACGTTCCGCCGCATACAAACGTGGAACCGCATCAGCATAAGGAAGTCCAAATCGGCCTTGTCGTTTCCGGCGAGCTGTCCATGACTGTCGGAGATGTCACAAGAAAGATGACAGCGCTGGAATCAGCCTATATCGCGCCTCCTAACGTGCCTCACGGCGCAAGAAACGAGACGGATCAAGAAGTGATCGCCATTGATATTAAACGCCTGAAAGCCGGTGAAACCTATACAAGCCCTGAAGATTATTTTTTGAATATTTTTAAAACAAGAGACTTATTGCCTGGGATGGAAGTCACATTCTTCGTGGAAGACTGGGTGGAAATTATGCTTGCCAACATTCCGGGCAACGGAGGAGAAATGCCGTTCCATAAACACCGCAATGAACAGATCGGCATCTGCATCGGCGGCGGCTATGATATGACCATTGAAGGCTGCAAAGTGGATATGACATTCGGCACAGCTTATTTCTGCGATCCGAGAGAAGATCACGGCGCCATCAACAGATTTGAAAAAGATTCAAAATCAGTCAATATCTTTTTCCCTCCGCGCTATAACAGAGCAAAAGCGAAAAAATTAGAGGCGAAAGAGTCATGAACCTGACGGATAAAACCGTCCTCATCACAGGGGGCGCATCAGGCATCGGTTATGCCGCGGTTCAGGCGTTTCTGAATCAAGAGGCGAATGTGGTCGTCGCGGATATTGATGAGGCGCAGGGAGAAGCGATGATCCGGAAAGAAAACAATGACAGGCTGCATTTTGTGCAGACGGATATTACAGATGAACCGGCATGTCAAAATGCCATCCGGTCAGCGGTTGACAAGTTCGGCGGATTGGATGTGTTAATCAATAACGCCGGCATCGAAATTGTCGCCCCGATTCATGAGATGGAGCTGAGCGATTGGGACAAAGTGCTCAACGTCAATTTGACGGGCATGTTTCTTATGAGCAAGCACGCGCTCAAGTATATGCTCAAAAGCGGCAAGGGCAATATCATTAACACGTGCTCCGTCGGAGGAGTCGTCGCATGGCCCGACATTCCCGCATATAACGCCTCTAAAGGCGGCGTACTGCAGCTGACGCGTTCGATGGCCGTCGATTACGCCAAACACAACATCCGCGTCAATTGCGTGTGCCCGGGAATCATTGACACACCTTTGAATGAAAAGTCGTTCCTTGAAAACAACGAAGGCACGCTTGAAGAAATCAAAAAAGAAAAAGCGAAAGTCAATCCGCTGCTGAGACTCGGCAAGCCTGAAGAAATAGCGAACGTCATGCTGTTTCTCGCTTCGGATTTATCAAGCTATATGACCGGAAGCGCGATCACCGCAGACGGTGGATACACCGCACAATAGAGAAGGAGTGTTTACATATGGAGAGAAAAACAGTATTGGTTATCGCTGACCTTGGGGGATGCCCGCCGCATATGTTTTACAAAAGCGCAGCTGAAAAATACAATCTCGTCAGCTTTATTCCGAGACCTTTTGCAATTACAGCCTCTCATGCGGCATTAATTGAAAAATACTCGATTGCGGTCATTAAAGATAAAGACTATTTTAAGAGTCTGGCTGATTTTGAGCATCCCGATTCGATTTACTGGGCTCATGAAGATCATGACAAACCTGAGGAAGAAGTCGTCGAAGAAATCGTCAAGGTGGCTGACATGTTCGCGGTTGACGCCATTACGACCAACAATGAACTGTTTATCGCTCCGATGGCAAAAGCGTGTGAACGTCTCGGCCTGCGGGGAGCGGGCGTACAGGCCGCTGAAAATGCCAGAGATAAAAACAAAATGAGAGCCGCCTTCAACCGGGCCGGCGTCAAGTCCATCAAAAACAAACGGGTGACGACGCTGGAAGATTTCCGCGCCGCGCTTCAGGAAATCGGAACGCCGCTCATTCTGAAGCCTACATATCTGGCGAGCTCCATCGGCGTGACGCTCATCAAAGAGAGAGAAACGGCAGAAGCCGAATTTAACAGAGTCAATGAATACCTGAAGTCGATTAACGTACCGAAAGCGGTCACGTTTGAAGCGCCTTTTATCGCGGAAGAATTTTTGCAGGGCGAGTATGACGACTGGTACGAAACAAGCGGTTATTCCGACTATATCAGCATAGAAGGCATCATGGCCGATGGGGAATACTTCCCTGTGGCGATTCATGATAAAACACCGCAAATCGGATTCACGGAGACATCCCATATTACGCCGTCCATCCTGGATGATGACGCAAAGCGGAAAATCGTCGAAGCTGCCAAAAAGGCGAATGAAGGACTCGGCCTCGAAAACTGCGCGACACATACAGAAATAAAATTAATGAAAAACCGGGAAGCCGGATTGATTGAATCAGCGGCACGATTTGCGGGCTGGAACATGATTCCGAATATTAAAAAGGTCTTCGGCGTCGATATGGCGCAGCTGTTATTGGATGTTCTCTGTTTCGGAAAAGAAGCCGATCTGCCGAATGGATTATTGGAGCAGGAGCCGTGCTATGTCGCCGACTGCCACTTGTATCCTCAGCATTTCAAAGAGAACGGCCAGCTGCCTGAGACCGCTGTCGATTTCGTCATTGAAAGCATTGACATTCCTGACGGCGTCTTAAAGGGAGATACCGAAATCGTTTCTTTCTCGGCGGCCGAGGCGGGTACGTCCGTGGATCTGCGGCTGTTCGAAGCGTTCAACAGCATTGCGGCGTTCGAGCTGAAAGGAAGCAATTCGGGTGACGTGGCCGAATCAATCAAACAAATTCAGCAGCAGGCGAAGCTGACTGCAAAGTATGCGTTACCGGTATGAAACAGCTGAAACCGAACTCTAAGTATTTGCTTTTCGGGCAGGCGCTTTCGTTTATGGGAGACTATTGCGTTCTCCCGGCCCTGCTCATTTTGTCTACATACTATCACGACTACTGGGTGACGTCCGGCGTCATCGCGGTCCGCAGTATTCCGATGGTGTTTCAGCCGTTTTTAGGCGTGCTCGTGGACCGGCTCGACAGGGTGAAAATCATGCTGTGGACGGATGTGATCAGAGGTGTCATCTTTTTGGGGCTGACATTTCTCCCGAAAGGCGAATATCCGCTGCTTTTTCTGGCGCTGCTGTTTATTTCTTACGGAAGCGGCGTGTTCTTTAACCCGGCACGTCTCGCGGTCATGTCGTCTTTAGAAGCGGATATTAAAAATATCAACACTTTGTTTGCAAAAGCCACGACGATTTCGATTATTGTCGGCGCTGCAGCCGGCGGACTTTTTCTGTTAGGCGGTTCTGTGGAGCTTGCCGTCGCGTTTAACGGGGTGACCTATCTTGTCTCCGCGTTTTTCATCAGCCGCATTAAGCTTCAATACGTGCCGATTCAGTCAGAAAACGTAAGAGAAGCTTTTCAGTCGTTTAAAGAAGGCCTGAAGGAAATCAAAACAAATGCTTTTGTGTTAAACGCCATGTTCACGATGATTACGATGGCGCTTTTGTGGGGTGTCGTCTACAGCTATTTCCCGATTGTCAGCCGCTTTTTAGGCGACGGGGAAATCGGCAATTTCATCCTGACGTTCTGTATCGGCTTCGGCGGCTTTATCGGCGCCGCTCTTGTCAGCAAATGGGGCTTTAACAACAATAAAGGGCTGATGTATTTTACAGTGTTATCGATCGTCTCGCTTGCGCTGTTTTTGTTTACCCCGATTTTCGCCGTGTCAGTCATTGCCGCCATTCTTTTCTTTATCGCAATGGAATACGGTGAAGTGCTGGCAAAGGTCAAAGTTCAGGAGAACGCGGCGAACCAGATTCAGGGCCGGATCTTTTCGGTGGCGGAGGCGTCCATCGGATTGTGCATCGCCGTCGGTTCCATGCTGATCAATATTGTAGACGCGGCAGTCATCATGGCGTTTATCGTCCTTTTGGTCAGCGGGCTGTTTCTGCATACAAAACTGGTCAATAAATCCTTTTCAGAACGGAATAACGAATCAGAGCAAATTCATTTATAAGGAGCCTTTCAGATGGAAATCATACCGTCCGACGTCATCAAGACACTTCCGAAACAGGAATTTTCGCTCGTTTTTCAAAAGGTAAAAGAGATGGAGAAAACGGGAGCCCAGATCATTAATCTCGGGCAGGGGAATCCCGATCTCCCCACTCCGCCGCATATCGTTGAAACATTGCGGGAGGCTGCGCTGAATCCTTCGTATCACGGATACGGCCCGTTCAGAGGCTATCCGTTTCTGAAAGAAGCTGTCGCGGAATTTTATGAGAGAGAGTACGGGGTATCGGTCAATCCGGAGACAGAAGTCGCGCTGTTCGGCGGAGGGAAAGCTGGTTTGTACGTTTTGACGCAATGCCTGCTGAACCCCGGCGATATCGCCTTAGTCCCGAACCCCGGCTACCCTGAGTATTTATCGGGAATCACAATGGCCAGAGCGGAGCTGCATGAGATGCCGCTTCATCCTGAAAACGGCTATCTGCCGGATTTTGAGCGGATTGATCCCGCCGTCCTGAAAAAAGCCAAGCTGATGTTTTTGAATTACCCGAATAACCCGACGGGCGCGACTGCGGATCAGGCGTTTTATGAAAAAGCGGCTGCGTTTGCAAAAAAACATGACATCCATCTTATTCACGATTTTGCATACGGCGCGTTCGAATTTGATCAGAACCCGGCCAGCTTTCTTCAGGCGAAGGAAGCAAAAACGGTCGGCGCGGAGCTATATTCATTTTCGAAAACCTTCAATATGGCAGGCTGGAGAATGGCATTTGCCGTGGGGAATGAGAAAATTATTCAGGCGGTCAATGAGTTTCAGGATCACGTCTTCGTCGGCATGTTCGGCGGCCTTCAGCAGGCGGCAGCGGCGGCGCTGTCAGGAAATCCTGAGCATACGGAGCGTCTGAAGCGCACATATAAAGAACGGATTGATTTTTTCACGGCGTTATGTGAAAAGGAATTAGGCTGGAGCATTGAAAAACCGAAAGGGACTTTTTATGTTTGGGCTGAAATTCCGAATGAATTCGAGTCATCACACCAGTTTTCGGACTATCTGCTGGAGCATGCCCATGTTGTCGTGACGCCCGGCGAGATTTTCGGCAGCGGCGGAAAGCGTTATGTCAGAATATCAATGGTGGCAAAACAGGGCGATTTAAGGGAATTCGTGCTGCGGATTCAAAAGCTAGGTTTGTCCTTTCCTTCATTACAAGAAACATCCCGCTGAGAGCGGGATGTTTTTATTATATGCTTTTCATGCTGCCGCCGTCGGCTGACACTTGCTGTCCGGTAATATAGGAGGCTTCTTCAGAGGCAAGAAAGGCAGCCAGCGCCGCGGTTTCTTCCGCAGTTCCGACACGCTTCATCGGGACGCCTGAGGCAATCCGTTCCTCCGCTTCCGCTTTAGAAATGCCGTTTTGCTTCATGACATTCTTCACGAATTGGTGATAACGGTCTGTGGCGATAAATCCGGGATTCAGACAGTTGACAGTAATGTGAAAAGGCGCAAGCTGAATGGCGATGTTTTTGCTGGCATTAATTAAAGCGGCGTTCATCATGCTGTTGGTAAACATATTGGCGCCGGGTTCTTTCCATAGGTTTCCGACGATATTAATGATTCTGCCGAATTCGTGCTGTTTCATGATCGCTGCGGCCGTTTTCATAGAGTCGATATAGGCGATCGTTTTATTCGTAAAGGTATTTGTCATATCCTCTATATCGCAGTTTTCAAAGGTATCCGGCGAGCCGCCCGGAATGTTGTTGATCAATACATCAAGCCGTCCGCATTGTGATCTGATTTCTTCAAAAATGCCGGCTCTCGCCTTCTGGTCCGACATATCGCTGGCCAGAACGGTGACGCCCGCATCCGGATGTTTGGCGAGGATCTCTTCTTTTACCGATTCGATATTTTCGGGAACTCGTGAATTAATGACGGTATGAAAGCCATTGTCAGCCAGTTTCAGAGCGATCGCTCTGCCGATCCCCTGACTGGCTCCCATAATAAATGCGGTTCGTTTTGACAACTGTCTGCACCCCTTTACCAAAATGGAATCTCCTTTACATCGTAAAAAAAAATGATAAAAATAGCAAATTTTATTTAAATTCTGACAAAGAAAAAATAATAAGCGAACTTAACCTTAGTTGAAATAAAAGTTTCATTAATCAGCATAGCATCAATTTTGAAATAATTTATTAAATGGTAAAAAATACCCTTTTATTAAAAGAGTCCTTACGTTAGCATATAAAATATTCAAAAAACAAACCGGGAAAGAGAATAAAGAATTAAAAAGGAGGTTAGTTTTAATGAAAAAAAAGGAGCGCATAATTATTGTAATATCAATCCTCATAATATTTTGTTCATTGATAGCAGTTGCATCAAATATCTATCAAAAAAATGATAATTTATATGCTGGACAGGCTACTACAAATGAAGTGAGAAATGCAATAAAAGATCAAAATCACGTATTTGTATACTATTATCAAATAAATTGTCTTCATTGTAAAAGGGTTTCACCATATCTTATTCCGATGGGAGAGAAAATAAACGGAAAATTCCTTATATTAAACATCGAAGGTGATCAAAAATCTTGGGAAAGTTATAAGATAAATCAAACACCGACATTAGTCGTTTATAAAAATGGAAGGGAAACTAATAGAATTGAAGGGGAACAGACTAAGAATAAATATAAAAACTTTTTTAATTCGGAAAGTTGAGCATGTATCCATAGCAATCATATCAATAATAATGCTGTATTCTGGTTTTATGAAATTATTTGACGTATATAGTTTTATATTTTCACTACAATATTATCAATACATACCCGAGTCAATGTATCTAATAGTAGGGTTTGCAGTCCCCATTATTGAAATAGTGATTGCGTTTTTGATCTGGGTGAAACGATTTCGATATTTTTTCGTAATATTTTATAAACTGTTAATCACAATATTTCTTATTCTGTTAATGGCTAATTTCGGTAGATATTTTCCGTATGGTTGTGGTTGTTTTGGTAATGGAAACGCAGAAACTATTGGTTATTCAACGATTTTCAGAGAGGTTTTGTTTTTAATTCCAAGTTCTTTGTACTTAATCTTAAGGAAATATTGAATATATAAATATTTTCGGTTAACCGCAATTTTTTTATATTATGATTACAAAAAAAGGAAAGGGAGAGATCATATGATTAAAAAAATTTGGGATGCAAAGCACTACCTACTGTTGACTTTATCAATTTTATTGGCAATTTCGTGTATATTACCTAATTTTGCATCAGCGGATTATGAGCCAGGAGATGAAAAATTAAGTAGAGCATCCAAATCTGAAACATTAAAAATTGATGACTGGATTAAAGATTGGGGAAAAAAGATGAAAAACTGGCGTTGATGAAGAAGTACAGCAAAAACATAGAGTTTGATAACAACAAAAGACATATGATGAAAGTTGAGAATTATGGAACTAAAACGCTTTATTATGCTTATTATCCTTTAAAAGGAGAAAACGTCGAAAAAGATAGCAATTTTATCGTTATACTAGATGAAAATGGTAAAATTATAGAGGACTACTCTTTAGTTGGTGTAAGGGAGAAATCAGGGAAAGTTGCTTCAAAGGTGATTAAAAATAAAAAACTCATTTATAATACTGAAATTAATAAATCTGGAGAAGTTGAATCAGGTTTTGTTATTAAAGACAATGGTGAAAAAGTTGATTTAACAAAAAGCATGTCTTCTCAGGGGTTTAAGCAATGGTGGAACTGCTTTAATTCTTGTTTATCGGGACAAGGAGTTGCTTCGTGGGCAATCGCTGCATTAGCCACACTATGTGGTGTTGCTTGTGCTAGCACTGCTGGTGCTGGTTGCTATGCTTGTCTGTTGGCAGCTGATGTTGCAACTGGTTCTGTAATAGGAGTTTGTTATGGACGATGTAAAAGTAAATTTTAAATTTATAAAATTAGCAGGGCAATCCCCTGCTAATTTTTTATAAAGATCAAGTAAATATTGGGCTCAGTCAATCGTTTTTAAATTATAAATATAAGGAGCCTAATGTATGGTAGTGTGGTTCCAAAGATTTTGTTTTAAAGGGGTTTTCAAAGGTGAACAATATAACGAAAACAGAGAGTGAAATCATTGATCTAATAGCTAAAGAAAAATCCAATATAGAAATAGCTGAACAATTAGGTTATTCTCAAAGAGCTATTGAATATCATATAGCAAAAATACGTAAAAAGTTAAATGTACGTTCTCGAGTTGGAATAATAGTAAAAGCTTTCAAAAAAGAATTAATTTAACTAACTTTCAGTATTAATTGTTAGTATTTCTTATTTAGAATGAGGATCGATATAAATGCTGTACTTATAACTAACGAGGAAAATAAGAGTAAAATCTGTTCTTTGTCTAGGTTGATTAAATTAAAATAAAATATTGTCAAGAAAATGAAAAGATAAATTAAGGTCAGCATAAAAGTATAGGCTAAGCTCTTCTGTATTATAAACTTTCCTCGTTCATCTCTTTTTAATGGTAATGATGGGAAGGTAGCCCATAGAACAAAGCTTATTATTGAAAGAGTTAAGATGGGAAAAGTTATTGAAGGTAATTTTGTTTGCGTAAATATTGATAGTGCTATAAAAGCTCCTGAGACGATAATGAAAAAAACAAAAGATATTAAAAAAAAGTTCTTCTTCATTTTTATTCCTCCTCTAACAAAAATATATTCTCTACACTTTCCTTGAAAATCTTTGCTATTTTCAAAGCTAAGGGCAGAGAGGGATTATATTTCCCATTCTCAATTGAAATGATGGTTTGTCTGGACACTTTTAATTTCAAGGCTAGCGTTTCCTGTGAATAAGAATGCCTCTGTCTAATTTCTTTTAACCGATTTTTCACTCATATTTCACCTCATTTCGATACAACAATTGCTCGGTGAGTAAAGTGTACTTTACGTAAAGTAAACTTTACATCAAGTTCAATATTTTGTCAATAGTTTTTTGGAAAAAGCCTGATTTTTAAAATCAGGCTTTAACAACTTATTACACGTGCAAAAACTTCGGAAGCGTGTCGAGAGACAAGCGGTTTCCGACAAAAAATGAACCGAATTCGCCGTAGCGCGCGCTGACTTCATCAAAGCGCATTTCATAAACAAGCTTTTTGAACTGAAGCACATCATCGCTGAAGAGCGTGACGCCCCATTCGTAATCGTCAAAACCGACAGATCCCGTGATAATCTGTTTGACTTTGCCGGCATAGCTCCGTCCGATCAAGCCGTGGCTTCTCATCAGGTTTCTGCGTTCATCCATAGAAAGCATGTACCAGTTGTCATTGCCGCTTCTTCTTTTATCCATCGGATAGAAGCAGACGTATTTCGCTTCGGGCAGCTCAGGATACAGGCGGGCGCGGACATGCGGATTTTCATACGGATCGCCTTCTCCGCTTGCCAGGTAGTTGCTCAGCTCAACCACGGACACGTAAGAATAAGCCGGGATTGTAAATTCAGCAAGCTTTGATTTGTTAAATTCAAGCTCGATTTCGTTCAGCTCTTCCATTGTCGGGCGAAGAATCATCAGCATGAAATCAGCTTTCTGTCCGACGATGCTGTAGATCGTTTGCGAGCCTTTTCCTTCTTTTTCGGCGACGCCCCATTTTTCAAGCAGTCCCGTAAATTCGTGAATAATCGACAGGCGCTCATCGCTGGATAACATCTTCCATGACGTCCAGTCCATTGTGCGGAAATCGTGAAGCGCGTACCAGCCGTCAAGCGTTTGGGCGGCCTCGTTCGTTTTTTGCTGCTCACTCATGTATCTTCACTCCTATATCTTTTCATTACATTGATGCCTTCACTATATCACAGTTTAACCGTTTCGGCTGTGGAGAAACCTTGAATAATCCGAAGCCTTGTGTCAGAAACTAAGCCGTGAAACAAACCGTCAATTAAATTAGTTAGAAAAATAAGATTTCTTTTTGAAAGCGCTATAATAGAAGTTGGTTATTTGAATTTAGCTGGAAGAAGAGTATGCTGTAAAAGTAAGCGTTTTTTGTCAACATAGAGGAGGGAATATCGTGGCAGATTTATTTACAAAAGTACAAGAAAAAGTCGCAGGAAAAGATGTGAAAATCGTATTTCCTGAAGGGTTGGACGAACGTATCCTGGTTGCGGTCAACAACTTGGCGGGCAACAAGGTATTAAAGCCGATCGTAGTCGGCAATAAAGAAGACATTCAAGCAAAAGCGAAAGAATTAAATCTTACGCTTGACGGCGTGGACATTTTTGACCCGCATACATATGAAGGCATGGAAGAACTCGTTCAGGCTTTCGTAGAACGCCGCAAAGGCAAAGCGACGGAAGAACAGGCCCGCAAAGCTTTGCTGGACGAAAACTATTTCGGCACGATGCTTGTGTACAAAGGTCTCGCAGACGGACTTGTCAGCGGAGCTGCACATTCTACAGCCGATACGGTGCGCCCTGCACTGCAAATCATTAAAACAAAAGAAGGCGTGAAAAAAACATCAGGCGTCTTCATCATGGCCCGCGGTGACGAGCAGTATGTGTTCGCTGATTGCGCGATCAACATTGCTCCTGACAGCCAGGACCTTGCCGAAATCGCCATTGAAAGCGCCAATACGGCTCAAATGTTTGACATTGACCCGCGCGTTGCCATGCTCAGTTTCTCTACAAAAGGATCGGCGAAATCAGACGAGACGGACAAAGTGGCTGAAGCCGTGAAAATTGCGAAGGAAAAAGCGCCTGAGCTTACGCTTGACGGCGAATTCCAATTCGACGCTGCATTTGTGCCGTCTGTCGCGGAGAAAAAAGCGCCGGACTCCGACATTAAAGGAGACGCGAATGTATTTGTATTCCCAAGCCTTGAAGCAGGAAACATCGGCTACAAAATCGCTCAGCGCTTAGGCGGCTTTGAAGCGGTCGGACCGATTCTGCAAGGATTGAATATGCCTGTAAACGATCTTTCCAGAGGATGTAATGCGGAAGACGTCTACAATCTTGCGTTAATTACGGCTGCTCAAGCGCTGTAATCCGCAAAAGCCGGCCTTTACGAGGTCCGGCTTTTTTTATAGAAAGAACGTCACTGCGGCCCAGCCGAACAGGGACAAAGAGAGAACCGATCAAGCCTGCTGCGAGCGCCCGCCAGCCGCTATGACGAAACGCCGATATATGGACTTTCAAACCGAGACCCGCCATCGCCATGCCGATTAAAACATAAGACACTTGAACAAGAAATGCGGAAAACGAAGCTGAAATAACGCCTGATGTATGGATGGCGCTCATTCCGAGAAATCCGAAGATAAACCAAGGGATGGGGAGCGAAGCGGCAGAAGCCGTCTTTGACTTTCCGCTGCGGCGCGCCCGCATTCCGAGCATGAATGCGGCCGGGACGAGCAGCGCGACCCGGGTCAGTTTGACGATCACCGCCATCTCGACGGCTGCTTTTCCTCCGGCGCTGCCGGCAGCCGCCGCATGCGCCACTTCGTGAAGCGTTGCCCCGCAAAAGGCTCCGTAAGCCGCAGGAGAAAACCCCAATCCATGATAAGCAAGAGAATATACAACAGTAAAAACGGTTCCTAATAACGAAACGGCGGCCGCGCTGATGGCGGCTGCATTTTCATTTGATCTGATCTGCGGCGCGATCGCGGCAATGGCAGCCGCTCCGCAGATCGCTGTGCCGCAGGCTGTCAGCGTGCTGAGTGTCTGATCTATACGGAACAGCCGGGACAGTCCGTATACAACGGCACCCGCAAACATCATACAGCAGACGGCAATTGCAAATACGTGCCAGCCCGCATGATAGATATCCGCCAGATTCAGTCTCATGCCAAGCAGGATGATGCCTGCTCTCAGCAAGTATTTGCTTGAGAACGCGATCCCCGGCTCTAATGCCTCCCGCTGTCCGAATACGGCGCGCCAGAGCATGCCGATCAGCATGGCAAGGACAAGCATTCCGAGCATATGCAAAAACGGCAGGCGGCTGACATAGAAAGTCGCAAACGCAATTCCTGCGGTAACTGAAATACCCTTTATCATCTTCATCTCAGTCACTTCCCATTATCTTGATAACTCCACTTTACTGCGGTCTTAATCATTAGTAAAATATATTTATATGATCTAAACGATTAGGAAAAATAATGATTAGGGGCGATGCTTTTTGTATTATGGGGAACTGAAAACATTCATTGCCGTCGTGGAAGAAAAAAACTTTACAAAGGCGGCGCAGAAGCTGATGATTTCTCAGCCAAGCGTCAGCCTTCACATTAAAAACCTGGAGAAAGAATTTCAAACCGCTTTGCTGAACCGCTCTCCGAAGCACTTTACGACGACGCCGACGGGGGACATTCTCTATCAGCGCGCCAAGCAGATGGTCTTTTTGTACGAACAGGCGAAATCCGAAATTTACGCCCACCATCATTATGTCAAAGGGAAGCTCAAAATCGCCGCGAGCTTTACCATCGGCGAATATATTCTGCCGCCGCTTCTCGCAAAGCTTCATGACGAGTATCCCGAGCTGAACCTGGACGTCATGATCGGAAACACGGAGGAGGTCAGCGAAGCGGTTCGGATGCTTCAAGCCGATATCGGATTAATTGAAGGGCATACGGGGAAAAACGAGCTCGACATTCAGCCGTTTATGGAGGATGAATTGTGCATTGCCGCACCGAACGGACACCCGCTCGCCGGCAGAAAAAACATCCCGGCTGCCGAATTGCAAAATCAAGCGTGGGTGACAAGGGAGAAGGGTTCGGGAACGAGGGAATATTTAGACCATGTCCTTCAATCAAACGGACTGCGGCCGAAATCCATGATGACGATCAGCAGCAACCAGGGCGTCAAGGAAGCCGTGATCAGCGGAATGGGTCTTTCCGTTCTGTCAAAAAGCGTGCTGCAAAAGGATCTGCTTCACGGCAGCATTTCCGTGCTTGAGATAAAAGGATTCTCCTTAAAACGGAAACTGTCTATCATCCAATCTTCCATTATGGAGAACACAAAAAACAAAGAAATCTTCATCGCTCTTTTGAAAAGCCAATTTCAATCATCTCAAGCGGAGTGATATAATAAACGCATGGAAAGCCTATGACGAAAGGGATTTAATATAGATGGGAAAGCAACCGATTGATTTACTGATGCAGCCGAGCTGGAGAATCATTGACCAATCCAGCCTCGGCCCTTATTTTGATGCGAAGCAGTCATTCGCAATGGATGATACGCTGTGCGCCTCCGTAGGCAAAGGGGAATCGCCTGCGACGGCACGCTCTTGGGTGCACCACCGGACGATCGTGCTCGGTATTCAGGACACACGCCTGCCGTTTTTAGAGGACGGCGTGAAATTGCTGGAGGACGAAGGCTACCGTGTCATTGTCCGCAATTCAGGAGGCCTAGCGGTCGTTCTCGATGAAGGCGTATTGAATATCTCGCTTATTTTTGAAGATGAGAAAAAAGGCATCGACATTGACAGAGGCTACGAGGCGATGACAGAGCTGGTGCGGCGGATGCTGCGTCCGCACAATGCCGAAATTGAAGCATATGAAATTAAAGGATCGTACTGTCCGGGCAGCTATGATCTCAGCATCGGCGGCCGAAAATTCGCGGGAATCTCACAAAGACGCCTGCGGGGCGGAACCGCGGTTCAGATTTACCTCTGCGCCGATAAAAGCGGAAGCGAACGCGCCGATCTGATCAGACGTTTCTATCAAGCCGCTTTAAAAGACAAAAGCAACGATACAAAAGGCGTATATCCCGATATCCGGCCCGAAACGATGGCTTCATTAAGCGAATTGCTGCAAACGGACATTACCGTGCAGGACTTAATGCTGGCGCTTTTGACTGAACTGAAGGAACTCAGCGGACGCCTGTATGCAGCCGGATTATCGCCGGAAGAGGAAATGGTATTTGAAAAAAATCTGACCCGAATGCTGGAACGGAATGAGAAGGTGTTCGGCACGCAGGAAAGCTTGGACTGAGTCCGGGCTTTTTTGCTTCAATGATAACCCCGATATGTCTCATAAAATATTCAAAGTCGCTGTCCGGTCTGCCTCTGAATGAAATGGCTCCTTCTGTTTTTTTAATAAGCTGTACGATCATTCTGAAAATAGTGGTTTTACCTGAGCCGTTAGGCCCTAAAAGGCCGAATATCTCACCTTTTCTCACATCGAATGAAATTGACTGTACAATAGGGGTATGATTGATGGTTTTAGAGACATCTTTTAATATCAGGGCTGGTTCACTCATGCTACGTGCACACCTTCCTTATGATTTAGGGTAAAAGCCGTCAAAACCGAAGAACATGCTTCCGATCAGGCCGGCAGCGATTAAAATGAGAGCAATGCTATACCACATTTTTCGATTCAATGGTTTCCCTCCTTACAACGCTGACATTCCATTTGAAATAGCGCAAAAAGATGCGGAATATCAGTTTCGAAAGATCAAATCCGGCCATAAACACCGCCATACCCGCTCCGAGGACCATACATCCGTTAAAAATGGCTGTTACAATCGGCACTTTTACGAGGAGAAAGAATGATCCGGTCATCAGCATCAGGCCGATTGCCATCAAACTTAACACCGCAACAGAGGCAAAAAGAAACGGTGTCAGCATAAACATGAAGTTGAACATGCCCATACCCAGCATCAGGCCGAATGCTTTGAAAAAGGAGCGCCATGTTTTCTGCTCCTCGGCATCACTGATGAAAATATCCGCTTTTAAGGCGCGCGCAAGTGTTTTGGGGTTTCCTAAATTGCCGGCGATTTGTTCATCGCTTTTTCCTTCAGCGCCGCCCATTTGGAAAATTTCGCCGATATCGGCGAGTATCTCTTTTTGCTCAAGTTCCGGCAGATCTTTTATTTCCCGCCGGAGATGTTTTAAATATTGGTCTTTACACATTCATTTTCCCTCCTTAATGATGCTGTTCACTTTTTCGGACAGGTCAAGCCATTCCGATTTTAATGTGTGATGATAAAAGGCGCCTTCTTCTGTTACTTTGTAATATTTGCGTGACGGGCCTTGATCTGAAGCTGCTGTATACGTTTTTAAATAGTTATTTTTCGTAAGTCTTCGTAATATGGGGTAGATGGTGCCCTCCGATACAGGGAACGTTTCACTTATGACCTTGATTAATTCATAACCATATAAATCTTCATAAAGAAGCAGGGACAACACACAAAGTTCCAATGCTCCTTTTCGTAATTGGCTACTCATTTACTATCATTCCCATCATATCTAATAATTGTATTCTCTATACAGTGTATTGCACAGTAGCTGATCGATCAATAATTCCCAAGAACCATTTGGGATGAGGAATTGAATCTTTATGCTTATGTGCGGGCGGGGACCGAGATGCGCAGCCCTTGCGGGAAGAAGGCCTCCTGAACAATGTTTACATTAATATAGATCAGGATGCGCGTCATTGACAAATGGCAAAAACCCCTTTTTCCATGACAAGGAAAGGGGTTTTTTGCGTTATTCGGCCATTTTTTCTAAATTGCCGTTCCGGTCCATTTTAAAGGACGGAGAGGCATGCTCGTCGTCTTCAAATAAAACTAGTTTTCTGGCTCTGTTCATAATTTTCACCAAGGTTTCGTAGTCTTCCTGAATGGTCTTTTGATCTTTTTCAAGCTTTTCGACGGCCGCTTCCAGCTGCTCGGTTTTAGACTGAAGTTCTTGATTTTCCCGTTTTAAACGGTCATTTTCCATCTGCAAGGCGGAAGTTTGCTTTCCGCTGCCTTCATAGCTCTGCAGAAATTGAATGACGTCTGCCATTGTGAGCTCCGCCTTTTGGCTCGGCTGCTGAGGCGCCAGCAAATGTGATAAACTAGCTAACTCTTCCTTGAAGCTTTCATCGACATAAGGCATATGTTCGCCGGACATGACGGCTTGCCGGTCCTCTTTTGGCGCTTCCGTTTGAACCGTCTCTTCGGCTGCGGTTTCTTGAATGATGTCCGCATCCGGTGCAGGCGGCTGGTATAATAGTTTCTTCTTGGCCGGCTGGCCGTTTCCGAGCGCGCGCATCCGCTGTTTCCGCTGTTTTTTTGCAAGCTGAAGCGCTTTTTCATATTGATGGCGCACGACGGCATTCCATCTGAATCCGCACGCTGCCGACGTTCTGTTTAATTTATCGCCTACCTCTTCAAAGGCGTTCAGCTGCGTGCTCCCTTCCCGGACGTGCCGGAGCACGGTTTCCGCAAGCAGCAGGTCATTTTCCTCCGACCAGGCGTCCTGTCTTTGCTTTGTCAATGTTCTCAACCCCCAATAATCTTGATGGTATTAGAATGTCCAGATTGGAAAATATTTATACAAATTGGCTGAAAGAATGAGAGATACGCAGAGCCTTGCAGGATAAGATGAATCCTTGTACAATAAAACGTGATGTGATTTTTTTCGTTTTTAAAAATTAAGATTTAACATAGAGGAACATTGAATGAAGGGAAGCGTACATCATGGCTAATGAATTCCGAGTGTGTGATGATTGCCAGGCCACCAATATTAAGACTTTGCTGCCGCGTTTGAAAGAAGCTGACCCGGATGCAAAAGTGGAGGTCGGATGTCAGTCATATTGCGGGCCCGGACGCAAAAAATCGTTTGCTTTCGTAAACAACCGCCCGCTGTCGGCGCCGACTGAGGACGAGCTGATTGAGAAAGTGAAAAAGAAGATCAAAAAGTAAATGTGTATTTTTACGACAGCCTCGCCCGATGGGTCAGGCTTTTTTGCTTCAAAAAATCAATGTCGGAAAACTGGAACAAAACGCCGGACAAATTCAAGGATGTTTTCAAATTACAGAGCCGATATAATAGAATCACGGCTAAAAAAAAGAGGGAATGACGATGGCGTATCCAAACGGAAAATTATCAGAAGAAAAAGTGTTTAAAGATCCCGTTCACCGCTATGTTCATGTGCGGGACAAGCTGATCTGGGATTTGATCGGCACCCGTGAATTTCAGCGGCTGCGCCGGATCAAACAGCTCGGTACGACGTATTTGACCTTTCACGGCGCGGAACACAGCCGTTTTAACCATTCTCTCGGCGTCTATGAGATTGTCAGACGAATGGTTGATGATGTTTTTAAAGGGCGTTCTGAATGGGATGACAATGAACGCGAACTCTGTCTCAGCGCCGCGCTTTTGCACGATTTGGGACATGGGCCGTTTTCGCATTCCTTTGAAAAGGTTTTTCATCTGGATCATGAAGACTATACGAGGGAAATCATTCTCGGCGACACCGAGGTGAATCAGGTTCTCAGAAAGGCGGGACCGGGATTTCCCCAGGATGTTGCCGAAGTCATTGCCAAAACATACAAAAACAAACAGGTGGTCAGCCTGATTTCGAGCCAGATTGATGCCGACAGGATGGATTACCTTCAGCGGGACGCATACTATACGGGCGTCAGCTACGGACATTTTGATATGGAACGGATTTTAAGGGTCATGCGTCCGCGAGAGGACCAGATCGTCATTAAGCAAAGCGGCATGCACGCCGTCGAAGACTATATTATGAGCCGCTATCAAATGTACTGGCAGGTGTATTTTCATCCCGTGACGAGAAGCGCAGAAGTCATTTTGACGAAAATTCTCCACCGTGCGAAGCAGCTCCATGAAGAAGGGTATATATTCACTCATGCTCCCGTTCATTTTTATTCCATTTTTGAAGGGAAGCTGACGCTTGCGGATTATCTGAAGCTTGATGAAGCCATCATTTTATATTATTTCCAGGCTTGGGAGGAAGAAGAGGACCCGATTCTGTCCGACTTGTGCCGCCGCTTCATTAACCGCCAGCTGTTTCAATATGCCGAATTTAACCCCAATGAGGAAATGTCGGCTTATTTTGAATTGACCGCTCTGTTTAAAGAGGCGGGAATTGATCCCAATTACTATTTAGTGGTCGATTCTTCATCGGATCTGCCGTATGATTTTTACCGGCCGGGTGAAGAGGAGGAGCGTCTGCCGATTCACCTGTTAACGCAGAACGGCCAGATCAAAGAGCTGTCCAGGCAGTCCGCTATTGTCGAATCCATTTCGGGCAAACGCCGGACGGATCATAAGCTGTACTATCCGATGGACCTCATTTTTGATGATTCAGAAAACCCTGAAGCAAAATTAAAAATCCGGCAGCTGCTGGGACTGACATAAAAGGATTTTGGTAAAGAAGGAAAAGGAGATGTCGGGAATTTGTTGAAAGAACATGCAAAACTGATGAAGGTGTTCTCGGATTCTGGAGAAATCATCGGGCGGAAAAAGCTGCAGAAAATCATTTATATCGCGAAGAAAATGCAGTATCCTTTCTACGAAAAATATGATTTTCATTTTTACGGCCCGTATTCCGAAGAACTGACGCTTCGAATTGAAGAGCTGTGCAATCTTGGGTTTCTGGATGAGGTGAAGGAAAAAAAGGGCGGCTACTTTCAATACCGGTACTCGCTGACGGAGACGGGAGCCGAGTTTTTACATCATGCGGAGCTCACAATGCCGGATATGAAGAAGTACATCGACAGCGTCAACAGCCGCTCATCCCGGTTTCTGGAGCTGGTGTCTACGATTTTGTATTTTGACGGCCTTGAAGCTGAGGAAAAGAAAGAGAAAGTGTTTACGATAAAAAGCAAACAGAAATATACGGATGAAGAATATGATGAGGCGCTTCACTACATAGAAGAGCTGAAACACATTTGTTAAAGGCGATGGCTTTCGTCTTTTTTTATGAAAAAACCAGGCCGCGATAAAGCGGGCCTGGTTTTGTTTATTGTCTCAATTTGCTGTGCTTGTACGAATATAAAAAGTAAACGATGACGCCGATGATCAGCCAGACGGCAAAATAAAGCCACGTTTTCAGCGGCAGATTGACCATTAAAAACAAACAGCAGATAATGGCCAAAATCGGCAGTACGGGTACAAAAGGCACTTTAAATCCCCGTGGAAGATCTTTATGGGTGCGGCGCAGAATCAGCACGGACAGACTGACCATGGCAAATGTCAATAGCGCGCCGATGTTTGAGAGATCTGACAGCTCTTTCAGATCAACAAAACCCGCGATGCATGCGCTGATCAGTCCGATCAGCCACGTATTAAAGATCGGCGCTCCCGATTTCTTTCCGACAATGGTAAAGACTTTCGGCAGCATTCCGTCTCTTGCCATCGCAAAAGATATACGGGTCGCCGCATAGGTATGGGCGAGAACGACGGCCATCAGTCCGATCACCGCACCGGCAGCGATAATGCCCGCCACCGCGTTTTGTCCGACAGTCTGCAGCACATAAGACATGGCTTCCGGCACATTAAGCTGTGAATACGGAACCATACCCGTCATGACGAGACAGACGATGACGTACACCAATGTACAGATCACCAGTGAACCGATAATACCGATCGGCAGGTTGCGCTGCGGTTTTTTGACTTCTTCAGCCGAAGCCGAAATCGCGTCAAATCCGAGAAACGCAAAAAAGACGGCAGAAGCCCCCGTAATGACGCCTTTGATTCCAAAAGGCATAAAAGGATGCCAATTGCCCGGCTTTACAAAAAAGCTTCCTGTGATGATAAACAGCAAAACAATTCCGATTTTTACGAGAACCATTATATTATTAAAGGTTTTGCTCTCTTTAGAGCCGCGTGACAGAACGACGGCAATTAATAGAGTAATGATGATGGCAGGAAGGTTGACGATGCCCCCCTGGCTCGGCACGTGCAGCAGACTGTCCGGCAAAGGCATGCCGATTTCGGCTAACAGATTATTAAAATAACTTGACCAGCCGCTTGCCACCGCCGACGCCGTCACCATATAAACGGATAAGAGCGTCCAGCCCATTAAATGGCCGACAATTTCTCCCATGGTGGTATAAGAGTAAATATAGGCGCTTCCGTAAACCGGGAGAACAGAAGCGATTTCGGCGTAACATAATGCTGCAAGGCTGCAGACAACGGCTGCAATGATAAAAGAAAAGATTACGGAAGGCCCGGCGTTTTTCGCGGCCGTAATGCCTGTAAGGACCATGACGCCCGTCCCGATGACGGCGCCGATGCCCAGTAATGTTAAATCAAATCCACCCATCGTTTTGGCAGTCTGCCTGTTTCTGCTTTGTTCAAGCAGCTGGGTGATGTCTTTTTTTTGTAGGATATTCCGCAACACGCATCCCTCCATCCAAAAGCAAAAGCCAAGAGGGACTCTTTGGCTTTTACCCGTGTCACATCTTCTGTGTAATCGACAATCCTGTGTTCTGTTTCCCCGTCTGTTCCGTTTCTTTTCTTTTCCAATCATATTGTCTGCCGCATCCGATCAGATTATCCTTTCCGTCAAACGCAGTCACCCTTAATGATTTTACCTGAATCGTGTCTATAAAACCAGCATTGCATAAAAGGATATGGTAAAAAAGAGGGAGACAAAAGTCTGTGCAGGGCAGGATAAAAGTTGCGGGCATTCCGGCCGGAATTTTGACTTTCTCCGTAAGGTATCAGTAAAATGTAATAAAAAACAAACAAATGATGATGGATGCATCTTGAAATGGGGAGTTTCTGCATGAAGCACGATAACTTGCAAGCAAATGTACTGGATTACGCGCTCACGAAATATTTAAAGAGCACGAAAAAGCTTGATGAGGCGACAATTCCGAAGAGTATAAACAATATCAGAGGATTTATTCTGAGGATTATTTACCGGCACGGCACGTGCACGATTAAAGATATATTGCAGGAGGTCACATTATCGCCTTCCGCCACGACAACCGCTCTCAATCATTTAGAAAAAGAAGGATTCGTGGAAAGGTCGAGAAACAACGAAGACCGCCGCACGGTATGGATGACGCTTTCCGAATCGGGAAAAATGGCGGCCATGCAAATGATTGAAAACCGGCAGCTGCTCATTGACGAACTGTTCGAAGCATTGACAGAGGAAGAAAAGAAAATCTTTTTCAGCCTGGTTGAAAAGGTTGTGAAATAAGCCGGCCTGACATAGCAGCGCCGGCCATTATCAAGGATTACTCCGTATCGCTGATCCGTTTGCCGGCGACGGCGTAATGATCCTTTCTCATTTCTTCAATCATGACAATGATCTTTTCTTCGGCAGCGCCTGTCGTTTCTTTTACGGCTTCGGTCACTTTTTCAACCAGATTCCGTTTTTGTTCATCTGTGCGGCCTTCAAGCATTTTAACGGTTACGAGCGGCATGGTGCTGATCCTCCTTTGTCGTTTCCTCTCTTTGGAAGAGAGATCACTTATAGTATACTGAATGAAGGACAATCTTGCATTTTTTAAAAAAGGGGATTTTGACATTTGGACAGATTTTTATATTATCCGCTGGAGCTTATGCCCTATGTCGTGATTACGCTGATCGTGGCATTTACGATGCATGAACTGGCGCATGCGTATGTCGCGTATCGGTTCGGAGACGATACCGCGGCGAGACAGGGCAGATTAACGCTCAATCCGATTAAACATCTTGATGTTTTCGGAACGATTCTAATTTTGGTCGCGGGTTTCGGCTGGGCCCGTCCGGTGCCGGTGAACCGCCGCGCCTTTAAAAGACCGCGGCTGGCGGGAGTGCTGGTTTCCGTCGCCGGGCCCGTAAGCAACCTGCTTCTTGCCTTTATCGGTTTCTTTTTGCTAGTGTTGATGCATGCTTACGGAATGGAGCTGCTTTCTGCATTCAGCATGGGGCTTGACCGCTTTTTCTCTATTTGGATTCAGCTGAATCTCGCGCTGTGTTTATTCAACCTGCTGCCGCTTCCTCCGCTTGACGGCTACCGGATTATTGAGGATCTCGTGCCGCCGCGGGTGCGCGCCAAAATGACTCAGTTTGAGAGCTACGGGATTATCGTGTTTCTCGTGCTGTTTGTGACACCGGTCGGCTCCTATGTCGTGTGGCCGCTGCTAAGCGAGGGGAGAGACTGGATTCTCAAGGTATTTGCCATTATATTTCAACCGCTTTTGTAGGAGGGTATTTTCATGGAAGAAAAAAAGAAGAAAACAATCGGATTTAATATTATTAAAAGTGATCCGACCGACGGACATGGCGGTTTCGGCGCCGGGTCGCTGAGCCTTGATAATATTTCTCCGGTATTTGTCGATGTGGAAGAGAAGGAAGCTTTCGTTGACATCGGCGCAATGCATGCCCGCAGTGTCGTTGAAAAAGGCATCAAATTCCTGCCGAACAAAGATGAAGTGCCGAACGGAAAACCGTACTGGCTCGTGTGGGTCACCATCGACAGAAAAGAAGAAGGCCCTTATTACGCGGGTGTGACGGCTTGTGAAATGACCGTGGACAGAAGTATCCGCAGAGGCTATAAGTCATTGCCGGAGCATGTGAATTTAATGGATAAATCAATGAAGCGCCGCATTATCGTGGACAAAATGGACGCCAGCTCAAAGCAGGTGCTTGCTGAATTTCTGCAGAAGCATGACCAAGGGCTCTGGGAACGTTCATCCGATGAATTGAAAACGGGTCTGCTTCCGGACGAAAAATAATTTGTGAACTTTTTGTGAACTTTATAAATATTTGCACTAATTTGCAATTGTACTGAGTAAACTGTTGATACAGAATCAGGACATGGAAAGTCCCGAGCCGAACCAAGACTCGGGGTTTTTCATGTTTACGCGGAGGTTTCATCATGTTCACCGTCTTTGACATCGGGCCTTGGATCATTGAAGCAGATACGGCGGAAACGAGAAAACAATATGAAAAATCATGGCCTGATCCCTGCGATTGCGGGAGCTGCCGGAACTTTTCCGAGGCGGTGAATCTCCTTCCCGCCGAGAAAACAAGATTGTTTACGCAGTTTGGGATTCGTCCGGCTGTCTGTCACGATTTGGGGGAGCATGGAAAGGAAAACGGCCTGCATCATTATGCGGGCAGCTATCCGATTGTCGGCATGCTTAGGGAAGGCTGGCCGAAGTTTCATATTGAGAGAGCGGGAGATACCCGCTTTTCGTTTTCTTTGCCTAGTACAACATTTTTTATACCGAAGGGTTTTCCTGACCCTATTATCCATCTCGACTTTTCACTCTTGCTCCCATGGGTGCTTGAGGAAGACGCGGAGTAAAGCCCGGCGCGCAATGCACCGGGCTCAGTCTTTTTTGCCGAGCCACTTATCCCACCACTTTTTGCGCGGAGCTTCTTTGCGGGCGGGGACGTGTTCCTTTTCTTTTTTAGACGGTTCCGGTCCGTAGCACACATCCGCGGGCTCTGTGCCTGCGATGAAATACGTATAATGCTTTGCGGCGCATCCGGGTCCGGAAGTGTAGCCGGAAGCGGGGTCGATATAGACGCCCGTGACGCCCTTCGGCGGTTTAAGCGCTATTTCCGGTTCTCCTTCGAGCGCCTTCTCCATAAAGTCCGCCCAAATCGTCTTCGCATAGCTTTTTTCTTCTACTGAATCAATCGTGCTGCTTTTGTCATAGCCTGTCCACACACCGGCGGCAAGAGCGGGATTAAAGCCGATCATCCAGCTGTCTGCGCTGGTCGTGCCTGATTTACCGCCATAGGTTCGGGTCAGCCGGTCAGAAATGGTGCGTCCCGTGACGGAAGTATAGCCGTTTAAATCCTGATCAAACATGCCCGTCATCATGCTCGCCGTCACAAAAGCGGCTTTTTTATCAAGCGTCTGCTGATGTCCGCGAGGCTGTTCATACAAGATGTTGCCGGCGGTATCCGTCACTTTTGTGATAAAGGAAGGGGTGATTTGTTTTCCCCCGTTTGCGAGCATCGCGTAGGCATTAACCATCTCAATCGGGCGCACGGGTTCAGTTCCGAGCGCCAGAGACGGAAGGGGCTTTAAATGTTCGCTGATGCCGAATTCCTTTGCCGCCGACACGAGCTTATTCATGCCGAGAAAGAGATGGGTCTTCACGGCATAAATGTTGTCTGATAACGCAAGCGCCTGAAGCAGCGTAATCGGTTTATTGGCGTAGTAGCCGTTGTAATTGCTTGGAGAATAGGTATCTCCGTTGTCGTCAATCTGGAACTCTGTGGCTTCGCTTTTCATCAGCGTGACCGGTGTAAAGCCGCTTTGAATCGCTTTGTAGTACAAAAGCGGCTTGATCGTGGAAGCCGGCTGCCGTTTCGCCTGTGTCGCCCGGTCAAACGGGCTTTTTTCGTAGTCACGTCCGCCGAGAAGCGCAAGCACGCGCCCTGTTGCCGGATCAATCGCGGAAAAGCCGACCTGAATGTCAGAGCCGGTACGGATCGTATGTGCCACAGTGTTTTCCGCGATCCGCTGCATGCGCTTATCAAGCGTTGTATAAACACGCAACCCGCTCGTTGCGAGCTGTTCGCGCGTCATGCCGAGCTTTTTCTCGAGTTCTTTCATCGCATCATCGTAAAAATAAGGCGCCGTTTTCGCTGCGGTTCTGTTTTTCAGCGGCTGATAGGCAAGCGGCGTTTTCTTAAGCCTTTCCGCCTTTTCTTTTGAGATCATTTTTTGTCCGGCCATCAGACGGAGAATGGTTTCCTGGCGCTGTTTGGCCTTCTTTTCGCTGACATATGGCGAATAGCCGGACGGGCCTTTCGGTATGCCGGCCAAAAGCACGGCTTCCGCATCGTTCAGATCTTTGGCGTGTTTGCCGAAATACAGGCGGGAGGCGGCTTCAATTCCGTATGCGCCGTGGCCGTAATATATCGTATTTACATAACCTTCTAAAATCTCGTTTTTAGAATAGTTCTGTTCAAGGCGGATCGTGTAAAATGCTTCGTTCCATTTTCGTTTCCATGTTTTATCATGCTCAAGGTAGAGATTTCTCGCGTATTGCTGGGTGATGGTGCTGGCGCCCTGAACCTTGGCCATTGCCTTTATGTCAGCCAGCGCGGCGGCGGCCATCCGCCGGTAATCAAAACCGTGGTGATTGTAAAAGTTTTGATCCTCCACCGCAATCGCGGCCTGCACCGCTGTCGGATTGATATCTTTTAACCGGACCCAGTAGCGCTTTTCCCCGAAATCGGTCTCACCTAGCTTTGAGCCGTCATTTGCATAAAGAATCGTAGACTGAGGAACCCGGACGGAGGGGGCGCCCTGCCATTTCGCTGCAAGAAGAACGGATGTGAAGCAGACGCCGGCCAGCATTCCGCCGATCAGTGTCAGAAAGATGCAGGCGCGGATGATTTTGAGCGTGATTCTGAGCTGTTTTCCAGATACTTTATCCACTTTTGGGAACCCCCTTTTTCATGATTCTATTATTATGTGAAAAAAGGGGGTTTTTTAAACATATCAAACCGGACACTTCTTTACTTTTTCCCCTCCATCCTCTATACTTTTTCCTTAGGTGAAAATGAGATTTTAACCGGAATAAAAGCGATACAGACGCTTACAATAAATGAAATAAGCCTTGAAAGGGAGATGACAATTGAGCGAGCTTTGGTATACGGAGAAGCAGACGAAGAATTTCGGCATTACATTAAAGGTGAAACAAACATTACATACGGAACAGACGGAATTTCAGCATCTGGAAATGGTGGAGACAGAAGAATTCGGCAACATGCTGTTCTTAGACGGAATGGTCATGACTTCTGAAAAAGACGAATTCGTCTATCATGAAATGGTTGCGCACGTCCCGTTATTTACGCACCCGAATCCGGAAAACGTTCTCGTTGTCGGCGGCGGAGACGGCGGTGTCATCAGAGAGATTCTGAAGCACCCAAGCGTAAAAAAAGCAACGCTTGTCGACATTGACGGCAAGGTTATTGAATACTCTAAAAAATTCCTTCCGTCCATTGCGGGCAAGCTTGATGATCCGCGCGTCGACGTGAGAGTCGATGACGGTTTCATGCACATCGCGAAATCAGAAAATGAGTATGACGTTATTATGGTTGATTCAACAGAACCGGTCGGACCGGCCGTCAATCTGTTCTCAAAAGGCTTCTATGCCGGAATTTCCAAGGCGTTAAAAGAAGACGGCATCTTCGTCGCGCAGACGGACAACCCGTGGTTTACACCGGAACTGATTACAAACGTACAGCGTGACGTGAAAGAAATCTTCCCGATCACCCGTCTGTATACGGCTAATATCCCGACGTACCCGAGCGGCCTGTGGACATTTACGATCGGTTCTAAAAAGTACGATCCGCTTGAAGTGGAGGACAGCCGTTTCTTTGACATCGACACGAAATATTACACGAAAGAGCTTCACAAAGCGGCATTTGTTCTTCCGAAATTTGTGAGCGACTTAATCAAATAAAAACGTACGGCGCAGGAGCGAATCTTGCGCTTTTTTACAGGAAAGCGAGGGTATTATTGATGAGATTTGATGAAGCTTATTCAGGAAAAGTATTTATCGCAAGCCGCCCCGACTGGAAAGAGGCGGACGCCATCCTCTACGGCATGCCGATGGATTGGACGGTCAGCTACCGTCCGGGTTCACGGTTCGGCCCGGGGAGAATCCGCGAGGTGTCTATCGGTCTTGAAGAATACAGCCCGTACCTCGACTGTGACTTGGCTGATTTGAATTTCTTTGACGCCGGAGACATTCCGCTTCCGTTCGGCAATCCGCAAAGAAGCCTTGATATGATTGAAGAATACGTGGACGGCATCCTAGAAAAAGGCATGTTCCCGCTCGGCATGGGAGGGGAGCACCTTGTATCATGGCCTGTCATAAAAGCCATGTATAAGAAGTTTCCGGATCTTGCCATCATTCATTTTGACGCGCACACCGACCTGCGCACGGATTATGAAGGCGAACCGCTTTCCCACTCTACTCCGATCCGCAAAGCGGCCGAGCTCATCGGGCCGCAAAACGTATTTTCATTCGGCATCCGCTCCGGAATGAAGGAAGAATTTGAATGGGCGAAAGAAAACGGCATGCACATTTCTAAGTTTGAAGTGCTTGAGCCGCTGAAAAAAGTGCTGCCGCAGCTTGCGGGACGCCCTGTTTATGTCACGATCGATATCGACGTTCTCGACCCCGCTCATGCGCCGGGAACGGGCACGGTTGACGCGGGAGGCATCACGTCTAAAGAATTGCTCGCGTCCATCCATGAAATCGCGCGCTCAGAGGTCAGCGTAAAAGGCGCCGACCTCGTAGAAGTGGCACCGGTCTATGACCACTCAGAACAAACCGCAAACACGGCAAGCAAGATGATCCGTGAAATGCTGCTTGGGTTTGTGAAATAGAAAGAATTTCCCCCGCTTGAAACATGGCGGGGGATTTTTATATTGTATATAAACTACTTAGAAGTTAGTAAAAGCTATATTATTTTACTATTAATAATTGATGTTATTGATAAAAATTATATAATAGGGTATTATTTAGTAAATACATCTTTAGAAAGGAAGTTAGAATGAAAACAGCAATAGAAAATGAATTGGAATTAAAAAAGATTGAAATTTCAGTAATTAAACTGATAATTGCTGAAAAGCCTAATAAAGAGATCGCTAAGTCATTAAACTACTCGCAGCGTAATGTCGAATATATCATAGCCGGTCTTTGTAAAAAGTGGAATGTGAGTACTAGAGTCGGTATTGTTTCGGAAGCATATAAAAGGAATTGTATACAGTGAACGAAATGAAAGAAAAACCCCTATTGAGGGGGTTTATTTATATATGCTAAAAAAACATTCTATACAGGAATGCCGTAAAAATAAAAACTGAGATTGTCAGGTAGTTCAAATTTGTTCTCCATTTCAGAAGAATAAACAAAAGAAATAAATATGCAATATTGAACAAATCAAAGATAGAAAAAATCAAATGATTACTTGTGAAAAATAAACTAGTGTTTGGATGTTCTGCGAAAATATTTTTGAATGATATAAGAAAAAACTTAATTGCGACCGGGATGTTAGAAAACATAAATAGGGAATAAAAAGTTTTGATCTTAATCTGAGCGCCGAGAAAATTTATAATGAGAAATAATACGAATCCTTCAAAAATGACCCCGAACATTAAAAGAAACAGTGCGGCTATTGCAATGATGTAATCTAAATGTTTTACTTGCTCAACAACTTGTATAGGGATGTTTTTGGGAATTAAACTTTTCATAAAAGGTAAAAGGGAACTTAAATAAAAAGCTAACCCGATAATATAAAACAAAAACGAGGACAAAAAATTAATGTTTCGTTCCTTAAATGAAGATAATTCAATTTGCATAATCCTAAGAGGCTCCTTTTATAAAGATAGGTGTAATAAATGTTTCTAACATAGCTGCTATCATTAAACCGAGAAATATAATACCAATATATTTAAAAGTGAATTTCAAATTTATTTTGAGGAGTAATAAATCTAAAGTTAATTTCATTCCTACAGAGGCTGCAAGAAGCAATACCGGCACTTCAATTATTCCATGGGGTATAACAAGCAGTAAAAGGTTTAAATTGTCTTTAATGTTTCCTATCGCATTTCCTAAAATTAATCCATTAATAATTAAAACAGCAACCGTGCCAAGCGACAGCGTCAACGGGCCTAAAAAAACAAGCAGACTCGCTACTTTAATATTATTAAAGAAAATCTGAAAAAAATCCGGACGGATATTTCGATTTAGATTATTTACATTTGAAGCGGAATCTGTATAAAAATATGCTGTAAATAAAGCAATTAAAAATAAGATCAGACAGAGTATGTACAATTTGACTAAAACATTCTTTTTAAACAATGTATTTTCATCCATTCGTTAAAGGGACTGCCAGGGATATTGAATTTAATGTTTTATATTATGCTGCTGCTGTACTTGCTGCAGCCAATTGTTCTAAAACGGCCAATGGCAAGCCTGCACCAAGAGATCCTAAAACAGTAATGATAGCCAGAACTGAACCCGTTGCGGTGATAGCACTGACAATCCAACTAGGAGCGATAATTCCAGCTCTGTTTAAAATATCGATAACATCCATGCTTAAATGATTATGTTTCATACTGAAAAGAGCGAGAACAATGATTCCTGATGCTACTAATGTAAAAATCGCTTTACTATTTTGTGTTTTTAAAAGTAGATTCATTTTTTCCTCCAATTTTTTCAATATCCCCAGCAAGTTAAATAATAAAATATATTGGAATCTATTTGAATTGCGGATTTCCGAAAAAATAATAGTTAAGAGGTGAAATCCGTAAAAGTATCTGCTGGCTTATTTCGTACAAAGAAAGCCGGACCATATGTATGATCCGGCTTTCTTTGGTACTGAAACATTATACTTTTTTTTTCAAAAATAATATCAAAATAATCGGCTGCCCCATAGCCTGAAATAGCAGGAGCAAATATTTGAACCAGCTTTCACCCTTGTTGCGAATACTTTTCAATAATTTATTTATAGTCTTCTTTAGGTTTTCCTTTCCATCGGTTTACTTCTGCTTTTATGAACTTGTATTCGTACATTGCTGTATAATCCTCCGGAAGTGTATTGGAATCGTTACCTTGTTTTTCGATTTTGATAAACTTGAATCCATAAATAGAGCGCGCAGCCTATTAAAAGAATCGGAAATTGCCATCCTGTATTTCCGTTTTTAAAATAATCTATTAATGACCATATCAGTAAAGCGACAGTATAAAAACTAAATGCTATTCTGGCGGCTGTACCCGATTGGTGTTTTTGCATCTCATCCATTTTCTTCATAAGAACCGCTCCCTTAATTTTTTTTGGCGTTATAGTTGAATACTTTATCTATTCCCGTATTTAAAGCGTGAGCTATCGAAAAAGCCAGACTTAAAGTCGGGTCATATTTATTATTTTCAATTGCATTGATGGTTTGCCTGGTCACATTGCAGAGCTTAGCCAGATCATTTTGTGAAATATCAGCTGCTGTTCTAAGTTTTTTTATATTGTTATCCACTAAAACCCTCCTTAACTTATTTTGTTTTTTATTTTAAATTTTCAAATTTATATATATTTATTTTAAATAATATATGTATAAGTGTCAAATACTTTTTACACATTTGAGTTCTAAGGTATGTTTTTTTTGTTTTTGTAAATTAGTTGTTTATATAAAAAACGGCTTGCAGTTTAACCTGCAAGCCTAAAAGTAATTATCATTTAAATCATTCCGCGCTGAGCAACTTCAAATTGATGTTCCGGTGCACTTGCGATGTCGGCTGAAACAAAAACAGTGCTTACTGCCAAGCAAGTAAGTGCTAATTTATACTTCAATTTCATACAACTTCACACCTCCTTGAATCTGCTGTCTTGTTTCTTCCACCTTTAAAAAATATGCAGCAGCCTTCTCGAAATTCTCTCTTTCATGATAATATTTTGCCACATCTAAGGCAAAATCTTCAAGATCAGCATACATCATTTTATCTCTGAGAAAGTCAAAACATTCCATGATTGCTTCTTCATCAGGCTCACCGACATACAAAGATTCTAAAAATTCATATTCGACTATATATAGGGAATCTTCTGCCTCCTCTGCATAAGATACCCCTTTGTCATGATATTGTCTGGCTATGGCCATATTTCCGATTTTATAATGTATTTGTGTGATTAAGAAATAGGCTTGCGGGAGAGAAGTGATGATGTTCCCATCTTCAAAAACAGCTATTGCCCGTTTTATGTAATCAATGGCTGGTTTGTAATTTCCTTGGCTGTTAAAACAAAGTCCGATATTATATAGAGTCCGGCCCATTAATTGAGGCTGCTGTTCTGCCTCTGCCATGGCATAAGCTTTTTTAAAATGCTGAATTGCTTCATCATATTGCTTTAAGTCAAGAAAGTTGGTAGCGAACAATGAATGGCACTGAAGCACCCTTATATTATATGCCTCCTGCTTATGATAAATTTTATAAGCCTGCCGGGCATAATCCATAGAAAAATAAGTCTGCTTCATATAATAGTAGGACTCTGACATCTTAAAATAAAATTCAGCTTTCTCGATACAATCTTTGACAAAATCCAGCTTATATTCAGCTTTCTTAAAAAACTGAATCGCTGAAAGATATTCACGGCATTCCAGCTCATACATCCCCCGGAAAAAATTAAAATAATAATCAAGCCGTCCGGTCAGCCGGGCCTGCTTTTTATCAATATCCGCGAGCAGATCCGATAGTCTCGGCTGTTCTTCTATCCGCTGCGATTCCAGCGGTTCGAGGTATTCGAGCATCAGATTGTGGCGGAATTCCATGAGAGAATAGTACAGATGAAGATCCTGGTCATCTTCCAGGCCTGCAAGTTCTTCTTTGATTTCTCTCCGCAAATACTCGGCGTCCGGGATGCTGAACCTTCGAATGTACATATACCATTCGTTGATTTTTTCTCCAATCGCTGAAGACGATAAAACACTCGCCACTATTCCGAATCCCTCCCTTCCACGTTATGTATATGACATATTTTATCATTTTCATTCGGAAGGATAGCGCAAAAATACCGCAAACTTTTCCCCTTTGACAAAGCCGTCCGCCGAAGGAACCGCATTTATCCCGCAGCCTAGGATTTCCGGTTTTTTCATTTTCCTTAAAAATCATGTTTATCTTCAAAACCAATCAGCAAAGATGGTAAGATAGGAGGAAGCGGTTGAACTTTTTCCCTTGAAAACTTATACTATTCAGGTTAAGCGGGATGATGAAAAGGAAGTGTCAGCATGAGACAGGAGACACCAGTAGCCATTCATGTGCAATCATTCATTCATAACGGCTCTGAAGAAGAGTCGGTTGAATTTACATCGAGTGGATTCTATTACGTGAGAAACGGCAAAACGTATCTTTCCTATCACGAAGAGCATGATTTGGGCAAGATTAAAACGGTCGTCAAGATCACAGAAAAAGAGATTCTCGTAATGAGATCGGGCGCCATCCAAATGAAACAGCGGTTCATTCCGGGGGCATCGACACTCACTCAATATAAACTGCCGTTCGGACAAATGGAGCTCCGTACGGAAACGAAAAACATTCAATCTGATGTCGGCAGTTCGGAAGGCTCCGTCAAACTGACATATAACATGACTGTAGGCGAAAACCAAGAACATGTACATAACATGACGATCCAATATAAGGAGGAAACAAAGGCATGAATATTGCGGAACAAATGAAGGACGTGCTGAAGGAAGAGATCAAAGCGGCCGTTCTGAAAGCGGGCCTGGCGGACGAAAGCCAGATTCCAAGCGTACTGTTAGAAACGCCGAAAGACAAAACACACGGTGATTATTCCACAAACATGGCGATGCAGCTGGCGAGAATCGCAAAAAAAGCGCCGCGCCAAATCGCTGAGGAGATCGTGGCGTCATTTGATAAAGGCAAAGCTTCCATTGAAAAGATGGATATTGCGGGACCCGGCTTTATCAACTTTTACATGAACAACAGCTACTTAACAAAACTGATTCCGTCCGTGCTTGAAGCGGGTGAACATTACGGAGAGACAAACATCGGACAAGGCGAAAAGATTCAGGTCGAATTCGTATCGGCCAACCCGACGGGAGATCTTCACTTAGGCCATGCGCGCGGCGCGGCGGTAGGTGACGCGCTGTGCAGCGTGCTTTCTAAAGCGGGCTATGATGTGAGCCGCGAATACTATATTAATGATGCGGGCAACCAGATTAACAACCTGGCGCTTTCCGTTGAAGTCCGTTATTTTGAAGCGCTCGGCCTCGAGAAACCGATGCCGGAAGACGGTTACCGCGGCGAGGATATTATCGCCATCGGGAAAAAACTTGCCGAAGATTTCGGTGACCGTTTCGTACATGAAGAGGAGAGCGAACGTCAGGCGTTTTTCCGTGAATACGGCTTAAAGTACGAGCTTGATAAACTTCGCTCCGACCTGGAAAATTTCCGCGTGCCGTTTGACGTATGGTATTCTGAAACGTCCCTGTACGAAAACGGAAAAATTGATCAGGCGCTCGAGACGCTTCGCGAAAAGGGCCATGTATACGAAGAGGACGGCGCGACATGGTTCCGCTCCACAACGTTCGGCGACGATAAAGACCGTGTGCTGATCAAAAAAGACGGCTCATACACTTATCTGCTGCCGGATATCGCATACCATAAAGACAAACTTGACCGCGGATTCGACAAGCTCATCAATGTATGGGGCGCGGATCACCACGGGTATATTCCGCGTATGAAAGCGGCGATTGAAGCGCTCGGTTACAAGAAAGGCACATTGGAAGTTGAGATCATTCAGCTCGTTCATTTATACAAAAACGGCGAAAAAATGAAGATGAGCAAACGTACGGGGAAAGCCGTAACGATGCGCGACCTGATTGAAGAGGTCGGCCTTGACGCGGTCCGTTATTTCTTCGCGATGCGCAGCGCTGATACGCATATGGATTTTGACTTGGATCTTGCCGTATCAACATCTAATGAAAACCCTGTGTATTATGCGCAATACGCACATGCACGTATTTGCAGCATGCTTCGCCAAGGGGAGGAGCAGGGACTTAAACCGGCGGCAGATCTTGATTTCAGCCATATTCAATCAGAAAAAGAATATGACCTGCTGAAAACAATCGGCGGCTTCCCTGAGGCAGTGGCGGAAGCGGCGGAAAAACGCATTCCTCACCGTGTCACAAACTATATTTATGATCTGGCTTCCGCTCTGCACAGCTTCTACAATGCGGAGAAAGTCATCGATCCGGAAAATAAAGAGAAGAGCCGCGCGCGTCTCGCTTTAATGAAGGCGACGCAAATTACGCTGAACAATGCGCTTCAGCTGATCGGCGTATCCGCTCCGGAAAAAATGTAATGATGATCAAAGGACAAAGTCTTCGGGCTTTGTTCTTTTTTTTTGCATATAAAGCGTGTGATGTAATTCACAATCCCGTACACTGAGTTTTTGTATGATAAGACTGATATTGAATCAGTGAAAGGGGCAAGCCGAATGATCAATCGTCAACATATTCAATTATCGCTGCAGTCATTAAGCTTAGTGGCAGGGTTTATGGTGTGGGTGCTGATTTCATCGCTCATTTCTCAAATGACATCAGATATTCATTTAAGCAAAGGCGAGATTTCATTGGTGACGGCGATTCCCGTTATTCTCGGATCGCTTCTCCGTATTCCTTTAGGATATTTAACGAACAGGTATGGCGCGCGGCTGATGTTTATGATCAGCTTCATCCTGCTTTTGTTTCCCGTATTTTGGATCAGTATCGCGGATTCTTTATTTGATTTAATTGCGGGCGGCTTTTTCTTAGGGATCGGGGGAGCGGTATTCTCCATCGGAGTGACGTCCCTCCCGAAATATTATCCGAAAGAAAAGCACGGTGTCGTCAATGGGATTTACGGTGCCGGAAACATCGGGACCGCCGTTACTACTTTTGCGGCGCCGGTTATCGCTCAAGCCGCGGGATGGAAAGCAACCGTGCAGATGTATCTTGTTTTGCTGGCTGTTTTCGCATTACTGCACGTTTTGTTCGGCGACCGGCATGAGAAGAAAGTCAAAGTTTCCATAAAGACACAAATGAAAGCCGTTTACCGAAATCGTGTGCTGTGGATGTTGAGCCTGTTTTATTTTATTACGTTCGGCGCCTTTGTCGCCTTTACCATCTATCTTCCGAATTTTTTGGTTGAGCATTTTGGGCTGAGCCCTGCGGATGCCGGCCTGCGGACGGCCGGCTTTATTGCGGTCTCTACGCTGCTCAGGCCTGTGGGAGGGTTTCTTGCAGATAAACTGAGCCCGCTCCGCATTCTGATGTTCGTTTTCGCAGGGCTTACGCTGTCAGGCGTCATGCTGTCATTCTCCCCGGCGATCGGCCTTTATGCGTTCGGATCGCTGACGGTGGCAGTCTGCTCAGGGATTGGAAACGGGACGGTATTTAAACTGGTGCCTTTCTATTTTTCGAAGCAAGCGGGGATTGCCAACGGTATTGTGTCTGCCATGGGCGGACTGGGCGGTTTTTTCCCTCCGCTGATTCTGGCAAGTGTATTTCAGGCAACAGGCCAATACGCGATCGGGTTTATGGCGCTTTCAGAGGTTGCGTTAGCCAGCTTTGTCCTTGTGATCTGGATGTATTGGCAGGAAAGAATGAAAACACATACGGAGAAAAACAGTCATAGCCTTGATTCATAATGATCCATTCACAAGATTGTTAATTTTTTCTGGGCGAGTGCAAATCAAGTCACGTTACAATATACATACGCAACGTGACTTTCTTCGAGGTGAGCTCATGAATATTCTCTCTGTCCGAAAATCTGATAAAGAACTTCTTTCCCGCGAACTGCATGAATTGCTGGAATCGATCAGTACGAAAAGGAAAATGAAAAAACACACGTATTTGTTTCAAGAAGGAATGGATGCAGAAGAGCTTTATCTGATTCAATCAGGACTCATTGAAATCGGCAAGCTGACATCTGACGGAAAAGACCTGACACTTAGAATCTGCCAAAAACACGATATTGTCGGAGAATTGACGCTATTCACAGATGAGCCGAGATATATGCTCAGTGCGAAAGTGTTAGAGGACGGGGAGGTGCTCGTCATTAATAAAAACAGGCTGGAAAAGGAATTGATCCAAAACGGTGTTTTGACGTTTGAATTTATGAAATGGATGAGCACCCATCTGCGAAAAATCCAGTCTAAGATCAGGGATCTGCTTCTTCACGGCAAAAAAGGGGCGCTCTATTCCACCCTTATCCGCTTATCAAACAGCTACGGGGTGGAACGAAGTGACGGGATTCTGATTAACATTGTGCTGACAAATCAGGATTTGGCTAAGTTTTGCGCGGCGGCAAGGGAGAGCGTCAACCGCATGCTGGGAGACCTCCGCAAACAAGGGGTTATTTCGATAGACGAAACCGGAAAAATTATTTTGCACAAGCGGGACTATTTACGATGCGAGATCGAGTGTGAAAATTGTCCGCTTGAGATCTGCAATATTGACTGAAAAAACAAGGGCAGCCGATGTCCTTGTTTTTCAGCTTGTGATACATATACACATGACGGCGAAAAAGAAGCCGGCATTTACGATTTCCAGAATGCCGATCGTTTTCACCTGCCAGTCTCTTCCATGAAAAAACCAGGCCCGCAGACTGCTTGGGATAAAAGCGAGAAACGCCCAGCCTGCCCCGAGAAGAGCCGATAAAAAGGGGAGCAAGAGGTGATATCCCCACGACCAGTAAGCAAACCTTCTGTTTTTTCTCTCCCGTATGACCGATTTCACATAAAAAGAACTCCCGACAAAAAATAAAGCGGATTGCAAGAATAGAAACCAAGCCCAGCCGTCAAGGATTCCCGTTCCCAGCCAGCAGCTCGCAAGCCCGCCCGAACAAAAGAACAGAACACCCGCAATATCATTCGTGAGCGCCCGTTCGTTTTTTCGGCGGGCATAATGCGTATGTATGAGAAACAGCGGCAATAAAAAAACGCCGATCCAGACGAGCTGCGGCTTATGAAAGACAGAAATGATCAAAAAGCAGCAGGCTGGAAAACCGTAATACCATATCCACTTTTGATAAGGCTGAAGCTGTTTCTTTTTCAAAGCGAGCGAAACGGGATAAACCGTCAAGTAAAGGAACAGCCAGCCCAAAAAGAGCGGAATATGCCAGAAAACCGGGCCTCCCTTGACCATGCCGAGTAAAAATGGAATCAGCAGCATCGCCCATGCGCCGTGCTGCTTCGGAATCATCGCCTTCATCGAAACCCTCCTTTTTATTTCATTATAAATGCAGACACTCTCCTGATAAGTGACCTTTATCATACAAGCTGTGAAATACATCACTGCCGCGCGGGCTCAATCGGGCTACACTAAAGCTATCAATAGCACAGGAGGCTTTCCTATGAATCAGTGTGACTATTTATTATTTCTGAAACAACTTCCTATGTTTAATGAAGTGCCTCTGTCCATTGTCGAAACCTTGCTCAAAAACGGGACGTTTATCCGCGGCTCATCTGACCAATCTCCATCCTTTCTTCATTCACAATCCGTTTATATTGTATTAAAAGGCAATATCCGTTTTACGGACAGCAGGCTCCCTGAAGGGTCACAAACCGTTGCGCTGTTGGAAAAAGGCGATGTGTTTCCGATTGATGAAAAAGGCGGGCTCTCTTTATCGCCTTTTATCTCAGTCAATGCCTCACCGGATATTCTGGTACTCCATATTCCATATTCCGTATTTAAGCAAATGATGTCTTACCATCCGCGGCTGCAAATGAACTTTTTGGCGATGCTTCAGCAAAATGTCTTCTGTTCCTATCAGTTGTTTTTGAGGTATCTGCATACATCACGGGATGAAAACGCCGAACCCGGTTCTTAAACAGAACCGGTTTTTTTGATGACGCGGGCGTCCCTATATCGTTTGAAAATCCTTCCTGCTGCTCTGTGTGAACGTTTTGTGAAAAAAGCAGAGTGTGTGACATAGTTCACAAGGTGATGCGCCGTCTCTGTTTATAGTGTACATAGCATCACCTGACTCGGAAGGAGTGAACGATCATGAAGAAAAAGAAAATGAGTCCGTTGCTCAGGAGATTAAACTATTTTTCTCCTATCGAACATCATTCAAATCATCATAGCCAAACGACAAGCGAAGATCGTGATTGGGAGAATGTATACAGAAACAGATGGCAGTACGACAAAGTCGTTCGCTCCACCCACGGCGTCAACTGCACGGGTTCTTGCAGCTGGAATATTTATGTGAAAAACGGAATTGTCACGTGGGAAGGACAAAACTTGAATTATCCATCAACAGGCCCGGATATGCCTGATTTCGAACCGAGAGGCTGTCCGCGGGGGGCCAGTTTTTCTTGGTACATCTACAGCCCGCTCCGTGTGAAATATCCATATGTGCGAGGTGTGCTGATCAATTTGTGGCGGGAAGCGTTGCAGACGCATCAAAATCCGCTGGATGCCTGGAAATCGATCGTTGAAAACCCTGAAAAAGCGAAGTCCTATAAACAGGCAAGAGGGAAAGGCGGCTTTGTCCGCGCGGAATGGCCGGAAGTGCTGAAGCTGATTTCAGCCTCTCTGCTGTATACAGTGATGAAATACGGGCCTGACCGGAATGTCGGTTTTTCTCCGATCCCGGCGATGTCCATGATCAGCCACGCATCAGGTTCGCGATTCATGTCTTTAATCGGCGGCCCAATGCTCAGTTTTTATGACTGGTATGCGGATCTCCCGCCGGCATCCCCGCAAATTTGGGGCGACCAGACGGACGTTCCGGAAAGCAGTGATTGGTACAATTCAGGCTATATCATCACATGGGGCTCCAACGTTCCGTTAACGAGAACGCCTGATGCGCATTTTCTGGCGGAAGCCCGCTATAAAGGCGCCAAGGTCATTTCAATCAGTCCCGATTTTGCGGAGTCCTCAAAGTTCGCGGATGACTGGCTCAGTATCCGCCAAGGGACTGACGGGGCGCTTGCGATGGCGATGGGTCACGTCATTCTGCAGGAATTTTACGTGAATCAAGAGACGGAACGTTTTATTGAGTACGCGAAGCAATACACTGATTTTCCATTTCTCGTCACCTTATCAAAAGAAAATGGCGTATACACAGCGGGGCGGTTTTTGCATGCGAAAGACATCGGGCGGCAGACAAAGCATGATCAGTGGAAGCCGGCGGTCTGGAATGAACAGACAGGTGCGTTTGCCATACCGCAAGGAACAATGGGCTCCCGCTGGGACGGGCAGCAGAAATGGAATCTGCACATGATCGACGAAGACACCGGGGAACAGATCGAGCCCCGTCTCACCGTGCTCGGAATAGAGGACGAAATCGGCTCGGTGTGCATTCCGTATTTTTCAAATGACGGAAACAAAGTGCTTGAGCGGAATCTTCCTATTAAAAAATTGGATCTGAATGGTGAAGAGACGTACGTCACGACCGTGTTTGACTTGATATTGGCAAACTACGGCGTGAACCGGGGCATCGGCGGACAATCAGCCGCATCCTATGATGATCCCCATCCGTTCACACCTGCCTGGCAGGAACAGATCACGGGAATTAAAAGAGAAGCCGTTATACAGATTGCCAGGGAGTTTGCTCAAAATGCGATCGATACAGACGGCAGATCGATGATTATCGTAGGGGCGGGAATCAACCACTGGTTCAACTCCGACACGATTTACCGCGCGGTGTTAAATCTTGTTTTATTGGTAGGCGCCCAAGGCGTAAACGGCGGAGGCTGGGCTCATTATGTCGGTCAGGAAAAGCTCCGTCCTGCTGAAGGGTGGCAGACGATCGCAACCGCAAAGGACTGGGAAGGCGTGTCTAAACTGCAAAACGGCACCTCATTTTTCTACTTTGCGACAGACCAGTGGCGTTACGAAGACCAGCCGATCAGTGACTTGGCTTCACCGGTCGCTTCTTCATCCCGCTACAAGCATCACGCCGATTACAATGTGCTGGCGGCCCGATTAGGGTGGCTTCCGTCTTACCCGACATTCAATCAAAACGGCATTGACCTGTACAAAGAAGCTGAAAAAGCGGGGGCGGCGACACCTGAAGACGTAGGTGCGTACGTGGCCTCACGGCTTCAAGAGAAAAAATTGAAATTCGCGATTGAAGACCCGGACAATGAAGTGAATTTCCCAAGGAATCTCTTCGTCTGGCGGGCAAATCTGATCTCAAGCTCAGGAAAAGGGCATGAATATTTTCTCAAGCATCTGCTGGGGACGACAAACGGTCTGATGAATGACGACAGCGACAGCATCCGCCCTGAAGAAATCAAATGGCGGGAACAGGCGCCGGAAGGCAAGCTCGACTTGTTAATCAATCTCGACTTTCGAATGGCCGGTACGGCGCTGTATTCCGATATCGTGCTGCCGGCGGCGACATGGTATGAAAAACACGATCTCAGCAGCACGGATATGCACCCGTTCATTCATCCTTTTGCTCCGGCGATCTCGGCGCCGTGGGAATCGAGGTCAGACTGGGATATTTTTAAGGCGCTGTCAAAAGCCGTTTCCGACCTGGCGGAAGAAGTCGAGATGGAGCCGGTGAAAGAGGTAGTCGCGACGCCGCTCCTCCACGACACGATGCAGGAATTGGCCCAGCCGTTCGGAAAAATCAATGACTGGAGCAAGGGCGAATGTGAAGCCATTCCGGGAAAAACGATGCCGAACATCCATGTCGTTGAACGGGATTACAAACACATTTTTCATAAAATGACCGCGCTCGGCCCTCATACGGCTTTAAAACCGAGCGGAACAAAAGGGATGAGCTGGTCTATCGCCGATGAATATGAATCACTCAAAAAGAGACTTGGAGAAACCGATTCAGACGGCGTTGCCAAAGGATGCCCGAATATAAGTGAAGCAAAGCAGGCGGCAGAAGCGATTTTAACCCTGTCATCCACGTCGAATGGAAAGGTCGCCGTGAAAGCATGGGAATCGCTTGAAAACATCACAAACCTGAAGCTGAAAGACCTGGCGGAAGAACGCGAGGAAGAATGCTTTACGTTCGAGCAAATTACAGCCCAGCCGAAAACGGTCATCACGTCTCCGGCCTTTACCGGCTCAGAAAAAGGAGGGCGCAGGTACTCGCCGTTTACGACGAATGTGGAAAAATTAATCCCGTGGCGGACACTGACCGGCAGACAATCCTATTATGTCGATCATGAACTGATGATGGAATTCGGTGAAACGATGTCGACATTCAAACCGATCCTCCAGCATCGCCCGTTTCTAAGCAAGCGGCCTGATCAAGAGGGAAAAGAAATCGTCCTCAATTATTTGACGCCGCATAATAAATGGTCTGTCCACAGCATGTATTTTGATTCTCTGCCAATGCTGACGCTGTTCCGCGGCGGACCAACCGTGTGGATGAATAAAGATGACGCAGAGGACACGGATATCAAAGACAACGATTGGATTGAATGCTTCAACCGAAACGGCGTTGTCGTGGCGAGAGCGGTTTTGTCTCACCGGATTCCTAAAGGAATGGCGTTTATGCACCATGCCCAGGACCGCCACATCAACGTGCCCGGCACAAAACTGACGAATAACCGCGGAGGCACCCATAACAGCCCGACAAGGATTCACGTCAAGCCGACCCAGATGATCGGGGGCTACGCACAGCTCAGTTACGGCTTTAACTATTACGGTCCGACGGGGAATCAGCGCGATCTGAATGTCGTCATCCGCAAGCTGAAGGAGGTCGATTGGCTTGAAGATTAAAGCGCAGATCGGGATGGTCATGAACTTGGATAAATGCATCGGCTGCCACACGTGCAGTGTCACCTGCAAAAACACGTGGACAAATCGTTCCGGTGCGGAATATATGTATTTTAATAATGTAGAAACAAAGCCCGGCATCGGCTACCCGAAGCAATGGGAGGACCAGGACAAATATAAAGGCGGCTGGACGTTGAAAAAAGGAAAGCTTGAATTGAAATCAGGCCCGAAAACAAACCGGCTTGCAGGCCTTTTCTATAATCCGAATCAGCCGACGATTGATGATTACTATGAACCTTGGAACTATGATTATGAAACATTAACAAACAGTCCGCAGAAAAAGCACCAGCCGGTGGCGCGGCCGAAATCGTCCTTGACGGGTGATTTTATGAATATCGAATGGGGCCCGAACTGGGAGGATGATCTCGCGGGCGGCCATATTACAGGGCTTGAAGATCCAAACGTTCAAAAAATGGAGGAATCGATCAAAACAGAATTCGATGAGGTCTTTATGATGTATCTGCCCCGTATTTGTGAGCACTGCATCAATCCGGCATGCGTGTCATCCTGCCCGTCCGGCGCCATGTACAAACGTGAGGAAGACGGCATCGTACTCGTTGATCAAAACGCGTGCCGTTCATGGAGATATTGCGTCTCATCCTGTCCTTATAAAAAAGTCTATTTTAACTGGCAGACGAACAAAGCGGAAAAATGCACACTCTGCTTTCCGCGCTTGGAGGCGGGGCTGCCGACCATCTGCTCCGAAACGTGTGTGGGCAGAATCCGCTATCTCGGCGTCATGCTGTACGACGCGGATAAAGTGGAGGAAGCGGCCTCCGTTGAAAATGAAAAGGATCTCTACCATTCCCAACTGGACATTTTTCTTGATCCGAATGATCCTGAGATTGCCAAATTGGCAAAAGAACAAGGCATCCCGGCTGAATGGATAGAGGCCGCGCAGCAATCGCCGATCTATAAAATGATCATCGATTGGAAGATTGCGCTTCCGCTTCACCCTGAGTACCGTACGCTGCCGATGGTTTGGTACATTCCGCCGCTCAGCCCGATTATGAATCTCTTTGAAGGAAAAGGCAGCCGGCAAACGGCGGAAGATATTTTCCCGGCTATCGACCAAATGAGAATTCCGATTGACTATTTGGCCCAGTTATTAACGGCCGGTGATACGGATCATATTCGGTCAACGTTAAAGAAAATGTCCGTCATGCGTCAGTATATGAGGGCGGTCCAGACGAATAAATCCATCGACGCGGCACTGATCTCCGGTGTCGGTTTAACAGAACAGCAAATTGAAGACATGTATCGGCTGCTGGCGATCGCCAAATATGATGACCGCTTTGTGATCCCGAGCAGCCATCGAGAAGAAGTGTCTGATTTATACGCTGAACAAGGAAGCTGCGGTTTGTCATTTTCAGGCGGCCCCGGCTCTTGTTTCTAACTTTTGATAAATGAGGTGAAACAAGATGAACACCACAGACCGGCAAATCACATTCTCCGCTCTTTCCATTCTTCTCTCTTATCCGGATGAAGAGTGGAGAGCCGGGCTTCCCGATTGGAAGGCTCTTATCCATGACGTCACCAATCAGCAAATCCGTGAGAAACTGCTGCACTTTTTAGAGGCGGCAGCCGGCTTTTCTCCGCAAGCGCTGATTGAACACTATGTGTATACGTTCGACTTCGGGAAAAAAACGAATATGTACGTCACCTACTTTAACTCAGGCGAGCAAAGGGAGCGCGGAATTGAACTGCTGCATTTAAAAAACACCTACCAGCAATCCGGTTTCCTGCCGACAGAGAAAGAGCTGCCTGATTATCTGCCGCTTATGCTGGAATTCGCCGCGGTCGCAGAAATTGAAGCGGCGAGAAGCGTGTTTGAGAAATACCTGTCCAATGTGAGGGAGCTGGCTTCCCGCCTCGAAAAAAATGACAGCCTCTATGCTGAGCTGCTGCACGTGCTGCAGGCCGCGCTGGAAAGCATCGGTGTACGTGAAAGCACTGAAGAAGGGGCTGTTCAGGCATGAGCGGGCAGATCCTGTGGGGGATTATGCCGTACATGGTATTGACGATCTTTATCGGCGGGCATATTTACCGCTATCAGCATGACCAGTTTGGCTGGACGGCGAAATCAAGCGAGCTGTTAGAAAAGAAAAAACTTGCGGCGGGCAGCACACTTTTTCACTGGGGACTGCTGTTCGTTGTCGGCGGACATGTCATGGGAATTCTGATCCCGGAAGGCGTGTATACTGCACTTGGCATTTCAGAGCATACGTATCACAAAATGGCGATCGGCGCAGGCCTGCCGGCGGGGATCGCGGCTTGTGCCGGACTAGTGATCCTGACATACAGAAGGCTGTTTGACAAAAGAATCCGCAAAACCAGCTCGCCATCGGATATCCTGACGCTTATTCTGCTGCTGTTCATGATGCTGTCGGGCGTTGCGGCCACGTTTCTCAACATTGACTCGAAAGGATTTGATTACAGGGCAACAGTCGGGCCGTGGTTCAGGGAAATTGTTTTGTTCCGGCCTGACGCTTCTTTGATGGAGAGTGTCCCGCTATGGTTTAAGTTTCATATCATCATAGGGTACGTCGTTTTTATCCTCTGGCCGTTTACAAGATTGGTTCACGTGTTCAGCCTGCCCCTCAAGTATTTGACCCGCAGCTATGTTGTCTATCGGAAACGCACGTAAAAATCCCCCTGCAAGAGGGGGATTTTTTATGGTGAAAAAATAAAAACATAAGATATTTTCTGCCAAGGTAATGGCTGGGCGGCGGTGATTCCTGTTATGTTTTATGTGGAAATAATATCAACAAAAGGAGAGTGAAGAATGAAGCGGATTTTCCTCATTTTAGCCGCCTGTCTGATGACAAGCGCCGGCGTCCTGACACTCAGACATTCTCATGTATTAACCGGCGGCACAGCGGGACTGTCACTAAGCCTGTCGTACTTGTTTCATTCCTCGTTTGCGATTATCTTCTTTCTGATCAATATCCCGTTTTATATATTTTCTCTCATCAGAATGGGAATCAAATTCACTCTATCCACCGTTTTTGCAGTCACAGTGCTGACTCTGTTTACCGGCGCGGATCACTGGCTGCCGCCGGTCTCTGTTTCACCGCTTGCCGGGGCGGTTTGCGGCGGGGCGCTGATCGGGTTCGGCCTGTCGCTCATGTTTTATCATCAGGCATCGCTCGGCGGCGCCAATATCCTCGCTTTATTTCTGCAAAAGCGCTGCGGATGGAATCCGGGTGCCGTTAATTTCCTCTTCGATTTTGGCGTCGTGCTGGCCGGCATTTTCTCCGTCGGATTGCTGAAAGGGCTCTTCTCCTTAGTGTCGATTGCGGTCACCGGTCTGATCATCGGCATCTTCAAAAATAAAATCAAAGGCAGCTGCTCGCTCAATCCGGCATTGCTTCAGAACATCACACCCGGCCAGTCACAGGAAGTGTCATCATAAGCCTTTCCGGCTCGTGCGGAGAGGCTTTTTCATATGTTTACAGGCCGGAAGACAGAGGGTATACAGAGTTATCGGATCAGATGGGAGAGAGTCGGGATGCTGAAAAGGAGACTGGAATTTTGCTTTTTATATATGATGCTTATCGGAGCATATGTCATATGGTTTTTTCCGGTTTCCAGGCTTGAGTTTTACGGAGGGTTGCTTTGCTATGCAAGCATTATTTTGTTCAGCATCTATTCGTTAATTCTTGAAAACCGCACCTCGCAGCACACGCTGTTATGGATTCATATTCTTGTGTTTTTTCCGATCGCCGGGTACTTATTTTACCTTTTTTCCGGCCAGCTTTATGAAAAAGGCAAGCTGTTCAGGTCGAAACGGACATACAACCGGGAAAAGCTGAGAACGATATTTGATATGGAACAGACTCCCGATCTGTCCGGGCTGAAAGGAAATCAGAAGCGTTTCTTTCAATATTCAATCAAGGCGTCTCATATGAATATCAATACAAAAAGCAGGCTGAAGGTGCTCAAAAACGGGGACGAAACATTTCCGGAGCTGTTTGAAGCGCTCCGGTCGGCAGCATCATTTATACATATTGAGTATTACATGTTCAAATCAGACATGCTCGGGCACAAGATGATGGAGATTATGATGGAAAAAGCGCGTCAAGGTGTTGAAGTGCGGTTTTTGTTCGACGCGGCCGGCAGCCTGAAGCTGGCCGGAAAAGACATTAAAAAACTGAAACGCGCGGGCGTGAACATCGTCCCGTTTCTGCCGCTGAAATACGGTTTTTTCAACCAAAAATTCAATTTCAGAAATCACCGCAAGATCGTCATCGTTGACGGGAAAACCGGTTTTGTCGGCGGGCTGAATGTCGGCAAGGAGTATATCGGCAAAGACCAAAGTGTCGGTTTTTGGCGGGACACCCATATGAAAGTCGAAGGAGAAATCGTTCAGACGCTCCACAGCATTTTTATGCTTGATTGGGAATACGTTTCGGATGAGGTGCTGATTGATCAGAAAGCATACAGCCGCCCGGTCCCTGCAGAAAGCGGCGGCGTCTATCAAGTCGTTCCGACGGGCCCCGATATGAAGGAACGGATGAGCGATCTGTATTATGCCATGATAGCGGCGGCCGAATCATCTGTATGGATCGCGACGCCTTATTTCGTGCCGAATGAGCCGATCCGTACAGCGCTAAAGGAGGCTGCTGCCAGAGGCGTCCGGGTGCGTGTCATGGTGCCGGAAACCAATGACGGGTTTTTAACCCAGTACGCGACGAGATCGTATTTCCCCGAGCTACTTCGCGAAGGAATCGAAGTCTATTCCTATCAAAAAGGCTTTATGCATCAAAAGGTGCTCATCACTGACGGAAACCTCGCCTCTGTCGGGACGGCGAACATGGACATGAGAAGCTTTCAGCTGAACTTTGAGGTCAATGTCTTTTTTACAGATCAAAAGGCGATCAAAGATCTTGAAGCGCATTATCTGGAGGATATGAGAGAGTCTGAGAAAATCAGCCCCGTCCGTTTCTATAAGCGCACATTATGGGAAAGAACGAAGGAATCCTTCGCGCGGTTATTTTCCGGCGTTTTATAAAAAACGCTTTTAAAACTCCTTGTGTATAGTATAATTGAGAAATATTATCATTAGGAACGAGGCACAAGGAGGACGGAATCGTGCTGCGACAATTTTTTTCTTATTATAAACCGTACAAAAAGCTGTTTTTTCTCGACTTCTTTTCTGCCATCGCTGGCGGATTGATGGAGCTGAGTTTTCCTCTGATTGTTAATTACTTTATCGATACATTGCTCCCGGGGCGGGATTGGCATCTGATTATTTTGACTTCCGCTGCTTTATTCGGAGTCTACGCCCTCAGCTCGGCGCTTCAGTATGTTGTGACGTATTGGGGCCATATGCTCGGCATTAACATTGAAACCGATATGCGGAAAAAGCTTTTTGACCATCTGCAAAAGCTTTCGTTCAAATTTTACGATAACAACAAAACGGGCAGTTTAATGTCCAAGCTCACCAATGATTTGATGTATATCGGAGAAACCGCCCACCACGGGCCTGAAGACCTGTTTATCGCGGTCATGACGATTTTGGGCGCGTTCGGTGTGATGCTGTTCATTAACTGGCAGCTCGCGCTGTTGACCTTTATCATTATGCCGGTCGTCATTTGGCTTGCTTTGTATTTTAATAAAAAAATGACCTCTGCGTTTACAAAACTGAACAAAGACGTCGGAGACTTCAGCGCGAGGGTCGAAAACAATATCGGCGGCATTCGTCTTGTTCAGGCTTTCAGCAATGAAGCGTTTGAAAAGCAGCGGTTTGACGTGAACAATCAGCGTTTCCGCAAAACAAAGCTGACGTCATATAAAATCATGGCGAAAAACGGCTCGATCAGTTACATGCTGACAAGATTCGTCACGCTGTTCGTCCTGTTGTGCGGGACATGGTTCGTGATCCGCGGATCGTTATCTTACGGGGAATTCGTCGCTTTTGTGCTGCTGACGAACGTTCTGTTCCGTCCGATTGATAAAATCAACGCGATTATTGAGCTGTATCCGAGAGGCATAGCCGGTTTTAAAAGCTTTATAGAAATAATGGAAACGGAGCCTGATATCAAGGACGCCCCGAACGCGAGACATGTGTCCGGTTTAAAAGGGAATATCCGTTATGATGGTGTGTCATTCGGTTACGAAGAAAACAGCCCGGTTCTGTCGGGAATCAATTTGTCCATTCATGCCGGGGAGACAGTCGCATTCGTCGGGCCTTCGGGAGCGGGGAAATCAACGCTGACAAGTCTGCTGCCGCGCTTTTATGAGCCGTCTGAAGGCGTGATTTCCATCGACGGTATCGATATTAAGGACATGACGCTGTCATCATTGCGCGGACAAATCGGCGTCGTCCAGCAGGATGTCTTTCTGTTTTCCGGCACATTGCGGGAAAACATTGCTTACGGGCGGCTCGATGCGTCTGAGGAAGAAATCCGGCAGGCCGTCCGCCAGGCACATTTAGAGGATTTGGTAAACGGGTATCCCGACGGTTTAAACACGGTGATCGGCGAGCGCGGCGTGAAGCTGTCAGGCGGGCAGAAGCAACGGCTTTCCATCGCCAGAATGTTTTTGAAAAACCCGTCGATCTTAATTTTAGACGAGGCTACATCAGCCCTCGATACAGAAACGGAAGCCGCCATTCAAAAATCGCTGCAAGAGCTGTCTGAAGGACGCACAACGCTTGTGATCGCCCATCGGCTGGCTACGATTAAGGATGCGGACAGGATCGTCGTCGTCACGAAAGAAGGCATCGCTGAACAAGGTCATCATAAGGAACTGCTGGCATCCGGCGGCATGTACCAGAGACTCCATCAGGCCCAATTCGGCGAGCTGATACATGAATAATGGAAAAAGGATAGACGAGCGGGGGCCGGGCAGCCTCCTGTCTATCCTTTTTTATGTAGTCCGTATTTAATGGGCTTCTTTTTGCGCAGGTTCGATGATATGTTTGAAACGGTCAACAAGCTGCACCGCTTTCTTTCCTTCCACTACAATTAAATATTCTTGTTCTTTATGAGCCATTCTGAACGTTTCCAGCTCAATGATATCTTTGATTTTGCACATTGTTTTTTTAGAGTAGATATACAGCTCGTGGCCTCCCGTGTGGCAAAGCTGATATAGCTGAAGCATGTTTCTTAAAGTGAACTTCTTAGCGGCTATTTTCAAAGATGTAATGTTTTTCATGTGTTTTCTCCTCCGTCTGATGGTCTGTTATTTCGGAAATTCCCCATATGAACGGGTGATAAACCTGGTTATACCTTCCACCTCAGCACTCCGCCCGCCAGGCGTTTAACTCCGCGGATGGCGCTTAATTCTTCGACGAGCCGGAGCAGCGCCCGGTCTTTCTCTTTCGCCTCAATCATAAAATCGATGTCCGCATCCCATTGTCTGAACCGCTCCAGCACCGGCAGAATAAAATTCGCATCCACATAGTCCGCATGACTGCGTACGGCTGATTCTGATTTTGGCGAGGAGAGATGGACCTTCGGCTTTAAGCCGATCCGCTGCCATGTTTTGATCATCCGCGGAAGAATGTCATCTAAATCAGCGTCATCGGCCGGATTGGCGTAAAAATGGTGATAATCAAACACAAACGGAATGCCTTCTTGCTCACATACACTGAGTGTTTCCTCGGACGTATATGTTTTATCATCGTTTTCTAAAGTCATCCGCTGTTTGATGACATCGGGAAGTTCTTTCAGATTCACGCGGAAACGGCCAAGCGCGCTTTGTTTGTCACCGTAAGCACCTCCGACATGGATGTTGATGACGGAACGGTCCGCGATGCCCATTGCGTCCAGCATGTCATAATGATAGGCCATATCCTTGACCGCATTTGCGGTAATCTCCCGTTTCGGGCTTGTAAAAAGCGTGAATTGGTTCGGATGAAAGCTCGTTCTGAGGTCATATTTTCTGACCAGCCCGCCGATCTCACGAAACTCCTGGCGAAACGGCGTGACAAAATCCCACAGTACATCCGGGTGCGTGGCGAGCGGCACAATTGAGCTTGAGAACCTGTACAAAGGGATGCCGTGGCCGACCGCATAGTGGAGGGTGCGCAGCGTATTGGTAAGATTTGCTTTCGTCACAGAAAGCAGGGCGTCTTTCCGCTCACTGCGGGAAAGCTTGGTATAGCGCGCATATGTTAAGGTTTTGGCGGGGGACGCGTCCCAAAGGCACATGGCGTTTGCGACGAATCCGAATCTGAACAGCATATGGTTTCTCCTTTATAAAAAGTAAGATATGGCCTTTCCCAGCCATTCTGCAGGAAGCTGTCTGACGGAGCGCTGTTTCACTTTTTCTAATGTGAGAAGCTCGGATTTTTCGATGTCCTGCTTTATGGTTGAAAGCACTTCCTTTGTAAAGGCTTCATCATGAATGATGACATTCACCTCTTCATTCCAGAACAGGCTCCGTTTATCAAAATTCGGCGTGCCGATAATGCTGATGCGGTCATCTATAATGAAGGCTTTAACATGATAAAAGCCTTGATAATACCGATAGATGAGGCAGCCGGCCTTCAGAAGCTCGGGATAATAGGCAAAAGCTGTTTCCCGAACGAGCGGGTGATCTGATTTCATCGGAACGATCAAGATGACTTTGACGCCTTTTCGGCAGGCTGAAATAAGCGCTTCCTGAAGCTTTTTGCTCGGTACATAATAAGGCGTGCCGATGATGATTTTTTTCTCCGCCTTACGGATGCAGTTTTCATAATGCGATTCAAGCGAAAAACCGTCAGATGCATATGTCCTATGAGAGATATCCCCTTCGGATAATGCCGGATAAACCCCGGGTGATTCGGGTGTTTTTCCGGTATTTCGTTTCAGGTCGCTTACAAAAAGAGTCTGAAGATCCGCCGTGCCTTCGCCGGTCATCCGCAGGTGATAATCCTCCCAGTTTCCGAACTTCGCTTTTTTGCCGAGGTACTCTTCAGCGATATTAAAGCCGCCGACATAGCCGATTTTGCCGTCAATGACGGTCACTTTCCGGTGATTCCGTTTTTGCAGCCTGAAAAAAAGAAACGGAAATGCCGGTTTATTTAGAAAATGAACGTGAACGCCGGCTTTTTTCATCGTTTGAATGGAAGGCTTTTTCACTTGGCGGCTGCCCGCCCAATCGAGCAGCAGATATACGGAGACGCCGGCCCGGGCCTTTTCTTTCAATAAATCAAACATCTCATGGCTGACTTGGTCGTTCTTCATAATAAAAAACATCATATGAATAGAAGAGACGGCTTGGCGGATATCAGCCGTCATCTGCTGCACAAGCTCGCTGCCGCAGTGAATGAGTGTGATATTACTCTTTTTCGGGTCAAAAACGGGCTCATACGCCTGTTTTTTGTACGCCGCCCGGCCAAGCAGCATATCAAACAGCATAAGTGCGATCAATATGATAAAAATGACAAGCAACACAAAAATGACCTTCATACCGACGCTCCTTTCCGAAGTATCCGTAGTGTGCCCTGAGAATGTGAATTTAATTATTGACTGAACACTCATTCATTATTTATGATAAAGTAAAGATATGACAATGAAGAGGGGAATTAGAACAAAGGGGGAGACAAGATGAACGCATTTCTCATGGTAAACGCGCTGCTGTTTTCAGCTGTAAACGCTTACGCCGTTTATTTATTCATTTACCTGATCAGAACGAGGATCGCTTATATTAAGCTCGGCCAAAGGGAAGAATTTGATAAACGCCTGAAAGAACGTCTTCATAAGATATGGGTGAATGTGTTCGGACAGAAAAAATTGCTGAAAGATAAAAAGAGCGGAATCATCCACGTTCTGTTTTTTTACGGTTTTATACTCGTTCAGTTCGGCGCAATTGATTTTATTCTGAAAGGGCTGCTTCCTGACCGGCATCTGCCGTTCGGCCCGCTTTATCCGGCGTTTACCTTTTTTCAGGAAATCGTCACGTTTCTGATTTTAATCGCCGTAGTCTGGGCGTTTTACCGGCGCTACATTGAAAAGCTCGTCAGACTGAAACGCGGGTTTAAAGCGGGGCTTGTCCTGCTGTTTATCGGCGGACTGATGGTGACGGTGCTTCTCGGGAACGCCATGAACCTTTTATGGCACGATCATTCTCTGTCTTGGACGGAACCGATCGCATCCTCCATTGCGTTTGTGCTCGAGGGTCTTTCAGCGCCGGCGGCCGCCGCCGTATTTTATGTTTCATGGTGGCTTCATCTGTTGTTTTTGCTCAGCTTTTTAGTGTACGTGCCGCAATCAAAGCATGCGCACTTAATTGCGGGTCCGGCGAATGTGTTCCTCAGCAGGCTGGATTCAAAAGGAAAGCTGGAAAAAATCGATTTTACCGATGAGACGAAAGAAAGCTACGGCGTCGGAAAGATTGAAGACTTCCGCCGCTCTCAGCTTGTCGACCTTTACGCCTGCGTCGAATGCGGCCGCTGTACAAATATGTGTCCGGCCTCCGGTACGGGCAAGATGCTCTCGCCGATGGACCTCATTTTAAAGCTCAGAGACCATTTGACGGAAAAAGGCGCTGCCGTGACATCAAAATCTCCGTGGGTGCCCGCGCCCGTTTTTCAGCACACGAAGGCGAATCAGCTCGCCGCGGCTTCCTCAGGGGGAGGATCGCGTGAAGCGGCGGCAGCCATTGATTACAACCCGAGCTTAATCGGCGAGGTCATCACGGAAGAGGAGATTTGGGCGTGCACCACTTGCCGCAACTGTGAAGATCAATGTCCGGTCATGAATGAACACGTTGATAAAATTATCGATCTGCGCCGCTATCTTGTGCTTACGGAAGGGAAGATGGACAGCGACGCGCAGCGGGCCATGACAAGCATTGAAAGACAGGGAAACCCGTGGGGCTTAAACCGGAAAGAGCGGGAGAACTGGCGGGAGCAGGCTGATACAGAGATTCCGACAGTGAAAGAAATGAAAAAACAAGACAAAGAGTTCGACTATTTGTTTTGGGTCGGCTCAATGGGTTCCTACGACAACAGGAGCCAAAAGATTGCCGTTTCATTTGCAAAGCTGCTCAATGAAGCGGGCGTATCCTTTGCGATTCTCGGCAATAAGGAAAAAAACTCAGGCGATACGCCGCGCCGTTTGGGCAACGAGTTTCTGTTCCAAGAGCTGGCGGAACACAACATCGGCGAATTTGAAAAACACGGAATCAAAAAAATCGTCACAATTGATCCGCACGCCTATAATATGTTCAAAAATGAATACCCTGATTTCGGATTCCGGGCCGAAGTCTATCATCATACTGAATTATTAGCCGAGCTTGTGTCACAGGGGAAACTAAAACCGCTTCACCCGGTCAATGAAACGATTACCTTCCATGACTCGTGCTATTTAGGAAGATACAACGAAGTGTATGAGCCGCCGAGAGCGATCTTAAAAGCCATTCCGGGCGTTCAATTGAAGGAAATGGAGCGCAGCCGCGAAAACGGGATGTGCTGCGGCGCCGGGGGAGGGCTCATGTGGATGGAAGAAGAAACGGGAGCGAGGATCAACACGGCCCGGACTGAGCAGGCGCTTTCTGTCAGTCCGACGGTCATCAGCTCCGGATGTCCTTACTGTCTGACCATGCTCGGTGACGGGACGAAAGCGAAAGAAGCCGAAGACGCGATCGGCACTTATGATGTCAGTGAATTGCTCGCCATGTCTGTATTCGGCGCCGGAAAACAAGAGTCTTTATAGAAAGAAGCGGGCCGCCGGCGCATATGCCGGCGGCTTTGTTTTCGCACATCAGCCGATTTATGAAGGGAAGGCTCTAAAATTTCTTAAATTACGCTGTTTAGGGTAGCATATTCTGTTTTAATTTGTTTATAATGAGAGGTATGGTTTATGAACAAAACAATACAAATTCGTTCTTATTATAGGATAGAAACAGATACATATAAGTAATAGAAAGGGAGTGTCCGACCTTGGGTATCAAACAATATTCTCAGGAACAGCTGAAGCAGATGGCTTTAGTTGAAATCGCTCACGAAATTTTCTCAGAACATAAAAAACCGGTTCCGTTCCAGGAGCTGCTGAATGAAATGATCTCCTTGCTCGGTGTTACGAAAGAGGAACTGGGCGACCGTATCGCCCAATTTTATACAGACCTCAACATTGACGGCCGCTTTATTGCTCTGTCAGATCAGACATGGGGGCTCCGCAGCTGGTATCCGTACGATCAGCTGGACGAAGAAACACAGCCGACTGTAAAAGCGAAAAAGAAAAAAGCGAAAAAAGCCGTTGAGGAAGATCTCGACCTTGATGAATTCGAGGAAGTTGATGAAGATGACATCGATCTCGATGAAATGGAAGAAGATATTGACCTTGACGCAGACAGCTTTGAAGACGAAGATATCGATGAAGAAGATGACGACGAGCTTGAGATTGAAGATGAGATGATTGAAGAAGATGAGGAAGATTATGATGATGAGGAAGAGGATCGCAAAGACTGATTTTATATCAGCAAAACGATCTTGACTTTCATTGTCGAACTATGTAGTATGTATTTTGGGCTCTTCAAAAAGAAGAGAATTCATAAGAGTGCTACGCTCCCTTTCAAGAAATTGAAAGGGAGCTTTCTTATTTTCATCTCCCAAATTCTTTTACACATCATTTGTTTTTAGTGAAATGATTTTCTATAAAACGGCACATTTTAAGGAATGTAGCGCAGACCGAAGAGAGGAGCAAACGAAATGACGAAATATATTTTTGTAACCGGGGGAGTTGTATCATCACTCGGAAAAGGAATTGTGGCAGCATCACTCGGCCGCCTTTTGAAAAACAGAGGCATGAGCGTCACCATCCAAAAATTTGACCCTTATATCAACGTTGACCCGGGAACGATGAGCCCGTACCAGCACGGTGAGGTATTCGTTACCGATGACGGCGCTGAGACTGACCTTGACTTAGGGCATTATGAGCGGTTCATTGACATTAATCTGAACAGATTCAGCAACGTGACGACCGGTAAAATCTATTCTGCCGTATTGAAAAAAGAGCGCCGCGGGGACTACCTCGGCGGAACGGTTCAGGTCATTCCGCACATCACAAATGAACTGAAAGACCGTGTGTACCGTGCAGGCAAAGAAACAAACGCAGATGTAGTCATTACTGAGATCGGCGGAACAGTGGGAGACATCGAATCCCTTCCGTTCCTTGAAGCCATCCGTCAAATGAAAAGCGACATCGGCCATGAAAACGTGATGTACATTCACTGTACGCTTGTTCCGTACATCAAAGCGGCGGGCGAGCTGAAAACAAAACCGACACAGCACAGCGTAAAAGAGCTGAGAAGCCTCGGTATTCAGCCTAATATCATCGTCGTGCGCACGGAAATGCCGATTTCTCAAGATATGAAAGATAAAATCGCGCTCTTCTGCGATATTGACACGAAAGCGGTCATCGAGTGCGAAGATGCGGACAACCTTTACTCCATCCCGCTTAACCTTCAGGAGCAGGGACTCGATAAGCTTGTCTGCGATCATATGAAATTAGAATGCAAAGACCCGGATATGACGGAATGGAAAGACCTTGTCACGAAAGTGAAAAACTTGTCTAAAACCATTACAATCAGCCTTGTCGGTAAATACGTCGAGCTTCAGGACGCTTACATTTCAGTCGTTGAATCACTGCGCCACGCGGGCTATGCGTTTGACGCTGATGTGAAGATCAAATGGATTAACGCCGAAGAAGTGACAGAAAGCAATATTCAAGAGCTGACTGGCGGCACAGACGGAATCATCGTGCCCGGCGGTTTCGGGGACCGCGGCGTAGAAGGGAAAATCATCGCCGCCAAGTATGCCCGTGAGAATAAAATTCCGTTCTTCGGCATCTGCCTCGGTATGCAGATTGCATCCATTGAATATGCGCGAAACGTATTAGGCCTGGAAGGGGCTCACTCTGCGGAGATCGATCCGTCCACCCCTTATCCGATCATCGACCTTCTGCCAGAACAAAAAGATGTCGAGGATCTTGGAGGAACGCTTCGTCTCGGACTGTACCCTTGTAAGCTTCAGGAAGACACGAAAGCCTTCGAAGCGTATGCGGATGAAGTGGTATACGAACGCCACCGCCACCGTTATGAATTCAACAACGAATACAGACAGCAAATGGAAGAGAACGGTTTTGTGTTCTCAGGAACAAGCCCTGACGGCCGTCTTGTGGAAATCATCGAGCTGAAAGATCATCCTTGGTATGTCGCTTGCCAGTTCCACCCTGAGTTCAAATCAAGACCGACAAGACCTCAGCCTTTATTCAAAGACTTTATCGGCGCTTCCGTACAAGCTGCAGAACAGAAGTAATAAAAAAAGACTTGCCTCCTTTAAAAGCGGCAAGTCTTTTTTCTGCATCAGGCATATTCCTGCATCATTTCCTTTAACGTAAAGGATAGCGCGTGATAGACATACAGGCCTGTCATTAATGAAGGAAAGCCGTATCTTGTCCCGTCTTCATCGGGCAGAAGCGGCATTTTTAATTTGCTGTCAATATGAACATCACAAAATTCCTCAATCCCGGTTTGATCTTTGATGACAGGAGATACGCAAACGAGGCCGACCCCTTTTTCATAAAGCTTTTGAGCCAGCGCCTGTTCTTCAGCTGTGCCCGGACCTGAACAAAACATCAGCACCCTGTCGCTTTCTGTAATCGAATCAGCTGTATCCGGAAACGCTTTGACGGAAGGCATCGGTTCTGAGCCGAGTTCCGCCTCGCACAAAATGCCCTGCATCTCATTTGCGCCGTATAAATAAATGGTATGACCGCTGACGGCTGCCTGCGCCAGCAGGCGCGCGCCGTCTTCTATTGCTTCGGATTCCTTATCCTGAATGCGGGAAAAAATGCCTGCAAGCTGTGTCGTAAATATCTTTAACATGAGTGAAACCTCCTTTACACATACAAGAACAGTATACAACAAAAGAGAAAATGCTCAGAAAATGTCGGAAAGTAGACTATTATAATTAAAGGAAATGTGAAAATCAAACAGAATACATAAACAACTGCTTCCTTTTGACGAAAATGATAATATTGGGGTGTAAAATGATGAATGAAAAGATTTTAATCGTAGATGACCAATACGGTATACGCATATTGCTCAATGAAGTGTTTCATAAAGAAGGGTACCAGACGTTTCAGGCCGCCAACGGCATACAGGCGCTGGACATCGTAACGAAAGAACGGCCCGATCTCGTGCTTTTAGATATGAAAATCCCCGGCATGGACGGTATCGAAATTCTCAAGCGCATGAAGATGATCGACGAATCAATCCGCGTCATTATCATGACCGCTTACGGAGAACTCGATATGATTAAGGAATCAAAAGAGCTCGGAGCGCTGACTCATTTTGCGAAACCTTTTGACATTGATGAGATCAGAGACGCGGTGAAAAAATATTTACCTCTAAAATCGAATTAATAAAATTAGAAACAATTATGTCATTGTGTTGCCGATTTGTCGAAAAGTTGGTATCCTAGAGATGGAGAAAAAGCGATCTGTTGTTTTACATATGACAGGTTTTTATGGTCATGCTATAGGTGGAAAGCTTTTTTCGAGAAGAAGCAAATCAGGCTACATAAGGAGGACTTTCGACATGCCTTTAGTTTCAATGACGGAAATGTTGAATACAGCTAAAGAAAAAGGATATGCTGTTGGACAATTTAACTTAAATAACCTTGAGTTCACTCAAGCGATTTTACAAGCAGCAGAAGAGGAAAAATCCCCGGTTATTCTTGGTGTTTCAGAAGGCGCGGGACGCTACATGGGCGGCTTCAAAACAGTGGTTGCCATGGTTAAAGCTCTTATGGAAGAATACAAAGTGACAGTTCCTGTCGCGATTCACTTAGACCACGGTTCAAGCTTTGAATCTTGTGCGAAAGCGATTCATGCAGGTTTCACTTCTGTAATGATCGACGCATCTCACCATCCGTTTGAGGAAAACGTAGCAACTACAGCTAAAGTGGTTGAGCTTGCTCATTTCCACGGCGTTTCAGTTGAAGCTGAGCTTGGAACTGTAGGCGGACAGGAAGATGACGTGATCGCTGAAGGCGTAATCTATGCTGACCCTAAAGAGTGTCAAGAACTTGTAGAGCGCACTGGCATCGACTGCCTTGCACCTGCACTGGGTTCTGTTCACGGTCCTTACAAAGGCGAACCGAACCTCGGTTTCAAAGAAATGGAAGATATCGGAAAATCAACCGGCCTTCCGTTAGTACTTCACGGCGGTACAGGAATTCCGACTGCCGACATTAAAAAATCAATCTCACTTGGTACGGCTAAAATCAACGTAAACACTGAAAACCAAATTTCTTCTGCAAAAGCTGTCCGCGAAACATTGGCAGCTAAGCCGAACGAATACGATCCTCGTAAATATCTTGGACCTGCTCGTGAAGCAATCAAAGAAACGGTTATCGGCAAAATGCGTGAGTTCGGTTCTTCAAACCAAGCTTAATTCAATGTAACATCCATAAACCGCCTGACAGCATTGACAGGCGGTTTTATGTCTTACCTTTAGAAAGCGCAATCATGTTTTACAGTTCTGAAAATTTATTACTGGGGAGGCTTTCCTTATGTTATTTTTCATTGATACAGCAAACATTGACGAGATTAAAGAAGCTTATGAACTTGGCGTTCTTGCCGGAGTTACGACAAACCCTAGTTTAGTGGCGAAAGAAGCTGACGTGTCTTTCCATGACAGACTTCGTGAGATTACGGAAGTCGTGAGCGGATCAGTAAGCGCGGAAGTCATTTCCCTGAATGCTGAAGAAATGATTGAAGAAGGTAAAGAACTTGCGAAAATCGCGCCGAATATTACGGTGAAAATCCCGATGACGTCTGAAGGGTTAAAAGCCGTAAAAGCGCTGAGCGACCTGAACATTAAAACAAACGTAACGCTCATTTTCAGCGCCAACCAGGCGCTTTTGGCGGCAAGAGCCGGGGCGACTTATGTATCTCCGTTCTTAGGCCGTCTGGATGACATCGGCCATAACGGTCTTGAACTGATTTCAGAAATAAGACAGATTTTTGACATTCATGACATTGATACACAAATCATCGCAGCTTCCATCCGTCATGCACAGCACGTGACTGAAGCCGCTTTACGCGGTGCGCATATTGGTACGATGCCGCTGAAAGTCATTCACCAGCTGACGAAACATCCGTTAACGGATAAAGGCATCGAGCAATTCTTGGCTGACTGGAATAAATAAGGGGGAAAAGGGCGGCAAACCGGTTGCATCCGTTTGCCGCACCCTTATGTTTTCCTGTTTGGCAGCGGGCCTTCAGTATCAAAGTGAAGAGTGTGTTTCCCCGGAATATGAACCCGGCGGGCCTCTGTGCATCCTGTGTTAAAAATGCCCCGCAAAGCTTCGCTATTTTCTTCCTGTTATTTTATAATGTCCTTGTATTCTTTCTCTTCGAATTGGCTACATTTTGGACAAGAGCTTTATTTGCAGAGACAGAATAAAATGCCATTTTATTTACGCTCCGCAGCTATCTTCTTATGGAAGGAGACTATCATGGAAAAGTTGAATATTGCCGGCGGCGATCCGTTAAACGGAACCGTACATATCAGCGGCGCGAAAAACAGCGCCGTCGCATTGATACCCGCAACCATTCTGGCAAATTCCGAAGTAACGATCGAAGGGCTTCCGGAGATCTCAGATATTGAAACGCTGCGTGACCTGCTGAAAGAAATCGGCGGAAACGTCCATTTTGAAAAAGGAGAAATGGTCGTCGACCCTTCCCCGATGATCAGCATGCCGCTTCCCAACGGCAAAGTGAAAAAACTCCGCGCTTCCTATTACTTAATGGGCGCGATGCTCGGCCGCTTCAAACAGGCGGTCATCGGACTGCCGGGCGGATGCCATCTCGGGCCGCGGCCGATTGACCAGCATATCAAAGGGTTTGAGGCGCTTGGGGCGGAAGTCACCAATGAACAAGGCGCGATTTATCTGCGCGCCGAAAGGCTGAGAGGCGCACGGATTTATTTAGATGTCGTCAGCGTCGGAGCGACGATCAATATCATGCTTGCCGCTGTACTGGCTGAAGGTAAAACCGTGATAGAAAACGCCGCCAAGGAACCTGAGATTATTGATGTTGCCACATTGCTCACCAGCATGGGCGCGAAGATCAAAGGCGCGGGAACCAATGTAATCAGAATCGACGGCGTAAAAGAGCTGCACGGATGCAGGCATACGATCATTCCGGACAGAATTGAGGCGGGCACCTTTATGATCGCCGGCGCCGCGATGGGGCAAGAAGTCATTATTGATAATGTCATACCGACTCACCTGGAGTCTTTAACGGCGAAGCTCAGGGAAATGGGTTTTTACATCGAGACGAGTGACGATCAGCTTCTTATGCTCGGCGGGCAGAAGCAGATAAAACCGGTCGACGTGAAAACGCTTGTTTACCCGGGATTCCCGACTGATCTTCAGCAGCCGATGACATCTCTGTTAACGAGAGCGAGCGGCACGAGCGTCGTAACCGACACCATCTACTCGGCCCGATTTAAACATATAGATGAGCTGAGACGGATGGGGGCCAATATGAAAGTGGAAGGCAGGTCGGCCATTATCACCGGTCCGGCCGAGCTTCAGGGCGCAAAAGTAAAGGCGAGCGATCTGCGTGCAGGCGCTTGTCTGGTCGTCGCCGGACTCATGGCTGACGGCGTAACCGAAATTACCGGTCTCGAGCATTTAGACCGCGGCTACAGCAATCTTGAGAAAAAACTCGAAGGTCTGGGCGCCACAATCTGGCGGCAAAGGCTGACGGACGAAGAGATAGAACAGCTCCAAAATTCATAGAAATGCGGACTTTTGAGAGGAGATCGTGTTGAAATGGAAAGAAGCTTATCGATGGAATTGGTTCGAGTCACTGAAGCGGCGGCTTTAGCATCTGCCAGATGGATGGGCCGCGGGAAAAAAGATGAAGCTGATGATGCGGCGACAAGCGCAATGCGTGACGTGTTTGACACGGTGCCGATGAAAGGCACGGTCGTGATCGGGGAAGGCGAGATGGATGAAGCGCCGATGCTTTACATCGGCGAAAAGCTCGGAAACGGATACGGCCCGCGCGTCGATGTCGCCGTCGATCCTCTTGAAGGCACAAACATCGTAGCGAGCGGCGGCTGGAATGCGCTGACGGTGATCGCGGTCGCCGACCATGGAACATTGCTGAACGCCCCGGATATGTATATGGAAAAAATCGCGGTCGGTCCCGAAGCGGTAGGCTGCATCGATATCGAAGCGCCTGTCATTGATAACTTAAAAGCCGTTGCGAAAGCGAAAAATAAAGACATTGAAGATGTCGTGGCAACCATTTTAAATCGTGACAGACACGAAAAAATTATCTCTGAATTGCGTGAGGCGGGCGCCAGAATCAAACTGATCAACGACGGCGATGTCGCGGGCGCCATCAATACGGCCTTTGACCATACGGGAGTAGATATTCTCTTCGGTTCAGGCGGGGCTCCTGAAGGCGTGCTGTCTGCCGTTGCGTTAAAAGCGCTCGGCGGCGAAATCATCGGCAGGCTTCTGCCGCAAAGTGCGGAAGAGCAGGCGCGCTGTGAGCGAATGGGCCTTGATGTATCCAAAGTGCTCCGGATGGAGGATCTTGTGAGAGGGGATGACGCCATTTTTGCCGCAACGGGCGTCACGGACGGAGAGCTGCTGAAAGGCGTTCAGTTCAAAGGCTCCGTCGGCACGACTGAAAGCCTGGTCATCCGGGCGAAATCAGGAACGGTCCGATTCGTTGACGGAAGACACAGCCTGAAGAAAAAACCAAATCTTGTGATCCGGCCATAAATAGAGAAAAGCGGGACGGAAAGTCCCGCTTTTCTTTTGCAAAAAAGAGTCAACCCTATCATTTATATGTCAAAGCATTATTTAAGTTGAATAATTTTTTGAAATGAGGTAAAAATAAAGAGTGCTGCGATTTTTCTGTGTCATTCCTTCTTTTGAGTACTGGGAAATTTTCAAATTCTACCGCATACAGACGATATAAATATTGATCTTCTCAAGTTTTTGTCCTCGCTTCCTTCAAAACTCATTAAGACATTCCTTTTTTAAAAAAGCGCCGATCATGGGTGGAAGTGTTACCGATAGAAGTTCCTGAACGTTTTATAAAAGAATGTGCTTTGGCGGAATCATGCGAAGCAGCCGATTTGAATGAAAACAGCAATACATTGACTATGAAAAGCGTGGTGTTTTTATGAAAGACGTATCTATTTCCTCTTTGGAAAATATGAAATTAAAAGAACTATATGAACTGGCCAGACATTATAAAATCTCCTACTACAGCAAACTGACTAAAAAAGAATTAATCTTTGCCATCCTGAAAGCCAACGCCGAGCAGGAGGATCTTCTGTTTATGGAAGGCGTGCTCGAAATCATCCAATCGGAAGGATTCGGCTTCCTCAGACCGATTAATTACTCGCCAAGCTCAGAAGACATCTATATTTCTGCTTCCCAGATCCGCCGCTTTGATTTAAGAAACGGTGACAAAGTATCCGGCAAGGTGCGTCCGCCGAAAGAAAACGAACGCTATTACGGACTTTTGCACGTTGAAGCGGTAAATGGAGACGATCCGGAATCTGCGAAAGAGCGCGTTCATTTTCCCGCGCTGACGCCGCTTTATCCGGACCGCCAAATGGTGCTTGAGACGAAACCGAATTATCTCTCAACAAGAATTCTCGATATGATGGCTCCTGTCGGTTTCGGCCAGCGCGGTCTGATCGTGGCACCGCCGAAAGCCGGTAAAACCATGCTGTTAAAAGAAATCGCTAACAGCATTACGACAAATCAGCCTGACGCTGAATTGATCGTTCTCTTAATTGATGAAAGACCGGAAGAAGTAACGGATATTGAACGTTCCGTAGCGGGCGATGTCGTCAGCTCGACGTTCGATGAAGTGCCGGAAAATCACATTAAGGTAGCGGAGCTTGTGCTTGAACGGGCGATGCGTCTCGTTGAACACAAAAAAGACGTTATCATTCTGATGGACAGCATTACCCGCCTGGCACGGGCCTACAACCTCGTTATCCCGCCAAGCGGACGTACGCTTTCCGGCGGGATTGACCCGGCTGCGTTCCATCGTCCGAAGCGCTTTTTCGGTGCCGCGAGAAACATTGAAGAGGGCGGCAGCCTGACCATTTTGGCGACGGCGCTCGTTGACACGGGCTCCCGGATGGATGACGTCATCTACGAAGAGTTTAAAGGAACGGGCAACATGGAGCTTCACCTTGACCGTTCTCTTGCGGAAAGACGGATTTTCCCGGCGATCGATATCCGCCGCTCCGGCACGCGGAAGGAAGAGCTGCTCGTGCCGAAAGAGCATCTTGACCGTCTATGGGCGATCCGCAAATCGATGTCTGATTCTCCGGACTTCGCAGAGAAGTTTATGAGAAAAATGAAAAAAACAAAAACGAATCAGGAATTCTTCGATCTGATCAACCAAGAATGGAAGCAGGCAAACCTTTCATCATCAGCCCGCCGCTGATAAAAAATGTATTTGCAAATGCAGTAAATGACTGATATAATTCTCTCATATGCGTTCCGGATTCGCTCCGGAATAATAACTCTGTTTCCACACGGGATTCAGGGCGGAAGGAGATGGATACAATGAAAGCAGGAATTCATCCTAATTTCAAAAAAGCAACAGTTAAATGCGCTTGCGGAAATGAATTTGAAACAGGCTCAGTAAAAGAAGAGGTACGCGTTGAGATTTGCTCTGAATGCCACCCATTCTACACTGGACGTCAAAAATTCGCTTCTGCTGATGGTCGTGTTGATCGCTTTAACAAAAAATACGGTCTTAAGTAATAATAGATTTTACAGGCAGGCAAGAATTGCTTCTTGCCTGTTTTTTATGTCCATAAACAGGAAAAAAAGGGGAGCGGATAGCCTATGTACATAATGAAGCAAAGCGGATGGCTTGAGCTGATATGCGGCAGCATGTTCTCTGGGAAATCAGAAGAGCTGATCCGCAGAGTGAAAAGAGCGACTTATGCGAAGCAGGAGGTCAAGGTGTTCAAACCTGCCATTGATAATCGCTACAGTGAGGAGGCTGTCGTTTCTCACAACGGCACCTCCATGACAAGCCACGTCATCTCGTCTTCGGCTGAAATATGGGATCATATCAGTGAAAGCACGGACGTCATCGCGGTAGATGAAGTGCAGTTTTTCGGCGAATCGATCATCGGCGACTTATCCTCGCTTGCGGATAAAGGCTATCGTGTCATCGCGGCCGGACTTGATATGGATTTCCGGGGAGAGCCGTTCGGCGTGGTGCCGAATCTGATGGCGGTTGCCGAATCAGTGACGAAGCTGCAGGCGGTCTGCTCCGTTTGCGGGTCGCCGGCAAGCCGTACGCAGCGTTTGATTGACGGGAAGCCCGCTTCCTATGATGATCCGGTCATTTTAGTCGGCGCGTCGGAGTCATACGAAGCGAGATGCAGACATCATCACGAAGTGCCGAAAAAACAGACTGATAAATAACCCTTTTCATGAAAACATCGGTAAAAAATCCGGTGTTTTTTTGACGGTTTTTCAAAAATTGTAGTTAATTAACTTAAAAAAGAGTATGAAAAAATTAAGTAATTTTCATCTCTTGAATTTTCATTTTTACAGGCATAAAATGACTAAGTAATGTAAATAGTTATGAGACATTGTTCGAATAATTGTCAAAAAAAGATATAGCAGATCGCGATCACACTAGCCAAAATGGGTAATTACTTAACTTTGTTAACTATTTGAAGAAAGAAGGAGATTTTCTTGAATAATATTAAAGTAACGAAGGAAGGCAACTTAGAAACTACTTTAAGAGGAAAAGAAGTTCTATCTATCCCTACTTTAAATAAAGGTGTTGCGTTTTCAGCAGAAGAAAGAAAAAGCCTTGGATTAGACGGGCTGCTTCCTCCGACCATTCTGTCTCTTGATGAGCAGGCAAAACGCGCATACGAGCAGTTTCAAGCTCAGCCGGACCGCCTTCGCCAAAACGTGTATTTGAATGATTTGCAAAACCGTAACGAAGTTCTTTTCTTTAAATTGCTTCAAAACCATCTTCGTGAAATGCTGCCGGTTGTTTACACACCGACTGTCGGTGAAGCGATTCAAGAATACAGCCATGAGTACAGAAGACCTCAAGGGATTTACCTTTCTATCGACAATGTAGAAGGAATCGAAGAGGCATTTGAAAACCTTCATGCCACTGCCGGAGATATTGATCTGATCGTTGCGACAGACTCAGAAAGCATCCTCGGAATCGGTGACTGGGGTGTAGGCGGTATCAACATCGCCATCGGTAAATTAGCCGTATACACAGCGGCTGCCGGTATTGACCCAAGCCGTGTTATTCCTGTCGTTCTTGACGTCGGTACGAACAATGAAAAACTTCTGAACGATCCTTTATACATCGGTAACCGTCATGAACGTATCCAAGGCGAACGTTATGAAGCTTTCATTGACGCTTATGTAAAAGCTGCGCTTAAATATTTCCCTAAAGCTCTTCTTCACTGGGAAGACCTTGGAAACAAAAACGCGCGCAATATCATGAAGAAATACAACCATGAAATTCTTACATTCAACGATGACATTCAAGGAACAGGCGCGATTACGCTTGCAGGTGTGCTTGCGGCTATGAAGAAAACAGGCGCGTCTATTAAAGACCAGCGTGTGGTTGTCTTCGGTGCGGGATCTGCCGGAATCGGAATCGCTGACCAAATCCGCGACACTATGGTGCTTGCCGGTCTTTCTGAAGAAGAAGCCAACAAAGCGTTCTACACAATGGACTACAGAGGCTTGTTAATTGAAGGTATGGAAAACATTCTTGATTTCCAAGAGCCGTACCTGCGCACAGCTGAAGAAATTAAAGATTGGAAACGCGATGAAAACGGACAAATTCCTTTCATTGAAGTGATCCGTCAAGCGAAACCGACAATCTTAATCGGTACATCAGGCCAAAGCGGCGCGTTCAGTGAAGAAATCGTCAAAGAAATGGCAAAACACGTTGAGCGTCCGGTCATCATGCCGATGTCTAACCCGACACCGCTTGCTGAAGCCGTTCCTAGCGATCTATTCAAATGGACTGACGGCAAAGTGCTTGTGGCGACAGGAAGCCCGTTTGACAATGTAGAGTACAATGGCGTTTCTCATGAAATCGGACAATCTAACAACGCATTCGCGTTCCCTGGACTTGGTCTCGGTTCAATCGTTGTAGAAGCGAAAGTGATTACTCCTGCAATGTTTGCGGCAACTGCTGACGCAATCGCAGAAAGCGTTGATTTTGAAACACCGGGTGCAGGCCTTCTGCCGAGCATGAGCGACTTACAAGAAGTTTCAATTAAAGTTGCGATCGCCGTAGCGGAAACTGCCATTAAAGAAGGCGTGGCAAACCGCATTCCTGAGAATGTAGAACAAGCCGTTCTTGATGCAATGTGGAAACCGCAATATAAACAAGTTATCGCTAAATAATTTTACGATTAATTTTACAGTCCGAGGGAAAGCTTTTATGTAATGGCTAAAGTATACGGACATTAAGGATTTGGAGGAGAATATTTTGAGCTTCTTAGATATTTTAATCCTCCTGGCGCCGATCTTTTTCGTGATCGTGCTGGGATGGTTCGCAGGTCGCTTCGGAAGTTATGACGCGAAGTCAGCAAAAGGGGTAAGCACCTTAGTTACGAAGTACGCGCTTCCGGCGCATTTTATCGCAAGTATTTTAACCACTTCAAGAAGTGCGTTTTTATCACAGGTTCCTTTGATGATCGCTTTGATCATTGGGATTGTCGGATTCTTTATCGTCATTCTGTTGATTTGCAAATTTATCTTCAAGTATGATTTAACGAATTCATCTGTATTTTCTTTAAACTCTGCACAGCCGACATTTGCATTTATGGGTATTCCGGTACTCGGAAGCTTATTCGGAGCAAACGAAGTAGCGATTCCTATCGCCGTTACGGGTATCGTGGTTAACGCCATCCTTGACCCGCTTGCGATCATTATCGCTACAGTCGGTGAGTCATCTAAGAAACAAGACAGCGAAAACGAGAACTTCTGGAAAATGACTGGTAAGTCTATTCTTCACGGTCTTTCCGAACCGCTTGCGGCTGCACCGCTTATCAGTATCATCCTGGTACTCTGCGGTGTAACACTCCCTGGCTTGGGTGAAAAAATGCTTGATCAGCTCGGAAGCACAACATCAGGTGTTGCACTCTTTGCCGTCGGTGTAACTGTCGGTATCCGCAACATCAAGCTCAGTCTGCCGGCTTTCGGTATCGCTTTGTTAAAAGTTGCCGTTCAGCCTGCGCTGATGTACTTGATCGCTCTTGCAGTCGGACTTCCGGCTGACCAGATCACGAAAGCGGTATTGCTCGTTGCATTCCCTGGATCTGCGGTAGCGGCGATGATTGCCACACGTTTCGAAAAACAAGAGGAAGAAACTGCGTCCGCGTTCGTGATCAGTGCGATTTTATCTCTGATCTCACTGCCGATCATCATTGCGCTGACTGCATAATGAAAAGCTCCCTGTTTCAGGGAGCTTTTTTGATTAGAATTGAAATTTAAAAGGCGAAAATCTCGTTTTTTTTCTGGGTTTCTTATGTTCTGAAGAAGCGGCTGTTTCTGAGAGGGGAGCTGTCTGGGCAAGTTCCTGGATGCGGGAGGCCAATGTCTGCAATTCGGTATTGAGGTCGTCAATTTCCCGTCTGTGCTGAAGAAGCTGATAAGACACCCCTTCATCCGCCTTTTGTTTCAGCTGGCGTTCCAGCTCCTCTATCCTTGAAAGCAGATGGTTCTCACCTTGTTTCTCTTTCGTGAGAATGTCCAGTTTGCGCTCCAGCTCTGCCAACCTTTGTTCAGCGCCGCCAGTGATTTTCGGACGCTGCAAAATGAAGCCCGTCCGTTTTTTCGGCTGCCGGGGCACTTGAACGTCCAGAAGGGCAGTGCCTTCAGAAATTTGCCGTTTGACCGATTTCAGCACATCAAGATCCTCAGGTGTAAAGGAATAATGTCCGAGCTCATTCCGTTCAGCCGGAAGATTCAGCTGCTTGACCCACCTTTGCACCGTTTTTGCGGAGACACCGAGCTCTTTCGCGGCCATGTTTGTATTCATGATCACATACCTCCTTTTTGCTAGGTATTCGACCATGAGGCGGCGTTCCCTTCACGTTAGACAAAACAAGAAGGAATTCGCCAAAGAAAGCGGCATTTCTTCAAAAAACGTTACGCTTCATACAATTCAAGCGGAAGCTTGTCGGGATCGAAGAAAAAGGTAAACCGTTTCCCCGTCAGCGGATCGGTTCTGATCGGTTCTGTGCCGACGCCCTTTTCCTTTAACTCCCTGACGGCTGCTTCAAGATCGTTTACGGTGAAGGCGAGATGCCGGAGACCCGCGGCTTCCGGTCTGGTCGGCCGTTCGGGCGGATCGGGAAAGGAAAACAATTCAATCGCATATGCGCCGTCCAGCGCCAGATCGAGTTTATAAGATTCCCGTTCCTTTCGATATGTTTCTTTTATAATGCCGAAACCGAGTATCTCGGTGTAAAAAGCTTTCGACTTTTCATAATCAGAGCATATGATTGCTATATGGTGGATGGATTTCAGCATATCCGCCCCTCCTTTTTTGCTTCAGTATAACAGAGGCGAATTGCTTTTGACTGGCGATAAGCCCTATACTATAATGAGAATGTTACGCACAGGAAAACAGAGGTGAAGACCGTGTTAGACCGTTTACAGTCAATTGAACAACGATACGAAAAATTAAATGAGCTTTTAAGTGATCCGGAAGTGGTCAACGATCCGAAAAAGCTTAGAGAATATTCGAAAGAGCAATCTGATATACAAGAAACCGTTGAAGTCTATAGACAATACAGAGACGCATCAGAACAGCTTGCCGATGCGAAAGCGATGCTTGAGGAAAAGCTTGATGCCGATATGAGAGACATGGTGAAGGAAGAAATCTCCGAACTGCAGGGAGAGACGGAAACCTTATCAGAGCGTTTGAAAGTGCTCCTCATCCCGAAAGACCCGAACGATGACAAAAACGTAATTATGGAGATCCGCGGAGCAGCGGGAGGAGAAGAAGCCGCGCTGTTTGCGGGAAATCTCTACAGAATGTACTCCCGTTACGCCGAGATCCAAGGCTGGAAGACTGAAGTCATGGAAGCAAACGTGACCGGAACGGGCGGTTACAAAGAAATCATCTTTATGATTACGGGAAAAGGCGCATACTCCAAGCTGAAGTATGAAAATGGCGCGCACCGCGTACAGCGTGTTCCGGAAACGGAATCAGGCGGCCGTATTCATACATCCACGGCGACGGTGGCGTGTCTTCCTGAAGCGGAAGAAGTAGAAGTGGACATCCACGAAAAAGACATCCGCGTCGATACATTCGCATCAAGCGGACCGGGCGGACAAAGCGTAAACACGACGATGTCGGCCGTACGCCTGACGCATTTACCGACCGGTGTCGTCGTATCCTGTCAGGATGAAAAATCTCAGATTAAAAACAAAGAAAAAGCGATGAAGGTGCTCCGCGCCAGAATCTATGATAAATTCCAGCAGGAAGCTCAGGCTGAATATGATCAGACCCGTAAATCAGCCGTCGGTTCAGGCGACCGTTCCGAGCGTATCCGCACATACAATTTCCCGCAAAACCGTGTGACGGATCACCGCATCGGCCTGACGATTCAAAAGCTGGATCAAATCCTGGAAGGCAAGCTTGATGAAGTGGTTGAAGCGTTAATCGTAGAAGACCAGTCAAGCAAGCTCCAGCAGGCGGAAAATTAAGATGAAGACCGTTTTTGAAGCCCTAAGCTGGGCTTCTTCTTATTTAACCGAAGCGGGAAGAGAAAAAAACGCGGCCGAGCTGCTGCTGTTAAATGATACCGGAATGGATCGGAGCAAACTTCTCGCAAGTCTGCAGGAGCCCGTCGGCGAGGACGAACTTTACCGTTTCAGACGGCACGTGGAGATGCATAAAGAAGGTATTCCGATTCAATATATTATCGGGAAAGAACAGTTTTACGGCAGGGAATTTTTTGTGAATGACGATGTTCTCATTCCGCGTCCGGAAACGGAAGAAGTCGTCTTTCATCTGCTGGACAGACAGAAGCGGGTGTTTTCCGGGGCGGAACGACTGAACGTCATTGATATCGGTACGGGGAGCGGAGCTATTGCGGTGACGCTCGCGCTTGAATGCGGACATTTTTCAGTATCGGCTTCGGATATTTCAAAAGAAGCGCTGCAGGTGGCGGAAAGAAATGCGCAAAACCTCGGAGCGGACGTGTGCTTTTTGCAGGGAGATCTGTTAACTCCTTTTATTTCATCAGGAAAAAAAGCGGATATTATTGTTTCCAATCCGCCGTATATTTCTGAAGAAGAAATGGCGGATTTGTCGGATATCGTCCGTTTCCATGAGCCGCTTCATGCTCTTACGGACGGCGGTGACGGTTTGAAATTCTACAAGCGGTTTATGGAGGAGCTGCCTCTTGTCATGAAAGATAAAGCGCTTGTCGTCTTTGAAATCGGATATAATCAGGGAAAAGCCGTGAAAGACCTGTTCCGTCATTCCTTTCCGAATGCGGAAGTGGAAGTCGTACAGGACATCAACGGAAAAGACAGAACCGTATCCGCGGTCATCACATCATGAAAAAAGCCCGCCGGTGACGCACACGGCGGGCTTTTGTTACAATGGAAAGAAAATGAAAGGGGCATCCGCCTTGAAAAAAGCGTTCGCCTTCGGATGTATACTCGCCGCCGCAGCTTATGCGGCTGGATTTGTCCTGCCGTTTGGCTTTGACATCATTTTCGGCGCCGTTACGGCTGTTCTTATCGTCGCAGCGGTCATCGTTTCCGGGCTGGCCGTAAGCGGAGCGGAGCAGCGGGCCAATTATCATTCTGAAACAGAAGAAGGACGGCACGCCCGTTTAAAGATGGCCGCCGTTTTCTTTTGCGCCGCTCTCCCTTCAGCCGGCTGTCTGCTGATTACGCTTCTGTAGCCGGATTTTGTCTTTGCAGCAATACGGAATCCCATACCCAATAGACGACGGCTGTTAAAACCGCAAAGATATAAAAGGCTGAATTAGAAAACAGAGATTGGCCTGACGGCTGCAAAAGACCGAAGATGATCCCGTTTGCAATGAACGACACCCCCAAATAATAAAGAAAATACAGCGGATGAAATCTCTTCGGCTTTTTATTCAGAAAGTATTGAAGCGGCAGCGCAAAAATCAAATAAGGAAACAAAAAATAAAACGCCATCGAAATGAAAGCCGCGATAATGAATTGATGAACATACAAAATAGAATAAATGACAGACATACATGCCGCCGACAGCAGCACGGTGTAATTATATTTCATCTGAAAACCTCCTATCAAAATAATATCGTACCATATTTTGAATCTGTCAATGCAGATTATCAGCTTGCTAGATTTTTTTCTTCCCGCCGGTTTAAACCTTTTCCGTCATGTCCATAATGGGACTAGATAAAAAAGCACGGAGAGGAACGGTGGGGACCGATGAAACAGACAATGATGATCTGCATATATATTTTTCTTTTATTATCAGGAGCGCTTGCGGGTTTGACAAAAGAAGAAACGGCGCGGGCATCAGCCGATGAGCCCGTCGTCATACCGGATGAAGCGATCCGGCTCAGGATTTTGGCCAACAGTGATAACGATGAGGATCAAAAGCTCAAGCGCCAGATCAGAGATGCTGTAAACGAGCAAATCACGGACTGGGTGAAAGATATCACTTCCATTGAAGAAGCGCGGCGGCTCATTCGTTCGAAGCTTCCTGAAATTAAAGAAATCGCCAAACAAACGATGAAAGAAAAGGGTGCGCATCAATCCGTTTCAGTTCAATTCAATAAAATTTCGTTTCCGACAAAGCTGTACGGCAATATGGTCTATCCGGCCGGAAAATATGAAGCCATTTTAATTACACTCGGCAATGGCGAGGGCGCCAACTGGTGGTGCGTCTTGTTTCCGCCGCTGTGCTTCCTTGATTTCTCAAACGGCGAAGCGGTGAAAGATCAGGAAGACGGCGGACAGAAGCAGGAAGAAACGCAGAAACAGACAGAAAAAGTGCTGGATGACGTAAAAGCAAAGGCTGATAAAGCGAAGAAAGAAAATAAAGATGACGATGATACCGAAGTGAAGTTTTTCCTCGTCGATTGGATTTCAGATCTATTTTCCTGAAGCAAAAGGCATAAATCCGGATTCGATTCATAGATTGGAAGAAAGCGTTGATCGAAACGGAGGGAAATATATGTTTTATCAGCTGAGAGTGGCAAGAGATCAAGATACGGAGGCGCTGGAGGCCTTTTTGAAAAAGTCTGATACGGCACATGCGGAAATCGATCAGCAGATCAGCCGGTTTATCGTGCTGGAAGACAGCGAAAAAAAGATTGCCGCCTGTCTCGGGATCGAAAAATTCAGCGGCGGAAAAGGGCTTCTCCGTTCACTCGTCATGTCGGACAGGCTGAATCAAAGCCATCTCGTTACACTGTTTCAAAGTATGGATGTACTGTGCAAAAAACATGAGATTCAAGATGTCTACTTAGTCGCCAATCAGCCCTCATCTGCTGAGTTTCTGAATGTGATGGGATTTGAAGCGTGCGCCGATGCGCCTGATGAACTGTATACGTCCGAACATTTCCGCAACTCGTTATGCACAGAAGGTTCGTTTTTAATGGTGAAAACCTCTGCCTGATCTAACTTATACACAAGGTTATCCACTTATTAAAAAGTGTTGTCCACAGTTTGTGGATAACACTTGTTTTATTAAAGGACATCTTTTATACTTTCAAAAGGAATACACGAGAGAAAATAAAGTTTTACCGCTTTAAAATAAGGAGTTTGGTTATACATGAAAACAAGAAGATGGTTTGTGGATTGTTCCGCAGAATTATCCACAACCGATCCCCAGATTACACAAGCCGCGGAATTGCTCCGGCAGAATGAGGTTGTGGCTTTTCCGACAGAAACCGTTTACGGACTGGGCGCTAACGCTGAAAATACGGAAGCCGTAACGAAAATATATGAGGCGAAAGGAAGGCCGAGCGATAACCCGCTGATTGTGCATATATCCCATATCAGCCAGCTTGATCGTTTTATCAGCCATATTCCTGAGACGGCGAAAAAGCTTATGGAGCTATTCTGGCCGGGGGCGCTGACCCTTGTCCTGCCGTGTAAGCCCGGTGTGCTGTCACCCCGTGTCACCGCGGGACTGGAGACGGTAGCGGTCAGAATGCCTGATCATCCGGCAGCATTAGCCCTCATCAGCTCGGCCGGACTGCCGATCGCCGCGCCGAGCGCCAATTTATCAGGAAAACCGAGCCCGACGAAGGCCGAGCATGTCGCTCATGATTTAAACGGCCGCATTGCCGGTATTGTGGACGGCGGCGCGACGGGAATCGGAGTGGAATCAACCGTTCTGTCCTGTACGGGGAAACAGCCCGTGCTGCTTCGTCCGGGAGGCGTGACAAAAGAGCAGATTGAATCCGCCGCCGGTCCGGTTCTTGTGGATAAAGGGCTGACCGAAGAAGATGAGGTTCCTATTTCTCCCGGTATGAAATATACACATTACGCGCCTTCTGCGCCGATGGCTATTGCCGACGGCGGCGCCCGGAGAATTCAAGAACTGGCAGACGCATATAAAAGCCGGGGAAAACGAATCGGCATTTTGACAACAGAAGAGAACGCCGATAGTTACCAGGCTGATTATATCAAGGTCTGCGGCAGACGCGCCGACCTTGAAACAGTGGCGTCCGCCTTATACGATGCGCTCCGCAGCTTTGATGAAGCGGAAGTGGATATGATTATTTCTGAGTCCTTTCCGGATACCGGAGTGGGGCTCGCCGTTATGAACAGGCTGATGAAAGCCGCAGGCGGCACCGTTATCCATTAACTTGTTCTACCCCTTATCGGACATGCATAAGCTAAACAAGCGGGCACGTCCAAGGGGGTTTTTATTCATGTCGAATCTATTCATCGGGGAACTTGTCTCCTTAAGCATCATGGCATTTGCTTTGGGGACGGATGCCTTTTCCGTCGGGCTCGGAATGGGAATGATTCAGCTGAAGAAAAAACAGATTTTTCATATAGGGGTTGTCATCGGGCTGTTTCATGTCATGATGCCGCTTGTGGGAATGGCGGCCGGGCATCTGCTGTCCGGTTTTCTGGGGATGCTCGCCGTTTACATCGGCGGATCTCTTCTTTTCATTTTAGGGGTGCAGATGATGATCGCCGCGTTTAAACAATCGGACGGGCCGCTCATATCTCCGGCAGGCTCGGGACTGTTGCTGTTTGCGGTCGGTGTCAGTCTGGACAGCTTTTCTGTCGGGCTCAGTCTCGGGATGAACGGCTCCAATCCGTTTCTGGCCGTTACGCTGTTCGGGGTCTTCAGCACCGTTTTAACATGGGCGGGCCTTTTGGCGGGAAGAAAGGTGCAGTCGTGGCTCGGCTCCTACAGCGAAGCGCTTGGCGGAGCCATTTTGATCGGATTCGGGCTGAAACTGCTTTTACCGATATAAGATACGTAAAAAAAGAAACGAAGATGCCGTTTCTTTTTTCTTCATTTATAATAGGCAGTAAGAGGTGACGGACATGAAAATAATCTTTGTTTGTACAGGCAATACGTGCCGCAGTCCCATGGCTGAGGCTCTTTTTAAATCCATAGCAGAAACGAAAGGGCTGGATGTCAGCGTAAGCTCGGCCGGCGTATTCGCGTCTCCGCACGGAAAAGCGTCGGCTCATGCCGTAGAAGCGCTGTTTGAAAAACGGATCGCCCTCAATCACAGTTCATCTCCCTTATCGGAAGAACATATCGAGACGGCCGATCTGGTGCTGGCGATGACCGAACAGCATAAACAGCTGATTGAAGGCCGATATCAAAACAGTCAGGGCAAAGTTTTTACCATTAAAGAATACGTGACGGGGGAAAACGGCGATATCTCTGACCCGTTCGGCGGTCCGCTTGATGTTTATAAACAGACGCGGGACGAACTGGAGGAGCTGCTGACTCTTTTGGCTGATCAATTGCTTGACGGGAAAAGCAAGTAATCTGTCAGAAAATCTGCAAACAGGTCATTTGCAAAACGAATGTGAAAGAGTAGAATGAAATCAACGGATTTCGTAATAAAAAGGACAAGCACACTGGGCTGTCTTCGCCCAGCCACACCTAGGAGGTAAATGAATGAAAGTAGCTATTGCGTCAGATCACGGCGGCGTCCATATCCGCGAAGAAATAAAAAGTCTTTTGGATGAATTGCAGATTGAATACATTGATATGGGCTGTGAATGCGGCGCCGGCTCTGTCGATTATTCAGACTACGCTTTTCCGGTAGCGGAAAAAGTGGTGAACGGCGAAGCTGACAGGGGAATTTTAATTTGCGGCACAGGCATCGGCATGAGCATCTCCGCAAATAAGGTAAAGGGCGTACGCTGTGCGCTTGCCCATGACACCTTCAGCGCAAAAGCGACGCGTGAACACAATGACACGAATGTTCTTGCGATGGGCGAACGCGTCATCGGCCCGGGGCTGGCGCGCGAAATCGCAAAAGTCTGGCTGACGACTGAATTTACGGGCGGCCGCCACGAACGGCGGATCGGCAAAATCGCAGATTACGAAGAAAAAAATCTGTAAGAGGTGCTGGACAATGGAAGAGATGAAGCAAAAATGGACGGACATGCTGACTGAGTTTCAAGAGCAGGCAGGACTGACGGACGGCAGTCTGCTGGTGATCGGGTGCAGTACAAGTGAAGCCGCCGGAAGCCGGATCGGCACCGCCGGAAGCGGGGATTGGGCTGAATTGATATACAGCGGACTTAACCGGTTTAAGGAAAAAACGGGTGTGCATCTTGCTTTTCAATGCTGCGAGCATTTAAACAGGGCGCTTGTCATTGAAGCGGAAACGGCCGAGCGGTTCATGCTCCCCATTGTTTCAGCCGTCCCTGTCCCGAAAGCGGGCGGAGCGATGGCCTCTTATGCATACCGGCAGATGCGTTCTCCAGTGCTCGCTGAATCGATTCAGGCTGACGCCGGGATTGACATCGGTGATACGTTCATCGGCATGCATCTGAAACCCGTTGCCGTCCCTGTCCGGATATCAAGCCGTGAGCTCGGAGAAGCGCATGTGACGATGGCCCGGACAAGGCCGAAGCTGATCGGCGGAATTCGCGCCGTTTATGAATGCGAATGATGAAAATGCTTTTCCTGTATAATGTTCGTGTTTTCTAATTAAATTTTGTGATTTTTTTAAATAAGCTGTTACATTCACCTGAAAAACCATGTACAATAAGGGTGGTAAAAATAAAGAACAGGAAACGGATAGGAGAGGATCTCGCTGATGAAACATTTACCTGTACAAGATAAACAAGTGTTTAACGCCATCAAAGATGAGCGTAAGCGTCAACAGACTAAGATCGAATTAATTGCTTCTGAAAACTTCGTGACGGAAGCGGTAATGGAAGCACAAGGCTCTGTTTTAACAAACAAATATGCTGAAGGCTACCCCGGCAAACGCTACTACGGCGGCTGTGAGCATGTTGATGTCGTTGAGGACATCGCCCGCGACCGCGCGAAAGAGATTTTCGGAGCTGAGCATGTAAACGTTCAGCCGCACTCAGGCGCTCAGGCGAACATGGCTGTTTACTTCACGATTTTAGAGCACGGCGACACGGTGCTCGGGATGAACCTCTCCCACGGCGGCCACTTAACACACGGAAGCCCGGTTAATTTCAGCGGCGTTCAATACAACTTTGTAGAATACGGTGTCGATAAAGACACGCAATATATAGATTATGAAGATGTGCGTGAAAAAGCGCTGGCGCATAAGCCGAAACTCATCGTAGCCGGAGCGAGCGCATACCCCCGCACGATCGACTTTAAAAAATTCCGCGAAATCGCTGATGAAGTCGGCGCTTACTTCATGGTAGACATGGCGCATATCGCGGGTCTTGTCGCAGCCGGTCTTCATCCGAATCCGGTTCCTTACGCTGACTTTGTAACGACAACGACTCACAAAACACTTCGCGGACCCCGCGGAGGAATGATCCTTTGCCGTGAAGAGTTCGGCAAAAAGATTGATAAATCCATTTTCCCGGGAATCCAAGGCGGACCGCTTATGCATGTCATCGCGGCCAAAGCCGTTTCTTTCGGAGAAGTGCTTGAAGATGATTTCAAAACATATGCGCAAAACGTCATCTCGAACGCGAAGCGCCTGGCTGAGTCTCTGAACAAAGAGGGCATTCAGCTCGTATCAGGCGGAACGGATAACCACCTTGTGCTTGTCGACCTCCGTTCTCTCGGACTGACCGGAAAAGTCGCTGAACACGTTCTTGATGAAATCGGCATTACATCTAATAAAAACGCGATCCCTTACGATCCGGAAAAACCGTTCGTCACAAGCGGAATCCGTCTCGGTACGGCAGCTGTGACAAGCCGCGGCTTTGACGGTGACGCGCTTGAAGAAGTCGGCGCCATCATCGGCCTCGCGCTGAAAAATCATGAAGACGAAGCAAAACTTGAAGAAGCGAGACAGCGCGTATCTGTCTTGACTGAAAAGTTTCCTTTATATAAAGAACTGGACTATTAATAAGGAAGAAACCCGCCGGAACCTTAATCCGGCGGGTTTTTTTATGATTTTCTTGAAACTGTTTGTCTTTTTCTGTAGAATCAATAGAAGTGTGAAAAAGTCACTCGGACAACAAAAAAGGAGCTGAACACAGTATGGGAAAGGTTTACGTATTTGATCATCCTTTAATCCAGCATAAGCTGACATATATTCGGAATGAAAATACAGGCACAAAGGATTTCAGAGACCTTGTGGACGAAGTCGCATCACTGATGGCGTTTGAAATTACACGTGATCTTCCTCTTAAAGAAGTGGAAGTGAAAACACCTGTTCAAACAGCGACTTCCAAAGTGATTTCAGGGAAGAAACTCGGTATCGTGCCGATCCTGAGAGCGGGTCTCGGAATGGTTGACGGCATGCTGAAATTAATCCCGGCCGCTAAAGTGGGACATGTCGGATTATACCGTGATCCGGAAACCTTAAAACCGGTGGAATACTATGTCAAGCTTCCTTCTGATGTAGAAGAACGCGAATTTATTGTCGTGGATCCGATGCTTGCTACGGGAGGCTCTGCGGTGGAAGCGATCAACAGCCTGAAAAAGCGCGGCGCGAGAAACATTCGTTTTATGTGTCTTGTAGCGGCTCCGGAAGGCGTGGAAGAGCTGCAGAAACATCATTCTGACGTTGATATTTATATCGCCGCCCTTGATGAAAAACTGAATGAAAAAGGCTATATCGTTCCGGGCCTCGGTGACGCGGGTGACAGACTGTACGGAACCAAATAAATCGGAAAACCTCATTCAGGGGGTTTTCTTTTTTTATCCAGATATTTGCTGAATGGGCAGAGTTCATACATTTATAGGTGAATTTGTGAACATTCTGTGTATGCTTCCGGTATAAAAAGTTTTTTAACTTTAAACAGATTGACACATGTTAGGGGCTATTGTATGCTAAACGAGGGTATTATGAGAAGGTTTTCATTCCTTTCATTTCTAGTATCCATCCTCATTTTAAATCCTCCAAAAAAACCCGTTATATGAGGATTTATCTAAGCGAATGAAACAGCATCCCGTGGCATCAGGAGGATGAGTGGTTTTTTCGAACAGGCCGTTTTGCGGACAAAAAAGGCCTTCTGCAAGGGTTAACCGCATGTTTTGCCGTATCCAGGAATTATATTACATTTTCATCAGGAGACAGATAGTTGATGGACGATCCCAATCTTACATTCAGCAGACAACGGAGATATGTATTTGTAATCTTAGCAATCTATTTGCTGGGATATGGTCTTACGGCGTATAAAACTGTTTTTTTAGGCCTCTTTTTGGGAACTGTTTTCAGTTTGTTTAATTTGTGGCTCTTGACCAGAAGAATGAATGCTTTTGACAAGGCCGTGGCGAAAGGAAAGTCCATACGATCACTCGGGAGCGCAGCGCGTTGGTGCAATGCGATACTTGCGATGGCTGTCGCCTTTAAATATCCCGATAAAGTCAGTGTGGCAAGTGTGATTATTGGATTAATGACAATTTATCCCGTCATTATGATAGATTCCATTATTCAGCTCAAACGTTCATCAATGGAAGAGAGGTGAAAACCCATTGAATCACGATTACAGAACTATTGATTTGTTTGGTCTTACTTTTAATCTGACAAACATTCTGATGATTACTGTGGCAAGTGTGATTGTGCTGCTGATTGCGATTCTTACTACAAGAACGCTGTCCATCCGTCCGGGAAAAGCCCAGAACTTCATGGAATGGATTGTTGATTTTGTCCGCAATATTATAGGCAGTACAATGGATTTAAAAACAGGGGCTAACTTCTTGGCGCTTGGTGTAACCTTGCTGATGTACATATTTGTATCAAATATGCTAGGGCTGCCGTTTTCTGTAACGGTCGGACACGAGCTTTGGTGGAAATCACCGACGGCCGATCCGGCTATTACTCTGACTCTAGCCGTTATGGTTGTGTCGTTAACGCACTATTACGGCGTGAAGATGAAAGGTTTGAAGGAATACTCTAAGGATTACCTCAGACCGGTTCCGCTTATGTTCCCGATGAAGATCATTGAGGAGTTTGCGAATACGCTGACACTCGGACTTCGTCTTTACGGTAACATTTTCGCCGGGGAAATTCTTCTTGGCCTGCTTGCGAATCTGGCGACGAATTTCTACTCAAACAGTTTCTTTCTCGGTTTGGTCGGCACAGTCGGAGCCATTATTCCGATGCTTGCATGGCAGGCATTCAGCTTGTTCATCGGTACCATCCAGGCATTTATCTTTACGATGCTGACGATGGTGTACATGTCACACAAAATCAGTCATGATCATTAAAATCATATATCCATTCGGATAACATTTTAAAGGAGGAACTTTTTCATGAATTTAATAGCAGCTGCAATTGCAATCGGTTTAGGTGCACTTGGTGCAGGTATTGGTAACGGTCTGATCGTTTCACGTACGGTAGAGGGAATCGCCCGTCAGCCGGAAGCAGGAAAAGAACTTAGAACTCTTATGTTCATGGGTATCGCATTGGTTGAGGCCCTTCCGATTATCGCTGTCGTTATCGCGTTCTTAGCGTTCTTTGGCTAAGCAAAAAAGCCTTATATGAACTAAAAATGGCGAAGATCACTCTAAGAGAACCTTCGCCATTGCTTTATGTCTGATAAGCAGGCCGTCCCGAAACGGCTTTTTATCAGCAGAGAAAACCTGCAGAAGGGAGTTGCCGTAGTAGATGTCTCAATTACCTCTTGAATTAGGACTGTCGTTTAACGGCGGAGATATCCTATTCCAATTGTTAGCTATGTTAGTTTTATTAGCGCTTCTCAAGAAATTCGCTCTTGGACCGCTATTAAATATAATGAAACAGCGTGAAGATCATATCGCCGGCGAAATTACGTCCGCTGAAGAAAGAAATAAAGAAGCGCAGAAGCTGATTGAAGAGCAGCGCGTTCTTTTAAAAGAAGCGAAACAGGAATCACAATCACTCATTGAAAATGCGAAAAAATTGGGTGAAAAGCAGAAGGAAGACATTATCCAGGCTGCACGCGCCGAGTCTGAAAGATTGAAAGAAGCGGCGAGAACCGAAATTGTCAAAGAAAAAGAACAAGCGGTTTCCGCACTTCGCGAGCAAGTCGCATCACTTTCTGTCTTAATCGCATCGAAAGTGATTGAAAAAGAGCTTGATGAACAAGCCCAGGAACAACTGATTCAGGACTATCTTAAAGAGGTAGGAGAAAGCCGATGAGTGGATCTGCTGTCTCTAAACGATACGCGTCAGCGCTTTTCGACATTGCCATTGAGACTTCTCAAATCAATGAAATCGAAGAAGAGCTTACCGTACTAAAAGAAGTGTTCCGCAACGAAGCCGGATTACAGGAAGTGTTAAGCCATCCGAAGGTATCGGCCGCTAAGAAAAAAGAGCTGATTCAGCAATCGTTCGGCGCACTGTCTGAGTCTGTGCTGCATACGATTTTTCTTCTGATTGACCGCCGCCGGTCTTCGATTGTGCCTGATCTCACAGACGAGTTTATCAAACTTGCCAATCAGGCCCGTCAGACAGAGGACGCGGTTGTTTATTCAGTAAAACCGCTGTCAGAAGCGGAAATGTTATCATTGTCTCAAGTGTTTGCAAAAAAAGCCGGAATCGCTTCGCTCAGAATCAGAAATGAAGTGCAGACGGATTTAATAGGCGGCATTAAAGTCCGCATTGGAAACCGGATTTATGACGGAAGCGTAAGCGGAAAGCTTGAGCGCATGGAACGTCAACTTGCCGGAGGAAATCGATAGAAGGGGTGAAACCTAAGTGAGCATCAAAGCTGAAGAGATTAGCACGCTGATAAAGCAGCAAATTCAAAATTACCAATCTGAAATTGAAGTTCATGACGTAGGTACAGTCATCCAAGTCGGAGACGGTATTGCGCGTGTGCACGGCCTTGACAATTGTATGGCCGGTGAACTTGTTGAGTTTTCAAACGGCGTTTTGGGTATGGCTCAAAACCTTGAAGAATCCAACGTAGGTATCGTTATCTTAGGACCTTACAGAGATATCCGTGAAGGTGATGAGGTCAAAAGAACGGGCCGCATCATGGAAGTTCCTGTAGGTGAAGAATTAATCGGACGTATCGTCAACCCGCTCGGACAGCCGGTAGACGGACTGGGTCCGATTCTGACAAGCAAAACACGTCCGATCGAAAGCCAGGCTCCAGGCGTAATGGACCGTAAATCGGTACATGAGCCGCTGCAAACGGGTATCAAAGCGATCGACGCGTTAATTCCGATCGGCCGCGGACAGCGTGAGCTGATTATCGGGGACCGTCAGACAGGTAAAACATCTGTTGCGATTGATACAATCTTAAACCAAAAAGATCAAGACATGATCTGTGTGTACGTAGCGATCGGCCAAAAAGAATCTACAGTGCGCGGCGTGGTGGAAACACTTCGTAAGCATGGCGCGCTTGATTACACGATTGTCGTGACGGCGTCCGCTTCACAGCCGGCTCCGCTTCTTTACCTTGCACCGTATGCAGGGGTGACAATGGGTGAAGAATTCATGTACAACGGCAAGCACGTTCTCGTCGTATATGATGATTTATCCAAACAAGCAGCCGCTTACCGTGAGCTGTCATTGCTTCTTCGCCGTCCGCCGGGCCGTGAAGCATTCCCTGGGGATGTATTCTATCTTCACTCCCGTCTGCTTGAGCGCGCAGCCAAGCTGAGTGACGCTAAAGGCGCAGGATCAATTACGGCGCTGCCGTTCGTCGAAACACAAGCAGGAGATATCTCCGCTTATATTCCGACAAACGTCATTTCCATTACTGACGGACAGATTTTCCTTCAATCCGACCTATTCTTCTCAGGCGTGCGTCCTGCGATCAATGCCGGATTATCCGTATCCCGTGTCGGCGGGTCAGCCCAAATCAAAGCGATGAAAAAGGTAGCGGGAACATTGCGTCTTGACCTTGCTTCATACCGTGAACTTGAAGCATTCGCCCAATTCGGATCTGATCTTGACCAGGCGACTCAGGCGAAACTGAACCGCGGTGCGCGTACAGTTGAAGTGCTGAAGCAAGACTTGAATAAACCGCTTCCGGTTGAAAAACAGGTAGCCATTCTTTATGCGCTGACAAAAGGATATCTTGATGATATTCCGGTTGCGGATATCAGACGTTTTGAAGAAGAGTACTACATGTACCTTGATCAAAACCATAAAGATCTGCTTGACGGCATTGCGAAAACAGGAAACCTTCCTGCTGATGAAGACTTCAAAGCTGCAATCGAAGGCTTCAAACGCACATTTGCACCAAGCAACTAACCCTTAGAAGATGAGAGAAAAAGGTTCTCTTTTTCTCTCTTTTTACGCAAATGAAGAATAAAGGTGGTGAAATCTTTGGCCTCATTACGCGATATTAAGTCAAGGATCACGTCAACGAAAAAAACAAGCCAGATTACAAAAGCCATGCAGATGGTATCCGCTGCGAAGCTGAACCGTGCGGAAACCAACGCGAAGTCATTTGCTCCGTATATGGATAAGATCCAGGAGGTTGTGTTTAACGTCGGAAAAGGCGCGAAAAACGCGAAACACCCGATGCTTGTCTCAAGAGAAGTGAAAAAGACGGCGTATCTCGTCATTACATCTGACCGCGGGCTTGCGGGTGCGTTTAACAGTTCGGTTTTGCGAAACGCTTACCGCACCATTCAAGAACGCCATCAGTCTAAAGATGAATACACGGTGATTGCAATCGGCAGAGTCGGCCGCGATTTCTTCAAAAAACGGGAGATGCCGATTTTGTCTGAGTTAGTGGGGCTTGGCGACGAGGTCACTTTTGCTCAGATTAAAGATTTGACCCGTCAGACGGTCCAAATGTTTATCGACGGCGCTTTTGATGAACTGCATTTGGTGTATAACCATTTCGTCAGTGCGATTTCACAGGAAGTGACGGAGAAAAAAGTGCTGCCTTTAACGGATTTCGGAACGAGCGGCGGGAAGCGCACGGCTTCTTACGAGTTCGAACCGGATGAAGAAGAGGTGCTCGAAGTGCTGCTTCCTCAATATGCGGAAAGCTTAATTTACGGCGCGCTTCTTGACAGTAAAGCAAGTGAACACGCTGCGAGAATGACAGCAATGAAAAATGCGACTGATAATGCGAAAGAACTCATTGATTCACTTTCGCTTTCATATAACCGCGCGCGTCAAGCGGCGATTACACAAGAAATTACCGAAATTGTCGGCGGTGCAGCCGCTTTAGAATAGAAAGATTTTGTCAGGAGGGATAGCGATGAAGAAAGGACGCGTAAGTCAGGTGCTTGGACCGGTTGTCGACGTACGTTTCGAGGACGGCCACTTGCCTGCGATTTATAATGCGATTAAAGTTTCACAGCCAGCTACAGGCGAAAATGAAGTAGGCATCGACCTAACGCTAGAGGTTGCTCTTCATTTAGGTGATGATACAGTCCGTACAATTGCCATGGCATCTACGGACGGAATTCAGCGCGGAATGGAAGCTGTTGATACAGGTGCGCCGATTTCCGTTCCTGTCGGTGATGTGACTCTCGGACGCGTATTTAACGTACTGGGAGATAAAATTGATTTAAATGAACCGCTGCCTGCGGATGCTCAAAAGGACCCGATCCACAGATCAGCTCCTTCATTCGATGAGCTTTCAACTGAGGTTGAAATTCTTGAAACGGGAATTAAGGTTGTTGACCTGCTCGCTCCTTACATCAAGGGCGGTAAAATCGGATTGTTCGGCGGCGCCGGCGTAGGTAAAACCGTATTAATCCAGGAATTAATCAACAACATCGCGCAAGAGCACGGCGGTATTTCCGTATTCGCCGGTGTAGGAGAGCGTACTCGTGAAGGGAACGACCTTTTCTACGAAATGAGCGATTCAGGCGTTATCAAGAAAACAGCCATGGTCTTCGGACAAATGAACGAGCCGCCGGGCGCACGTATGCGTGTAGCACTGACGGGTCTTACAATGGCTGAGCATTTCCGTGATAAACAAGGACAGGACGTACTGTTCTTTATCGATAACATTTTCCGTTTCACACAAGCGGGTTCAGAGGTTTCCGCGCTTCTCGGCCGTATGCCTTCTGCGGTTGGTTATCAGCCGACGCTTGCGACAGAAATGGGTCAGCTTCAAGAGCGTATTACGTCTACAAACGTTGGTTCAGTTACATCTATCCAGGCGATCTACGTGCCTGCCGATGACTACACTGACCCGGCGCCGGCGACAACGTTCGCTCACTTGGATGCAACGACTAACCTTGAGCGTAAATTAACTGAAATGGGTATCTACCCTGCGGTTGATCCGCTGGCTTCCACTTCCCGCGCGCTTGCTCCGGAAATTGTCGGAGAAGAGCATTATGCGGTGGCGCGTGAAGTCCAGTCAACGCTTCAGCGTTACAAAGAACTTCAGGATATTATCGCGATTCTCGGTATGGACGAATTAGGTGAAGAAGACAAGCTTGTCGTTCACCGCGCACGCCGTATCCAGTTCTTCCTTTCTCAAAACTTCCACGTAGCTGAGCAGTTTACGGGACAAAAGGGTTCTTACGTGCCTGTTAAAGAAACGGTACGAGGCTTTAAAGAAATCCTTTCCGGTAAATATGACCATCTTCCGGAAGATGCATTCCGTCTTGTGGGACGCATTGAAGAAGTCATTGAGAATGCAAAAGAGATGGGTGTAGAAGTTTAATCTGGTCCTAGGAGGGTAAAAGCATGAAGACCGTTAAAGTCAATATCGTTACTCCCGACGGCCCAGTATATGATGCTGATATTGAAATGGTGAGTGTAAGAGCCGAGAGCGGTGATCTCGGTATCCTGCCTGGCCATATTCCGACCGTGGCTCCGCTTAAAATCGGCGCTGTCCGCCTTAAAAAAGACGGGCAGACCGAATTGGCGGCTGTCAGCGGCGGATTTTTAGAAGTCCGTCCTGATCAGGTCACTATCCTTGCACAAGCCGCTGAAACAGCGGAAAGCATTGATAAAGAGCGCGCCCTTGCTGCGAAAAAGCGGGCGGAAGACCGTTTGAACAAACGATCAGATGATACTGACATTCGTCGGGCTGAGCTTGCGTTACAGCGGGCTGTAAACAGATTGGATGTTGCAGGAAACTAAAAAAGAATCCTTCTCGGCTGTCTGAGAAGGATTCTTTTTCTATATTAACGCATAAGAGATTCATAGACGCCGATAAGCGGATGATCCTCTTCTTTTTGCAGATATAAATGTTCGCAGCAGTTGTCGGTGTGCCACGTTTTGTTTCCTCTCCGCACACCCGTCGTATAAGCGCCGTCCGTATACGGATAAGGTTTGACGACCCATTCGGCATCGTCATGATGTCTGATGGCGCAATCGATGACATACACACTGAGCATTTTCTCAAATTCGTCAATCGGCAGGTTCCAATCCGCCAAAAGCAGCTCTTTTATGCTGCGGAAGTAAAGAGCTTCCACTGCCAGCAGGCTGCCGGGTGAATAATCAAGAGAAATGTTGAAAAACTGACATAATTCTTTCAGTTCCTCTGTTTGAGACTGTCTATAATCATAGTAGAATGCTATCGCTTCCCACTCGTGGTCAAATACGGGAAGTGTTTCTCCATACTGCTTTTCCGGATGAAAAAAGGAATGATTCATATTCCCATCTCCTTTCCAAAAAAGTATATCATACCGGAGAACGGACATTTAAGCGGGGATTGCCCCTAATTTTGGATAAAAATTCTGATGTAAAAATGATCATCTTTCTCTCTTCTTCTTATATAATAAGAGAGGATATGAGGGGCGGAAAAAATGAAAGGAGATGGAATTTGTGAATGTATTGGGGCAGCAGGCCGCAATCAGCATCCTGGTTCACCTGGTATGCATTGCGGTGACATGGTGGGCGCTTCAGGCCGTCAACTTTGATCCGCTGATCCGAAAAGGAAAAATAGTGCAGGCGAGGCTGCTGATCATTCTTCTTACCATTGCGATCGGTACGGCAGTCGCCAACTTCTTTTTAGATTATCTTACCTATTCGAAACAGCTTCCATACTTATTTTAAGATGTTTCGTCTGTTGAAATGAAGGGAATCGCTGGGTGAGAAACCAATTTTTCTTCACCCGCTTGGCGAGTTTTGACGAAGTTTTCCATGTATTGCTTTCCCCGGCTCCGGCAAAAATGGGAGTAAGGGGGAGAGATCGATATGAAGAAAAAAAGAGCAGGCCGCATCATCTTGTTTTTTGTTTTTTTAAGCGCCTTAATAGCGGTATTTCATTCCATTCATGCAAGTGAGCTGTCTCCGCTTGCCCAGATTGCCGAAGGAATGGAGCGGCAGCAGGTCACTGTGGATGAATGGACGCTTCATGCGAAAAAAAATCTGAACCTGTCACTGAGTGAATTTGATGACAAGGTAAAAGAACTGAAGACGCAGTATCCGCAATATCATTGGGAATCCGCGCGGGAAGATAAAATCGTAAAGGCCGTCGGCACGTATTCTGACAAAAAAAATCACACAACTTTTAAACTGCAGCTCGTCACTACCCTCAAAAACCAGAACCCAACTTCGTATTTATTATATGAGCAAATGAGCCCGGAGCAACCGGAAAACTGGAATGATACATATGAACAGTTTGAACGGCAGGCACATGACATATTTCAAAATAAAGTATTTATTTTTACTTGTCTAAAGGGTCATTTAAATGATAATATGAGTATTGTTTTGCAAAAAAAAGCAGAACAGCTCATGAAAGAATTTGAAGCAAGTCCAGTTGAACATGTAGTTGAGCCTCATTTCGTTTCTGTTTCTGCATTTACATATAAGTGGACAGATTACATCATGACATCGAAACATAAGATGAATGTGCAAGTTGCGCTTAGAAGTGCGGGAATGGGCGGAAAACATACCGTTACGGTTGGCACACCAATCGTGACGACTGAATATTAATATAGAGAATATAGGGACGCGGAGGGGAATACCTTGGAAAAAATCATCGTCCGCGGCGGTCAGAAGTTAAACGGCACAGTGAAAGTTGAAGGAGCAAAAAATGCCGTTTTACCAGTTATCGCTGCATCTTTATTAGCAAGTGAAGAAAAAAGCGTAATATGTGATGTACCTACGCTCTCCGATGTATATACAATTAATGAAGTGTTGCGTCATTTAGGAGCAGATGTGCATTTTGAGAATAATGAAGTTACCGTAAACGCTTCTTACGCTTTAGAAACAGAAGCACCTTTTGAATATGTGCGCAAAATGCGCGCGTCAGTGCTTGTTATGGGCCCTCTGTTAGCCCGTACGGGTCATTCAAGAGTAGCGCTTCCGGGCGGCTGCGCAATCGGCTCAAGACCGATTGATCAGCATTTAAAAGGCTTTGAAGCAATGGGTGCAAAAATCAAAGTAGGCAACGGCTTTATTGAAGCAGAAGTGGAAGGCCGTCTGCAGGGCGCAAAAATCTATTTAGATTTCCCAAGTGTGGGTGCGACAGAAAACTTGATTATGGCAGCTGCTTTAGCTGAAGGAACAACAACGCTTGAAAACGTGGCAAAAGAGCCTGAAATCGTTGACTTAGCGAACTATATCAATGCGATGGGCGGAAAAATCCGCGGAGCCGGCACAGGCACCATTAAAATTGAAGGTGTCGAGAAGCTTCACGGCGTAAGACACAACATCATTCCTGACCGTATTGAGGCGGGTACTTTCATGGTGGCTGCGGCTATCACGGAAGGAAATGTATTAGTAAAAGGTGCGGTTCCTGAGCATCTTACGTCTTTAATTGCGAAAATGGAAGAAATGGGAGTCAAAATTACGGATGAAGGAGAAGGCCTTCGTGTCATCGGTCCAGCCCAGCTGAAGCCGATCGACATTAAAACGATGCCTCACCCAGGATTCCCGACTGATATGCAGTCGCAAATGATGGCGCTGCTTCTCCGTGCGAGCGGAACAAGCATGATTACTGAAACTGTGTTTGAAAACCGTTTTATGCATGCTGAAGAATTCCGCCGGATGAATGGCGACATTAAAATTGAAGGACGTTCTGTGATCATTAACGGTCCTGTACAGCTGCAAGGCGCAGAAGTTGCCGCTACGGACCTGCGTGCGGGCGCGGCGCTGATTCTTGCGGGATTAGTGGCTGAAGGTCATACACGCGTCACGGAACTGAAGCACTTGGATCGCGGTTATGTGAATTTCCATAAAAAACTTGCGGCTCTCGGCGCTGACATCGAGCGTGTCGTTGATGAAACGGCCGCTGAACAAGAAAGCAAAGAAGTCGTAACTGACCTAAACGCATAATGGCTGTAAAAACAGTATGTCAATCTGGCATACTGTTTTTTTATGGTTTATCATCATTATTATGCTCTGATTTTCAAAAAAGAATACGTTTTTCGCGTGAAAAATGGAATAAGATTCTGTCCAAAAGGAAGTCATATTAGCTTGTCCCTGCCCATAAGATGAAGTAGAGTCGAATCCCAAGCAGGAGGCAGCTGATATATGAAACCGATTGTATTTCTACTATCCGGGCTGTGTATACTTATTCTTCTTGTTCCCACCATTCTCGTTCTTCCGTTTCAGGCGGAAAAAGGAGCAGCCGTAAACAGAGAGCCCGGACACAAAACAGCACACACCACACGAGAAACAAAAGGAGCAGAAACATTGAAAGAATCACCTGTATCCATTCCGGTTTATCGGACATCCAAACATTCTGTAGAGAACATTCCGCTTGAAGAGTACGTGATCGGTGTCGTGGCTTCCGAAATGCCCGCAAACTTTAAACCGGAAGCCTTAAAAGCCCAGGCGCTCGCCGCCCGGACTTTCATCGTCAGACTGATGGTCGCTGACTCAGCCGTTCAGGCGCCGAAAGGATCACTGGTGGATGATACGCAAATGTTCCAAGTCTATCAAAGCAAAAGCCAGCTGAAAAAAGAATGGGGTTCTAAGTACGCACACAACCTCAAGAAAATCACAAACGCGGTCGCAGGCACGCAAGGAAAGATTTTAACGTACGACAACAAGCCGATTGAGGCATCTTTCTTCTCTACGAGCAACGGGTATACGGAAAATGCGGAAGCCTATTGGACAAGCGCCATTCCTTATTTAAAGAGCGTGAAAAGTCCGTGGGATAAGCAATCGCCGAAATATCTCGCCACCCAGACCTTCAGTGTGCCGGAGTTTCAGCAAAAGCTCGGCGTGCAGCTCTCGGGACAAAACACGGTAGGGCAGATTACAGCCAGAACGCCGGGCCATCAAGTGGCGACGGCCGTCATAAACGGCAAAAAGCTGAAGGGAAGAGACATCCGGGAAAAACTCGGACTCCGTTCTGCCGACTTTGAATGGAAACGGAACGGCGGCAGCATCACCATTACGACAAAAGGATTCGGCCACGGCGTCGGCATGAGCCAGTACGGGGCCAATTACATGGCGGAGCAGGGGAAATCCGTGGCGGACATCGTCAAGCATTATTATCAGGGAGTGGACATATCCGAAGCAGATTCATTTTTAAACAAATATATGGCGAAAAAATAGACGCTTTCATGAGCGTCTGTTTTTTTTGAAAACTATTCCATAAACGGTAAAGCAACCAACAGACTCATATAACGAAAGCCTAAAGGCTGACAAATGCCGTCTGAAGGCTGAGCGACGGGTGAAAATCACTGATAAAAATGCCGCATCTATGTGAATATACGCAAAAATAATGAGGAACGCCGTCCTATTTATTTCCCTTTTCATCTCATTTACGATAAATATTGTTCGGCGTTGAACGTAAATCTATTGAAAAGGGGAAGAAGCAATGAAAAAAACACTTTCACTCATAATCATGCTCGGATTGATGCTGACTGCTGCATCTCCTGCTTTTGCTGCCGAGAATGCAAACGAGAAGACATTTTTATTTAAAAACAATATCGCCATTTTGCTTGATGCGAGCGGCAGTATGGCGAAACGGATTGACGGCGTTTCTAAATACAATATGGCAAAAGATGAAATCGTCCGTTTTGCAGATCGAATTAAGTCTACATCACAGGTCAGAATGACGGTTTTCGGTTCGGAAGGCAATAATAAAAACTCCGGAAAAGTTCAATCTTGTGAATCCATTCGCGGTGTATACGGATTCCAAAAGTTTGACAGACAGAGCTTCCTCAATTCTCTGAACGGAATCGGGCCTACGGGCTGGACACCGATTGCAAAAGCATTAGAAGATGCGAAGGCTTCTTTTAACGGCGTTCATAAATTCGGCTTTAAATCCGTTTACCTGTTGACAGACGGTGAGGAGACATGCGGCGGAGATCCTATTAAGACAGCGAAAGAACTTCGCAAACATCATATTAAAGTCAACGTGATCGGCTTTGACTTTAAAGAAGGCTTCAACGGACAGCTTCACGCAATTGCCGGTGCGGGCGGAGGAAAATATTACGAAGCTCACAGCCAAAAGGATATGAACCGCATCTTTACGATGGAAGCGAGTTCATTAGCGAAATAAGAAAAGGTGCCGTTTAGCGGCCCTTTTTTTTATGTTCCATTTAACAAAAGTTTCAAGAAAAGATGAAGAGAAAACTGTAAAAAGAATCAGATTCCGGACTTATATTACAAAAAGGGCGAAAAAGGCATTAAATCTGTCATCATTTATCCAATCTTTTTAGGATGATGCGCATAATTCTGTTCATTTTTAACGGCGTACAGCCGCTTATACAAAAGGAATCCCGCCCTATATCTTTTTGCATACTCCTCATCTAGCATAGAGAAGAGCCGGGGGCCCATCGGCCAAAAACAAACGGAGAGGAATGAAGGAAATGAAAAAAATGTTCACTGCGGGGATTGTCGGACTTTTGACGCTTTCACTCGGATCGCCTGTTTTTGCAGCTGAGAAAAAGCACGAAGAAACAAATGTCGCCGTGCTGTTTGACGCAAGCGGAAGCATGATACAAAAAACAGGGGGAGAGCGTAAAATAGATGTTGCGAAAGAGTCTGTCACTTCTTTTGCGGAAGTTCTTCCTGAAGACACGAATCTGATGCTTCGGGTATTCGGGCACAAGGGCAATAATAAAAACTCAGGCAAAGCCGTATCATGTAACGCGACAGAAACGTTATACGGCCTTCAGCCGTACGCCGTGACTCCATTTGAGCAATCACTCAGCAAGATTAAACCGACCGGCTGGACACCGATAGCGAAAGCGCTTTCTGATACACGGGAAGAATTTGAGCGGGCCGGCGCTAAAGGGAAAAACGTCGTATATCTGATCACAGACGGTGAAGAAACATGCGGCGGGAATCCTCAGGCCGAAATTCAAAAGCTCCGTAAAGCGAATGTCAACACGGTCGTCAATATCATCGGCTTCAACTTCGGCATGAAAGGAAGCGAAAGCCTTGAAAAAGCGGCGGAAGCGGGAGGCGGCACATACGTCTCAGCTGACAGCGCGGACGAGTTCAAACAGGCTTGGGAAGACGCTGCAAAGGATTTAGCAAAAGAATAGGTTAAAAAAGGACGCCCGCGCGGCGTCTTTTTTTGTTTAGAAAACGGAACCGCGGGAATGATACGGATAAAAGGAGATGAACGCTGTTGTTAAAAGGAGCAGGCATTATATTGGTGCTGGCGGCAGTCGTTTTTGTTCTGATAGGGATTTTTCTGAAGCTTGCCGCCTTCATATTCGTCAGTATATTGGCCATTATCGCCGCAGTTATTTTATTCACCATTCTGAGCAGACATCATCGCAATGAAACATAGAGTCCGAAGAGGGCTCTTTTTTTAAACCGCAAATTCGACAAAATACAGGGATTGTGGAAGAATAAAAGAGAAGGATACTGCGGAGGGGAAAAAAGTGGATGAAAAAACAACAGCGGTAAGAGACATATACCGCTATGAAAAAGGGGTATTAACAAAGACGGCAGATCGGATGGTTTCAGAGTATCCGCTGACCGTCATGGTGAACGGGCAGGAATTTGTTACGCTCGTCTGCACGCCTGACCATTTAGAGGAACTCGTCATCGGATTTCTCGCATCAGAAGGCGTCATTCGTTTTGAAAAAGAGATCAAAAGCTTTACTATAGATGAAAGTCTCGGGTTTGCATATGTTGAACTGACGAATCCCGGAGTGCTTGAGCAAAAGGACTATACGAAGAGGGTCATCGGTTCATGCTGCGGGAAAGGCCGCCATTTTTACTTTCAGCAGGATGTGAAAACGGCCAAAACCGCCGTCAGCCGGATTACCATAACTCCTGAGACGTGCCTTCGCCTGATGAAGGAGATGCAAAGCGGAAGCGGCACATTCCGGGAAACGGGCGGCGTCCATAATGCAGCGCTGTGCGATACGGAAAAGCTGCTCTTGATGAGGACGGATATCGGGCGCCACAACGCGCTGGATAAGCTGTACGGCTGCTGTTTGAAAAACGGAATGCCCGTCCGTGACAAGCTGATCGTCTTCAGCGGCCGGATTTCCTCAGAGGTTTTATTAAAAGCCGCAAAAATCGGCGTGTCGATTGTCATTTCAAAATCGGCGCCGACGGAGCTCGCGCTGCAAATGGCGGAAGAGCTGAACATCACCGCGATCGGTTTTGTCAGAAACGGATCATTTAACGTATACACACATCCTGAACGGGTTGAACAATAGAAAGGGGTCTTGGGCTTATGAATACAGAAACGCGCCGGGTGACAGACAAAAGGGAAAGGCCGCTCAGGGATCTTCGTATCTCTGTAACCGACCGCTGCAACTTCAGATGCACGTACTGTATGCCAGCCGAATTATTCGGACCGGATTATCCATTTTTACAAAAGACGGAATTGCTCTCCTTCGAGGAGCTTGAGCGGCTTGCGAAGCTGTTTGTCGGCCGCTTTGGCGTTGAAAAAATCAGGCTGACGGGCGGAGAGCCGCTCATGAGAAAAGATATGCCTGAATTGATCAAAAAACTTGCGCGCATCCCCGGACTTAAAGATATCGCGATGACGACAAACGGCTCTCTGCTTCCCGTGTATGCGAAAAAACTGAAGCAGGCGGGGCTGCATCGAGTGACAGTCAGCCTCGATTCTTTAGAGGATGAGCGGTTTAAGGCCATTAACGGCCGCGGCGTTTCGGTGAACAAGGTGCTTGAGGGCATTGAGGCGGCAAAAGCGGCCGGACTCGGTGTGAAAATCAATATGGTTGTTCAAAAGGGCGTCAATGAAAAAGATATCCTGCCGATGGCCCGCTATTTTAAAGAAAAGGGTCATATTCTCCGGTTTATTGAATTTATGGATGTAGGCAATACGAATCAATGGAATAAAAAAGACGTGATCACGAAGGCCGAAATTATTGATCTGATCAACCAGCACATGCCGACGGAGCCGATAGAAGCGAATTATAAAGGGGAGGTCGCTTCCAGGTTCCGCTATCTTGACGGTTCCGGCGAAATCGGCGTGATTTCCTCCGTCTCGGATGCGTTCTGCGCCTCCTGCAACAGAGCACGCCTGTCGGCGAGAGGCGAGCTGTTTACGTGCCTGTTTGCGTCAAGCGGCTATGATGTTCGGAAACTCGTGCGCGGCGGTCTGACCGATGATGAATTGACGGAATCCATCGCTTCTGTCTGGAGAAATCGCACGGATCAGTATTCAATTGACCGCGCGCTTTCTAAAACGGATGGGAAAAAGAAAGTGGAAATGTCTTATATAGGCGGATGAAGAAAAGCTTGCCCGGACAAGGGCAGGCTTTTTTATTCACATTATGAGAGCGGTCTGTTCAAAAAATACCGGTGACAGCCGAAATATATGATAGGAATTTTGATGCAGGACAATCAAGTTATGCAATTCCAAAGCCATACAATATGTTAAAATATAACCAATAGAAATTAGAAAAGGTTGTGAAAGGGGCATGACCGCATACGAGATTCCGTCATCTCAAGTTGGAGTCAAGATCAACAAATGGTACAAGCACATTTTAGCGTTTCAAGCGGCTGATGCCATAAAGCTGAAAGAGGAAATTGATGAGGATATACAACGTATGGAGGAAGACCAGCTGCTGCTGCTATATTATCAGCTGATCAGCTACCGCCATCATATTATGCTTGATTACGTCAAGCCGGAATGCACCGAACAATCACAGATTCAGTACAGCGAGCTGCAAAAGACGATCGAAAGCACGGACAGTATATCAGGACTGTCTGAGTATTATTTCCATTTGTTCAGAGGAATGTATGAATTCGATCACAATAACTATGTTGCGGCTATTTCTTTTTACCGGAAAGCGGAAAAACTCCTTTCATTTGTCGAGGATGATATAGAGAGGGCGGAATTCCATTTCAAGATGTCTGAAGTGTTTTACGTCATGAAGCAGACTCATTTTTCCATGAATCACGGGATTCAGGCGCTGGATACGTATATGAAACACGATTTTTACAGAGTGCGGAGAATTCAATGCCATTTCGTCATCTCAGGAAACTACATCGACTGCAAAAACTACGACAAAGCGCTTGAGCATTTAGACGAAGCCCTCCGCCTTTCTTTGCTTGAAGGACAGCCCCGCCTGATCGGGTCTTCGCTTTACAATCTGGGGAATTGTTATTCTGAAAAGCGGGATCTGGATGAAGCGGCCCGGTACTTTAGAAAAGCGGTTCCCGTTTTTGAAGAGCATCAGCTTGAACAGCTTCCGAAGGCGCTGTTCAGCTTAACGCACACCCTTTTCAGGCTGCATGATGACCAAGCGGCCCTTACCTATTATGAAAGAGGGATCATGATCGCGAAAGAACGCGGCGACCGATTCAGTTTAGAGAAGTATAAGTTTTTACAAGCGCTTTATTTGGAGTCTCTCAATATGGATTTAATTCATGAAGTGTTTGACTATATGAATGAAAAATCGCTGTATGTGTATATTGAAGATTTCGCCTTGGAGGCCGCCGTTTACACAAGCGCACATGAGCAATATAAAGAAGCGGCGTATTTTTATGAAAAAGCGATTCGCATGAGAGAAAACATTCAAAAAGAACAGTGTTTATACGATATATAATTTTCTTAACCATCTGATCAGCAGATGGTTATTTTTTTATGCACATCAAGACGTTTGATCATAGAAAAAATCGGAAAAATCGCAAAAGAGGGAAAAAAGTACGATGGGAAGGAGGGATTTGTTGTTCGGATTTAATGATATGATAAAGTTTTTCGTTTCATTTCTCATCATTCTCCCGATGGTGTCTGTCATCCATGTGTCGGGACACAGCTTTATGGCCATGCTGTTCGGAGGCAAGGCGTCATTGGATATCGGAATGGGGAAACGTCTTTTAAAAGTAGGGCCGATTCAGGTTCGGCGTATCTACTTCATAGATTCTTTCTGCAAGTTCGGCGAATTGCGGATAGATAACCGTCTGACGAGCGCGCTCGTCTATTCCGGAGGCTGTCTGTTTAATCTCGCTTCTATCTTTTTAATAAATCTGCTGATCATAAAAGATGTCCTCGAGCCAAACTTATTTTTTTACCAATTTGTCTATTTTTCAACTTATTATGTTTTCTTTGCTCTTCTGCCCGTGCAATACGGGGATAATAAGCTGTCAGACGGATTGGCCGTTTACAAAGTGATCCGCTACGGGGAACGCTGTGAAATCAATAATTGAGAGTTTACATGTTTGTGTTCGGGCTGAAAGGGAAGAAAACAAGTACACAAAAACAAAAGGAGCTGAAGAGATCATGAGTGAAGATAACGGTTTAAAAGACAAAGTAAAAGGCGGCATGAACAAAATGAAAGGGGAAGCAAAGGACAAAGCAGGCGACATGGCAAACAAGTCCGACTTAAAAGCGGAAGGGAAAAAAGACAAAGCGAAAGGCAGCCTGCAAAAGGGTGTCGGTAAAACGAAAGATAAACTCAGTGATGATTAATTTGATCGTGAAACACAGCAAAAGCCCAAAATATTTTGGGCTTTTTGTTATGAGAAATGACAAAAATTCCAGTTCATTTGGTTAATATTCACTAAATTTTTAAATATTCTATAAATTCTCCGGCGATTTCTTTATAATATTCACAAAGAATGTAACCTTTCTTCACATTTAATTAAACGTTTGTTGAAGAAAAAAATGAGAAATCGGTCATTTCTGCAAAAGGAATCGGGCCGTTCACCGTCGAATAACTTTTATCACTTAACATTTCATGAGGTGAAGGGGGTAACGGCCGCCTGCATCGTTTCGGTATGACCATGCGGATTGCGTTTGACTATCACTAAGGGGGAATACAGATGAAACTGACACCGGTTGAACAAGAAAAATTGCTTATTTTTACGGCGGGAGAGCTCGCTAAGCAACGGAAGGCGCGCGGCGTCCTGCTGAATTATCCCGAAGCCGCCGCATATTTGACCTGTTATCTGATGGAAGGCGCGAGAGACGGAAAAAGCGTTGCGGAGCTGATGGAATCCGGCCGCAATGTATTGACGGAAAAAGACGTTATGGAAGGTGTTGCGGAAATGCTGGACAGCATTCAGGTGGAAGCGACGTTCCCGGACGGGGTTAAGCTTGTCACCGTTCATCAGCCGATCAAAGCGGAGGTGAAGTCATGAAGCCGGGAGCGATTCAAGTCGCAAAGGGGACCATCACCATTAACGAAGGCCGGAAGACGCTGGAGGTGTCAGTCACCAATAACGGAACACGGTCAGTGCAGGTAGGATCGCATTTTCATTTTGCCGAAGCCAACGGCTCCCTTTCCTTCAATCGGGACAAAGCAATCGGCATGCGCCTTGATATCCCGTCAGGCACATCTGTCCGTTTTGAACCGGGAGAAGAGAAAACCGTCACGCTCGTGGAAATCGGAGGGCGAAAAACGGTCAGAGGCCTCAACGGCATGGCCGATACGTATATGGATGAGCGGGGAAAAGAGAAGACGCTGTCAAATCTTAAAAAAGCCGGATGGATGGAGGAGGCGATCCGATGAAAATGTCACGTGAGCAATACGCAGAACTGTTCGGACCGACAACGGGAGACAAAGTCAGACTCGGAGATACGGATTTATGGATTGAAGTCGAAAAAGATTTCACGAATTACGGGGAAGAAATGATTTTCGGCGGAGGGAAAACAATCCGGGACGGCATGGGGCAGAACGGGCGTATCACCGGGAAAGACGGAGCGCTTGATCTGGTCATTACAAACGCCGTTATCCTGGATTATACCGGAATCGTCAAGGCGGATATCGGGGTGAAGGACGGCCGGATTGTCGGCGTCGGGAAAAGCGGCAACCCTGATATGATGGATGGGGTGGACCCGCACATGATTATCGGTGCCGGAACAGAAGTCATTTCCGGCGAAGGGAAAATCGTAACGGCCGGCGGGGTGGATACGCATATCCACTTTATCTGCCCGCAGCAGATGGAAGTCGCGCTTTCTTCAGGCGTGACCACGCTTCTCGGCGGCGGAACAGGTCCTGCGACGGGAAGTAAAGCGACGACTTGTACATCCGGTGCATGGTACATGTCGAGAATGCTGGAAGCGGCCGAGGAGTTTCCGATCAATGTCGGTTTCTTAGGAAAAGGAAATGCATCCGATAAAGCGCCGCTGATCGAGCAGGTGGAAGCAGGCGCGATCGGCCTGAAGCTGCATGAAGATTGGGGATCAACGCCAAGCGCCATTAAAGCTTGCATGGAAGCAGCGGATGAGGCGGACATTCAGGTGGCGATCCACACAGACACGATAAATGAAGCGGGCTTTTTAGAAAATACGCTTGATGCGATCGGCGACCGGGTTATCCATACATATCACATAGAGGGAGCCGGCGGAGGCCATGCACCGGATATTATGAAACTCGCATCTTACGCCAATATCCTGCCGTCCTCTACGACGCCGACGATTCCATATACCGTCAACACGATGGACGAGCATCTTGATATGATGATGGTCTGCCATCATTTAGATTCAAAAGTGCCTGAAGACGTGGCGTTCAGTCATTCACGCATCAGAGCGGCCACCATCGCGGCGGAGGATATTCTGCACGATATCGGCGCGATCAGCATGACGTCATCTGACTCGCAGGCGATGGGCAGGGTGGGAGAAGTGATTATCCGGACATGGCAGGTCGCCGATAAAATGAAAAAACAGCGCGGCGCTCTATCAGGAGAAAACGGCAATGACAATGTGCGCGCCAAACGCTATATCGCCAAATACACGATCAACCCGGCTGTCACTCACGGCCTGAGCCATGAAGTCGGTTCCGTTGAAAAAGGAAAGCTTGCAGACCTTGTACTATGGGACCCGGTTTTCTTCGGTGTCAAACCTGAACTTGTGCTCAAAGGCGGCATGATCGCCCGCGCCCAGATGGGAGATCCGAATGCTTCCATTCCGACGCCTGAGCCCGTGTTTATGCGGCAGATGTACGCATCCTACGGTAAAGCAAACCGAAATACCTCTATTACATTTATGTCCCAGGCCGGTATCGCAAACGGTGTGCCGGAAAAGCTCGGCCTTGAAAAAATGATTTCTCCCGTACGGAATATCCGTAAGCTGAGTAAGCTCGACATGAAGCTGAATGACGCGATGCCGAATATACATGTCGATCCGAAAACCTATCAGGTGTTCGCCGACGGAGAAGAGCTGGCATGCCAGCCCGTCAGTTATGTTCCGTTAGGACAGCGTTATTTCTTATTTTAATCCCTCTCCGGCCGGTTTCCCGCCGGCCTGTTTACCCTCTATTGCCAACTTGATTTCATCCTGCCGCCCGTTTTAGTGTATATTAGTAGTTGACAAACAAATGAAATGTAACCATTGTGGTTACAACGGTGGTGAAAAACATGATTAACAGCCGTCTTGCTGTGGCCATTCACATTTTATCGCTGATCTCAACGGATGAACGGGCGTCATCGGACATGATTGCGGGCAGCGTAAACACCAATCCCGTCGTAGTGCGGAGAACGATCAGCCAGCTGAAAAAAGCGGGTATTCTGACATCCCGGGCGGGTGTTCCGGGAGCCAGCCTGAAAAAAGATCCGTCGGAGATCACCCTCTTAGAGGTTTACAGGGCGGTGCAGAATAAGGAAGAGCTTTTTGCGGTTCACGACAATCCGAACCCCGACTGTCCGGTCGGCAAAAATATTCAGCGCGCGCTCGATGAGACGTTCGGAAGCGTACAGCGGGCAATGGAGAATGAACTTGCGAGCAAGTCCCTTTATGATGTAATGAATCATCTCTTTTGTTAAAAAGAGATGGGTTCATGCCGCTAGAGGTGTAACGGAAATGGTTACAATGGATAATGAGGAAATCACGGTTTTGGCTCTATATTCAGACAAGCCTGGATGCGGGATTGCGATCTGTTTAATGAAGAAATCCTCCGAAACTAAAGGAGGTGGTAACCGGGATATTTTTATTTTGCTTAAGGCTTATGTGAAGGTGTCTGTTGTAAGCGGGTTACCAAAAAAAGACGGAACTCTTATTTTAATACGCGCTAAAAAAACTGATGGAGAATATCCTGCCTCCGGTAATGCCAAAACCGTTCGCCTCTTCACAATCATTATAAAATTTCTCAAGGAACGATCAGCAGCCCGTTAGCTGCCCCTCATTAAAGATGAGCTGTTACCACACTGTTACATTAGAACTTCCGCTGCTTTTATATCCTTCTGTCGCTAAGACTTGATAAGCCCAATTACTGCCCAGATTCATTCCATGGCTCTTCCATGCGTTAACATGATTGCTGAAAGTGATTGCAGCGTTGCTTCCGGTTGGTCTCTTCGACTGGCGGACACTCCAGTACTGCGTAAAAGTAGTGTTATCGCCATCAATGGAAGGTGCATTATAACGTGTCGTTGTATATATGTCATATGTACCTCCATCACTCTTTACAGTACCTTTATACGTTCCGGTAGGTCTGTAAGTACCCCATGAATCCACCACATAATATTCGATGAGAGGTGCTCTCGTCCAGCCATATAAAGTCAAATATCCATTGCCATTCGGCGCCCAAACACCGGCATTATAGTTTATTGTTCTAAATGGCGAGCCTGTAGTCCAGCCTTTACCAACAACGAAATTCCCGGTATTAGACCAATTAACACTGTAATTTCCGCCAGAGCCATTGACTGCGTTTACTGTCCCGCCCCCGTCAGTCCAATTTTGCCAGTAATCTGTGCCAGCTGCAGAGGCGGTTGCCGAAAACATGCTGATACTCATGAAAGCTGCCGTTAATCCCACTAAGAATTTCTTTTTAAACTTAAACATATGTTACCTCCTATACTATTTTTTCTGACTTTGACATGAGGCAGCACTCGTAAATATTTAACAAACGCCAACGCTTTTGATCGTTCCTTTCAATATAATAGCATGAATACATGAGTGAATATTAAGAACAATTGTAATTTAATTACAAAGACCCAAAAAACTGTATGCTGAGTGGTCTTGTACCGCCATAGCCTTATTTCGCAGAACTGAGTGATTTCAGTTGAAACTCTGAGGAAAAGTTTTATTTGAAAAAACTTTTTTGCCGAAAGAATATCTGCATACAGCGCTTCAGCAGGCGAGAATTTACAAGACCTTGAGAGCACGGAGTCCATGACCCGAACGGAAAGCGCGCTGGAGCATACAGCGTCAATGCTGTTCGCCGTATTGGCAAATCCAAAGCAGAAAAACTTTACCGTTGTCGAAGAAGCGGAATAAGAAAAAATCCCGGGCGGATGCGCCGGGATTTTCCTTTTTAATATGTATTGGCATCAATATTATTAAACACGCCGTCCACGATGCCGAGCGTCATGAGGACAATGAAAAGAACGATACCGAGAACAGACAAGCCGACCGTCACGATCAGATAGATCCCCTGCATTTTCACGAACTTTGCATAATTCTCCAGCATATGTTCCTCTGTCAGTTCATTGAACTGCGCCGCCATCTGTCCCGCTTCATTTGCCGAGCGCATCAGAAAAATGCCGGCAATGATCTGCAAAACGCCGGGAATGGCTCCGATTAAAAAGAAAAACGCGCCCGACAGCGCCGCAAACGCGCCTATAATAATAAACAAAATACCTGTCGCTTTTCCCCATTTCGAAATAGAAATAAGCGAACGATTCACTGATTCAGGTTTCAAACTATGGCACTCCTTTACAAAAAAATACTCACTTTTCATTTATACACTATTCGGTCATTCTTTTGAATAAAAAATGTGCTTTTTCATGCCGTGTCCGTTTTTATATCAGAAAATTCCCGAGAAACATCCCGGGAATTACAAAATCGGCGACAGAAGTCTTGAAATCGATTCTTTAATGCGGATCCGCAGCGAACGCTCCTGATATTCTTCATACGTATATTTTCTGGAGACGAGCAGATCTTCTTTAAATGAGGAAATGAGTTTTTTCGCGATGGTGACGTCATAAATAAAGGCGTTGACTTCAAAATTAAGTCTGAAGCTTCTGACGTCGATATTCGCCGTGCCGACTGAAGCCGTCTCATCATCGACGACAATCGTTTTTGCATGAATAAAGCCGTTATCGTAAATGTAGACTGAGGCTCCGGCTTTCAAAAGATCGCCGATGTAAGATAAAGTCGCCCAGTAAACGAAAGCGTGATCCGGTTTGTTCGGGATCATGATTTTGACGTCGATGCCTGACAGACAGGCGATCCTGAGGGCGTCCAAAAGACTTGAGTCTGGAATAAAGTAAGGCGTCTGAATCAGGATCGATCGTTTGGCCGTTGAGATCATCTTGATATAGCCGTTTTTAATTTGTTCCCATTCTGAATCAGGTCCGCTCGTGACAATCTGCATCCCGACGTTGCCCTTCGGCTCGCATTCCGGAAAATGATTCGGAACGTAAGTGAGCGTATGGTGATGGGAGGCTTGGTTCCAATCGAGAATAAACCGTGTCTGAATGGCGTGTACCGCCGTGCCTTGAAGTCTGAGGTGCGTATCGCGCCAGTAGCCGAATTTCGGATTCAGGCCGAGATATTCATCTCCGACGTTAAAGCCGCCGACATAGCCGGTTTCGCCGTCAATGATGACGAGCTTGCGGTGATTCCGATAATTGAGCCGCAAATTAATCGGACGAAGCCTGGAAGGAAAAAAGACTTCCACATGGCCGCCGGCGTCCCGCAGCGGTTTGAAGAATTTTTTTCTGAGTGATCTTGAACCGAGTTCATCGTATAACACTCTGACCTTTACGCCTTCCCGTGCTTTTTTCACTAAGGCATCGCGCAATTTTTTTCCCAGTTCATCACCTTTATAAATATAGTATTGAAGGTGAATGTGATCTTTTGCGTTGGAAATGTCCTTCATTAAGCGTTTGAACTTATCGCGCCCGTCCGTTAAAATCTCCACCGAATTATCCTCTGTAAAGACTGCGTGGTTGTTCATGACAAGCATATAGATGAGGTCTTTATTATCCACAGTCGCCCTGTTGTTAAATTGGAATTGCCTCGACTTCAGATCTTTCAGCTGAAACTTCAGCAGCTTTTCTATTCCGATTTTTTTACGGTCTTCCCATTGAAACAGATGCTTGCGTCTCAGGTTATGGCCGAATAACAGGTATAAAATAAACCCTAAAATGGGAATAAAAAAAAGAACCAAGAGCCAAGCCCATGAAGCGCTGGCATCGCGTCTTTCTTTGAAAATCATGATGATGGCCAAAAGTATATTTAAAACGAAAAAAAATCCGAATAAAATAAATGAAATGCTCACTTTGCAACCCCGCTATATCATATTTATCAAGACTGTGCCCATTAGTATTCCGACAAGTGCAGCAATCTGATTCCCATTTCAAATTATAACATTGACATTTTGAAAGAATAAAGAGCCGGAATCAAAGATGAATGCAGTTTTCTTTCAAAGAAAGTTCCGGGTGCGGTAAAATATGCATATATGAAAAAGAATACAAAAATGACAGCAAAGGGGAGAGGGCATGAAGCTGGAGCATGCGGAACAATTGCCGGGATTCATAAAAAAAGAAATTCAGAAAATACAAATCGCCATCGCGCCGCTGATGAAAAAAAGCATCATTTACCGTTTTCTTGCTTTCCCGCTCGCCGCTTTTAGTCTGTTTCATCTGGCATCGCTTTTGATTCAGGCCCCTTCCGGGAGAGGAGCTCTCGTATCGGCCGGCATTTTTGCCCTCCTTGCGGCTCTGGGTCTTGCGTTTTTTAAGGAAGCCGGCTATCAGCGGAAACAGGTGCAAAAAACGATCCGCCTGTATATGCTGAACAGGATCAGAAAAAGCGATATTCTGTCTGAGGAACGGAAAAGCGCCTATACCCGGCTGATTGCCGAGGAGCCGTCTGCGATGAAGAGCTTTATTGAATTTTTAACGGAAGAAGACCGGAAAAAAGAAATGTTTTATTAAAAAAGAGCTGACGCGCGATCAGCTCTTTTTGTCATTCAAACACAGGGTCGTTCTCATAGTAATATGAATCAGGCGTGTCATACGTATCAGTGCTGTAATAAGCCATAATTCCGATGACAGCGAAGATGACGACTAAAATAAAAGCGAGAATGCCCAGTACCACACTGGATGCCGCGTAAAAAAACTGCATTTTGATAAATGACGCGTAATGTGCAAGCATATTTTCTTCCGCGTTTTCTTCTAGTCCTTCCTGAAGGGCGGCAGCCGCTTTTGCCGAGCGCATCAGCATGACGCCGGAAATGATGAGCAGAACACCCGGAATGGCTCCGAGCAGCGTCACAATGGCTGACAGAGCGGAAAGAGAGCCCGTGATGATCAGAAACACGGCGGTGATCTTTCCCCATTTGGCGATGTCGGCAAGGGAACGGGCTTTTTTATTGAGCGGCTGGTTTTCGTCTTTGTCTTTATCGATGGTGATCATGACAGTTCTCTCCCTAAAATGTTCAAGTCATATCGTTTTCCGTCCATTTCGGCGATACCCGGGAATACGCCCCATTCGGTAAAACCGAATTTTTCAAACAGCTTAATGCTCGGCACGTTATGTCCGAAGATAAAAGCCATCAGGCTGCGGATGCCGATTGTCGGAGCGAGTGCCAGGGCTTCTTTCAGCAGAAAGCTTCCTGCTCCTTTGCCGCGGCAATCCTGATGCAGATAGATGCTGATCTCCGCCGTTTTGTCATAGGCCGGACGGCCGTAAAACGTTTCAAAGCTGATCCAGGCCGCCACTTTGCCGGTTTCATCTTCCGCGACCATCAGCGGGCGCCGGTCCGTGTGCCGCAAAAACCAATCCATCCGGTCTGCGGGCGTCACTTCTTCCGTATCAGCCGTTACCATTCGTGAGGCAATCGTCGAGTTGTATATGGCCACCACCGCATCTAAATCCTCCAATACGGCTTTGCGCAGGGTCAAATTCATATTCCGGGATCTCCCTTCACATTTCATTACATAATCAAGTGCAATCTGCACATACTACTTCCAAAAAAGTTTTTTATGGATGTGTATATATTTTCAGAAAAGTGTTCAGAATGTTGCTGAGGTGATGAACAAATGAGAGAGGAAGAAAAGAAAACTTCTCAAGTCAAAAAACTTCAGCGGTTTTTTCGCAAACGCTGGATATTCCCTGCAATCTACTTAGTCAGTGCGGCCGTCATTTTAACAGCTGTCCTTTGGTATCAATCCGTTTCGAATGATGTGAAGGACAATCTGACGAACAACGGCGGAAACTCCGCGTATGACAGCGGCAAAGACGATGCCGTCGAAGTAGGCAAGTCAATGGAAAACGTCGCAATGCCGGCTGCTCATTCTGAAAATGTTTCTGTTGTGAAAAAGTTTTACGAATCTGATGCCGCAAAAAAAGAGAAAGAAGCAGCACTTGTTAACTATAATAACACGTACAGCCTCAGTAAAGGAATTGACTTAGCTGAGAAAGACGGAAAATCATTTGATGTTTCTGCTTCTCTGAGCGGTACGGTTGTTAAAGCTGCTAAAGACCCGGTACTGGGGTATGTGGTTGAAATTGAACACTCAGACGGCCTGTCTACTGTCTATCAGTCTTTATCTGAAGTCAGCGTCGATCAGGGCGACAAAGTAAAGCAGAACCAGGTCATCGGTAAATCCGGAAAAAACCTTTACAGTGAAGAAAGCGGAAATCACGTGCACTTTGAAATCCGCAAGGACGGCGTAGCGATGAACCCGCTCAATTTTATGGACAAGCCGGTAACATCAATTGAAAAAGCGGCGGCTGAAGAGAAAAACGCTGTGACAGAAGAAACGGAAGGGTCAATTCAGCAGTCTTCCGAGAAAAAAGATGTGACGCCTAAAAAAGAAACCGAAGAAAAACCAGGTGACAAAGAGGACGGCACAAAAGACAAGACAGATGGTAAAGATGACGGCTCAATGAAAGATTCGGGCAAGTAATCTTGATCCCTAAGCGCCTATCAGCTCTGATAGGCGCTTTTCATATTGCTGCATGTGCCTTTATACTAATAGAAAACGAAGGAGATGCTGAATGAATAAATGTCTGGCGGCCGGGTGGCTCGTCTTTGTTTTCGTTTCTGCTTTGACTGAAAGCTTTCACGACATGATTGTGTCGCAGACGGTGTCCTTCCGTTTCACGTCCCATCCGGATGTGTCCGGTTTCTTTGTGTTCGATATGGCGGAGCTCGCCATACCGGAAGCGGCGATTCAAAAGCTCGGGCACGCGTTTTCATTTTTTGTGCTCGCCTATTTGTTTTTCAGGGAGCGCAGGCGCATGAAGAGGGCGGTGCTGTATGCATTGGCCGCCGCTTTCCTGACAGAAATCGTCCAGCTCTTTTTCGGCAGAAACGGATGCCTCCGCGATGTGATGATTGACAGTCTCGGCATTGCCGCATTCTGTGCTTTACAAAGGAAAAAGCATACAGCCAAACATACAAAAACCGGCAGTCTGTGACAGACGCCGGCTTTTTTTATATATTATGGTTTGTCGATTTGCTTTTATGAACGATACTTTCATAGATTCGCACGATCAGATCGACAATCGGACGAAGCACATTTGAAAATCTGAACAGCAGGAATCCGACAATGAGGGAAACGATAATGCTTCCGAGCACATCGATCGGATAATGGTGGCCGACCCAAATTCTTGAGAAGCCGGTCAAAAGGCCGAAAATCACAAGCGGCCAGCCGAGTTTTTTGTTGCGGAACAGAATCGCAATTGAAATCGCCAAAGCGCCTGTCGTATGGTCACTCGGAAATGAAGCATCCGCGGCATGAGGGATCAGCGTATGAACCGTATGCTCGACAAAGGGGCGCGGCTCGACATAGACTTTCGTGATGAGGTAGTTGATGATAAGCGCCGCAACACCCGTGAAGCCCGCGTACAGGGCGTTTTGTCTGCCTTTTGTGCTTCCGAACAGCCACATGGCAAGCAGGAAAAGGGCGTAGGCGTAAATGGCGTATTCCGTTATAAATACCATGATAGAGTCGAGAATGGCACTATGGTGCGACAAACCATTGATCGCTTTAAATAGTTCGTAATTCACAAATATCACCTTTTATCTTTATTTTATATGAACAGTGTAATGCTTTTTTCTATGAGACACAATTGGTATTAAAAATAATCATAAAAAAGTAAACAGAATGAAACGTGACTGTATTACTGTGCGTCAAGTATGCGGGAAAAGAATAGCCGAAGGAGTTTTGTCCGTTGCTGAAACGTTTGAAAAACGCCGATCTGCCGCTTGTGTTTGTCATTATGCTGCTTTGCGGATTCGGCTTGTTAATGGTGTACAGCGCCAGTGATGTGATGGGGTCTCAGCGGTACGGAGATCCATCCTATTTCTTCCATAAACAAAGTGCCTCTTTACTGATCGGATTATGCTTATTTCTATTTGCCGCCTGTCTGCCGTATAAGCGGTATGCGCGGCTTGTACCGCTGTTTGTGGTCGGTTCGCTGGTATTGCTGCTGCTCGTATTGATACCGGGAATCGGGCTGGAGCGGAATTTTTCCCGCAGGTGGCTGGGAGCGGGCCCGCTTGTCGTACAGCCGTCTGAATTGGCGAAGATCGCCATGATTTTGTATTTCGCTTCGATTTATACGAAAAAGCAGCCGTACATTCATCAATTTGTGAAAGGGGTTCTGCCGCCTTTAGTGATTTTGGGGACCGCTTTTCTGCTGACATTGGCGGAGCCTGATTTAGGGACGGCTTCCTTAATCCTGGCGGCGTGCGGGTCGATTTTATTATGTGCCGGCTTGAAAAAGCGCCATCTGTTCGTGCTCGGCGCGACGGCGGTGTCGGGGGTTGTTTATCTCGCCTTTTCTGCTTCCTATCGTGTGAAACGCCTCGTTTCCTTTACCAATCCGTTTGGTGACGCGAACGGGGACGGCTATCAGCTGATTCAATCCTATTTTGCTATTTCCGGAGGCGGGTTTTTCGGAAGAGGGCTTGGAAACAGTGTTGAAAAAATGAACTATCTGCCTGAGGCGCATACCGATTTCATTATGGCCGTGATCAGTGAAGAGCTGGGGATATTCGGTGTTCTGATCGTTTTGGGATTATATTTTGCGTTAATGCTTCTCGGCGTAAAAACGGCCGTGCGGGCTGATGACCCGTTCGGGAAGCTTCTTGCCATCGGAATTACGTTTCAATTGATGTTTCAGGTTGTCTTGAATTTGGGAGCGATGAGCGGACTCCTCCCGGTTACGGGTGTGCCGCTTCCGTTTATCAGCTATGGCGGTTCTTCATTGATTATGACGCTGTTTTTGTGCGGCATACTGGTCAATATCAGTACATATGCGAAAAAACAACCCGTACGGCATAAGCGTCCTGCCCCGCATGAAAAAAAGGCTTCTTCTTTTTAATGAAGCCAGAAAAAACGCCCGGGATATTTCTGTCTCCGGGCGTTCTGTCTGTTTATAAAGCTCCCGGTCCTTCTTCTCCGGTGCGGATATTAATCGTGTTTCCGATTTCATAGACGAATATTTTGCCGTCTCCGGGCTCTCCCGTTTTCAGTACTTTTTTCGCCGTTTCCACGACTTGATCAACGGGGACTTTGCTGACAACGATTTCCACTTTCAGCCGTTCATACACATTGCTTTCAATTTTGACTCCGCGGTACAGTTCGGTGTGAGCTTTTTGAAGGCCGCAGCCGTGTACGTTGGAGAAGGTCAGCGATGTGACTCCGATTTTACCGAGTTCCTGTTTTAATGTTTCAAACTTAGCCGGACGCGTAACGATTTCTACCTTGAACATTTGACCGCTCATCTAAGCCACTCCTCACTTTATAAGTCCTGATATGCTTTTTCCCCGTGCATCGTTAAATCAAGCCCAAGTGACTCTTCTTCTTCGCTGGCGCGGAGGGGAATGAACAGACCTACAATTTTAATGATAACGAAAGTGACAATAAATACAAATACATAGGTTGCCGCAATGGCCGCAATCTGCTTCCAGAGCAGTCCCGGATCGCCGTAAAACAGTCCGTTTGCCCCGCCGTCATTGACGGAAGTGGTGGCGAATAAACCGGTCGCGATGCCGCCCCATGTCCCGCCGATTCCATGCAGGCCGAAAGCGTCAAGCGCATCATCGTATCCGAAAGTCTTTTTAAGCCAATACACGCCCCAGAAGCAGACAAGCCCGCCGATGAAGCCGATTACGATGGAAGAGAACGGCGTAACGAACCCGGCAGCCGGCGTAATGGCGACAAGCCCGGCAATAGCGCCTGATACAGCACCCAGCATGGTCGGTTTTTTGTTCAGCATCCATTCGATTAAAATCCAGCCGATAATTCCGGCCGCAGCCGCGGTGTTTGTGTTAATGAAGGCAAACATCGCGATACTGTCAAGCGTGAGGGCGCTGCCGACATTGAAGCCGAACCATCCGAACCAAATGAGCGCCCCGCCCAAGAACGTGTAAATTAAGTTGTGAGGCGAAGCCGCCGTGCCGTCCTTGCGTTTCCCGAGCACAATCGCCAGCACGAGCCCGGCGGCCCCGGAAGAAATGTGGACGACGTTTCCGCCTGCGAAGTCAAGAGCGCCCATTTGGCCGATCCAGCCGCCGCCCCATACCCAATGCGCAACGGGCGTATATACGAGGGAAGCCCACAAAAAGGAAAATACAAGAAAAGCACTGAATCTCATGCGTTCAGCAAATGCTCCGGAAATAATGGCCGTCGTCAGTACGGCAAACGTCATTTGGAACATCATGAACAAGGAATGCGGGATCGTATCACTGTAACTTCCGGGTTCAAAGCCGACCCCCTTCAGCCCGGCCCATTCAATCCCGCCAAGCCATGTATTCCCGGGGGCAAAAGCAAGTGAATATCCGTACAAAACCCAAACGACGGATACGATGGCGAGGGAAGAAAAACTGTGCATCGCCGTGCTGAGCACGTTTTTGCTTTTTACCATTCCGCCGTAAAACAAAGCCAGCCCGGGGGTCATCAGCCACACGAGTAAAGCGCAAAAGAACATAAATACTGTATCGCCCATCTGCATGTTGTATTCCTCCGTCTCATTCAAAATGTAATCGTGATTAATTCATTATTATAGAGAAAAAAGAACGATAAAACATTTTCGTGTAAGGTTATCTAACATGGTTTTTTGCGTTCATAATGTCGCTTTTTCAAAGGGGTGTCATGCGACTTTATATCCATAAAAAGAGCGCCGGAGCATGGCGGAAGAAATCCTGTCCGGGAAAGAGTAAAATATACGGGGTGAGAAACACTAACTGCATCAGGAGGAATCATTATGACAACATCATTGAATCTGCAATTTGAAAAAACGGCTTTGGTCCTTATTGATTTACAAAAAGGAATCGTGCCGATGGATAAAAGCGGTACCGTTGTGCCGAACGCGAAAAAATTAATTGATGTGTTCCGGGAAAAAGGCGGATTTATCAGCTTTGTGAACGTGGATTTTCATGACGGAGCGGATGCGCTGAAGCCGCTGACGGATGAAGAGGCGGCGGGCCATTCGGCTCCGCCGGCGGATTGGGCTGAATTTGTGCCTGAAATCGGAGTGAAAGAAAACGATTATACGGTAACAAAACGGCAGTGGGGCGCGTTTTTCGGCACGGACCTGGATCTTCAGCTCAGAAGACGGGGAATCGACACGATTGTGTTATGCGGGATTGCGACAAACATCGGTGTGGAAAGCACGGCGCGGGAAGCTTTTCAGCTCGGGTATCAGCAAGTTTTCGTAACTGACGCGATGGCGACATTCAGTGATGAACAGCATGAAGCGACACTCAAGTTTATCTTCCCGAAAATCGGCAGAAGCCGGACGACGGAAGAATTTATCGCACAGACAAAATGACAATCTCCAAAAAAAGCCGCGTCCTGTTTTTGACGGCCGTGGCTTCGGGGACGATGCTGAACCCATTGAACTCGTCGATGATTTCTCTTGCGCTTCACAGTATTCAGCATGAATTTCACCTGTCGTTTACAACGGTGTCCTGGCTGATATCGTCCTTTTATCTTGCCAGCGCGGTGGCGCAGCCTGTTACCGGGAAGCTCGGTGATATGCTCGGCAGGAAGAAGCTGTTTTTGATCGGGCTTCTGCTTGTTGCCGTCTCGGCGGTCGGCGCGCCGTTTGCGCCGACTTTTATGACATTGCTGATCATGCGGCTTTTTCAATCGATCGGAAGCAGCGCGATATATCCGTCCGGCGTCGGATTGATCCGTTCAAATATACAGGAGAAGCAGGCTTCGGCGCTGGCCGTCCTGTCAATCTTTGCATCAGCCATGACGGCGCTCGGTCCGACTCTCGGCGGTTTTCTGATCGTTTGGGGAGGGTGGCCGGCGATCTTTTTCGTCAATCTGCCGTTTATCATTCTCAGCTTTTTTCTCGGAATGTATATGTTTCCGAAAGATGAAAAACGCGAGATCGGCGGCTTGAAAGGCGTGCTCCGCCAGCTTGATACGATCGGGATACTTCTGTTTGCCGGAGCGATTATCCTTCTTCTGTCGTTTTTATTGTCCTTCAGTACGAAGCCTCACTATACAGAAGGCGTATTCGGGCTTTTGTTTGTCGGGCTGTTTATCTGGCGCGAGCTGAAAACGGAGAAGCCGTTTATTGATGTCAGGCTGTTTAAAACGCATCGGAAACTATCGTCGGTGTATATTCAATTTATTTTGCTGAATATATTCTTTTACTGCATCTTTTTCGGGCTTCCGAGCTATTTTCAGGATGAAATGCATTTGTCCGTTCAGACAAGCGGATTGATTATGCTGTTTATGTCGGGCATGAGTATTCTGGTGTCGCCTTTGACCGGAAAATGGATAGATAAAAAAGGGCTTCTTCAGCCGATTGTTGCCGGAACCTGCCTGACCGCGATCGGAGCGGTGCTGTTAACGTTTTTCTTCCTTCAGGCGCCCATGATAGGAAAAGGGCTGATCCTGTCCGTGCTGGGTGTCGGCTACGGCTTCGGAAATGTCACGTTTCAGGCGGCCATGCTGAAAACGAGCCCCGCCGACATGGTCGGAACAACGTCCGGCCTGTTTCAGACCTGCCGGTATCTCGGTTCGATTTTGTCTTCTGTCATTTTGGGCATTCTTTTCGGGAAAGAAATTACCGCCGGCCATTTTCATAACCTTGGGACGATTCTTATCGTTGTCGGCGCCGTAAGCCTTTTGATGGCGTTCCGGTTTTCGGTTCTCCTCAAAAAAGCCTCTTAACAGGCGCAAAAAAAAGAGACGGGCTCTCCCCGTCTCTTTTTTTGTGTAATGTGCTCAAAAAACAAAACGATTATTGTCGACAGCAACCAATGTTATTTACGGAATTTTCAGTTATATTTTTTCACATGTGATGTAAGGAAAACGTACATGCGGGAGGGAGAAAATGAAAAAAACAATGAGTGATCGGCTAAGCAACAAAGATTTACTGCCTTTAGAAGACGGCGAACGGACATGGAAAGTGGTGAATTTTGCATCCATCTGGATGGGGTGTATTCATAATATCCCGACCTACGCGACTGTGGGCGGGCTCATTGCGATCGGCCTTTCTCCGTGGCAGGTGCTCGCCATTATCGTGACGGCGTCACTGATTTTGTTCGCCGCTTTGGCCTTGAACGGCCATGCCGGAACGAAATACGGCCTGCCTTTTCCGGTCATTATCAGGGCTTCTTACGGAATATACGGCGCTAACATTCCGGCGCTTCTCAGGGCGTTTACAGCCATCATGTGGCTCGGAATTCAAACATTTGCCGGGAGTACGGCTTTACACATTCTGCTTTTGAACATATGGCCTGGCTGGGGGAGTCTCGGCGGAGATTGGAATATATTCGGGCTTCATCTGCCGGGCTTTCTGTCGTTCATTTTCTTTTGGGGCATTCATCTGCTTGTGCTGCGGCACGGCATGGAATCGATCAAAAAATTTGAAGTGTGGGCGGGCCCGCTTGTATATCTCGTCTTCGGCGGCATGGTCTGGTGGGCGATAGATATTGCCGGCGGGCTCGGTCCGATTTACTCACAGCCGGGAAAGTTCCATACCTTTTCTGAAACGTTTTGGCCGTTCGCCGCCGGAGTGACGGGAATTATCGGAATATGGGCGACGCTGATCCTGAATATCCCTGACTTCACCCGGTTCGCCGCGTCGCAAAAAGAACAGATTCGCGGCCAGTTTTACGGGCTGCCGGGAACGTTTGCGCTGTTTGCGTTTGCAAGCATCACGGTGACATCCGGATCACAGGTAGCATTCGGAGAACCGATTTGGGATGTGGTGGAGATTTTAGCCCGGTTTGATAATCCTTTCGTCATCGCTCTTTCGGTCATCACACTTTGCATCGCCGCCGTCTCGGTTAACGTGGCGGCAAACATCGTGTCACCGGCCTATGACTTGGCGAATGTCCTGCCGAAGTATATTACATTCAGAAGGGGAGGGTATTTGACCGCCGTTTTGGCTCTGTTCACAATACCGTGGAAGCTGATGGAGAGCGCCACGAATGTATATGCGTTTCTCGGACTCATCGGCGGGATGCTCGGACCGGTGGCCGGGGTGATGATGGCTGATTATTTTATCATCAGAAAAAGGCAGCTCTCAGTTGAAGACCTTTATTCGGAAACCGGACAGTACACTTATTACAAAGGCTATAATTACCGGGCCTTTGCCGCGACCTTTCTCGGCGCGTTTATTTCTTTAATCGGGATGTACGTCCCGGCGTTCGCCGGCATCTATGATATCTCCTGGTTTGCGGGTGTCATTTTGTCATGTCTCGGTTATACGGCGCTTATGTACATTCATCCTCCTTATGCAAAAGCGGAGGGACGAATCGTGCGGGAAAGAGCGGCCGAATAAAAAAAGCCGGGGGCTGTCCCCGGCTTTTTGTCATATCAGTCTGCGATTGAAACGTTTCCGTCCGCTTCAAGCGGCGTTCTTTTTTTCTGGCTCCAGCCATACAGGAGCAAAGCAATCAGGACGAACAGCCCCGCTGCCAGATAAATCGAATGGAATCCGGCCGAAGCGACGAAGAGGCCGAATACATATGACCCGCCGGCAATCCCGCTGTCAAAGAAAGTGAAGAAGGTAGCCGTCGCAAAGCCTGAACGGTGTCCGGGCGAATTCTGAATCGCCAGCGTCTGCATACACGGTACGATAGAGCCGTATCCGAGACCGATTACGGCACCGGACAAGAGAAGCATGAGGGCGCTGTTTGTCATCGCCAGCATGCAAAGCCCCGCGGAGAACACGATAATCGACGGATAGATGACGATTCCCGGCCCCACTCTGTCAAACAGCTTTCCTGTGAAAGGACGGGCGGCCATCATCGTCACGGCGAAACAGACGAAGAAATAGCCGCTGACATCCAACAGGTGGATCGTCTTTGCATAAACGGATAAATATGAAGTCACACTTGAATAACAGAAAGAAATGGACAACCCGACAATCGCGATTTTAAGCGCGCCTTTTTCAAACATGTCGGAGAAAGAAAAACGGAAGACAGTCGTTCCGCTGTTGTTTTGATCCGGCACACGAATCATAAAAGCAATCAGCAAGCCTAAAGAAACAAATACGGCAAAAAGCGTAAAGAACACCGGGAACGATATGACTTTCACAAGGCTCAGTCCGAGAAACGGACCGATCGCCATGGCAAGGTTCATAGACATCGCGAAATAACCGAGTCCCTCACCGCGCCGCTTGGCGGGAATAAGGTCAGCGGCAATTGCGCCCGTGACCGTCGTTAAAATGCTGAACCAGATGCCTTGGAAAAAACGCAGTCCGAGCAGCAGATAGAAATTGTGTATCGGCAAATACAGATAAGAAGACAGGGCGAACAGCGCCAGAGATACAATCGTCATTCTTTTCTTGCCGAACCGTTCAATAATCGCCCCTGAAAAAGGACGGGTGATAATAGCAGATAACAGGAACAGGCTGATCAAAAGCCCTCCTTGCGATTCACTGCCGCCAAGCTCCTGAATCATATAGATAGGCAGCACGGCCAAAAATGTATAAAAGAACACAAAGACAAATAAATTTACGAGTACGACCATAATAAAATCTTTGGTCCAGATCGAGTCAGATTTACTCAAAAGTACAGCACTTCCCTTTCTTTATTATTTCATTAAAAACACATTCAGAAACTCAGAAAAAGCTTCCTTATCTCCATCTTGGAAATCCGCAAGCATGTCTTCCTCGAACTTCAGCATCTCTTGATTGATGCTGTCGTATTTCAATTCAGCTTCCTTCGTCAGGACGACGAGCTTTTCCCGCTTGTCTTCTCCCTGTTCCCGCTGAATCCAGCCGTTTTCTTCAAGGCGTTTGATCGTTCTGGTAACGGTCGGCGCCTCTACGTTCAGATAGGACCAGATTTCTTTTTGGGTCATCGGCCCGATCGTTTTTAAGCAATATAGGATTGACCATTGAGAGGAGTACAGGCCGAATGGTTCCAGCCGTTCATTGGCTTTCTTCGTAATCAGGCGGGCGCATTGATTGATTTGATGAATGAGGCGTCTGTTGACGTGGATCATTTCCGTTCTCCTTTTCAAAAAACTTACCTAAGTAACTAATTGTGCTGTTTCATTCTACACCAGGATCGGGCGGATGTAAACCCCCCGTTCAAAAAGCAGAAAATTATGACCCGCCCCTTGTCCTTATTGAGTTTTTAGCATATTCCCAATTCATTGCTAATACACTGTTACAAACCTATCAAAGAGAGTGTTTGAGGTGAGGGATCGTGGGCATATTTCTAAAACCTTCTTATATAATCGGACAACGAAGAAGCTGCATCATCAGTGAATCTGTTACAGAATACGGATCTCATTTCACACTTCTCACATCCAACTGGGGAGGTCGAGTGGTGTGCACGATTACATCAAAGAGCGAACAATCAAGATTGGTAAGTATATCGTGGAGACGAAAAAAACCGTTCGTGTCATTGCGAAAGAGTTTGGTGTTTCCAAAAGTACCGTACACAAAGATCTGACAGAACGCCTGCCTGAAATCAATCCTGACTTGGCGAATGAAGTAAAAGAAATACTCGATTATCATAAATCCATCAGACATTTAAGGGGGGGCGAGGCGACGAAATTAAAGTACAAGAAGGATGAAATTCTTGAAGGGGAGCCCGTTCAGCAGCCGTAGCGCCTGACGTCTGCCGAGCCCTTTTTTCTCCTCCGGGCGGTTTCGCGAATATCCGCAAAATTTTGTCAAGAACTTATATCGTTCAGCAGCTTTTTTTTGATAAATTATGATAATATATATAATTAGGGCACAATGTGGATATTTTACTGTGAAACAGATATCAAGGAGGATATAAATAGATGTTTGCAAGGGATATTGGAATTGACCTCGGTACCGCAAATGTACTGATCCATGTAAAAGGAAAAGGAATTGTTCTGAATGAGCCTTCCGTTGTGGCACTTGATAAAAACAGCGGCAAAGTGCTGGCTGTCGGTGAAGAAGCCAGACGAATGGTTGGACGTACACCTGGGAATATTGTTGCGATCCGTCCGCTGAAAGACGGCGTAATCGCAGACTTCGAAGTAACTGAAGCCATGCTGAAACATTTCATTAATAAGCTGAATGTAAAAGGACTTTTCTCAAAACCGCGCATGCTGATCTGCTGCCCGACGAATATTACATCCGTTGAGCAGAAAGCGATTAAAGAAGCAGCTGAAAAAAGTGGCGGAAAGCATGTGTACCTTGAAGAAGAACCGAAAGTTGCCGCTATCGGCGCGGGTATGGAAATCTTCCAGCCGAGCGGTAACATGGTTGTTGACATCGGAGGCGGTACGACAGATATCGCAGTTATTTCTATGGGCGATATTGTCACCTCCTCTTCTATTAAGATGGCTGGGGACAAGTTTGACATGGAAATCTTAAATTATATCAAACGCGAGTATAAGCTGCTGATCGGTGAACGTACCGCTGAAGATATTAAGGTGAAGGTCGCAACGGTTTTCCCAGACGCACGTCATGAAGAAATCACCATCCGCGGCCGTGACATGGTTTCAGGTCTGCCGAGAACGATTACAGTAAACAGCAAAGAAGTGGAAGAAGCCCTTCGTGAATCAGTTGCCGTCATTGTGCAGGCCGCCAAGCAGGTTCTTGAAAGAACACCGCCTGAATTGTCCGCTGACATCATCGATCGCGGCGTTATCATTACCGGCGGGGGAGCGCTGTTAAACGGGCTTGATCAGCTTCTTGCCGAAGAGCTGAGGGTGCCGGTTCTTGTCGCTGAGAACCCGATGGATTGTGTTGCGGTCGGAACCGGCGTCATGCTGGATAACATGGACAAGCTTCCAAAACGCAAACTGAGCTGATTACAAAACCTCATTCTGAAAAAGAATGGGGTTTTTTTCTGTCAAACCCTTCACGAACGGGAATGTAAATCCGATAATAAGAAAAAATGCTGATTTTCATTATAGAACAAATGTTCCGGTTAGGCAACTGGAAATAATGCTATTTCAGAGGTGGAAGACTTGTTAAAAGGATTATATACCGCAACGTCCGCAATGATTACACAGCAGAGAAGAACGGAAATGCTGTCAAATAACATCGCAAACGCGAATACGTCAGGGTACAAAGAGGATCAAGGTTCAATCCGCGCCTTTCCCGAGATGCTTCTGAGCCGAATAGAAGGCGACAAAAAAACGAAAATCGGTTCCGTCAACACAGGCGTATACATGCAGGAGCTGAAACCGTTGTTTACGCAGGGAAGCCTGAAAACGACCGATCAGCCGACCGATATCGCGCTTATGGAGAATCAGGTTCCCAAGAATGCCGAAACGAATGAAAACGCCGAGCTGTTTTATCCCGTGCAGACCGCGGGCGGCGTCCGCTATTCAAAAAGCAGCACTTTCTCATTAAATGAAAACAATCAGCTTACGATAAACGGAAACCTTGTTTTATCAACAAACGGACAGCCGATTACAGTCGACAATGAAAAATTCACCGTATCAGAAAACGGAACGGTCACGACAAACGGCCGGCCGGCGGGGCAGATTGACATCAGGATGGAAGAAGACGTGCGCAATCTGAAACGGGACGGCAATGACCTATACAGCACGGCCGACGGCTCTGAACTGCCGAGCGCGGCGGCGAATCCCCAGGTCTCGTATTCATTAAAGCAAGGCGTCTCGGAGCTTTCGAACGTGGACGTGACGAGCACGTATACAGAAATGACGGAAGCATACAGATCATTTGAAGCCAATCAGAAAGTCATTCAGGCTTACGATAAAAGCATGGATAAAGCCGCAAATGAAATCGGCAAAGTGTAACAAAATGGGGGACGTTCAATTATGATGCTCAGATCAATGCTGACGGCTTCAACAGCCTTAAATCAGCTTCAGCAGCAGATGGATACAGTCAGCAGCAACCTTTCAAACAGTGATACGACAGGCTATAAAGCGAGGGACTCCCGCTTTTCCGAGCTGATCAGACAGCAGTATGACCATATAGATGACAAAAAGGAAAATTCGCCGAACATGCGGAAAACGCCGCCCGGCCTGCGTCTCGGCGCCGGGACGGTCATGACTCCGCAGCTGGACTCAGGGCAGGGAAGCATCAAAAAAACCGACCGTGACCTTGATATCGCGTTCACCTCACCTTATCAATATCTTCAGGCAGAAGCGGACGGACGGCGGGTGTATACAAGGGACGGCTCACTTTCCCTCAAGCCGGCCGGCGGAAATGACCGGCTGCTTCAGCTGATGACAGCGGGAGGCAATCCCATTCTCGATGAGAACGGCCAGCCCATACAAATTGACAGTTCGCTGAATCAGCTGAAAATCAGCAAAACCGGAACGCTGACTGCTTCAGACCCGGCAGGAACCCGTTCGCAGACGTTTAATCTCGGCATCGTCAATGTCAATAATCCTCAGGCCCTTCATGCGGAAGGGGATAATCTGTTTTCCGTAAACGGAGCGGGGGCTTCAGCGATTGAAGAGCTTACCGGCGCAAACCGGCAGGCAATCGGCATGGAGCAGGGCGCGCTTGAAAGTTCAAATGTCGATATGTCAAAAGAAATGACCGACTTAATCGTGTCTCAGCGTTCCTATCAGCTGAACAGCCGCACGATTACATTGGGAGACCAAATGCTGGGCTTAATCAACTCAGTCAGATAAAAGAAGGGGCGTTTTGATCAGCCGCGCATGATAAAAAATGCGGCTTTCTCAAAATCGCCCTTTTTTTTGTAGTAATCAGTAATATCCTGAAGCAGCACTTCCAAATCCACCCACGCTTCAATTTTCTGCAGCTCCAGCACGAGCTTCTGCAATCGGTCGTACGGGTCCTCCTGAGCGGTGTACAGTATGTTGAGCGCGGTCAGCTTCAATTTCATAATCTTGTTCTGCACTTTTTCAGATATGTATAAACCTTTCTGCAGCACGGTTTGTCCTTCGGCGGCATATCCGGTTTTAAAAAGTGCTCTGACCGCTTCGTATACACAATGCAGGTAGGAAACGGGAGACTCTTTCTCGAAACGCTGATTGCCCAATACCTTTTTGTAAAAAGGGAGGGCCTCTTTATCTTTTTTCTGGGCGGTCTTTAAAAAACCAAAATTATAATAGGCGTGGCACAGCAGGTTATTGTCATTGATCCGGTCCGTTATCTTTATGGATTCATTAAAGAGCTGTTCTGCGTCTTCATAGCGTGCCTCGTCTATGTAATTCACGGCGAGAAGCAGCCGGCAGCTGAGCGTTTTTTTGATGTAGCCGGCTTCACCTTGATAGATTTCCAGCGCTTTGTTGACATATTGAATGGAGAGCGCAGGCGACTTCATCATGTAATATGCACCCGCTGTTTTATAATAAAATTCAGCGGCTTCGAAACGGTCCTGAATGGCCGGCAGGTACTGTTCAGCTTCTTTAAAGCGGCAGACAGCACGGTTCGGAGCGCCATTCACCATATGGAATAACCCTTTGAAAAAATAGAAATAATAAGTTAATTCATGATCCATCTCATCTTTGCGCCGCTTCAGCTCGCAGAACAATTTAGTCAGACCGTCTTTTTTCTCAAACAGCAGCTGAAACCGTGCGAAAAACAGCTGATATCTGAGATTGAGCTTTGCATTCTTTTGTAATTTGGGGAGATGCTGATTGATTTGTTCGTGAAGGGAACGGGCTAGATCGAATTGGCGTTTTCCCATGGCGTCATACCACTCATTCAGCATCACCAGCGTGCGTTTTTCAGTAAACTTAGCAATCATCTTCCAACCTCTTTGCATAGGGTAAAAATCTTTATTTATCATAACACATTAATGGACGAGGCTCATTGCCAGCTGGTTACAGTTTACAGCGCGGTTGAAAAAGAAATTGATTCATAATATACTTCCAAATGTACAGATTGGTTACCACTTATACCTTCTATACATACTATTGTCGATGAAGGAGATGTCAAGAGAATGCTTGATACTCAGCAAATTAAAGAAATTATTCCCCATCGCTATCCGTTTCTTCTGGTAGACAGAATTACGGAAGTCGAAGAAGGAAAACGGGCGGCGGGATATAAAAATGTGACGGCGAATGAAGATTTTTTTAACGGCCATTTTCCTGAATACCCTGTTATGCCGGGCGTATTAATCGTAGAGGCTTTGGCGCAGGTCGGAGCTGTGGCGATGCTGATTAAAGAAGAAAACCGGGGCAGACTCGCGTTTTTTGCGGGGATTGATAACTGCCGTTTCAAAAAGCAGGTAAAACCGGGTGACAAGCTGGAGCTTGAAGTGGACATTACACGTGCACGCGGTACGATCGGACGCGGAAAAGGCGTTGCCAAAGTTGACGGCGAGCTCGTGTGTGAAGCTGAATTAACCTTTGCGCTCGGAGAATAAAAACAAACAGATGGGCTTATAAAAAAGCCCATTTTGTATAGAAAGGGGTGAATGTAATGTGGTCAGAATTTAAAAGCTTTGCGATGCGGGGCAATATCATGGATCTGGCAATCGGTGTCGTCATCGGCGGCGCTTTCGGCAAAATTGTGACGTCGCTCGTTGAAGACATCATCATGCCGCTTGTCGGCCTGCTTCTTGGCGGTCTTGATTTTTCAGGGCTGGCGGTGACATTCGGCGATGCCCATATCAAGTACGGAAGCTTCATTCAAACGATTGTGAACTTCTTCATTATTTCATTTTCTATCTTTATCGTGATCCGCACAATAGGCAAGCTGAGACGTAAAAAAGAAGCAGAAGAAGAGGCTGAAGAAGCAGAAGACACAGATCAGCAGACAGAACTGCTGACTGAAATCAGAGATCTGCTGAAACAGCGGGCTCCTCACAATGACTAGGGCACAAAAAAAGGCTGGATGATTAACGTCCGGCCTTTTTTATGATTATAATTTTTGTTTAAACGCTTCAATCAGCCGGCTGCCCGAGTAGCCTTCTTTTACGAGCGACTCCAGAATGCTTTCTGATCCGGGGTGGTTTCTTGACACCATTTGACCGTAAATTAAAACTTGTATACTCTTTTCCAGCTCCACGATATTTTTGATGCTTCCCGTCAGCTGGGCGGGGCGGTTGCTTTTTTTCGTAATCGTTACAAACACCTTCGCTTCTTTCTGGCTTTTCATCAGCATGTCAAAAAAAGAAAAGTGTTCGGCCGGGACCAGTGCTTCAATTAACCAGTGATTTTCTCCGTCCTCTTTGTTGATAATCAATCCGTCTAAAAGGGGAAACTGTTCAATCGGCTGATCGTCTTTATCTAAACGTTCCACATTCAGATCAACCAGTTTAAAGGTTTTCATCTCTTATTTTCACCCCTGTTGTCCATGTTTTTCGTTCATTTATTATAACACATATCATTTTTCCCGGGAAAATGCTGTAAGACATGCTTCATCATTTTTGTAGGCGGTCAACATTTAATCATTTCTATTTTTTCATTATAATGTAAAAGAATATGGTCATGGAGAGATGCTTATGAATCAATTGCGCCTGAAGGAAATCTATATAGAAGACGGTTCAAGGCGAAAAGACGATCATTCCTACTTGGTATGCAAAAAGGAAGATTGTGAGGTGCATCTTAACAGAAGGGGAAATGTCGTCTTTTTATATGAAACAAAAGACCGCATGGAACAGTATAAAATTCAGCTTTCACTGACTGATAAAAAGCTGAGTTTTTACTGGTTCGCATGGGACGGCGGAAAGTTTGTCCGCATGTTTGAGAAAGACTGGCTCAAAACGAAACTTTTCTCGCGGCTGCTCAAAAATACATATTACATAAGCGGTCAAAAACAAAAGTTTTTTTTATCAGAAAGAAAAACAAAAACATAAAAGCAGCCTAAACAGATAACGGCTTTTTCCGCTTTTTGCTTTCATGAGCCTTTGTACTACAATGAAGCCAGCCTCGAAAAAGAGAGGAGGAGACGGCTTGTTTAACCACGTTATGCTTGTCGGCCGGCTGACGAAAGACCCGGAGCTCCGTTTTACATCAGCGGGCATTCCCGTCGCGCATATTACGTTGGCGGTAAACCGCAATTTTAAAAGCGCGTCGGGTGAAACCGGAACCGACTTCGTCAACTGCACCATCTGGAGAAAAAACGCTGAAAACACGGCATTGTACTGCCAAAAAGGGTCAATGGTCGGTGTAAGCGGCAGAATCCAGACGAGAAGCTATGAAAAGACAGACGGCGTAAAAGTTTATGTGACCGAGGTCATGGCTGATACCGTTCGGTTTATGGATCAGAAACGGAAAGAGCCGCTGGCTGAATAGCATGCTTTTTTCCTCGATTTCCCGCCTTTCAGCGGGCCCCGCAATACCTCCTTCCCACTCGCCAGTCGAAAGACTGGTTTTTTTGTGCGGAAGCTGAAAAATGGTTAAAAAGAAGTGATTTTGCTTATAAATACTTAAAAACATTGAATATATTGGGATAAAAACTTATAATTACTTACAGATAAGTGACGAAAAAAGGGAATGAGGACGTGTATCAAGAAGAAAGACTGATTGCGATAATGGAATATTTGAAACAGCACCGGCGGATCACCGCAGAACAGATATGTTCGCTGCTTCATATTTCAAGAGATACCGCAAGAAGGGACCTTGTAAAGCTGAAAGAGCGAGGGGCCATTATCAGAACACGGGGCGGCGCGATTCTGCCGTCAGTGAATCAGGAAGTTCCAGGCTATTCGGGCCGGCTGAAAACCGTTTCTGAAGAGAAAAACAAAATCGGCAAGCTGGCCGCATCCCTGATCCATAAAGGGGACCGGATCATCCTGGACACCTCGACAACCGTGCAGGCCTGCGCGGAGCATTTAAATGTCACCGGCTGCACTGTTATTACAAATTCGATCAATCAGGCCGATATCCTTTCCGCAAAAGAGGGAATTGATATTCACCTGCTCGGCGGAAAGCTCCAGAAGGAACACCGGTTTTTATACGGGGCTTCCGTTGTAGAAAAACTGGGGGATTATCACGCTGATAAGGTGCTGATCGGCGTTGTCGGCATCTCGGAAAACGGCCTGACGATTCCGCATGAAGAAGACGGCATGGTAAAGCGTAAAATGATCCGACAGGCTGAACAGGTGATTGCGCTGAGTGATCACTCGAAGCTTGGCCGTACGAGTTTTTATCAGTATGCAGACCTGCACGAGGTTGACCTGCTGATTACCGATCGGCTGCCTGATCAGGATTTTTGCGATCTGCTCGACCGGCACGGCGTAGAATTGCTTGTAACTGAATCTGAAGAAGAGGATGAGGACATGTGAAACTGATTGCCATAGATCTGGACGGCACACTGCTGAACAGCAGTCATCAAGTAAGCGATGAAAACAAGCGGGCTTTAAGGGAAGCCCGGCAAGCGGGAATTGAAATCGTGGTTTCCACGGGACGCGCGCATTTTGATGTGCACTCCATATTCGAACCGCTCGGCATAAAAACATGGATTATCAGCGCAAACGGAGCCGTCATTCATGCTCCTGACGGCAGCCTGTACCACTGTGAAGCGATTGAAGAATCAAGAGCCCGCGGCATTTTGTCATGGCTTGAAGAGAATCAATATTATTATGAGGTGTTTACAAACAAAGCCATCTATACGCCTGAAACCGGCAGGCAGCTGCTCGATATCGAAATGGACCGGGTGAAAAGCGCCAATCCGGAAACCGATCTTTCTGTTTTGGAACAGGCGGCTTCAGTGCAATACAGCCAGTCCGGCTTTGCTTACATTCATTCATACCGTGAGCTCTTTGAGAAAGAAGAGCATCTGGATTTTTATAATATTCTCGGATTTTCGTTTGATGAGCGGAAGCTGAAAGCGGGCTGGGACCGATTCAGCGGTCAGAAAGATCTCACCCTTGTCAGCTCTGCCGATCACAACTTCGAACTGGCGTCTCGAAACGCCTCTAAAGGGCAGGCGCTCAAACGGCTGGCGCAAAAGCTCGGCATTCCGATGGCTGAAACCGCCGCGGTCGGTGACAGCTTAAATGACTATTCAATGCTTCAGGCGGCCGGAAAAGGCATAGCGATGGGGAATGCGAGAGAAGATATTAAAGAGATCGCTGATGCCGTTACATTGACAAATGATCAAAACGGCGTTGCGTATATGATCAGGAATTTACTGTGAAAGGTATGGCGATACTGTTCATGACTGGCGTGACGCATTCATGGCAAATGCGGCGTAACAGTAAGGACGACATAAAAGACCGGCTCTTCCCGAGAGAGCCGGTCTTTTTGCGTTTAATGTGATTGCGCCGATGCGCTGAGGGTGAATAATTCTTCAAGCTCATCGGATGACAGCTCGGTAATCCAATTTTCACTTTGGATAATCTGATCGTTCAAAGTTTGTTTCGTTTCGAGCATGGCATCAATTTTTTCTTCAATCGTTCCCGTCGTAATGAGTTTGTGAACGTGGACGAACCGTTCCTGGCCGATTCGGTAGGCGCGGTCGGTCGCCTGGTTTTCCACCGCCGGATTCCACCACCTGTCATAGTGAATGACATGATTGGCAGCCGTCAGATTCAGGCCGGTTCCGCCCGCTTTCAGTGACAAAATCAGCGTCGGGTATTCTTTCTTCTGGAACCGTTCGACGAGAGAATCGCGTTCCTGCTTGGACAGGCTTCCGTTTAAAAACTGAACCGGTTCTCCGAATGTTTTTTCCAGGAGGCGCTTCATCATGTTGCCCATCTGAATGTATTGGGTGAAAATGAGGCAGCTTTCCCCTTGTCCGCGGATCGCCGCCATTAAGTCAAGCAGCTTTTCCAGTTTGACGGATCTCCCGTTTAACAGCTCTGTCTGTTCTTCCTTCAAATAGAGCGCAGGATGGTCGCATATTTGCTTCAAGCGGCCGAGCATGCTCAGAATCAGCGCTTTCCGCTGCATCCCGGTCAGAGAAGCCATATGTTCAAATGTATCTTTGACAAGCTGTTCATAAAGGGATGCCTGTTCGGCTGAGAGCGGGATAAACTCTTTTTGTTCCAGCTTGTCAGGAAGATTAAGCGCCACTTCTTCATCCCGTTTTGTCCGGCGCAGTAAAAACGGCCGGATTAACTGCTGAAGCTGGTTGATTCTTTTTTCGTCACGGTCTTTTTCAATCGGCAGCACATAGCTTTTATGAAAGCCGGTCAGACTGCCGAGATAGCCTTTGTTCATAAAATCAAAGATCGACCAAAGCTCTGTCAGGCGGTTTTCCATCGGTGTTCCGCTCAGCGCAATATGATGGACGCCTTTCAGCTTTCTGATTGCGCGGGACTGCTTCGTATGCGCGTTTTTAATATTTTGCGCTTCATCAAGGCAGATGGTGCTCCATGTCACGGAAGAAAGCTCTTCCTGATCAGCGTGCGAGAGGCCGTAAGAAGTAAGAACGACATCCGCGTCCTGATAGGCCGGGACAAATGCTTCGCCCTTCGGCCTGCGGGGGCCGTAATGAAGCACGGCCTTCAGCTGCGGCGCGAAGGTCTGGAGCTCACGCTGCCAGTTGCCGAGCACCGATGTCGGCGCAATGATTAAGGCAGGCGCTTTTTGCCGGCCGCTTTCCTTCACATGGAGAAAATAAGCGATCATCTGAATCGTCTTTCCAAGTCCCATGTCATCTGCGAGACAGGCGCCGAAGCCGTTTTCCCGTAAAAACAGAAGCCAGTTCATGCCGTACATCTGATAAGGGCGGAGCTGGCCCTGAAACGCGGCGCTGACTTCATGCTCCGGCAGATCCCCGGCATCCGTCAGTTTGCGGATCAGGCTTCTGAGATGCTTTGATAATTCGATCTTGATCCCGGCAAATGCCGATGAGTCAATGATGTCCGTGTCCTCGGCTCCGTTTTCCCCGTGATCCATCAGTTCGCGCGCCAGCACATCGGACATGTGGAGGCCCTCAGATTCCGCTTTTTCCATCAGTATTTTCATCTGTTTAATAAATTGCGGATCAATTTTCACCCATTGGCCGCGGATGTTGACGAGACGTCTGTTGTTTGCGACAAGCTCATTGAATTCATCCTCTGTCAGCTCAATTCCGTTTGTGGCGAATCTCCAGTTGAAATCAAGCAGAGCGTTCATGCCGACGAAGGACTCGCCCCGCGGGGAGGATGACACTCTCGCCTTGAGCATCATATTGCTGTCCCGGACAATCTGCCACCATGATGGGAGAAGAATCTCCACACCCATATCGACAAGCGTCTCACTCGCTTCCGATAAGAAGATCCAAGCCTCTTCTTCAGAGATCAGCGTCGTTCCTGAATCAAACGAAAGCCAGGGAACCGTTCTGCGGAAGCGGTCCTGTTCGCGCGCGATTTTTCCGCTGTATGCCTGCCACGCTTTTTTCAGACCCTTCAATCCGTCGAAAAAGGTGATGGAGCCGGTTTTTTTCTCACGTAAAAACATCTCGATTTTCCAGTCGTCACCGTCGAAATCAGGCTCGTTTAATCGGAGCCCGACGGTAAACGGCGTCAGATCGTCATGCCAGCCGATTCCCTCGAGAAAATCATCTTCATCCAAAAAGGAGCCTTTAAACGTATGAACGGCCGGCGAACGGGTTTCGATCCGCCGCCATTTTTCCAGCAGGTCATCATTGTACTGAATGTAGTCCTGTACCGCGGCTGAGAACCAGTCTGCCGTAAAGCCTTCCAGCAAAAGCTCGCGGTCTTTGAAGCGCAGGACGCCATTTTGCCATGCGTCATAATCCGGAAGAAAATCGCCGTCGGCAATAAATTCGTATATCGTCGAAGCCGCTTCGATTAACGGTTCCGTTTCCTTTGTCAGCTGCACGGTGCTGAATGAATTGAACGAGTTTTTTCCAAGCAGCTCGACGGTCATCCACGGGCTGAGCAGAACGGCCGGAGTGCCGATGAAGCTGACGTCTTCAAGAAACGTTCCGTAAAAGGTGGACTCATGCCATTGGAACAGATGAGTCTTCATCTGACTGAGAGTAAGCGGCTGCTCCTTCTCATCATGGCTTGACAGCGTAAATGTCCAATCTTCCATTTGTTCTACATGAATGAAAATTTCCTTAAGACTCGCCATCAATCAACTTTCCTTTCTGCAATTCTTCTTGAAGGGCGCGCAGCCTCTTGTAGCTTGCGCTCAGCCGGCTGATATACCGCTCCCAAACCTGCTGTTTTTTTGCCTTTTTATAAAGCGTCCGCAGTTTTTTCAGATGGCGCGCAGCCTCTTTATAGGCGCTGCGGTTTTTTTGGTCGATAAAAAAGGCCGCCGCCCGGTGATAGGAGGGGATGAGCGCTTCCGGATCACTGGCGGCAATTTCCTTCAGGATGTCCTTTTCGATTTCCCAGACGGAAAAACCGACGAGGCTGTGAATCTCCACCCATTCCGCGTACCGCCGTTTTTCGTACAGGTACTGGCTGTATTCGGTAAAGGTATAGGGAAGGCAGCCGGAAGCAAACCGTTCAAACAGCTGATCATCCCGTGAGTGCCGCGCATAATCCGCCAACAGCGCAAACAGCTCTCCGATGATGTCGCGCATTTCTTTAAACGGCTTATCAAGCTTCGTATAGTTCACGGCAAGCGGTTCGATCCGGCCATACCATGCTTTCAGCCGTTTCCAGTCTTTTTTCGCGGTGAGTTCACCGAGCCATTGAAAGGTGTACGGCAGCGCTTCAGGAGGGAAGCGGGATATATCTTCAAAGACCGCTTCATCATCTTTTTGCAAAAAGGCCAGATGAAGCCGTCCGAACCGCACTTCCGGCGAAAAACGGCGCCCGCTTTCCTGTTCGAGAATCTCCTGTTCACGCGCGACCCATTTCGGCCGGTTCAAAAGCGCGCTCCACATTTCACCGAATACCCGGAGTCGTTCGTATTGAAAAAGCTCTTCTTTCACAAGCAGTCTGCGGAGCACCGGAGGCGTCCGGTCTAAAAAAGGATCGAGTGAAAAAGACAAGGCGTACGTTTTCAGTCTGTCAATGGAGGAATAAATCGTATCCATCAGCTGTTCCACGTATGGATTGATGCTGTAATAATCTTTTTCGGCATCCAATCTGCCTGACTCAATCAAAGTGAACATGTGAAGCCAGACGGCAAGCGCCGAATGAATCTGATATAAGCTTTTAAGCTCGGGTTTTTTCGGGGCGTGTTTTTTGAGCGCTGACAGATAGCCGTAATAAAGTCCCTGCATCGTCTGGCTTCCGGCCGGCGTCCGCGCCTCCCACAGCGAGAATTCCGAATCAAAAAAAGCGAGCCAGCTTGACAGCGACTCTTCATTCGGCAGCACTTTTTCCTGAAACTGCCGGCGGACAAGCTCCCTGCTTTCCTCAAGCTTTTCTCTTTCCAGCCAATGTTCGGTAAAGGTACCGACCCGCTCGAATTGGGCATATACGTAAAGAAAAACGGCGAGCACGTGGCGGCAGATCGCCTCAGACGGGCATGCACAGCCGCTTTTCACCATGAAAAATAAGTTCAGCGTGACCCTTACAGGCACAACATCCTGCACATATGCGGAAATCTCTGTCGGGGTTTGAACCTGTATACGATAGACGGAATCCTGCCGATATAAAATGAGTGCTTTCTTCATCAGCTGAACATTGTCTTCATTGTAAGGAAGAAGTTCTTTAAGCTGTTCAGCCGCTGCGAGCACATCTTCTTTAGCAATCATATCCTGAAGCATGATTATCGCTCCTAACGAGTCACAAAATAAAAAGATTCCAATTCCTCTATTATATCGCAACACATGGCCCGGAAAAAGTTTTTCCTAAAAAAGGACATAAAAACCCGAATGTGTCGAATGATGTATTAGAGATTGCAAAACAGCACCCGACAGCATATAATAATCTTGTTTTCAATTTAATGGAAGCCGAAAGGAAACGAATGATGAAGAAAACGAAGTTAGATCAAGAGGAGTTTCTGAAGATTTTAATGCATGCGCACGACATCGGTGAGCAGTCCTCTGAGATGACCACAAAAGAAATGCTTGAGAATTTGATTTCTTATATTAAAAATGGATATGCAACATAAAATCCCGCAGGCTCTTGGCCGCGGGATTTTTTAATCTTCCTGTGACACCAGCATTTAAAGCGCTTACAAATATAAATCAGATTGAAGTGATTGTCTATTTTTGTCGAATTTTGTCATTTGAAAAGGTTAGAAATGACAGTTCAAAGCTGTATAATCGTAATTGGAAAAGATCATTGGAGGGAATGGGAATACACGGAAAGTGATATGGAGGTTATATGGGAGAATCTGCAAGCATAAAGGAAATATTCGCAATACTGAGAAAGCGTCTGCTGTTTATACTTATTATTACCGCGGCGGCATCTTCTGCAGGCGGTCTCATCAGTTTCTTCGCTCTTACGCCGGTCTATGAAAACTCAACTCAAATTTTGGTCAGCCAATCCAAAAACAATCAAAAAGAAGTCCAATTCAATGACGTTCAAACCAACCTCCAATTAATCAACACGTATAATGTCATCATCAAAAGCCCGGTCATCCTCGATGAGGTGATTAAACAGCTGCATCTGTCCATGACTTCGAAAGAGCTGGAATCGAAAATCACGGTATCCAGCGAGCAGGATTCACAAGTCGTGACGATTGCCGTTCGGGATACGGATGCTAAGCGGGCGGCCGTTATGGCAAATGCGGTTGCATCCGTTTTTCAGGACAAGATCACCGCCATCATGAACGTTGATAATGTCAGCATCCTTTCAAAGGCCGAAGCGTCGGACAGCCAGTCACCGGCAGGGCCTAACCGTAAGCTGAACATCGCGCTTGCGTTTGCCGCCGGACTTTTGGGAGGAATCGGTCTCGCCTTTTTGCTGGAACATCTGGATAATACGATCAAATCGGAAGAACAGCTGGAAGCGCTGCTCGGCATCCCGATCCTGGGAACGGTTACTTCAATCAGTACAAAAGACAGCGTTGCCAAAAACGTGAGGATGGCGGAAACCAAACAAGCGGGAGGCGGACATGTTGACGCGTAAAAAAGACAAACCCGGAAAACGAAGCGTGATTGCGATGTCTGAGCCGAAATCCATCAACTCAGAACAATATCGCACGATCCGCACAAACATTGAATTTTCTTCCGTTGATACGGAGGTGAAGTCCCTTTTGATCACATCCGCCGGTCCGGAAGAAGGAAAATCGACAACCGCGGCCAACCTTGCCGTCGTATTTGCACAGCAGGGGAAAAAAGTGCTTTTAATTGATGCGGATCTGCGCAAACCGACGGTTCATTTCACCTTCAAATTGGATAACGGAACCGGATTAACGTCGCTGCTGTTAAAACAGCTGCCGTTTCAGAAAGCCGTCCTGCCGGCTGATGAAGCAAACCTGGATATTTTAACGAGCGGGCCGATCCCGCCCAATCCGGCGGAGCTTTTATCGACGGGTGCCATGAAAGATCTTCTGTCAGAAGCAGCCGCAGTTTATGATAAGGTGATTTTGGATACGCCTCCCGTTTTGGCCGTAGCCGATACGAAAATATTAGGCAGCTACACTGACGGGGCCATTATGGTGATCTCAAGCGGGAAAACGGACAAAGAAAAAGCGGCCAAGGCGAAAGAAGCGCTCGATTACTGCCCGTGCAAGCTCCTTGGGGCCGTTATGAACGGGAAGAAACAAACGAAACATTCGGACTACGCCTATTACGGACAATAATGTCACAATGGGCGCGGTCCATTCTTTTTAAGGAGGGATTGAAATATGATAGATATCCATTGTCACATCCTTCCTTCCATAGACGACGGCGCGGCGGATGATACAGAAAGCCTGAAGATGGCGAGAGAAGCGGTCAGACAGGGGATTGATACGATCATCGCGACGCCGCATCATGTGAAATACCGCTATGACACGGATCGGCATACGGTCAACGAAGCGGTCAGCCTGTTAAACAAACGTTTGAATAAGGAAGGCATTCCGCTGACTGTTCTGCCCGGCCAGGAAATCAGAATAGACGGAGATCTGCTGGCAGGTCTTCAAAGCGGCTCGCTTGCCCCGCTCCATAATACAAAGTATGTGCTCGCGGAATTTCCGGCGGATCATGTCCCGGCCTACGCTGAAAGGCTGTTTTATGAACTGCAGCTGAACGGATATGTCCCCGTCATCGCCCATCCGGAGCGGAACAGGGAAATTCGCGAAAACCCTTCCGTCCTTTACAGTCTTGTGAAGAAAGGGGCGGCCGCCCAAGTGACGGCCGGCTGCATTGCCGGAGCATTCGGGCGGAAAGCGAAATCCTTTTCGCTGCAGCTGATGGAAGCGAATTTGATCCACTTTCTCGCATCTGACGCCCATAACCTCGGACCGAGGAATTTTTATTATCAGGAGGCGCTCGGCGTTCTGAAAAAAGAAGCAGGGGCGGAGCTGATTTACATGCTTACGGAAAATGCGGCGCTTCTCACTGAAAACAAAGCCGTTTATAAGGAACCTCCGCTGCCTGTGGCCCGCCGTAAGCGCTGGGGTCTTTTTTAATCGTCGTCTCCATCCCGTTTAAATGAAGCGTAAGCGGCTGTTTTGCAAGATGATTCGTTTATGCTTATGCTATTATCAGCGGCCGGCGCCGTTTTTTCTTATCATGGCCTCAGGCTTCCGGCATTCCGCCGGCGCCGGGATCATATGATAATAACGGTAAGCTGCCCAGCAGCAATTTCTAAACGGTTGGGGGAACACGATGAAAATAACAGTGATCGGAACAGGCTACGTCGGTCTTGTGACAGGAGTGTCTCTTTCAGAAATCGGCCATGACGTAACATGCATAGATATTGACGAACGTAAGGTTGAGCAGATGAGAAAGGGATTGTCCCCTATCTTTGAACCGGGCCTTGAAGATATGATGAAACGAAATATCGGCCGGCATCGGCTGGCATTTGAAACGAGCTACGAAAAAGGGCTTGCGGAAGCGGACGTTATTTTTATAGCGGTCGGAACGCCGCAAAAAGAAGACGGGCACGCAAACCTTACTTATATTGAAAATGTCGCCGAACGGATTGCCGAACATATTTCTAAAGATGCGATCGTCGTGACAAAAAGCACGGTTCCCGTGGGAACGAATGACAGGATCAGCGAAGTTATTCATTCACGGCTGAGAGCGGACGTGAACATTTCAATCGCCTCGAATCCGGAATTTCTCCGTGAAGGTTCGGCGATTCACGATACCTTTCACGGCGACCGCATCGTGATCGGGACGGAAGACCGGCAGACGCGGGAAACGCTTGACCGGGTTTTCGCGCCGCTTGCGATTCCGGTATATCATACGGACATCAGAAGCGCTGAGATGATCAAATATGCGTCAAACGCATTTTTAGCGGCAAAAATCAGTTTTATTAATGAAATTTCTCATATATGTGAAAAAGTCGGTGCGGATGTGGAATCAGTCGCACACGGAATGGGATTGGATAAACGGATCGGCAATCAATTCTTAAGAGCCGGCATCGGTTACGGCGGTTCCTGTTTTCCGAAGGATACAAACGCCCTCGTGCAGATCGCGGGACATGTGGAGCATGATTTTGAATTGCTGAAGTCCGTCATTAAAGTCAACAATAACCAGCAGTCCATGCTGGTTGATAAAGTGCTGAACAGGCTGGGCGGTGTGACGGGGAAAACCATCGCGTTATTAGGACTGTCTTTTAAGCCGAATACAGATGATATGCGGGATGCCCCGTCCATTGTCATTGCGGATCGTCTGGCGGCTCTTGACGCCCGGATGACAGCGTACGATCCGATCGCTTCATTCCGGGCTTCCGGGCTGCTTCCGGCTGCGGTTTCCTATCGGGAGTCCATAGAAGAAGCCGTCAGGGGAGCGGATGCCGTCCTGATTCTGACAGATTGGGAACAAATTAAACACTTCCCGCTTGAAGCGTACAAAGAGCTGATGGAAACCCCGGTTATTTTCGACGGGAGAAACTGCCACTCGCTTGAGGAAGCGGAACAGGCGGGCGTGGAATATATCTCAATCGGAAGAAGAGCCGTCGTGCCTCAGACTGATTCTGTCACTTGAAAGGCCGGCGGTCCGCGCCGGCCTTTTATCATACAATCATTAGAGACGAAGGAGATATTAATCGTGGAAAACACATGGAAATTGCCGAAGCAAATGGAATCATCCCGCGGTCTGCTGGAAACGTCAGCACGGCCCTTTATCAAACTGCACGTCAAAAAAGCTGAAACGGGACGGTATGACAGTAAAATTGCCGGAGACCCCTATTTTCCGAAACATGAACCATACCCTGAAGATGAAAGCGGCAGGCCGATGAAGCTTCTCGCCCAAATCAATTTTGCGGATATGCCCGGACTACCTGATTTTCCGGACACCGGCATTCTTCAGTTTTACATATCGGTCAGTGATGACGTATACGGTTTGAATTTTGACGACGGGTGCGCGCAAACGGGTTTCTGCGTCAAATATTTTGAGCACGTGACAGATCGGGAAGAGGAGCTCATGGATGATTTTTCTTTCGTTCAGGTTGAAGAGGAGTACGATTTTCCGAGTCCGTCTGGCTGACCTTGAAACGCATGTTTTGCGAACGTTTTATCGGAAAAATCACGTGTAACACTTGGGGCTTTAAGCCACCAAGTGTTTTTTTTGTATGCCTGGTGTCCGCTTTATTAAAAACTTTGTCGTCCTTGCAGCAGGTTTTTATTTAAATGTTTTTCGCGTCAAATCGATAAATGCCTTTAATGGTGCAGACATCCACTTGTCCTTATGCCATGCTAATTGAGTAAAAACGGGGCATTCATTCTGCCAGTTGAGTTCTTTCATCCGTCCTTCGGCAATATCGTCTTTTACTGTCATTTCAGGCAATAGTCCAATTCCGAGTCCGGCCATCACGCATTGTTTGATGGCTTCTATGCTGACGAATTCTAATTTATTAGGGTAGACTCCGGCGTCATGTAAAGTGTTCTCAAAGAGCGTGCGATATGAACAGCCGTCCTCTGTCAGCAGAAGGGTTTCGTTTTGAAGATCCTTCAATGTTGCTGGTGAATCTGCTGGAAAAGGATGGTCATTGGCGGCTACCATTTTGATTTCATCCTGAATCAGAGATTCAACGTGCAGTGCGTCTTCCGTTCGGTTCACATCCAAAATGAAAGTGATATCAAGCTGGCCCTGCAAGAGCTGTTCTTTCGCTTGTTCGTTGGAAATATACGGTTTGAATATGAGCTTTACTTGAGGAAAAGCCTGTTTGAATTCTTTTATGATAGGCGGAAGGCGGTATGTGCACTGGCTTTCCGTCGCGCCGATTTTCAAGGTTCCGGTTGTTTCTCTTGCTTGATTTGCGGCCATTTTTGCTTCTTCTGTTAACGCAATGATCTTCTCCGCATAGGATTTGAACGTTTTGCCGGCTTCTGTCAGGAAAAGCCGCTTGCCGAGCCGTTCAAATAAAGGAGTCCCGATTTCTTCTTCCAGTGATTTGATCTGAGAGGTAACGCTTGATTGTGCATAGTTAAGCATCTTGGCCGTTAGGGTGAAGTTTACGTGTTCTGCTGCGGTAATAAAGGTGATCAGCTGCTTCAATTCCATTGGATCTCGCCCTTTCTAAATCGGTTTTATCGATTGAAACAATCGAAATAATCATCTGTATTGATTGATGAATCCATTATATGATGAAGAAAATCATTCGTAAACAAAGGAGCAGATGCATCATGAAAATTGCGGTTATTAATGGCGGAACCCGGTCTGGCGGAAATACGGATATTCTTGCGGAGAAGGCTGTTCAAGGATTCGATGCGGAGCACATTCATTTGCGGAAATATCGGATACGGCCAGTTGAAGATCTGCGTCACGCCCAAGGCGGCTTTCGCCCTGTTCAAGATGACTGCGATTCTATTATTGAGCGGATTTTGCCGTGCGATATTCTTGTATTTGCCACCCCAATTTATTGGTTTGGCATGTCAGGGACATTAAAGCTGTTTATTGATCGCTGGTCACAGACGCTGAGAGATCCGAGGTTTCCTGATTTTAAACAGCAAATGTCAGCGAAGCAGGCATATGTAACAGCAGTGGGAGGGGACAATCCTAAACTAAAAGGGCTGCCGCTGATTCAGCAATTTGAACATATTTTTCATTTTATGGGGATGTCCTTTAAAGGCTATGTGCTGGGAGAAGGCAATCGTCCCGGTGATATTCTTCATGATCATCAGGCTTTGTCTGCTGCGAGCCGTTTATTGAAAAGAAGTGATGCGATATGAAGCTGCTGCTGGTTATCTCTGGTATATTGATTCTTGCACTCTTTCTAGCTTGGAAAGCGCCGACTTCTGTTTGGGTACAGGCTGAAACCAATTCGCCTCAGGTTCAGCAATCTGTGAGAATGGCAGGCGCAACGCTGCAAGTCAAGCAAATCATCAAGAGTGATGCAGGAGAAGAAACAGTTGTCATATCAAACGGTATTTCCGGGCCAAAATAAAAAAGCACCTGTCCAGGTGCTTTTCTTTATAAATGAGGGATCACAAGCCCTCCATACAAAAACGCCGCGATAATCAGGAAGGCCGGATGCATCTTGAATTTTGTCAAGGCAAGGAGGGAGATCCCCGCAATCACTATCGCTTGAACCCAGCCGATCGCTTTGATGCCGTCTGCGCCGATTTGCCAGGTAAGAATGAGCATCATGACGGCGATGACAGGCTGGACGGACAGCGTCATACCTTTGATGACGGGGGATTGGCGGAAGCGCTGAATGATGCGCAAGAGGACGATCAATGCGAGCGCCGACGGTACGACGGTGGCGATCAGCGCAATCAGGAACCCGGGCCACCCGCCTGCGCTGTAGCCGACATACGCCGCGATTTTGGTTGCGATCGGGCCCGGCAATGCGTTCGCAAGTGCGAGCATATTTGAGAATTGATCGTTTGAGAGCCACCTGTATCTGTTGACGACTTCTTCAAACATCAGCGGGATCGACGCCGGTCCGCCTCCATATCCGAGTACGTTTGCGACAAAAAACGCCATAAATACATAAATCAAGATCATGAGGCAGACATTCCTTTATCTTTTGAACGTTTATTTGTGATTTTGTCCTTTAATTTAAAATGAAACGCGCCGTACGCTAAGAAAATGATAATGACAAAGCCGGGATTGATCTGTAACGTTTGCAGGCCGATAAAAGCGATGATAAAAAACAGGATGCCCGTGACCCAGCCGAAACCTTTAAGCGCTTTTTGGCCAAACTCGTACGCCATGATGCCGAGCATGACGGCGATCACCGGTGTTACGGCGCCAATCATGCCGGCAACGATTGCTGAGCGGCTTAAGACATTGACAGCCGCAAACAAGCCCGCCATAGCGAGACATGTAGGCAGAATATGTGCGAGGGTTGCCGCGATTGCGCCTAACGTGCCTTTCAGCTTGAAGCCCAGATACGCCGCCATTTTTGTGGCAATCGGTCCGGGAAGCGCATTAGCGATCGCTAATATTTCTCCGAATTCATCATCATCTATCCATTTGTATTTATTGACGGCTTCATGGCGGATGAGCGGGATCACCGACGGGCCGCCTCCGAATCCGAGAATGCCCGTTCGGACCATCGCCGCCGTAATGTCCCAATAGGGATGTTTCATGGCTATGTCCTCCTTACAGCTTCATGCCCGTTCTGCTTTTATACCGTTTAATCAGCATTTGGCAGTCGACGCTGACGACGCCTTTTTGCGTATAGAGCCGTTTTGTCAAAAACTCTTCCATCTCCTGATCATTTGCGAAAATGCCGTGCATATGCAGCTTGCTCGGTCCGGTCATATGATAAAGGCTTGTCACCGCCGGCTCCTTTTCAAGCTTTAATGCGGTTTCCTCCAAATACTGCGGCTCCACCTCCACGTTAAAAAACACGGACACATGACGGCCGATTTTCGCCGGGTTGATGACAGCGGTGAATTTTTCAATCACACCGGCATCCAGTAAATGCTGAATGCGGTGCTGAACCGCCACTCGCGACAGGTTAACCCGCTTTCCTAAGTCTGTATAGGAAATCCTCCCTTCCTCGTGCAAAATCGAGAGAATCTGTTTATCCGTTTCATCAAGGACAAGATTCGGAATGCTGTACTCATGTTCCAACCGGCTTCACCTTCCTTCATTTGGTGGATATTATTGTATCATGAAATGTTACGGTATGAAGGAGAAATTTTTTTAATGTTTTCGTTACGTAATGATTAAGGATTATTTCTTATCGGAAAGTAAATAGTGTGTGAGCTTTTCTTTCAGGAAAGTGGATGCCGGCGATGCCGCTTTTTATACTTGAGAAAATTTGTAAAGGGGCTTGCCATGAATACTTCAACCATCGGAACGAAACAAATGGTCGTCAGTCCGCATTATCTTGCTTCTCAGGCGGGGGCCGGCATTCTGGAAAAGGGCGGAAACGCGTTTGACGCGGCAGTGGCGGTCAGCGCCTGCCTGGCAGTCGTGTATCCGCATATGACGGGTCTTGGCGGGGATTCATTTTGGCTCACTTACCATAAAGAAACGGGACGAATCAAAGCTTATAACGGGAGCGGCCGTTCAGGGAAGCATGTGACGAGAGACTTGTATCGGGGCAGAGAAGCGATCCCTCTGCGCGGGCCAGAAAGCGCCATTACCGTTCCGGGAATGGCGGACAGCTGGGATGCCGTGCTTTCGGCGTACGGGCGTCTTTCGCTCGCTGAGGTGCTGAAGCCTGCTCTTGATTATGCGGCAAACGGATTTCCAGTGTCCGCCGACCAGTGCGCCCACACAGAACGCAATCTCGCTCTTTTAGCCTCGACGCCTTACACCTCGGCCATTTTTACGAGAAACAAAAAAGCGCCCATGCCCGGTGAACGGTTTGTCCAGAAGGATCTGGCGGCCAGCTTGGAACAGCTTGCCGAGAAAGGCAGAGGCGCTTTTTATGAAGGAGATCTCGCTCAAAGCATCACATCCTTTCTGCAAAACAACGGCAGCCGTCTGACACTTGATGACTTTAAAGCCCACCGCGGCGAGTGGACGAACCCGGTATCCTCTGATTACCGCGGGTACCGCATCTATCAGGCTCCGCCGAATTCACAGGGCTTTACAGGCTTAATGACGCTCAATATATTGGAAAACTATGATTTTTCTCAGATTGAACACGGCTCCTTTGAATATTATCATCTGCTGATCGAGGCGCTGAAGAAGAGTTTTCAGCACCGGAATGAAGTGCTGACTGATCCGGCATTTTCTCATATTCCGCTGGACCGGCTGCTTGATAAACGGTATGCAAAGCAGCTGGCGGAAGAAATCGGTTACACGGCTGCGCCGGCGGTAAGCCGTCCGGTCGGAAGCGACACTGCTTATGCCGCCGTCAGAGATGCGGAAGGAAATGCCGTTTCCTTTATACAGAGCCTCTATTTCGAGTTTGGATCTGCCGTTACGGCGGGGGAGACAGGTATTTTACTGCAAAACCGCGGGTCATTTTTTTCGCTGGATGAATTCCATGTCAATACGCTCGAACCCGGCAAGCGGACGTTCCACACCCTCATGCCGGCGATGGCCTGTAAAGAAGGAAAGCCGCACATCCTGTACGGAACCCAGGGAGGAGAAGGCCAGCCGCAAACTCAGACAGCGATGATTACGCGCATCATTGATTACAAAATGGACCCGCAGCAGGCGATCAATGAGCCTCGCTGGGTCTGGGGACGGACATGGGGAGAGGAGTATGAAGGGCTGAGGGTTGAAAGCAGAATCAGCCCTGAAACGAGAGAAGCCCTAAGGCAGAGCGGCCACCGCGTCGAGACCGTTGGTGATTTTGACGGGCTTATGGGCCATGCGGCAGTGATCGTCATTGATGAAGAAGGCTTTCTCCAAGGCGGGGCCGACCCGCGCGGCGACGGAGCGGCCGCAGGAGTATAGAGCATGATACGCTAACTGATGAAAAAAATAAGCACGCCAAGAGCGGCAGAAAGACCTGCGTAAAACGAATCGTACACATATTGCTTTTCCTCCCGCCGGTGCCGCCATTCCATTAAGCCGCTGCAGCAAAATAGCATGAAAACAACTCCCGCAAATACGTACATTTCATTGAAAAAAGTCACCGCTGCGATGCCCGTAATAAGCAGTGTGATTTCGATTAATCGATATGTGCTGTTTATCGGCTTCTGCTTTTTAACAGGATTTGGAAAATGGAGAACTTTGACGGCAAATACTTGAAACATAAGGCTGAGCAAAATAAATACGGCTGAAAAAATCAGTAACTGAATGAAATCCATCGTCTGCCTCCTAAAAATGTGTCACTCGTTTCATACGGGTGAGGGCCTTGCAAGTTTCAGCATTCTATAAGACATTAGGCGGAGTTTAATGGTAAAAGACTCAAAAAGACCCCTTTCGAAAGGGGTCTTTTTGACTAGTTTCTTCTATTATAATAGTTCCTGCTTCAGGTCGGGCGGACGAGCGTATATGTCTTCCCGAGTCTGGCGTATTCATTCCCCGCGAGCCTTGCCGCAGGCTTCAGCTCATCTGTCCGTATGTAGCCTTTATCGGCGTCATATACTTGGTCATTCAAATGAAAACAAACGACTCTGCCGATGATGAGGTCTGTCGTCGTTTCTCCGCTGTCATTTTGAAACGGAAGATGGCGTTCGAGTATACATTCAAACCTGACTTTTGCTTCTTTTATACCGGGTACGCTGATGCAGGCGCTGTCTGTCACAGAAAGGTCTGTCATGCCAAGTTCACTGACATCAGGATCAAGCCTTGCCGCCGTTTTGTTAATGTCTTCAATAATGGACTCATCACTGACGTGCACCACGAATTCCCGATGAGCGATTGCGTTTCTCGCGGTGTCTTTCTGCCGTCCGTCCGCGCGGCTGACAGAGATGGCCAGAAGCGGCGGTTCTGCGGAGACAACGTTATAGAAACTGAAGGGCGCCGCGTTTACGGCGCCGTTGATGGATGACCGCGTCGTGACAAATGCGATCGGCCGGGGAACGACTGTGCCCGAAAGCAATTTGTAAGTGTCTTTTGCGTTCAGTTCGTCTGCTCGTAAGATATGCATGATTTCGGCCGCCTTTCTTTATCGTATGACCTGATTATACAGAAAGAAAATTCGGAAACACAACAAAAGAAAACCGGCTGCATATCTTATCACGTGGCATATATCTGATTGAGGAAAAAGGCTTCCGTTTAGCCGGCAGCCTATTTACAAATGGCGTTACTTGTAGTTTTTCTTTACAACCCAGATGTTCCCGTCTTTCCAGTACTCTGTTTTGCTGCAGTAATCGTCTTTTTTGCAAGGGTCTTTTTTATGAGGACGATAAGGTTTTTTCTGCGTGCGTTTTTTCTTGCGGCGGCATGATTTTTTGTGGCTGCGAGATTTTTTGTGAGAGCGGCACGATTTTTTACGGCTGCGAGATTTTTTGTGAGAACGGGACTTTTTATGGCTGCGGGATTTTTTGTGAGAACGGGATTTTTTATGGCTGCGAGATTTTTTGTGAGAACGGGATTTTTTATGGCTGCGAGATTTTTTGTGAGAACGGGATTTTTTATGGCTGCGAGATTTTTTGTGAGAACGGGATTTTTTATGGCTGCGAGATTTTTTGTGAGAGCGGCACGATTTTTTATGGCTGCGAGATTTTTTGTGAGAGCGGCACGATTTTTTATGACTGCGAGATTTTCTCTTCTTACTGCTTTTTGGTTCTTGGTACAAATAATCTTCCAATCCCTCGGTGCTTGCGGACTTTACTGCTTCTTCGATATCAGAATGGGAATAGTGGCCCATTTTGAAACCTCCTCATGATATATGTTTTAAGGATGCGATCCTTACTACCACATAGTACGCATGAATGAAAAAAGTGTATGTGTGATTCGCTGAGTTTTATATAAAAAGCACAGCCTAAATTAATACAGGGAGGGTTACTGATGAAAGACCAATCAACATTGCCTCTGTACCAGCTGTTTATTCACCCGAAAGACTTAATGGAGCTGAAAAAAGACATTTGGGATGATGATCCGGTGCCCGCGGTGCTGAGAGTGAATCAAAAACGGCTTGACATTGATCTGGCGTACCGCGGCTCTCATATAAGAGATTTCAAGAAAAAATCGTATCACATCGCTTTTTATTCGCCGAAAACATTTCGCAGGGCGAAAGAGATACATTTAAACGCTGAATACAAAGATCCGTCGATGATGAGGAATAAGCTGTCTCTCGATTTCTTCGCGGAGCTTGGGACGCTGTCACCAAAGGCGAATTTCGTAACCCTGCAAATCAATGGCAGACATGAGGGGGTGTATCTTGAGCTGGAGTCAGTGGATGAATATTTTCTGGCGAAACGGAATTTGGCGGAAGGGGCTGTTTTTTACGCGGTTGATGACGACGCCAATTTCTCCCTCGTCAGTGATCTGGAGCGGGATACAAAAACATCGCTCGAACTTGGTTATGAAAAGAAAACGGGAACGAAAGAAGACGATTTATACTTGCAGGACATGATCTATAAAATTAATACCGTGCCGAAGTCAGAGTTCAAGGGGGAGATCGTCAAACACTTGGACGCCGATAAGTATTTGCGGTGGCTTGCGGGCATCGTGTTTACCTCAAACTACGATGGGTTTGTTCATAATTACGCTTTGTACCGGAATCATGAAACGGGACTTTTTGAAGTCATTCCGTGGGATTACGATGCGACATGGGGAAGAGACATTCACGGTGATCGGATGGACGCCGATTATGTCAGAATACAAGGGTTTAATACCTTGACTGCAAGGCTTCTGGATGAACCGTATTTCCGCAAAGCGTACAAACAGCTTTTGGAAGAAACGCTTCAGACCCGGTTTACCATTGAACATATGAAGCCGAAGGTCATGTCACTGTATGAGCAGATCAGGCCGCATGTCGCAAAGGATCCTTATAAGAAAGAGGAGATTGATTGCTTTGACCGGGAGCCTGATGTGATTTGCGAATACATTAAGGAGCGGTCCGCCTTCATCAGCAGTGAGTTAGAGCGGTGGAATATCTGATTTGGAAATGAAGAAAGATTTTTTACAAATAGGCTGGTGAATCAGTTCCCGAAAATAATCGTGATACGTATATATGCATTATGCTTTTTACATTATGAGAAAAATGACTAGGAGGATAATAGATGAAACGCAATACGAAGCGGCATCGGTCTGATGACAACTTTTTGCATGCAATGGAAGGAAAAGTAATTACTGTCTACCGGGGAGGCCCGGAGTCCAAGACAGGGAGATTAGCAGACATTCAATCGGATTATATCGCTCTTCAGGTTGATAATAAAATCGTTTATTATCAATGGAAACACGTGAAAAGTGTGACGGAAAATACGAGTGAAACCGTATCGCCGGCCGAAGCGGCAGAATGTGAAAAAGCTGATGATTTTCAAGACCTGATCAGCCGGATGACCAATCGCACGGTGCAATTGAATCAGGGAGGTCCCGAATCGAAAAGAGGAAAGCTTCACGAAACAGGGGATGATTTTCTCGTGCTGGAAACGGAAGATGACGGAATCGTATATTTTAACGCCGACCATGTCAAAAGCATCAGCGCGGAACAAGAAGAGGACGGCCAAGAGGAGGAGCGCCCGGAATTTGAAATGGCTGATGATTTTCACGGCATATTTAAACGCCTGATCCACAAATGGGTATCCATCAACCGCGGAGGTCCTGAAGCCGTTGAAGGTATACTTGTGGATAATTCCGACGGCCACTACACTCTTGTGAAAGATAAAGAAGTGCTGCGGATCTATCCTTTTCATATCAAGAGCATCAGCGAAGGGGCAAAAGGAGCAGCTAAAAAAGAGGAGAATAAAGACGACGAGAATAAAGGTGAGAAAGAGAGCGCCGAAGAAGAAAAGTCACATGAAGAAGAATCACGCGAAGAGCAGCGTACTTCCTCTAAAAAGTCGAAAAGATCATCAAGATCCGTTCGATCCTCAAAACGGGAGGAAGAGAACTCTTATAGCTACGCCACTGTATTAAGGACAATAGATTATCGGTGGAAACACGGCCGTAAATGATTGGAAAGATTGTCCGTAAACGCGGGAGAGGGGGGAATGAAATGGCTGGATTAAGCAGATTTCTGGATAAACAAGTCGATATTGAGATATCGGGGAATACGACATTTTCAGGAACTCTTTTGGATATCGGTCAGGATATCATTGTGATTCATGACGGCCGGACGTTTCTTTATATTCCGCTGCTGCATCTTCAGAGGATGACATTGACGCTCCCGGACGAAGAGAATAAAGAACCGTACGCAAGAAAAAAAAGTCCGCATCCCGAAAAACAGGAACATTCATTTTCTTACCGGAATACCCTCCAGCATATAAAAGGCAGATTTACAGAAATTTTCGTCACGGGAGACCGTTCCATCCATGGGTATGTGACAAGTGTTTTAAATGATTATTTTGTTTTCTTCTCTCCGGTTTATAAGACTCTTTTCATCTCGATGCATCATTTGAAATGGCTGACACCCTATTCCGATGAGCAGACGCCGTATACTTTAAACAGTTCAGAGCTGCCGGTTGTTCCCGCTAATGTGCCCCTTGTCCGGAATTTTGAGGAGCAATTAAAAAGATATATCGGGAAGCTGATTATTCTGGATTTAGGAGATATACCGAATAAAGTGGGGCTGTTACAGGATGTCTCAGATAATATTCTTGAATTGACCAATGCAGACGGCGATACTGTTTTTTGGAAATTGAATCATTTAAAAACCATGCACCTGCCATAAATGATAAAACTGCCTCTCTTATACAGCAGGCAGTTTTTTTCATCGGAGCTAAAGGTAAATCCAACTGATCCAAACATATAAAACGGTAATGGTAAACACGACGGTGAGAGGGACAACGACAATGGTCGTTTTGATATATTCTGACCAAGAAACTTTTTCGCCGTGCTGTCTGATGATATGCATCCAGATCAGCGTGGCTAATGTCCCGATCGGCAGAAGCAATGATCCGATATCACTGCCGATAATATTAGCCAGATAAATGATTTTTACGGTTAATGGGTCGATGGACATTTCAGTTAATGTCAAAGTGCTGATCATTAAGGCGGGATGGTTATTGAACAAATTAGAGAGGACGGATGTAGCAATGCCCATAATAGTTGCGGCGTGGGCAATGCTTTGTGAGACATAAGGCTCAATAGACTGAACAAGCAGCGCCGTCAGTCCGATATTATGCAGTCCGTAGATGATAATGTACATCGTGAAGGCAAAAATAAAGATATGCCAAGGCGCTTTTCTTAATAAGTCTGCCGGTCCGATTTTTAAATAAAACCATCTCCAGCAAAGCAGGATGACTGAACTGATGACAGCCACGAGCGAAACGGATATGCCGTTGTAAGAAGCTGCAAACAGGCTGATCCGGACGAACAATACAAATACCAAAACACAAAACATGATGTTCGTACGGCTGTTTTGGCTCAAGTCCGGCGGAGGCTGAAGCGGATGATATCGTTTGTGTTCCAGCGAATCAAAATGAACCGGAATATCGGGGAGCTGTTTCGGCAAACGGCGGTAAAAAACGGCAAACAGCAGAAAGGCCATAAACACCAGTCCCAGCGTGCCGGGGATAAACATCATATTGGTGTACAAATAAAGGTCCATGCCTATCATTTTGAGAGAAATTAAATTGACGATATTACTGACGCCGATCGGGGTGCTTGCCGCCGTCGCAATTAATACGCCGCTTATTAAATACGGTGTTTTCTGATGTCTTTTAAGTCCGAGATATTGTAAGACCAATAGTAAAATAGGAGTGGTGATTAATACGCTCCCGTCATTATTCAGAAAGAGCGTCATTGAAAAACAGAGCAGGTTGGTCAGCCAAAAAAGCCGGATGCCCGATCCCTTGGCGCGGTGAAGCAGTTTGGCCGCCGCCCAGTTAAAAAAACCGAAGCTTTCCAGCGCGATCGCCATAATCATTGTGGAGATAATGGTTATTGATGCTCCGGTGACTTTTGACCCTATATCCCCCAAATCATGAAAGGAAACGGTTCCGCATAACAAAACGAGAATGGCGCCCAGCGACGCCGGAACGGCTTCATTTAATCCCCCGGGTCTCCAAAATATAAAAATAATGGTCACAAAGAAAGAAATCAGGGTCAAAATGACGGTAATATGTGTAATGTGTTCTGCCTCCTTTTAGATGGGTCATTGCCGCCCCGTTATTTTTATCCCTCCTGATCAGTTGTACTGTATGTATACGGGTACAGGTCGTAAGGTGTACTGAGCGTTTCTACCAATTTAGTAAAAATCCATAAAAGCACAAAAAAAGAGGCTGCTTTCGGCGGCCCTCTTTTTTATGCATTTTCCTTATCCGCCTGCAATAAAGCCTGGCGTTTATTCATAATATCCAGAAAATGTTTCAGAATCGGATTTTGATTATCCTTGCGGTAGGCAATGACCCATTCGGCAGTGAGCTGCACCTGATTAATGCCGCGGTAGGCGACTTCGAGATTAAACAGCTTTTTAGCAGAAGAAGGCACGAAGGTTACACCGATACCGGCACTAACCAATCCGATCACCATTTGATACTCCGTCGCTTCCTGAACGATTTTCGGTTTGAAGCCCGCCTGCTCGCAGTAGTTTACAAACTCTAGGTATAAAGTCGGCCATGTTTCTTTCGACAGTGTGATAATCGGTTCATTTTTTAAATCCTGAATGTCGATTGTCTGTTTAGCGGTAAGCGGGTGCTGCTTCGGCAAAGCCAGAATGCACGGACTGCTCTGCACCTTTTCCATATGTAACGCGGAATGCTGTAAAGGCGGATGAAGGATGCCGATATCAATGTTCCCCTTCAGAAGTTCTTCCTGCTGTCTGAAAGAAGAAATTTCACGCAGATCAAGCTTGACGGAGGGGAATTTTTCGCGGAATTCCCGAATGATCGGCGGCAGAAATTCATATGTGGCCGAGCCGACAAAACCGACGACAAGGCGGCCGAGCTCTCCCCGCGCCGTTCTCTGCGCCATTTCAATCGCTTTGTCTATTTCTTCGATCGCGTTTCGGCTGTGTTTTAAAAAACTTTCTCCGGCAGCTGAAAGCTCTACAACCCGTTTCGTGCGCTTTAATAAGGTCACGCCGACTTCCTTCTCAAGCTGTTTGATCTGCTGGCTGAGAGGCGGCTGTGTCATATTTAACCGAAGCGCAGCTTTGCCGAAATGAAGTTCTTCGGCAACGGCAATAAAGTATTGAAGATGGCGAAGCTCCATCCTTATCCATTCCTTTCTCTTTGTTAATTATTCGTGAAACATATTAATCATACGGCGAATTGATATTGGAGGTCAATTTCCAAAGAGTGTATAGTGAATAATATCACAAATTACTTAAAATTTTATATTTAATATGCATAATAAGGAGTGAGGGTGTTGGCAAAAGCAACAAATGAACTAAAAACCTCTGAAAAAAATCGGGGGGCGGAGCTTGTTGTTGATTGCTTAGTGGAGCAAGGTGTCACACATGTTTTTGGCATTCCGGGTGCAAAAATTGATGCAGTATTTGATGCGTTAAAAGATAAAGGACCTGAACTGGTTTTATGCCGTCACGAACAGAACGCTGCATTTATGGCTGCGGCTGTCGGAAGACTGACTGGAAAACCAGGCGTTTGTCTCGTTACTTCAGGCCCGGGGGCATCCAACTTGGCGACCGGCTTGTTAACGGCTAATACAGAAGGTGATCCGGTAGTGGCGCTGGCGGGTAACGTAATTCGCGCAGACCGGTTAAAACGGACACACCAATCATTGGACAATGCGGCGCTATTTCAGCCGATTACAAAATACAGTGTAGAAGTACAGGAAACAGGGAATATACCAGAAGCGGTAACAAACGCCTTCAGGGCAGCGTCAGCAGGTCAGGCAGGCGCGGCTTTTGTGAGCTTTCCGCAGGATGTTGTGAATGAAATCACAAATGTGAAAAACGTACGCAGCGTGCCGGCGCCGAAACAAGGCCCTGCACCGGAAGAAGCGGTCAGCGCGGCTATCGCGAAAATCCAGACGGCGAAACTTCCCGTTCTGTTAGTCGGCATGAAAGGCGGAAGACCGGAAGCGGTAAAACAAATCCGCAAACTGCTTGCCAAAACAAAACTGCCTTTCGTAGAAACGTACCAAGGGGCCGGCACATTGTCCAGAGAGCTGGAAGACCAATATTTCGGCCGGATCGGACTGTTCCGCAACCAGCCGGGCGATCTTCTGCTTGAACAGGCGGATGTCGTATTAACGATCGGTTATGATCCGATTGAATACGATCCGAAGTTCTGGAACGTAAACGGTGACCGTGCTATTATCCATCTTGACGAAATCCAGGCCGACATCGATCATGCCTATCAGCCGGAATTAGAATTATTAGGCGATATCGCCGCTACGGTTAAACAAATTGAACACGACGCTGTGACATTTGATATGGGCAGCCGTGAAAAAGAAGTGCTGAGCGAGTTAAAACAGATGCTCACAGACAGCGAGAAGGCGCCAAGCGATCATAAATCCGACAGAGTGCATCCTCTGCAAATCGTCCAAGAACTGCGCAGTGCAATTGATGACGACGTAACCGTCACTTGCGATATCGGTTCTCACGCGATCTGGATGTCCCGCTACTTCCGCGCTTATGAGCCGCTGAAACTGTTGATCAGCAACGGCATGCAGACATTGGGCGTAGCGCTTCCTTGGGCGATTGCCGCCACATTGGTGAATCCGGGTGAAAAAGTCGTATCCGTTTCAGGAGACGGAGGATTCTTGTTCTCTGCAATGGAATTGGAAACGGCAGTCCGCTTAAAAGCGCCGATCGTTCACCTTGTATGGAATGACAGCACATATGATATGGTCGCATTCCAGCAAATGAAAAAATATAACCGTACATCATGCGTAGATTTCGGAAACATTGATATCGTAAAATATGCAGAAAGCTTCGGCGCCACCGGCTTGCGCGTTGAGTCACCGGAACAGCTGGCAGACGTGCTGCAAAAAGGCTTGAACACAGAAGGCCCTGTCATCATTGACATTCCTGTCGATTACAGTGACAATGTCCATTTATCAAGCGACATGCTTCCGAAGCAATTCAAAGAAAAAATGAAAGCAAAAGCTCTCTAGCACTCTGCGCACCATGACCTGTTTTCTAAAACAGCCCAATTTAAAAGGAGTGAAGGGAATATGAAAAACGCAAGCGACATCCATATGATGAGCCGCGGAGAAAAAGGCTCACCTGAGGATCAGATCTATCAAGTATCCACAATGACATCTCTGCTGGACGGAGTATATGACGGAGATTTTGATATGGCTGACATTCCGAAGTTCGGTGATTTCGGAATCGGCACGTTCAACAAACTGGACGGCGAATTAATCGGATTTGACGGCGAATTTTACCGTCTGCGCGGCGACGGAACGGCTACGCCTGTTAAAGGCGGAGACCTGTCACCATTCTGCTCATTCACATTTTTCACGCCGGACATGACGCATACGATCGACGGCGAAATGACCCGTGAAGAATTCGAGCAGGAAATCGCCAGCCTTCTGCCTAGTAAAAACTTATTTTATGCGATCCGTTTAGACGGCGTATTTAAAAAGGTGCAGACAAGAACGGTAGAACGCCAGGAGAAACCGTACGTTCCGATGATCGAAGCGGTGAAAACACAGCCTGTGTTCAACTTTGACGACATTCAGGGTACAATCGCCGGCTTCTGGACGCCGGGTTACGCAAACGGCATCGCTGTTTCCGGATATCACCTGCACTTCATTGATGAAGGACGCAATTCCGGGGGACACGTGTTTGACTATGTCATTAAAGATTGTAAAGTGACCATTTCTCAAAAAATGAATATGAACCTCAAGCTTCCGAATACGGCGGACTTTTTCAACGCAAATTTAGATAATCCGAATTTTGCGAAGGATATCGAAACAACCGAAGGAAGCCCGGAATAAAATAAAAAAGAAAGCCTCATTTTTCTCGGGGGCTTTCTTTTTATTTGGCTGAACCGGCAAAGATTAGGTAAAATACAGTCAAAAGGGAAAGGTGTGGTAGCTGTGAAAGTATTGGTATTAGCGGTTCATCCTGACATGGACAACTCAGCGGTCAATAAGGCGTGGACAGAAGAATTAAAAAATCATGATGACATCACGGTCCGTGAGCTTTATAAAGAATATCCGGACGGGAAAATAGATGGGGAAAAGGAACGGCAGCTGTGTGAACAGTATGACCGGATCGTATTTCAATTCCCGCTGTACTGGTACAGTGCGCCTCCGCTTTTAAAAACATGGATGGATCATGTGCTGGCGTATGGCTGGGCTTACGGTTCCAAAGGAAAGGCGCTGCACGGCAAAGAATTGCTGCTGGCTGTTTCTGTAGGTGCCGGAGAGGATGCATATCAGGCAGGCGGGTCCAACCATTTTTCACTGAGCGAGCTCTTAAGGCCGTTTCAGGCAATGGCTAATTTTACGGGAATGACCTATTTGCCGGCTTTCGCGATGTACGGGGTTAGCAGCGCCGATGCTGCGGCTATCCGTGACAATGCCAAACGCCTGGCGGATTACATAAAGAAGCCATTTTAGAGTCGTATACATTCATCTTCATCCGACAATATTTCCTGAGAAATATTTCGAACCTTAGACGTTTCTGACTGCTCAAGAAAGAAAAAACGGATTTCGCGCTGAATTTGCGAAATCCGTTTTGATATTATGTCAGTTTTTGCAGATCTTTTGTGCTGATATATCCCGTTGCGCCCCCGTAATCGACAAGCGCCCAGCCGAAATCAATGCCGCCGCCGGCTGTCTTTTTCCATCCGAGGAAAGAAACGCTCGTGTTTTTGGCAAGGGAAGCTTTGACCGCTTGTTTGTCTGTATATACTTTTGTTTTTGCCGTCGTTTTTACGGTTGTTGCTTCTTTAACAATATAATGAGTAGATACAAATCCTGTTTTTCTGTTTTTATAATGTACTTTTGCCCAGTCAGCGTTCTGGAATGAAACGATCTTTAAGCTGTCGCCTAAATGAAGGGTATCAGCTCTCGGACTGGCTGCTGATGCTTTTGTTCTGACGTTCAATGCTTCCGCGGAAACGAGATAAGAGTCAAGCGGGTAGCTGTACAGATCGTCAATTTTGACCGCTTCTTGCGCGTGTGTCTCCGGAAGAGGCGTTATTCCGGCAGCTGAAGCCGCTGATATTCCCGCTGCAAGGGTCAGAATGGATGCCGCTTTGGCTGTTTTCTTCATCTGTATCTCTCCTTTTACTTCATCCTTTCACGTTTTACCGGAAGTCTAAACATCGGCCGATTATTTTTGTGTTTGAAGTTTCAATGGAGCGGCAATGGTTTTTTTGACTTTTTCTCCTTTGAGCACCTGCTCCGCCGCTTCGGCCGCCAGTTTTCCGATCAGCTCCGGCTGCTGGGCGACCGTGGCTGTCAGCTTCCCGTTTTTAATGGAAGAAATCGCATCTTTGTTTCCGTCGAAACCGACGACCAAAATGTGTTTGCCCGAGCTGTTAATCGCTTCGAGCGCCCCGAGTGCCATTTCATCATTATGGGCGAACACGGCTTTGATATCCGGATGTCCCTGCAGCAGGTTTTCCATGACGGTCAATCCTTTTGTGCGGTCAAAATCTGCCGCTTGCTTTGTTACGACATCCAGCTTTTTGTCGGCAATATGATGAAAGCCCGTTCCGCGTTCCCGTGTCGCGGATGCGCCCGGCACCCCTTGCAATTCAGCCACTTTGGCGCCTTTTCCGAGCTGATCGGCGAGGTAGTCAGCCGCCATTTCTCCTCCTTTGACATTGTCAGAGGCAACAAGCGTTTCGACTTTGCCGTGTTCGGCTGAACGATCCAGCGCAATGACGGGAATGCCGAGGGAATTTGCCGATTCGACGGCTGTTGAAATCGCTGATGAATCGGTCGGATTGATCAGCAGCGCATCGACTCCCTGCTGGATCAAATCTTCTACGTCATTTGACTGTTTAGATGAATCATTTTGGGCATCGACAATAATGACCTTCATGCCCCGTTTTTTGGCTTCCTTTACAACGCCTTCTTTTAATGAAACGAAGAACGGATTGTTTAATGTGGAGACGGAGAGCCCGATAGTGAATTCTGTTTTATGTTTTGTGTTTGACGGTTTTGCCCATTGCGGCGGTTCAAGTGAACAGGCGGACAGCAAAAACAGTGATAATGCCGCGATCGTGATGATGGCTTTCTTCATAATGGTCCTCCTACTATGCCGATTTTTTGCGGTCCAGCAGCACCGCGATTAAAATGACGATTCCTTTGACGACAAGCTGATAAAACGATGATACGCCGAGAAGGTTCAAGCCGTTGTTCAGCGTTCCGATAATCAAAACCCCGATCAGCGTACCGATGATGCGCCCTCGGCCGCCGGACAGGCTCGTTCCGCCGAGAACGACCGCTGCGATGGCGTCCAGCTCGTATGATTCCCCGGCCGTCGGCTGTGCGGAATTTAAGCGTGATGTCAGAATCGCTCCCGCCAGCGCCGATAATAAACCTGTCAGAGAATAGATCATGATCTTGATGCGGGGCACTTTGATTCCCGATATCAGCGCCGCTTTCTCATTGCCGCCGATGGCGTATGTCCGGCGGCCGAACGGTGTTTTGTGCAGAAGAACCCACAGGGCCGCAAATGCAATCAGCATCGTAATGGCAGGTACGGGGATGCCGAGAAAATAACCGCGCCCGAATAATTGAAATGCGTAATTTGTACCGAGCCCCGTAATCGGATTTCCGTCCGTATAGACGAGGGTCAGTCCGCGAAAGACGGTCATTGTCGCCAAAGTGGCGATGAACGGCGCCATTTTTCCTTTTGTGATTAATAATCCGTTTATCATGCCGAGTACGGCGCCGATCACGCAGCCGATGATGACGGCTAAGATCGGGTCGATGCCTGATACCATCATACCTGCGACCAATGCGCTCGATAAGGCGAGGATGGCTCCGACAGAGAGATCAATGCCTCCCGTTAAAATGACAAACGTCATTCCGAATGCAATCAGAGCGTTAATCGCAACCTGCCGAAGAAGATTGAGAATATTGAGAGGTTCAAGAAAACTCGGGTTTAAAACGGAAACGATCAGCACAAGAATCAGTAAGCCGAGAAACGGACCGAGTTTTTGCGTGAAGGTATGAATGGAAAATCGCTTTTGTTCAGTTGATGTTATTGGTTCAGTTTTCATACTGCTGCCCTCCCGTGGCAAGTGTCATGATGTGTTCTTGTGTTGCGTCTGCCGCATTGATTTCTCCGCTGATGCGCCCTTCGTGGACGACGATGATTCTGTCACTCATGCCGAGAATTTCCGGCAGCTCGGAAGACACCATGATGATGGCGACTCCGCGATCGGTCAGTTCATTCATTAATGAATAGATTTCCCTTTTCGCGCCTACGTCGACGCCTCTTGTCGGTTCATCAAGGATGAGAACTTTCGGGCCGATTCCGATCCATTTGGCGATGACGACTTTTTGCTGATTTCCTCCTGATAAATGCCGGGCGGCGGTTTCCGGAGATGCAGTCTTAATGGTCAGACGCTTGATGAGCAGCTCAACGAACTCCGCCTCGCGTTTTCGGTCAATGATGCCTTTCGGAGAGAAGCTGGTCAGGTTCGGCAATGAGATATTTTCACGAATGGACGTATCCAGCAGCAGCCCTTCATCTTTGCGGTTCTCCGTAATCAGGCCGAGTCCCTTGCGGATGGCATCGTACGGACCCCGAATGCCGGTTTTTCGGCCGGAAATCCAGACCTCTCCGGAATCGAGCCGGTCAATTCCGAACAGCGCCCTCATGATTTCTGTCCGTCCGGCACCCATTAAGCCGGAAACGCCGAGGATTTCTCCGGCGCTCACATGGAAACTGATCTGTGAAAAGCTTCCTTTTTTTGAGGCGTTTTTCACTTCGAGCACCTTATCGCCGAGTGACGGCGTGCGGGTCGGATACCGATCGGTCAGCTCCCGTCCGACCATTTTTTTGACCACTTCATCAAAATGAGTGTCTTTCATATGCGCCGTATCGACAGTGAGGCCGTCCCGCATAATGGTGATCCGGTCGCAAATTGAAAATATCTCTTCCATTCGGTGCGAAATATAGACAATGGATACGCCGTCCCGTTTTAACGCCGTCATCACGTCAAACAGTTTGCTGATTTCCCGTTCGGTCAGCGCCGCGGTCGGTTCGTCCATAATAATGACTTCAGCGTTTGTCATCAGCGCTTTGGCAATCTCAATCATTTGCTGCTGGCCGACGGAACATTGTCCGGCTTCCCGGTCAAGAGGAAGAGAGACTCCCAGTTTTTCAAGCTGTGATTTTGCTAGCGCTTTCATTTTCTTCGTTTCCAAAACGCCGAACGCCGTCGTCAGCTCTTTGCCGATAAAAAGGTTTTCAAGCACCGTCATGTCCGGCCATATATTCAGTTCCTGATGGATAAAGGCGATTCCGTGCTTTTCGGCTTCCTTTGGATTGGAGAAATTCATATTTGTTCCGTTTATCGTAATGTTTCCCTTGTCGAGCCGGTAGAGCCCGGTGAGCAGATTCATTAACGTCGATTTGCCCGCTCCGTTTTCTCCCATTAAAGCGTGGATTTCTCCCGGCAGAAGCTCAAATGAGACGCCGGATAGCACTTGGTTTTTGCCGAATGCTTTATGAATGTCTGTCATGCCGATGTGCATGCTGGATCCCTTCTTTCTAGAAAATCACACCCGCCTGCAGGATGCAGTTGGCGTATGGTGTCATTTCACCCGTTCGGATGACGGCTTTTGCTTTCTGTGTGAGCCGTTTGAATTCCGTGTGGGGCATGTACTCGATCGTCTGCGCTGAGAAATGGCTTTCTATGAAACTTGCATTCTCAGGATTTTCGTCTTTGATCTCGGAAGCGGCTATCACCTTTTCGACTGCCATCTCCCCGGCTACCAGGCTGGTCACATCCCGAAAGGCGGGAACGCCCGCCGTTAAAGACAAATCAATTTTAGGGACGCCGTCAGGGACGGGGAGACCCGCATCGGCGATTGCGATGAGGTCTGTATGCCCGAGATCGGCTAATACTTTGGCAATGTGGCTGTTTAACATTCCGTGTTTTTTCATGACAGCAGCTCCTCAACTTCTTTTCTGGCCGGCATCCCGCCTTGGGCGCCGAAGTGCTGCACGGACAGGGAGGCGGCGCGGTTGGCAAACAGGAGCGCTTGCTCGATGTCCCGTCCTTCCGCGAGTGCGACGGCAAGTGCCGCATTAAAGGTATCGCCGGCTCCCGTCGTGTCGACCGCTTCTGCAGGGAAGCCGGGAACAAGCCGTTCCGCGGTGCCGTCTGAGTAGCGTACCCCTTGTTTTCCTTCGGTAATGAACAGTTTGCCGGGATAGCCGGCGAGCGCTTCTTCTTTCGTCCGGTCAGGAAATAAAATGGATGCTTCATGTTCGTTCGGCGTAAGATATGCGGCATTCTCAATCGTCGATTGTTTCAGCGGCCGGGCCGGCGCGGGATTCAGGATAACCGGAATTTGCTGCGCGCGGCAGTAGCTGCACACTTCTTCAACGGTTTCTTCAGGAATCTCCTGCTGGATCAGCACGATATCAATGCTGGGAAGTTTTTCCAGCGCGCTTTTGGCATAATTGGGTGAGATGTCATCGTTTGCGCCTTTTACGACGACGATGCTGTTGTCTCCTTCTGCGAGCACAATATGAGCCGTTCCGCTTTTTTTGTGTGTAACCGTTTCCATATAGTCCGTATTGACGCCGTTTGCCTTCAGGTTTTCAATAATCGCTTTTCCGTAACTGTCACTGCCAGCTTTTCCTACCATATATACGTTCGCGCCAAGGCGGGAAGCGGCTACGGCCTGGTTTGCGCCTTTTCCCCCGGGCACGGTTTGAAAGTCTGTGCCCAGTACGGTTTCCCCGGCTTTCGGACGCCGTTCGGATGTGACGACCAGATCCATAGAACAGCTTCCGATAACACAAATTTCACTCATGGTGATCATCCTTTCTCGTCGTTTGTCTTCTTATATAAGTCACGGGCATTTGAATGGCCGTCTCTTTCGGCGGCTCTTTCTTTATCAATTGCAACAGCAGGTTTGCCGCTTGTTTTCCCATCTCATATGCAGGCTGGCGGATGGTTGAAAGCGGCGGAAACAAAAGCCTGCTCTGCGGAATATCGTCGTATCCGATGATCTGAATCTCCTCCGGAACTTTTTTGCCGAGCCGCAGCGCCTCATGGAGGACGGCAGCCGCCGCAATATCGTTGCTGGCAATGACTCCGTCGGTTTCCGGGTATGCTGCAAACAATTCTTCTGCTAAAACGGCGGCATCCTTGATGGAAAATGAAGCGGCGGAGATGACATTGAACTGCGCGCCCGCTTTTTGCAGCACATCAAGTGCGCCGTTAAAACGTTCCTGAGCGGTCGGAAGGTGGCCTGGGCCTTTGACAAGCGTGATGCTTGTGCTTTTGCCGCGAAGCATTTCCTCAGCCGCCCGTTTTCCGCCTGCCCGCCCGTCACTGAATACGGATGGGGCGCCTTCTTTTGTCCGGTCCAGAAATACGACCGGGTAAAGGCTGCCGCTGTATTCGGGAAGGTCGGGGTAATGGGTGGCCGCCAAAATACCGGCAACTTGATTTTGTTTAAATGTTTGCAGGTAGTCGAGTTCTTTTTCCAATTCTTCATCGCTGTTGCCGATGATCAGCCGGTATCCTTCCCGCTGCAGCTCGTCTTCAGCGCCGCGGGCAAGCTGCGGGAAAAAGGGGTTCGTAATATCCGGAAGCAAAAGCCCGACCAGTCTGGATTCTCTTTTATAAAGAGAGCGGGCAACTTCATTCGGATAATAATTCAGCTTCTCCATGGCAAGCATGACCTTCGTTCGTGTATCTTCATGCACGTAGCCGTTGTCATTGAGGACACGCGAGACCGTGGCAACAGAGACGCCGGCAGCGCCTGCGACATCTTTAATCGTTGCCAACAAACACTCCTCCTTCATTTATGTAACCGTTTACACAAAAAGAGTAACACGAATCATTTCGGTTGGCAACAAAAAAAGAGACCGGGGTCTCTTTTAGTTCACGATGCCGATTTGCGAGATATTCACTTTGATATCAGGGACGATTTCGATGGAAGGATAGACCTCACGCCAATTGAGCCGCTTGCCCCGCTCATAATAATGGGTTTGATATTTCCGGCCGATGCCGAGGATATCCGAGTTGTGCTCCTGAATATGGCTGATCACCGATCTGGCCTGGCTGTTCAAATTTGCTGATGCTTGTTTGTTCATTTGGTTGATTGCCGTATAAGAATTCAGCTTGTCCTTCGGATATTCCAAGACGCGTGCGTTCAGCTTTAAACGGATTTTCACTTTTATATGCTGCGGATCTGTATCTATAAATACAATCTTTCGCGTGGCATCCGTGATGCCGAGAGAAAGATGATTTTCAATATCCATTTTGTATTTGTCCCACAGCTTCAGATTAATATTAGCCGATTTATTAAATTGCCCGCTTAAAAGGGTCAGGAGGGTCGAATCCTGACCGAGCACCTCAGTCACTTTCCGCTGGCCGCTGAACAGGGCAGAACCCTCTACCTTTATCGTCTGTCCGTTAATCGATAAATAAGGAAGGGCGAAATCCTTATCAGCCGTCAGCATGCTTGAACGGATGGATTGCAAATTTTCCATGCTGATATTTGATTCCGCATTAGCGCTTGTTAATAAATTCGTTAAATACTTGCTGACGATCAATTTCTGCCGGACGATCAGCTTCAGCACTTCAATCGCCTCGCCGTCTTTTACAACCGCCGGATGAGCGAGAAGCGGACTTTTCGGATCTCTGTAAAAGACATCGAGATAAGGAAAAAGCGGTTTTTCCGCCATTTTCTCACCGATTAATAAGACTCTTTGCTTGGACGTGTCAATGCGCTGGTCGACAAGCTTATCCAATTGAAACCGCGCTTCACGGATGGTGTGCCCGGAAGCGCTGAGCACCGTCGTAATGAATGAGCCGCCCGTTTCCTGTTCCGCCTGGGAGGACTGAACCTTCCGATAGGTGATGGCGATTTTATTTTTACCGTCCTGATCAACATCAAGGCTTGCGGTCAGCACGAGAGAAATATCTTTCAGCAAATTTTGATCCCAGCAGCCGGCAAGTGTCAGGCTTGCGCACATGAGACTGATAAGAACCGCTTTTTTAATGCGCATGGCGGACACCCTTTTTGCGTACAAGGACAATCAATACCATAAACAACGGAAACAAATACACAAACACAATATCGGAAATGCGGAAAAACTGATCCAGCTGCTGTATCGTTTTATCTGTGCTTGTGGCCCAAATAGACAGAAGGAAGACGAGCAGGGCCGGCGGATAAACAAACCGGCTGTGATCTTTTTGATTGAACAGCTTGGCGATGCCGGTGCTTGCCAAGTAAAACACGTTGGCCAGCGTTGAAAAGACGGTCACGAACCAAAACGTCAAAAAGAGCAGATCCGTCCGTTCGATAATTCTGAATGAAACGGTTTTTAACAGGTACAGCACAGGCTCCGGGATCATTTTTATTTCTTCGGGGCTGATGGTGACAAAGCAAGTAAGAGTGATATACAGGTAATAAAGGATAATCAAGCCGTTTGAAATCGTCAGTATTTTGTAGCGCTGGCTGACGGTGCAGTTGATTAGGGGCCCGATCACAAGCGCCGCCTGAAAGCCGGTAATGCTGACAAGTGTTTGCTGCACCCCGGTCAGCATGTCTTTTGCGGTTCCGTGAAAAATCGGCATAATGTATGTGATATCGGCTTTTCCCAGCGTGTATAAAAGCGGCAGAGAGATCAGCAGCAAAAACGGCGTTAAAATAAAGCTGAACCTCGCGATCGCATTCAGCGGAGCTTGGGCGATATAGACAGAACCGAGGATCAGCATTAAGCTGATCACCCAATTCGGAGTCTGAGGGAGCACCCAGATATCCAATATCCGTGTAAATACAGAAAGAATGAGCGTGCAGAGGAACGCGAAATATAAAATATACAGCACCTGCACCCCTTTGCCGGCAAGTGTTCCGAACACCTCTTCCAGCATTTCGTACAGGTTCAGCTTCGGAAACCGGTGGAATAATATCATATACAGGCTGAATGTAAGCTGGACGAGCAATCCGGTAAGCAGAATGGAAATCCACCCGCTGCTTCCCGATTTCATCATCAGTAAATGGGGCAGCGCCAAAATGCCGATGCTGATCTGCGTCTGATTAATGAAAAACACGCCTTGAAGCCGGCTTATTTTTTTAGGCTTCATCTTTTCTCCACCCCCGAACATGTTTCATCTGCTTTGAGTCTTGCGGTCTCAAATAAAAAGGCCTTCTTTTAATAAACCAAGCCGGCAGCCGGATAAATGCATCCTTCAAGTCACTGAAATGAAACGGCGTCAGAGATGATAAATACGGAACGCCGAGGGATTCAAGCTTGCACAGGTTCATCAGAATAAGTCCGAAGCCGAGTCCGATGCCGATAAAACCGAACGAGGATGCCAGAAACATAAGCGGAAATCTGAGCGTTCGAATGGACGTGCTCATTTCATATGAAGGAAGCACAAAAGAAGAAACAGCCGTAACGGCTACGACGATAATCATCATATTAGAAATGAGTCCCGCCTGAACGACCGCGTCACCGATCACGAGACCGCCGACAATGCCGATCGTCTGACTGATCGGTTTCGGCAGCCTGATACCGGCTTCGCGGATCAGTTCAATGGTAATCTCCATAATCATGGCTTCTATCAGCGGAGGGAAGGGAATATCAACTATCGAATTTTTCATGGTGATAATCAGATCGTTGGGAATGACTTCAAAATGAAACGCAATCAGCGCGATATAAAAAGCGGGCAGCGTAATCGCGATCATAAAGGCGGAAAATCTCAGCACTCTCAAAAAACTGGCGGAAATCCACCTCGTGCTGTAGTCATCCGGCGATTGAAAAAAAGAAAAGAACGTGATCGGGGCAATCAAGGCCGACGGGCTCCCATCCATCATGATCAGCACACAGCCTTCCATCACGCATGCTTTTGCTTTATCCGGCCGTTCCGTATGAACGATCTGCGGAAAAATGGAAAACGAATTATCTTCTATTGATTCCTCGATAATCCCGGGCGCAAGCACGCTGTCTATACGCAGGTATGACAGGCGCCGCTTCACTTCCTCCACAATCTCCGGATTGGCGATATTCTCAACAAAGATAACCGCAACCTTTGATTTGGCTCTTTCCCCGATATCCATATAATGAACGGAGAGATGGCGGTCCTGTATGTGAAACCGCAGCTGATGAATGTTCGTTTCCAAACTTTCCACAAACCCGTCATGGGCGCCGCGGACGATACTTTCAGATTCGGGTTCCATAATGGAACGCAGCGGATTCTGCCCGACGGAAAACAGCTTCGCTTTCCTTGACGCATCGCTGAGAAAAACAACCTGGCCTGCCAAAATCCCGTCAATGAGTTTTCTGGTTTCATCCGTTTCCGCACTGCTGACGGCATTCATCGTTTCCTCAAGCGGACCGTTCTGCAGGGTGTCGCTTAACAGAAACTCATTCAGCTTCTGTTCTTCTATCATTTGTTCAATATAAAAGAAAGCGGTATGACGGTCCTGCAGTTTGATCCTTCGTATTTTAAAATCGCCGCAAACACACATCAGCTCCTGCATTTTCCGTACAGCCGATTCAAAATCGCCGGGAATCCGTTTGTTTTGTTTATCCGCAGACATCAGACCGCCTCCTTTCCCGGTTATCTGTAGTTTTCAGCGGGTATTCCTTTTTTATGCATTTTATAAAATAGAGGAGTTTCTCGATGTTTTACCAAGAACTTCACAATTATGGATGAATATTTCTTGAACGAATATAAAGATTTATTAAAATTATTTCAAAAGAGTGATAAATGTCCTGTAAATGCTTTGAAAGGAGATAGGCTTTCCGCATATAAAATGTGTATTTCTTGTAAACACTCCGGACCCGTCTTTTTCTGTCACGTACCAGTCATTCCGCTAGTTATTTTGGAATGGGACTGAAAGCAGGATACGGGGGAAAAATGAATGACTTTAAGACCTTATCCTTAACAAAACAGGCAGTCTGCACACAGCGGACATAGAGTCCCGAAACGTATGCGCAGTGCGGAAAACGCTGATATAACAGGCTGTAAAAGATGGATTATCATTACATCTTTTTCTTCCGGAACGCGTATAGTCCCATTGGTCCAAATGAATTTCTGCGTGGGAATGTAAACGCATACATTTTTCTTTTGAAAAATTGAAGTAAGGTTTAAGTCCTGCCTATTCCCAAAAAAAGCAATTCGATCATAGGAAGAATAGCGTCACTAATAGAGAAGTTTGGCTCAGTGAAAGCGGGAAGATTATGTTACATAATGCCGATTGAGAATTCATAGTGAAGCTATATACTGATGAATGAATTTATCAATACAGAAGGAGATGTCAAAAATCAATGTGGTTACTCATTATAGCCTGTGCTGCCGTACTAATCATCGGAATCATTGAAAAAAGGCGGCATCAGAAGAATATCGATGCTCTGCCAGTACGCGTCAATATTAATGGTATCCGCGGAAAGTCAACCGTAACGAGGCTGACGACCGGAATACTGATGGAGGCGGGCTACAAAACAGTCGGAAAAACGACGGGAACAGATGCAAGGATGATCTATTGGGATACACCTGAGGAGAAACCGATCAAACGGAAACCGCAGGGCCCGAATATCGGCGAGCAAAAAGAAGTAATGAAGGAAACCGTAGAACGGGGCGCCAATGCCATTGTCAGTGAATGTATGGCGGTAAACCCGGATTATCAGATTATCTTTCAGGAAGAACTCCTTCAAGCCAACATCGGCGTCATCGTGAATGTGCTTGAAGACCATATGGATGTCATGGGGCCGACGCTTGATGAAATAGCTGAAGCTTTTACCGCGACGATACCGTATAACGGTCACCTTGTCATTACAGACAGTGAATACACAGACTTCTTTAAAGAAAAAGCCGCAGAGCGGAATACCGAAGTCATTATTGCGGATAACTCTAAAATTACAGATGAATACCTTCGAAAATTTGAATATATGGTCTTTCCTGATAACGCTTCCCTGGCGCTCGGCGTTGCCCAGGCTCTTGGGATAGATGAAGAAACGGCGTTTAAAGGAATGCTGAACGCGCCGCCTGATCCTGGCGCCATGAGAATCCTGCCGCTGCTCAGCACGAAGGAGCCCGGTCATTTCGTAAACGGCTTTGCCGCAAATGATGCATCTTCTACTTTGAATATATGGAAACGTGTAAAGGAAATCGGCTACCCGACAGATGAACCGATCGTCATCATGAACTGCCGCGCCGACCGTGTGGACAGAACGATTCAGTTCGCAAACGACGTGCTTCCGTACATTAAAACGAAGGAACTCATACTCATCGGCGAAACGACAGAACCGATCGTCAGAGCTTATGAAGAAGGCAAGATTCCTGCCGATACACTGCACGATCTGGAATATAAATCAACAGACGAAATCATGGACGTGCTGAAAACAAGAATGCAAAACCGTGTCATATATGGCGTCGGCAATATCCACGGTTCAGCGGAACCATTAATTGAAAAAATCCAAGAGTATAAGGTGAAACAGCTCGTTAGCTAGGAGGAAAAGGATAAATGTTCGGATCAGATTTATACATTTCACTTATTTTAGGCGTGTTAATCAGTTTAATTTTCGCGGAAAAAACAGGTATCGTACCTGCCGGTTTAGTCGTGCCGGGTTATTTAGGGCTCGTTTTTAACCAGCCGGTCTTTATTTTACTCGTATTGTTAGTGAGTCTTCTTACATACGTGATCGTCAAATACGGTTTATCCAGATTTATGATTTTGTACGGACGCAGAAAATTCGCAGCTATGCTGATAACGGGAATCTGCTTAAAAATCGCCCTTGATTTTCTTTACCCGATCGTACCGTTTGAGATATCAGAATTCCGCGGAATCGGTATCATCGTACCGGGTCTGATCGCCAATACCATTCAGAAACAGGGATTAACGATTACATTCGCCAGCACGCTGTTCTTAAGCGGCGCAACTTTTGCCATTATGTTTGCTTACTACTTAATCTAATGTAAGGTGTGTCAAACGATGAAAAAACAATTAAGCTTTCAAGAAAAACTGCTGAAGCTGACCAAACAGCAGAAAAAGAAGACCAATCTTCACGTTTTTATCGCGCTGCCGATCGTCTTTTGCCTGATGTTCGTCTGCATCCTGACAGGGAAGGCGGAAACGCCGAGTGTGAAAAGAAATGCCGATGACCTTGTATCAGCTTCATTCGTCGGAGATATTATGATGGGTCGGAATGTCGAGAAAGTGACAAAGCATAAAGGCACGGAGAGTGTCTTCCGTTACGCAAAGCCATTCTTCGAAGCATCCGACTATGTGTCGGGGAACTTTGAAAACCCGGTTACATATAAAAAGAACTACAAAGAAGCAGAAAAAAATATCCACCTTCAGTCAAACAAAGATGCCGTAAAAGTATTGAAGGACATGAATTTCACCGTTCTCACGGCAGCCAACAACCATGCGATGGATTACGGCCCTCAAGGAATGCGGGATACGGTTGAAGAGTTTTCAAAGCAAAATCTTGAACTTGTCGGAGCGGGCCTCACGCTGAAGGAAGCCGAGCAGAACATTTCTTATCAAGATGTAAACGGAATCAAAATCGCAACACTGGGTTTCACTGATGTTTCCGGAAAAGGTTTTGCAGCTAAACGAAATGCGCCGGGTGTGCTTCCGGCCGATCCAGAGCTGTTTATTCCGATGATTTCTAAAGCCAAAAAGAAAGCCGATCTTGTCATTGTTCAAACACACTGGGGACAGGAATACGATAATGATCCGAATGACAGACAGCGCCAATTGGCAAGAGCAATGTCAGATGCCGGAGCGGATATTATCGTCGGACACCATCCGCACGTGCTGGAACCGATCGAAATGTACCACGGCACCGTTATTTTCTACAGCCTGGGCAACTTCGTATTTGACCAAGGGTGGACAAGAACGAGAGACACGGCGCTTGTTCAATATCATCTGCAGAAAAACGGCACGGGACGCTTTGAAGTCACGCCGATGAACATTCATGAAGCAACGCCTGCACCGGTTAAAAAAGGCAGCATCAATCATAAAACGATCGTACGTGAACTGACGAAAGAATCGAATTTCAAGTGGAGCGTCAAGGATGGAAAATTAACGTTTGATGTGGATCACAGCGATATCTTAAAAAAGAAAGCGGAGTGAAAAACAAATGAAAATCATTAAAGCGGGATGGCCGTTTGCCGCGATCATTATGGTATTTATGTTTATGTCTGCGTTTAAATACAATGATCAGCTCACAGATCAGGAAAAACAAAAAATTGACACGGAAATGCAAAAAATTCAGCAAGAGGACACAGCGGGCGCAAAATAAGCTCATGATTCCGCTTGCCGGCATATTGTTTGTTCCGAATCCAGTAAAGAATGCCCATATCGGGCATTCTTTTTTTTGTGCTCTCCTAAACATTTGTTAAAAGTTACCGATGTAAAAACTACTAAAAATGAGGAGAGTGAATAGAAAACATGCTCACAAGCTGGAGGAAGTACATCCTTGCCGGCCTTATGATTTGTCTTGTGGCACCTGCAGTAACGAGAACGGAAATTGCCGAAGCGGATTCTCAAGTTTCTGTCCTGATCGTTTCAGACGCGCAAAAACTTGTCGGAAATAAATATGTTTACGGAGGCGAAGAGCCTGAGGACGGTTTTGATCCGTCCGGATTGATGCATTATCTTTTCAGCAGGCAGAACATCCATCTGCCGAGAACGGTCAGTGATCAATGGAAAGTCGGAGCCGCCGTCAAAGAAAATGACCTTTTACCGGGAGATCTTGTGTTTTTCAAAAAGTCGGATTCAACACAAAATACGCCTGTCCATGACGGTCTGTATATCGGAAACGGAGAGATGATACACAGTTCTCCGTCAGAAGGCGTAACCGTCACACGCTTTCAAAAAAGCAGTTATTGGATGAATTTATATCTTGGCGCAAAGCGGATGACAAAAGATCCGGAACTGGCTGATGATCCGATCGTTCAGGAGGCAGCCCGTTACCTCGACATTCCGTATGTATTCGGCGGAAGCACGCCCGAGGCGGGATTCGACTGTTCGGGTCTGGTCCAATATGTTTTTGAAAACAAGCTTCACATTTACCTGCCGAGATCTGCGGAACAGCAGTGGCTGGTCGGTGAGAAAATCAAGCTGAGCGACATAAAGCCCGGGGACGTGATTTATTTCAGCGATACGTATAAAAAAGGAATTTCCCATGCGGGCATTTATGCGGGAGAGGGAAGGTTCATCCAAGCAAGCCGCTCCGAAAAAGTCACCATTTCTTACTTGGCGGAAGATTATTGGAAAAAACATTTCACAGGGGTGCGCCGATTCAGCAATTTAGCCATTTCTAAAGACAACCCCGTTGTGTCCACAGCGGCCGATCATATCGGAATTTCTTATCTGAAAGGCGGCGCTTCACCGGAAACCGGCTTTGATACGGCGGGATTTGTTAAATACATCTATCAAAAAGCGAAAGGAATCAGCCTGCCGCGTTATGCCGACAAGCAGATGCAGGCGGGCGTTCCGGTCGATAAACAAGATCTGAAGCCCGGCGATCTGGTCTTCTTTAAAGCGGAAAGCCTGAATCCGGCCATTTATATCGGGAACGGACAAGTGATTCATGTCACCGTGTCCGCAGGCGTTACCATAACAAATATGAACACAAGCGCTTATTGGAAGGACAAATATGCGGGCGGCATCCGGCTTCCGTAAAAAAAGACGTCAGAGAGTGTCTCTGACGTCTTTTTCTTTTACCGTTTCGGCGCTCTGTATCCGGCCGCTACCGCATCCTCTACAGAACTGAACATTTCCGCGGGATCTGTCGTCCGGTCATAGTATGTACTTCCCGGTGTGTGATAAATGCCGTTCCGGCTGCCTTTAATGTCGCATCCCTGTGAGGTGCCGGCTGCTTTCGTTTCGGCATGTCCTCCGGAGGAAGGGGCGTTGTTTTGCGCCGTTTCCGCATTTTCGGATATTTTTGTTTCTGCTTTCTGCCGCTTTAAAGTTTTATTTTCTGACTGAAGCGTTTCAGCGGTCTTTTCGAGCTTCTTTTGTGAATTTTTTAATTTCTCATTGTCTTGTTTGAGTGATTTGTTTGTTTTTTTCAGCTTGCTTATCTCTTGGCTGAGTTTGCTGAGTTTTTCTTCGTTGCCAGCTTCAGCTTCGGATTTCTCCTTTTCGGCCGCGGCACTGATGCTTTCATATTTTTTCTCAAGCGCCTGGTGTTCCTTCGTCAATTTTTGATAAGCGGTATCAAGGGTGCTGTATTTCTCCTCTGCCTTCACGGCCGAGGCGTCCGGCTCTGCGAGGGATGCACCGGTCAGAAGCAGGATAAATCCGCCGATGAGAAGAGGCCAAAACAGCTTTTTTGAAAAATGTTTTTCTTTTTTTGCCGCTTTGCATATGAGATGAAACATTCCGTATCCGACTGCGCAGAGAAAAGCTAAAAATCCTATAATAGCGATTGCATTCGACATCATGAAACTCCTTTTTTCTTTATCTTACAATTTATTTTCAATTTTGGAAATTTCTTTTTTAGAAAACATGAAAAAGCCAGGCCGTGAAAGACCTGGCTTTTACCTTTTATTGCCCGTTGTCGAGAAGCCGGTTGATGAAATATGCGACGCCGTTTTCATCGTTGCTTTTTGTAATATACGTGCTTTTTTCTTTCAGTTCATCAATCGCATTGCCCATGGCGATGCGGTTTCCCGCCGCTTCAAACATGGAGAAATCATTCGGGCTGTCGCCGATGGCGTAAATATCCTGTTTTTCAATTCCGTACAGTGAGGCAAGCTCCGTCAGAGCACGTCCCTTTCCGGAACCGGCAGGGAGGATTTCGATAATGTGTTTTCCGGAAGATGTCTGGGATAATTTCGGATGATGTGTAATTTCTTCTTTGGCGTTTCTCAGTTTTTCCATATCAAAAGAGAAACAAAGAAGCTTGTAAACATGTTCGTCTCCGTTAAAAATCGCCTGTATATCCTGTACGGGTTTAATGCCGAATTGTTTGAACTGCGTCTTTGCGCCCTCCCATAATGTCTGAATATCTTCCTTGGGATTGGCGCTTTTCAGAATGTCCAGTTCTGCCTGCAGTTTGGACTCGCCGTCAAACGGGGACAGCAGATGATCATCTGTATAGACCTCAAAGTAAATGTCTTTGTTCGTTAAATAAGCGGCGATATCCTTTCCGGCCTGCTGATCCATTAAGAGGCGGCTGACGAGGCGGTATCCTTTGTCATGGACTGTCCCGCCGTTTGCCGCAATGATCGGAATATCCAAATCCTTTAAGAGCGCTTTTACATCAAACGTGGCTCTGCCCGTGCAGATGGCCACGAGAATGCCCGCTTCATCCGCTCTTTGTAAAGCCGCTCTGTTTTCCGGAGAAATCACACTGTCCGAATTCAGTAATGTGCCGTCTAAGTCAATGGCTATCAATTTCATATGTATGGATGCCCTCCTTAAAAATAAAGCTGCTTCATGTAGTATGTTCAGCTTTGTGCGAAATCAGCAGAAAGCCGTCAGTTAAAAGGCTATACCTTCATGTCCTTTTTTTCAACAGAAAAACGGCGGGATTTGCTAATCCCGCCGTGACATCTTACGCGTCTAAATCATTTTTTAATTTCGTTTTTACTTCTTGAAGGTTTTCCTCATTCAGCTTGAAGTAATAAATATTTTTGCCGTACTGAGGAGTGTAAATGTAGCTGTCTGAACCTGTCAGCTGCAAAGAATTCACCGATTTCAGCGATGTGATAAACGGGAACAGACCGATGGCGTCATTAAGAGATAAGTTCATTTTCAAGTTTTTCCCTAAGCTGTCGACGATATCGTCATACGATGGGATCGAGCTTAACGATTTAGATTTTTTAATAATGGCGCTCAGCACTTCCATCTGTCTTTGTCCGCGCATCAGATCGGTGTCCGCTTTGCGTGTTCTTACATAAGCCAGTGCCTGCTCACCGTCAAGCGTCTGGACGCCCGGCTTCAGCACGACTTTTCCTTTTGTATCGACTTTAATACGATCGGCAATTTTCTGGCTTTTCACGTTTACCGTAACGCCGTTCAACTCATTGACGACATCGCGGAACGCGTCGAAGTTGCTCTCAACCACATAATCTACCGGAATATCAAACATGTTTTCTACTGTTTTATAAGTTAAATTATAACCGCCGTAAGCATGTGCGTGCGCGAATTTGTCATAGCCGTGACCCGGAATGTTGACATAGGAATCCCGCGGAATGCTGAGCATCGTCGCTGTTTTCTTTTTCCGGTTGAAGGTGACGAGCACATTGGCGTCACTTCTTGCGTCATCTACTGATTCGCCCTTATTGTCACGGGCGTCTATTCCTAAAAGCAACACGGTGAAAGAATCCTTCTTCGGGTCAAATTCTTTGATCCGTTTTACGGACTGGTCGCCGCGGTCAAGGCTGACGTGCGCTTCTTTGGTCGCATTATTCAATTTCACAAATGCGTAGGTGCCGACGGAACCGGCGATCACCAATAAGAAAGCGGCGAATACCAGTACAAATTTCACCCATTTTCTGAGGCGTCTTTTCTTTTTTCTGCGTTGAGATCGTTCTTCCATATCATTACCTCTCGTTTCTATTCTTTGTGAAGCGTACCATAATTGTTGACTTGGAGCAACTCTGCAAATGAGAAAATTCTAAATCTTTCTCTCTATTTCGACAACATCTACTGTTATTTTTGCATCAGGTTCACATTATATTGGACGGCAGGAAGCGGGAAATGTTTCGGCGCTTTGTAAAAAATAATCAGTAAAATAATGGATGTTAACGGTGCGGAAGGTTTGAAACGATCGGAAACAGGCAAAAGAAGCAGTAGAACAATTCCGCGCGGATACAGCGTTGGATGAAGGGAGTCTATATAACATGAAAAGCATACACTCGAATAAATGGCTCTATTTTTTCGGCGCACTCGGCGGCGCGTTATACGGATATGATACCGGAGTCATTTCCGGAGCTATTTTATTTATGAAAAAAGAACTGGGACTGAACGCCTTTACAGAAGGCCTCGTCGTCAGTTCGTTATTGGCGGGGGCGATTCTCGGATCGGGATTCGCCGGCAAACTGACCGACCGGTTCGGCAGACGAAAGGCCATCATGGGAGCGGCGCTGCTGTTTTGTATAGGCGGATTAGGAGTCGCTTTTGCCCCGAATACAGGGGTGATGGTTCTTTTCCGGATTATTCTCGGACTGGCTGTCGGAACATCTACAACGATCGTCCCGCTCTATTTATCGGAGCTGGCTCCGAAGCATAAACGGGGGGCGCTTTCTTCGCTGAATCAGCTGATGATTACGGTCGGAATCCTCGTTTCTTATATCGTGAACTATATATTTGCCGATGCAGGGGCTTGGCGCTGGATGCTTGGACTTGCGGTTGTGCCGTCAGTTATTCTGCTGATCGGAATCTTATTTATGCCGGAAAGCCCGCGCTGGCTGTTTACGATCGGCAAAGAAGAGAAAGCAAGAGAAATCCTTTCATCATTGCGGGGAACGAAGAATATTGATGATGAGATTGATCAGATGAAAGAAGCGGAAAAGGAAAACGAAGGCGGCTTGAAAGAATTGTTTGAGCCGTGGGTGAGACCCGCGCTGATTGCCGGCCTCGGACTTGCCTTTTTGCAGCAATTCATCGGGACAAATACAATTATTTATTACGCACCGAAAACATTTACCAGTGTCGGGTTCGGCAATTCCGCGTCTATATTGGGAACGGTCGGAATCGGCGCCGTCAATGTCATCATGACGCTTGCGGCTATTAAAGTCATTGATAAGATCGGCCGGAAGCCGCTGCTGCTGGCCGGAAATGCGGGCATGGTCATCAGTCTGCTCGTATTGGCTGCGGTCAATCTTTTCTTTGAACATTCAGCAGCCGCATCATGGACAACGGTGATTTGTTTAGGCCTGTTTATCATTGTGTTTGCGGTCAGCTGGGGGCCTGCCGTGTGGGTCATGCTTCCTGAATTATTCCCGCTGCATGTCCGGGGTATCGGGACGGGTGTCTCCACTTTGATGCTGCATGCCGGAACATTGATTGTCTCATTAACCTATCCGATGTTAATGGAAGCAGTCGGCATCAGCTATTTATTTCTCATTTATGCCGTGATCGGGATACTGGCATTCCTGTTCGTCCGGTTTAAAGTGACCGAGACGAAGGGGAAAAGCCTTGAAGAAATTGAGCAGGATCTGAAAAGCCGTAACGGAGGCTCGGGATCAGAATCAAATCGGCGGACAGTTCATCCGTAATATTCAGTTTTAGGGGGGCGGTTATTCACCGGCCCCTCAAAACGGATGCCGAGCGGGCGCCCGGTCACATAAATGACGGGGATATGTCATACGTTGTATAAAGTCACGATAAAGGCGGGGATGCCGGTGAAAACGAGTATTATTATCCTTACATATAATGAACTTGAGCTGACGAAAAAATGTCTGGCCAGCATTGAACGATACACCGACAAAGATAAGATTGAACTGATTATAGTTGACAACGGTTCCTCAGACGGAACGAGAGAATACATATCAAATCTACCTGACGTCAAAGTCGTCCTTAATGAAAAAAACCTCGGGTTCGCCAAGGGGTGCAACCAGGGAATCGAAGCGGCAGGGGGAGAAAATCTGCTGTTTCTGAACAACGATACGATGGTCACGAAAAATTGGCTCACCCCCATGCTGAGGGTGCTGTATCAATCTGAAAAAACCGGTATGGTCGGGCCCGTCAGCAACTATGTCAGCGGCGCGCAAATGATCCATGACGCGTATCAATCGCTTGATGAGCTGGAGTCATTCGCGGAGGCATATTGCGCACGGGAAAAGCATCATACAAAGCGGGTGCTGCGCCTTGTCGGCTTCTGTCTTCTGGTGAAAAGAAGCGTCATTGAAGACATCGGCCAGTTCGATGAGCAATTCGGATACGGTTCTTTTGAAGATGATGACCTATGTCTGCGCGCCCTGCAAAAAGGCTACAGCCTGCACATCGCTCTCGATGCCTTTGTGCATCACCACGGGCATGCGACGTTTACGGCTAATCAGGATATCAATATCAATCAGTTATATTCGGAGAACCGCCAGCGTTTTACGGAAAAATGGGGCACTGATTTTACGTACTTTACTCATCCGAGACCGGAAATTGCGGAGCTCGTTCCCCGGGAGGCGAAACGGATACTTGATGTCGGCTGCGGTGCGGGAGCTACGGGGCTGGAACTTCAAAACAGACAGCCTTGCGAACTGTACGGAATAGAACTGCACCCGCTGGCGGCGCAAGCGGCAAAAGGTCATTATGAAGCGGTGCTGCAGGAAGATGTCGAAAAAGTGAAGCTGCCTTATCCGGAAGGCTTTTTTGATTGCATCATTTTCGCGGACATCCTTGAGCACTTAAAAGACCCGTGGCGCGTCATTGAAACGTACTCATCCTATTTGTCGCCTGCCGGATCAATCGTTTGCAGCATTCCGAATATTTCCCACGCCGAAGCGCTGTTCCCGCTTCTGCTCGGGGACTGGACATACAGAGACGCCGGCATTCTCGACCGCACCCACTTGCGGTTTTTTACGCCGCAGACGGTGCGCACGCTCTTTCCGGAAGAGACATTTGACGTGAAAAAGCAGTCCTATACGTATGTTCACGTGGATGAGCGGGTGCAGCTGTTTTTACAGGAAATCACACGAATGGCGCAATCGATGCAATTTCCGGTGACACAGCTGCCCGAACAAAGCAGGATTTATCAAATTCTCCTTCGTGTCGAAAAAACACGCTGAAGGCTACCGTCCCATCGTTCCGAAGTTGGTAATCTGAATGGAAACATCATAGTCAAAGGCCGCTTCGGAGAAGGTCTCATCCCAGCGGTGCTTCACTTTCTTCCAATAGTCGGGATATTGAATGCGGACTCTGTCAGAAAAGAATACAGGGTCCGTTTCATATTGATTCTGCAGCTTATCGATGACTTCTTTCATATCGCTTTTCAGTTTTTTTTCGAAAATCTTTTCCAGCCCGTTTAAATAGTGCTGATCGAATGAATCTTCTCCGGCATATTGATCCTCTGACAAAAGGCCTTTTGTTTTCACCGCTACATGAAATGACAGCTTCCCGTTTTTCAGCAGGGGGGTGATGGAGGATGTTGATTTTTTGATCTCGAAGGTAATCGGGTGCCCCCCTTTATCCAAAGCGGGCAGCACGCCGCCCCGTATCGTCCCCGTCAGCCAATTCAGGCTCTGTACTTCGTATGATGACAGAAAGCCCGCCAATCTGTTTTGTTTTGCGTTTTTGATAATGGCCGCTCCGTCATACACCGTTTTTCCTTTTTGATTGCTGACGGCCTGAATGAGAAAACTGAGTTTATTATGGCAGTAAATCGAAGCTCTCCCGATTCGGAGCGGTTTTAAAATCTTCCCGTTGTAGCCGCCGTTGTTCGTAAGGTCGATCAGCTTTTCCGCGGGCATGGGCTGCTGCTGATTCGGCGTCGGCTCCGTCAGAATATCGGACGCTTTGCCTCTTGCCGCGAAGAGATAGCTGCTCCGCCTTAATTCATCATCGCGGATAAAATGATTCATCATCTGCAGTATATTTTGGTCGGCCAGCAATTTGTCGCTGAATATCAGCACTTTTAAATGATCGCTGTAAACGGGCGGATCTTTTAAAGCGACTTCACTGACGGCTTCAAGAATGGTATCCCCCCGCGACGTCACATTGACAAACACGGGCCGGCCGGAAGCCTGGCTGTTTTCACTTTGGGGCAGCAGGTTTTGATAGGTTAATTTATATCGGCGGTCACTCGTCTCGTCTATCGCCAGCCCACGGGCGAAAGACAGCTTTTCGACTTCCTTCGCGTCCCAGCACCCTGAAAGCGTCATCAGTATGAAAAGCGCCGCCGCCCATTTTACGAAATGTGTCATGACGTCTGTTTCCTCCCGGCTATTTTTTTCATCCAGCTGACAAACCAAATGAGAAAAGGAATCATAATGACGGCAAAAAACGCATATCCGAGAATATTCGCGAATGCAAACACACTGTTGATATCATCGGGGTACATTGAAAGGCCGAATGTCACTGCCAATAAGCCCCCCAGCAGCCAGGCATTGTTTTTATTTTTCAGTTTGAAAATGGTGTTTAATCCGAGATGCGCTCCTTTAAAAGAACCGAGCATACAGGTGAACTGCTGGCATGTCCACGTAATTAAAAGAAAGATATCAAACCTTTCGATGAAAATACCGCGGATTTCCAAGGCGTGAATCAGGGAAATGGTCGGATATGTCACCGTTTTGGCTTCAGCGATCGACATACAGCCGATTACGACAAGCAGCGTAAAGCTGTAAAATAAGCCTGCGCATGCGATGCCGAAGACGGCAGCCTTTTTCGCCTGCTTCGGATTTTTCATAAACGGCACCAGATAAAGAATCACCTCAAGTCCTGAAAAGTACAGAAGGGTCCGCGGAAACAGCTCAAAAAAGCTTTTGTAGCCCCCATCCAAGACCGGGCGGACGAAATCCAGCTTAAACAGTCTCAGGCTGAATATGAGCAGCACAATCAGAATGACGATCGCAATCGGAAAGAGATAAGCATAGAGTTTTGAAATGGGATAGACCCCGCCGGTGACATGGTAGATGCCGACCGCCAGAAAGATGAATATAACGACACCCATCGGCGTATTTTTCAGTAAAAAGTAATTGATGACCTCACCGAGAAAACGGGCTTGAAAACAGACGGTGACGACAAAATAACAGCTGATGAATAAATTCAGAAGAGAACCGATGGCGCGTCCCATGATGCTTTGATTCAGCTCATAAATGGTTTCCCCGCTGTTTTTCTGCAAAAACGGCATAAAGAGCAGGACGATGCCGATAAACACGAGACTCTGCACAAGAATAATGATCCATCCGCTCGGACTGTCCGCTGCTGCGGCGGAGCGCGGCAGTGTTAACACGCCCGCTCCGATCATTGTTCCGCTTACCATGAGAAGTGTCTGCATAAACGACAGCTTGTCTTCCGGTTTTTTCATGGTGATCACCTTTGCTTGATTTTATCTTTCGTCTCTTTTCTGGTCGGCCGTTTTTTCAAAAGAGGCGTCGGCAGTCTGACAATCGTATCTTTTAAGTCCTGTCCCGGCTGCGCCATGATCGGAATAAGATAGTCCTGGCCGAAGCTTTTCAGGCGCATCAGATGGCCGACGACAAGCAGATAACACATGATCAGTCCGTATAAACCTAATATCGCCGACAAAATCATCGAAAAAATACGGATGAGTCTCAGCGGAAAATTGAACGCATAGGAGGGCGCCGTAAAAGAAGCCAATGCCGTAACGGATACGATAATGACCATCATCGCGCTGACGATGTTCGCCTGAACGGCGGCCTGCCCGATCACCACGCCCCCGATCAGGCCGATCGTCTGTCCGATCGGCTTCGGCAGCCTGAGTCCGGCTTCTCTGATCATCTCAATCGTAAAAATCATAATAAACGCTTCAACAAAAGGGGGAAACGGAACATTCAATCTGCTTCCGGCAATCGTCACCGCCATTCTCGTCGGTAAAAGCCCCGTGTGAAACGTAACGAGCGATATGTAAAGGCCGGGTAAATAAATCGTGATTAAAATGCATGTATACCGAAGCAGCCTGAGAAAGTTAACCGGAACCCACCGCTGATTATAATCGTCAGGTGAGTGGATAAATTCATCAATGGTAGCCGGCACCAAAAGGGTAAAAGGCGTTCCGTCTACAAGAATGGAGACCCTTCCTTCCAAAAGAGCGCCCATAACCCGGTCGGGCCGTTCGGTCGTCAAGACGGTCGGGAAAATGGAATACGTGTTATCTTCAATAAGCTGCTCGATCGTTCCTGATTCCGGAATGTCATCAATGGTGATCGAATCCAGTCTTTTCATCACTTCTTTTACAACATCATCAGGCGCAATATCCCGAATGTAGGCAACGGCGATCCGCTTTTTTGTCCGTTCGCCGAGTGTGATCTCTTTGATCTGGAGGTTAGGATCACCGGACTGCTCGCGCAAAAGCGCCGTGTTCGTTCGGAGCTTTTCGACAAAACCTATCCTCGGCCCCCGTTCAAGCACTTCTGAAGCCGGTTCTTCAATATCACGCATTTTAAATGTTTCCGTTTCAAACGAAAGGGCTTCCTCCCATCCCTCCGCCAGCAAAACCGATTTGCCGGAAAAAATGTCTGCCTCCGCGTCCTTAAGTGAAGAAAGCCGGGTGTGACGATAGCCGAAAGAGATGGATGACGGCGGTATTTCAGCCGGTTCCTCTTGATGCAGGGCGGCCGCCTGCACGGGCGAAATAATATATTCCGCAAGCAATTGATTGTCGGTCAGTCCGTCTATATATATAAGGCAGGCGTCACATTTGCCGTTTCCGTACGTAAACGAATAAAACATCATGTCATCGCTTTGGCCGATCCGTTTTTTCAGCGCTTCAAGGTTTTTGCCGAGCTCCGCATGTATCGTCATAATGTTCCCCCCCTTTCCATCAGTTATTTTAATTTGCGACAAACAAGGCATTTTATTCTGGAATAGGAAATGACTGAGCATTCCGCCCCATCCGAATGGTATAATGAGCAGGTCAGCCATTTTATACATATTGTTTTTAACCGCGGCTCCCTCCGTGTTTTAAAAAAGACACAGGGGGAATGGGATATGAGCCGCTTTTTAAGGGGAGGGGAACGAACATGACGCAAGAGCCGATTTTTCTACAGCCTGTATGTAAAGAAAAAATATGGGGCGGCACGTTATTACGCGAACGATTCGGATATGACATACCTTCAGAAACAACCGGCGAATGCTGGGCGATATCAGCTCATCCGCACGGAATGAGCACGGTCAAAAGCGGTCCGTATCAAGGGAAAACCTTGATGGAACTGTGGGATCAGCATAGAGAATTATTCGGCGGAACGGAAGGGGATCGGTTTCCGCTGCTGACGAAAATACTGGACGCCAAACATCATCTGTCCGTTAAAGTCCATCCTGACGATTATGACGCCGAGGAGCATGGACAGGGCGAAACGGGGAAATCTGAGTGCTGGTACATTATTGACTGTAAAGAAAATGCGGAAATCATATATGGTCATACGGCCCGTTCGAAAGCGGAACTTGTCACCATGATTAACAGCGGTGACTGGGAAGGCCTGCTGCGCCGCGTGAAGATCAAACCCGGCGATTTTTATTATGTGCCGAGCGGAACCATCCATGCCATTTGCGCCGGGGCGCTCGTGCTGGAAATACAGCAGAATTCAGACGCCGCCTACCGGATATATGATTACGGGCGTACAGATCAAAACGGCGGGGCGCGTGAGCTGCATATCCGCGATGCCGTCAACGCCGCCACCGTTCCTCATGTGGATGGATTTTTGGATGAATCAACTGAAACGAGAAAAGGCATCACCATTAAAACCTTTGTGCAGGGAGAATATTTTTCTGTATACAAATGGGATATCAGCGGGACGGCGGAAATGACCCAGGACGCTCCGTTTATGCTGTGCAGCGTCACAGAAGGAAGCGGCTCCATCATCTTTGAAGGCAAGTCCGCCAAGCTTGAAAAAGGCGCGCATTTCATACTGCCGGATCAGATGCCTGACTTTACGATAAACGGAGATTGCACGATCATCGTTTCTCATATATAAAACCAAACTTAATCCCAGCTCTGGGATTAAGTTTTTTTTATTTGGATAATTGGATGATTTCTCTCTGTAAAAATGAAGAAAGCGGGCCGATAAATAAACTAGTTTGATAGAAACCAATTGAATCAGAAAGAGGAGAAGGAATGAAAAAGAGATTCGTTGCACCTATGTTATTGTCCGCCGTTTTCCTTGTCTTTAGCACCGTTACACAGCACGCCGAGGCCGCATACAGCGACTACTCCGTTTACGAGCTGGAAACGAAGCAGCAATTTGCTTCTGAGAACGAGGCGCTTCAAGCGGCAGCGAAATTGAAAAAGGATACGGGGTGGCAGGCTGACGCAAAGAAAGCCGGAAATGCGCCGCTCACTTATCAAATCTCAGCTTCAGGCTTACACGATGAAACGGATGCGAAAACCGTGCTGAAAGACTTTACGAAGCAGACGGGCGTGGCCGGCACTTACAGCGCAAGCGGAAGCAAACAGCCGTACGTGACCGTCACATCAGGCGTTCTATCAGACGAGCGGCAGACGAAAAATCTTCTTGCCGAACTGACGAAAAAAACGGGCGTGACCGGCGCCGTCAAGCCGGCGGGGACAAAACAGCCGTATATGCAGGTCGTGACTTCTGAGATGGCGGCCGATGCGGATGCAAAAGCGCTCTCGCAAGCGTTGACGAAGCAGACGGGCGTGAAAGCGTCATACCGTCAGATCAAACGGGAAACAGCCCGGTTTCAGATCCAATCGGGAACAATCTCCGGCGATCAAAAAGCCGCTCAAATTCAAACTGATTTTCAAAAGGAAACAGGATTGCAGTCGTCGCTGAAAGTCACGGCAAAGGCCAGTCCGAATATCACCGTGACAGCCTCTGGCATTTCAAATGCAACTGATGCGGCAGGTTTAGCGAAACAGCTGCAGCAGAAAACAGGCGTCAAAGGGAACGTTCAAAAGTATGCCCAAAGCAAAACAGCAACCGTGTATAACGTGCAGTCAGGATATTTTAACGGAGTAAGCGCCGTACAAAATGCTATCACCCAAATCAAGAAGAATACGGGTGTCAGCGGAAGCTATCAAAAAGCCGGCAAGAAGAATAATTACACGGTCGCGATGAGCGGACTGACGGCTAAACAGCTGCAAAGCGTGCAAGCTTTCTTTAAAAAGAAAAAATGGCATTGCGACGCATCGCCTGTCAAAAAGACAGCATCAGTGTCCGTTTACCGGATCACGGCAGGGCAGCTTACCGCTGCAAAGGCAGAACAAACGGAGGCGTTTTTCCGCCAGCAGCATGTAAAGACGGCAAGAACAGCGGCGGGAAAAACAGCAGAAAACGAATATCAGCTGCTTTCTCAGCAGACGGCAGACCAGTCGAAGATAAAAAAAGGATTGAATCTGCTGGCGGGATATAAACTGACTGCCATTTCAAAAACGATATCCAAGCAGACGGACACAACGTACCAAGTCACAACCGAATCACTGCTTGATACGGCAAAGATCAATCAATCGCTGGATTTTTTTAAAGGGAAAAAAGTATCCGCCTCCGCACAGAAAACAGGTGAAGCGGCGTATACACAATTCAGAATTGAAACGGCACCGCTGCTTAAGAAGGAAGACATTGACCGCGTGACTGCTTTTTTCAAGCAAAACAAAGCGGCCGGCACTGTGAAGGAGACGGGGAAAACCGGCTCTGCACAATACGTCATCAAAACCGAAAAATTCAGCAGTAAAACCGTTTTAAATAAAAGCATGAGCTTTTTCAGCGCCAAACAATTACAGGCCGGCTATACGAGTGAAAGCCATCCGGTTTATGAACTCCGCATTCGCAATCAATTCACGGGAGCGCAGTCAGCGGACTCCGCCTCCCAAAAGCTGAAAAAGCTGTACGGATGGACGATGGCTATTCTGAAAATAAAAAACGGACCGCAAATCATGAATACCAATTACAACATCTCGCTGGCAGATATGGTCAAAAAACAAATGACAGTCAGCCCGCAGACTGATGCCGCGGCTTATGCATCGCTTACGTACATCAATACGGCCTCCGGAACGGTCACAGCCGACGTCCTGAACGTCCGGTCAACCCCGGAAGTCAGCTCCGGCAATATTATCGGGCAGTTGAAAAAAGGCGATAAAGTCAGCATCACAGGCCAGACAAACGGCTGGGCCAAACTCAGCATGGGCTGGAGAAACGCCAGCAGTGACGAAGTCGGGCAGTACGTCAATCCGGCTCACTTCGCACAAGACAGCAAGTATTACTTTCAATTTCTGAAGCTCTCTCAGACAGCCGGACTGAACGCATCGGAACTGAATCAAAAAGTGCTGGTCAATAAAGGAATACTGACAGGGAAAGGCCAGGCCTTTATTACAGCCGCCGGCAAATACAGCATCAATGAAGTGTATTTGATTTCGCATGCTTTGCTTGAAACGGGCAATGGCACGTCAGAGCTTGCGAACGGCATTATGTATAATGGTAAAAAGGTTTACAACATGTACGGCATCGGGGCTTATGACAGCAACCCGAATTACTACGGCGCACAATACGCATATAAGCAAGGCTGGTTTACTCCGGAAGCCGCGATTATCGGCGGAGCCCAATTTATCGGTGCGTCTTATATTCACAATCCCTCATACGAGCAGGATACGCTGTATAAAATGAGATGGTCTCCAGCCGCGGCTCATCAGTATGCGACAGACATCGGCTGGGCGTATAAGCAGGTAAACCGCATGTACAGCTTATACTCACTGCTGGATGACTATACGCTTTACTATGATGTTCCCGTGTATATGAAAGTATAAAAAAAGGGCTGAAGTGTATACTTCAGCCCTTTCTTCATGCAAAAAACACCCGCCTCAGATTCAGGCAGGTGCTTCAGCACAATTTTTCATTTTTGTTTCCGCAAATTTCAATAACGCTTCACTCGAATTCCCATCTGAATACATATTCCATTTGTCCGAGAACCGCTTCATTTCTTCTGCACGAAATGGCTTTTTCGTCATTTCCTCCAGAAGAGCTTCGCTGTCATGACAAGCTTTTCCGGGAATGACGGAAGTATAATTGTCGATTAAACCGCGTTTTCGATCATATTCCTCCAGATCATACGTGAAAAAGAAAATCGGTTTATTTAAGAGCGCGAATTCAAAAGGCACGGAAGAGTAATCCGTAATTAAAATATCAGCCGCTTTCAAGAGATCATGAAGACGCATGTCAGACACGTTCTTGATCAATTCGCTTTCAAACGAAGCCGAAATATGATGCAAAACGGCAGGATGAAGCTTTACAAGCAGCATATACTCTCCGTTTAACGCGTTTGTAAGCTGTTCTTCGGTGAATGGCAGCCGAAAGGACTGCATATCATAATCCCTGAATGTCGGTGCGTACAGGATGATTTTTTTCGGCCATTTGTGCTTCAGTTCGGGCTTGTGTTCTTCATAATACACGTCAGTCAGGGGGACACCCGTTTTTAACAGCTGGCTGTCCCGTATGCCGAACGACTTTTTAAAAACGTCAGCCATCGCGTCTGAACCGACGGTGACAAAGTCAAACGAGCGGTACACTTTTTTAAAACGGCTGATGTCTGATGCCGGACGGTTTTGATTCGTCACATCCTCAAGGCCGAACTTTTTCAAAGAGCCGTTCGCATGCCACACTTGAATACATGTCGTTTGCGGCCGGCGGTTTAAGACGCTTGTCATGAGGAAATAGTTATCCGTTATCACCGCTTTGCTCTTAAAAAGGATCAAAACCGCCTTCAAAAGATGCAGCGGATGTTTTTCGTTCAGATAAAAAGAGCCGAGTCCTTCCAGCTCTTTTTTCAGACTGACGGCGTGTCTCGTATACAAAACCGTCACTTCATAAGAAAGCGATTCAGCGTGCGCTTTGTAAGAACGGATGAGAGCCTGTGCATTCTCTTCAAAAGATACCAGCAGGGTCAGATGGTTCTTGGGCTTTACAGGCTTGAACAAAACGCCCAGAACAGACAGATATATAGAATAAAAAGCGGCGAATAAAGATCGCAAGTTCATAGATTACCAATCTCTTTTGCTGTTTTATTTGTTTAAAGCTGTTTCGTTTGATCTTCTGCCTGCTCGGAATACAGGCTTTTATTTGATTTATTATTTCTCAAAACGGTAAAAGCATACTTCGGAATGTTCAGCATCCTTTTCCATCTCCACGGATTCGTCACCAGTCTGTACAGCCATTCCAGATTCGTTTTGATCATCCATTCAGGGGCGCGTTTCACCGTTCCGCTGAACACATCAAAGCTTCCGCCCAAACCGATCGATACAGCCTGAGGGAAAAGATGTTTGTATTCATAAATAAATTGTTCCTGATGGGGATATCCTAAGGCGACAAACACGAGATCGGGTTTCGCCCGGGAAATCTGTTTGGCGACGAAGCGTTTATCCGCTTCATAACCGTTGCTGGCTCCGACAACCTCAATATTCGGATACTCTTTGCCGATCCGGTCCAAAACGGCGTCAAGCACGTCTTGCTTAGCTCCGTATAAAAATATTTTTTTAGACTGCCGGTTTGCGAGACCAAGCAGCGACAGAAATACATCGAATCCCGCAATTCTTGATTTCAGCGGGTGCTGCGTCAAACGTGACATTAACACGACGCCGATACCATCCGGCAGGACGAAATCCGCGGAAGAAATGACTTGATGATAACCTTTGTCTTTCGCCGCAGCGTATCCGATCTCAGGGTTGACCGTCGCAATGACGGCTCCTTGCTTCTGTGCGATATAATAAGTGTCTAAATATGAAATAAACTCCTGTAAATTTCCATTAACATAAGAAAGGTTGTGCACCATTTCAGTCTGCATCTGCCGTCCTCCTTTTTGTACGGGATTTTCTTTCATTTTTTCGTGACTTAGGCTAAGCTTTATTTTAACATAATACCTTCAGATAAACTTAACAATAGTTTTACAAAAATATAAATAAGATAACAATTTCTTTATTCAACCGCGCAAAAACCCTGCTAAACTCCTATTGTAATAACATTTGTTAATAAGTGGAATTTAACTTCGTTTTACATTGGCTTAACCTTTTCAGGGCTATGTGATATAATGAGGTTCCATGAGTACGAAATTGGCACTTTAGTGATTAAGGATACAGCTGCGCAGCATTTCAGGGCAGTTGCTTGTTATACGTATGATGATAGAAAGGAGCTTTTGTTTCATGAAGAAGGTCATTACTTACGGAACGTTTGATTTACTGCATTGGGGTCATATTAAACTGCTTGAGCGCGCAAAGCAGCTTGGAGATTACCTAGTTGTTGCCATCTCAACAGACGAGTTCAACCTGCAAAAACAAAAAAAGGCCTACCACAGCTATGAACACAGAAAGCTGATTCTGGAAACGATCCGTTATGTCGACGAAGTCATTCCGGAAAACAGCTGGGATCAAAAAGTACGTGACGTAGCAGATCACAACATCGACGTGTTCGTGATGGGAGACGATTGGGAAGGCAAATTCGATTTCCTTAAAGATCAATGCGAAGTCATCTATCTCCCTAGAACCGAAGGCATTTCCACCACACAGATTAAAAAAGAAATTGCCGGGGTGTAATTGAAACATTCGGATATACAGATGATAAAGAAGTACTCCCTCCGGATAGGGAGTACTTCTTGTAATATAAGGTTATTTTCGCTATATTTGTTATGCGCTTTTGAAAAAAAGCTAGACAATAAGAGGAGAATTTAAAGATGAATCTTAGTAACTTTTTTAAGTTGAATAAAAAAGAGTCCAAGCCGTCCATAGAAGAACGCGAATATACCATTTTAAACAAAGAAGCATTGGCGGAAGAGAAGAAGGTAGCGGTAGTCGTTCCTGTTTATAATGCAGAAGAATATGTAAGGAAAACAGTTGATTCTGTGATCCTTCAAAACATCGGCTTTCAGCATATTTCTTTAATTCTGGTCGATGATTGCTCTACCGATGATTCCAGAAACATCCTGACTGAGTACGCCGAATTGTATGAAAATATTACAGTCGTCTTTTTGAAAGACAACACGGGAACTCCGGCTTATCCGAGAAACTTGGGAATTGAGCTGGCAAATGCGAAGTACATTACATTTTTGGATGCGGATGATTGGTTTGCGCCGAACGGAGTTAAAATCTTATTCGACATGCTTGAAAGAGATCATGTAAATTATGCGGTCGGAAAAACGATCGAAATGCAGGTGAACGGTCAAAAAACGATCGGGAAACATGAGTCTTCGCTGAACAGAGCGAAGGTATCGCCTTTTTCAATCCGGCATATTTTCTATCATCTGGGACCGCGGGCAAGAATGATGAACTTACAATTTCTAAAAGATAATGATATCAGATATCCGGAAATGAAATTTGCTGAAGATAAGCAATTTTTTATGGATGTTCTTTTGGCGTGCGGAGATATTTCAACGTCAACCGAACCGGTCTATTATCTGAACAGAATGGACAATAATGAGTCGCTGACAAAGCAGACCAATATAATGGAAAAAACCGACACGAACATAGCCGTAATGAAGTATATTCTGAACAAAAAATTAGATACTGAAAAAGAGAAGATGGCGATGAACCGCCTGATCGAATTCGATTCCATTACGCGGCTTTTCGATCGGATGCACTTCCTGAAAAGCGAAAACAAAGAAGCCTACTACAATAAATTCAATGAAATTCTGAATGTGTTAAAGAAGACGAAATACGATATTTCCGAGACATTTTTTCATCCGATTCATAAAACAGCCTACCGTCTGCTGACTCAAAAACGGTATGATGAGGTCGAAAAGCTGTTCCGCTGGTCCAAAAAAGAGCCCGATAAAAACATCGTGACGAAAGACGGACTGGCTTATTTAGAAAGCCCGCTGACGGATGAAGAAAATAAACTGGTCGAACTTCGCATGCACGGAGAAACGGAAAGCGCGGTGTTCGCCGATCATAAATTCACCGTTACGTTCCGCTTGTTCGGACAGGACAGAAATAATGCCCAATATATTCAGTTTCAGCACAGAGATAACATGAAAGTACACCACCAGTTTCCGGTTCAGTCACTGGGAGACGGGCGGTACGTCCTTGAAATCCCGTTAAGTGACATTGAAAAAGTCGGACTTGGCGGTTATATTATGTATGTCATTTATAACGATTATGAACGTGTCATGTTAAACAGAGAAGACGGTGAAAAGGTGACGGCAGAAGCGAACGGACTGCAATATCAATTCTACCGGACGGTGAAGGAGAACCTTTCACTGAAAGTAACAAAATGATGATTGTGATTGGATATGTTTAATTGAAACAGAGGAGTAGACTTATTTTATGGGTATAGAAAATCCTGTCAGATACAAGTTAAAACATCTTAACATAAAGGAAGAGACATTCAGCATTACGATATCCTGTGAAAATGTCACTGCAGGGGAAGAGCCTTCTCTTCAGATTATAAATCGTAAAACAAAAGCGGAACTTTCCGTCCCTCTGAAACGGTTGGCCGGAGAGGGCGGAGAGTACCATGCTGTCATGAGCACGGATCTGCTTTCTGACCATACGGACGGCAAAGGATGTCTGGATTTCTATGTCTCCTTTATCAATGATGACAGTGATATCAGTAAAAAACGGTTAAAATCCAGCCTTGAACCTATTGAACTGTCTTCTTATAAAGATGAGGCTCATCATATGTACTTTTTCCCTTACACGACGAAGAAAGGGAATTTCTCCTTAAAGCTGCTGCAGAAAAAGTTCGTCACGCGGATTGATGAAATGGAGCTCGAATCTGACGGCAGCTTACATCTGAAAGGTTTTGCATTCCGGCTGAATGCGGCAGAAACCTTAAAGATAAAAGAAAAAAACCTGATTCTGAAAATGAAAAAAGGAAAAGAAGAGGAGCCTCTCATTCTGAAGTATCCGCTTCACGACGTGCCGAGACACGACCTTGATGAATATGTTCAGGACACAACGATGCTTGACACGATAGGCTTTGATACAAAAATTGATTTGAATGCCGTTTATAAAGAATTGAATCAGCAGCTCATCTTTCAATTCCATATTCAATTCATTTTTGAAGATGCCGGGACAGCTGAAGAGATTATCACCAACAGCAAACCGTTAAAGGTTCTGAAATCTGAACATGTAAACCCTAACCAATTCACGATTCTGAAAACGGAAAAAGGGCCTGCCAGATTTCACGTTTTCACGAAAAAGAAAACGAAAAATCTCCACCTGAGAATGAACGATTACAGCTTCAGCACCCGCGTGGAGTATTTTGTGAAAGGAAAGCTGAAACGGGGCGCTTCCTTTGTACGCAGGAGAAAGAATAAGCTGAAAAAGTTCATTGAGAAAAGAATACAGAACACTTACAAAGCAGGATTCAGATTTGCAGGAAAACTGCCTGTCAAACAGAAACTTGTCATGTTTGAAAGCTTTGCCGGAAAACAGTACAGCTGCAACCCGCGGGCGATTTATGAATACATGAGCAAAGAGATGCCGGAATACCGTCTCTGCTGGAGTGTAAACCCCGCTTACTCACAGACATTTAAAGATAAAGGAATTCCTTATATCGAACGCTTTACGTTCAAATGGCTGTTTGCCATGGCAAGAGCCGAGTACTGGGTTGTCAACAGCCGTATGCCGCTGTGGATTCCGAAACCTGAGCATACGACATATGTCCAGACATGGCACGGCACGCCTTTAAAGCGCCTTGCCGTAGATATGGATGAAGTGCATATGCCCGGAACAAACACTGAAAAATATAAGCGCAACTTTACGACAGAGGCTTCAAAGTGGGATTACCTGATTTCACCGAACGCATATTCAACCGAAATATTCGCCCGGGCGTTTCAGTTTAATAAAACCATGATTGAATCGGGATATCCGCGGAATGACTTCCTTCAAACGGATAACAGCCCTTCTGTCATTAAAGCGCTGAAAGAAAAAATGAATCTTCCGCAAGATAAAAAAGTGATTATCTACGCACCGACATGGCGGGATGACCAATTTTATAAGAAGGGAAAATACAAGTTTGACCTTGATTTAGACCTTCACCAATTGAGAGAAGCGATCGGCGACCGTTATGTCATTATTTTACGGATGCATTATCTCGTGGCGGAAAACTTTGATCTCGGACCGTATGAAGGATTTGCGTATGATTTCTCCAGCTACGAAGATATCCGTGAGCTGTATATGGTCTCTGATTTACTCATAACGGACTATTCCTCTGTCTTTTTTGACTATGCGAATCTGAAAAGACCGATGCTGTTTTATGTGCCTGATATCGAAACGTACCGGGATAAACTCAGAGGGTTTTACTTTGACTTTGAAAAAGAAGCGCCCGGCCCGCTTGTCAAAGAAACAGGTGACGTTATCAAATGGGTCAATGAAACGGAATCAGATGATTATAAGCTTCCGGATTCGTTCGGACCTTTTTACGAGAAGTTCTGTTATTTAGAAACCGGAGAATCGTCTGAAAAAGCCGTAAAAGTGATTTTCGGGGACAAGTAAATAAGTGTAAAAAAGCATAATTTAACCACGTTAATTATGCTTTTTTGCTTAAGTGACGGCATGTTGCGCTCATGGGACTCAGGCTTGTTATGAAGTGAAAAATACATCGTAATCTGTTACAATTATGAGCGGTGCTTTTGTAAGTCAAAGCTATTACCTAAAACTTACGACTAAGGAAGATTAGAATGAATGCATTGGTAAAAATTCTGAAAGAGCAATTCAACTCATTTCCGCTGATTATGCGGCTTGCAGTGTACGAAACGAAATCAAAGTATCAAGTGAACTATTTGGGTATATTGTGGCAGTTTCTCAACCCTATGATTCAAATGCTGGCTTACTGGTTCGTATTTGGTCTCGGGATTCGCGGCGGACATGATATGGTGCTTGGAAATGGAGACAGCGTACCGTTCATCGTCTGGATGCTGGCCGGCTTAATTCCTTGGTTCTTTATCAGTCCGACGATACTGGATGCATCTAACAGCGTTTTTAAACGGATAAATTTAGTGTCGAAAATGAACTTTCCGATCAGTTCACTGCCTTCTGTAGTGATAGCATCGAATTTATTCAGTTACTTTGTGATGATGGCGATTTATATTATTGTGCTGCTGAGCAACGGACTGTTTCCGACGCTTCACTGGCTGCAATATATTTATTACTTGTTTTGCATGATCAGTTTTATGTTTGCTTTCGGCCTGTTTAATTCAACCATCAGCGTATTAATCAGGGACTATCAGTTTTTGCTTCAAGCCGTCACAAGGCTTCTCTTTTTTCTTCTGCCGATTTTCTGGGACATTGCGGAGAAATTTGGAAACAGACCTGAAGTTTTGACCATCTTGAAGTTAAACCCTCTATTCTATATTATCGAGGGCTTCAGAGACAGCTTTATGGAAGGGCAGTGGTTTTTCCATGATGTGAAATACACGCTGTATTTCTGGTTCGTCACACTGCTGCTGTTAACAGTCGGTTCACTTCTTCATATGAAATTCAGAGATAAGTTTGTTGACTTTCTTTAATATAGTAAGGAGATTATACGATGAAACTAAAAGTTTCGTTCAGAAATGTTTCAAAACAGTATTTTCTATATAAAAAACAGTCTGACAAAATTAAAGGATTGTTTTTCCCAAACAGAAATCAAAAAGGTTTTTTCGCTGTCCGAAATGTTTCTTTTGACGTCTATGAAGGGGAAACGATCGGATTCGTAGGTATCAACGGCTCGGGAAAATCAACGATGTCCAATCTGCTTGCAAAGATCATTCCGCCGACAAGCGGTGAGATTGATATGAACGGGCAGCCGTCTTTAATCGCGATTTCTGCCGGATTAAACAATCAATTAAGCGGCAAGGACAACATCCGTTTAAAATGCTTGATGATGGGTCTCAACAATCGGCAGATAGACGAGCTTTATGAAAAAATCGTTGAATTCGCGGATATCGGCGACTTTATAGATCAGCCTGTTAAAAGCTATTCAAGCGGTATGAAATCCCGTCTCGGTTTTGCCATATCGGCGCACATGGACCCTGACATCCTTATTATTGATGAGGCGCTCTCAGTAGGGGACCAGACTTTCTATCAGAAATGTGTGGACCGCATTACGGAATTTAAAGAACGCGGCAAAACGATCTTTTTCGTCAGTCATTCCATCGGACAGATTGAGAAAATGTGTGACCGGGTGGCTTGGATGCATTACGGCGAAATGCGTATGTTCGACGAAACGAAAGCCGTTGTAAAAGAATATAAAGCTTTTGTGGATTGGTTCAACAAGCTTTCAAAGAAAGAAAAAAAGAAATATCAAAACGAGCAGATTGAAGGCAGAACGCGGGCAGCCGAGGAACAGAAAATCACTCAGGCGCAGCAAAAGAAAGCGAAGCCTAAATTCATTGCCAATACGATACAGATTACGCTGCTTGCATTGCTGGCTGTCGGTGCAGGCGCTTCGATGTTTTCAGACAAGCCTCTGCGTGCGATCACATCTTTCGGTGACGTCAAACAGAGCGATGCCGGCCTTTATGAGTCTGTGAATAAACCTGCTTTGGTAAAAGCTGAAAAGGCGGACCTTTACACTGAAAAAGATATAAAAGGAAAAGCCTCCGCAAGTGTAAGTTTCGGCACGAAGGTGCAGATAGAAGCCGAGAATAACCAGGCGGCTAAAGTGAAATTAGACGATAAAGAGTACTTTATGAAAAAGACTGATTTGCATAAAGTGAACGCTTTAAAAAAGACGGATGTTCAGCTCAGCGATTTCAGCGGCAGTTTATCAAGCCAAACAGCAGAAGAGTTTCTCTCATATCTCAATAAAAGCCGGGACGATGTGCAGCGTAAATTGAAAAATCCAGCTGCGGGACAAACGGCTGACGGACGGAACGTATTAAAAGCATCCGATGCAAAAACGGATGTAGTGATTGACAATGATACAGTCTCCGAAGTGGTTTTTCATTTATCGCGCCCCGCAGACATCTCAGCTTTAAGTGAAAAAGGCGGCAGCAAAATCAATCAGAATTTGCTCATGCTTAAAAACCAGGAATATACTTTTTCTGTGAACAATGCTGATAAAACACTGACGGTAACGTCTGAAAAGTAAAAAACACATAAAAAAGCTGCCGGATTCGGCAGCTTTTTCTATTCGCCAGCTTCTTCTTTTTCAAGAAGATCCTTCATGAACGGAATTAATTTATGGCGGATATCCTGATCTTGTAAGGCAAATTCTAGCGTAGTCTCGATAAATCCGAGTTTTTCACCGACATCGTAACGTTTTCCTTCGAAATCATAAGCGAAGACACGCTGAATGTCATTGAGCTTTTGGATGGCGTCCGTTAATTGAATTTCTCCTCCTGCACCGACTTCCTGCTGTTCAAGGTACATGAAAATTTCAGGAGTGAAAACGTATCTTCCTAAAATAGCCAAGTTGGAAGGAGCTGTGCCCGGTTCAGGCTTCTCTACAAAATTTTTGACCTGGTAACGGCGGCCTTCATTTGTTAACGGATCGATAATTCCGTAGCGGTGTGTGTCGCTTTCAGGAACTTGCTGAACACCGATGATTGAAGACAATGTTTTTTCGTATTCATCCATCAGCTGACGAAGTCCCGGTTTTTCAGCCTGGACAATATCATCGCCGAGAAGAACGGCGAAAGGTTCATCGCCGATGAAGTTGCGTGCGCACCAAACGGCATGACCGAGTCCTTTTGGCTCTTTTTGGCGAATATAGTGGATATCCGCAATATTTGACGATTTTTTCACTTTTTGAAGCAGTTCGATTTTCCCTTTTTCTTCTAAATTGCGTTCCAGTTCAGGGGCATTGTCGAAATGGTCTTCTATTGCTCTTTTTCCTTTTCCGGTTACGATAATAATATCTTCGATTCCGGATTCGACAGCTTCTTCGATAATATACTGAATTGTCGGCTTATCAACGATTGGAAGCATTTCTTTAGGCATTGCTTTTGTAGCCGGCAAAAAACGAGTGCCTAAACCTGCTGCCGGAATAATGGCTTTGCGTACTTTCTTCACTGAATAACACCATCCTTGTTTCTGCAAAATCTTTTTTTCAGAACTATAACCTAGTCTTTTTCCACTTTACCACAATTGATTAAAATTCACACCTTTTAATCCGCTTTCAAAGAGTCTTATAAGGGTTTTTGCTTTGTCTGCCATTAAGCTTTACAATATCTAAGAAACGGCATAAATATGTTAACATGAAGGGATATCCGACATATAAAACGAGGTGCAGACAAACCGTTGAAAAAACTAAAAGTAATGACCGTATTCGGTACAAGACCTGAAGCAATTAAAATGGCTCCGCTCGTATTAGAGCTTGAAAAATATCAGGAAATTGATTCGCTGGTGACTGTAACCGCACAGCACAGACAGATGCTGGATCAAGTGCTTGAAGCATTCAGCATTACGCCTGATTTTGATTTGAATATTATGAAAGAGCGTCAAACGCTTTCAGAAATTACATCTCATGCTTTGCTGAAACTGGACAAGCTGTTTCAAGAAGTAAAACCAGATATCGTTTTGGTCCACGGAGATACGACGACAACGTTCGCCGGAAGCCTTGCCGCCTTTTATCATCAAATCGCCGTCGGCCATGTGGAAGCCGGTCTGCGTACGCAAAATAAATACTCTCCTTTCCCTGAAGAAATCAACCGGCAGATGACGGGCGTGATCGCTGATGTGAATTTTGCGCCGACAAGCCAGGCAGAACAGAATCTGCTTGCTGAAAATAAAAAGCCGGATTCTATATTTATCACGGGAAATACGGCGATAGACGCGCTTCAAACGACAGTGCGGGAAGACTATTCTCATCCGATTTTTGACAAGCTGGAAGGAAGCAGGATGATTCTTTTGACAGCGCACAGACGTGAAAATTTAGGCAGGCCGATGAAACAGATGTTTAAGGCCGTCAGAAGAATCGTTGAAGAGTTTGAGGACGTACAAGTCGTTTATCCCGTTCATTTGAATCCCGCAGTTCGTGAGGCTGCAGAAGCCCATTTTGCTGATTCGGACAGGGTGCATTTAATAGAACCTCTGGAGGTCGTGGATTTCCATAACTTCGCTGCGAAAGCAAATTTCATTTTGACCGACTCAGGCGGGGTTCAGGAGGAAGCGCCTTCTCTCGGAAAGCCGGTCCTGGTGCTTCGGGACACAACCGAGCGCCCCGAAGGAGTGAAAGCCGGGACATTGAAGCTGGCGGGTACAGATGAAGAAACGGTGTATCAGCTGACAAAACAGCTCTTAACCGATCAGGCCGAGTATGAACGGATGTCAAAGGCGTCAAACCCTTATGGTGACGGATCGGCCTCAAAACGGATTGCGGAAGAACTGCTTTATCGGTATGGCTATAGAAAAACCCGTCCGCAGCCTTTTACAGAATAAAAAAACTCTGCATCATATGCAGAGTTTTTTTATTATTTCAGGCTTTCTTTTAATTCTTTTTTGACTGAAGCGAGGCTTGCTTCATCTAATTTGTAATAATAGATATTGTTGATTCTCGTTCCCGTTCCCTTCAGTTCATGCTGAGTGACTTTGCTGCGGGCATTTTTATAGTCAGTCATAACCGTCCACATATCATCGAATGACATGTTTGTTTTCATATTGTTTTCAATGACCTTAAACATATCTCCGAATTTCGTGACAGACGAGATGTTTGCCCCCTTAGAAATAATCCCTTCAATCACTTGGCGCTGCCGCTGCTGTCTGCCGAAATCCCCCCGGGGGTCTTCTTTTCTCATGCGGGTGTAGGCAAGTGCTTCTTCGCCGTTCAGGCTGATGTTCCCCGTTCCGAAAGAATGCCCGTCGTAGTTGAAGGCGAACGTGCTGTTCACCGTAATCCCGCCGAGTGTATCCACGGTATCTTTGAAGCTCTCCATGTTTACTTTCACAAAATAATCTACCGGCACGTCAAGCAGGTCCTCGACGGTATCCGCGGCCATTTGGGTTCCGCCGAAGGCATAGGAGTGGTTGATTTTATCCATCGTACCTTTGCCGGAGATTTTCGTATACGTATCGCGCGGGATGCTGACCATTTCCGTTGTATTCGTTTTAGGATTGACGGTCATATAAATCATCGTGTCCGCGCGCCCTTTGTCATTTTTCCGCTCATCGACTCCCATGATTAAAACAGAAATCGGATCCTTCTTTCCGAGATCTATATCCGTGTCACGTTTGTCCGATTTTTTTAAGTCTTCCTGAATGCTTGCCACCGTTGAAGCCGCTTTGTGCCACAAGTAGTAGACGTAGCCTCCTGATGATAAAACTAACAGCCCGATGATTGTTACGATTGTCAGAAGAACCTTTTTCTTCTTTCTTTTTCGTTCAGCTCTCATTTGTCATCACCTTTTCTATTAACTTTCATGATGCAATTTACTAATCTTTATAAACCCAGTCATATTTTTACTTATAACCATGTAATAGACGAAATTCTTAAAAAAAAGGTTACAAAAAGACCTTAAAATTACCTTAAAAAAAAGTTAGTATAAGACGATACATAAAGATGAGGTGAAAAAAATGAAAAAAACTATTGCAGCTTCGTTCTTAATACTGCTTTTTTCTGTTGTATTGGCAGCGTGCGGAACGGCGGAACAATCAAAGAAGGGAAGCGGTTCTTCGGAGAACCAGGCTCAAAAAGAAACGGCATATTATGTCGGTATGGCGGATACGCACACAATTGAAGTAAAAGTGGATGATCAGCCCGTCAGCTTTGAATTTTCTGATGACTTCTCTGATGTTCTGAATAAATTCAGCGAAAATGACAAAGTCAGCATTACTTATTTCACAAATGATAAAGGCCAAAAAGAGATCAAGGAAATCGAGAAAGCAAAATAATACACCATGATCAGCAAAAGGCGGGATAAAAATTGAAGAAAACAATATGGGCTGTCTGTTTTTCTGTGATATTCAGCCTGGCTTTATTACCGGAAAGCACTTTTGCGGCCAGTTCTGATATCTCAGTAAAACTGACGAATTATATTGGTAATAAATCGACTCTGAATATCGAACCTTCAGGAACTTATAAACTGACGGGAAGCGATGTGTCCTCCGTTGTCAGATTGGGAGGCGCGTCCAAATATGATACGGCTAACGCCGCGACATCTAAGTATTGGAAAAACCCGTCCAACGTAGTCGTCGTGAATACGGACGCTTATTTTGCGGACACGCTTTCCGTCATTCCTTTAGCGAATAAACTGAAAGCGCCTGTTCTGCTGACTGAAGCGAAAAAACTGAGCAGCAGCACAGAAGCGCAAATCAAGAAATTCAATCCGGATAATATTTTAATCATCGGCGGGACGAACAGTATTTCGTCAGCCGCGGAAAAGACATTGAAGAAATACGGCCGCACGAAACGGATCAGCGGAAAAAACAGATATGATCTGTCCAAAAATATTGCGGCCGAAATGGGCAGCTATGACCAGGCGGTCGTAGTAACGGGGGATGTATATACGGATGCGCTGGCAATCGCGCCATATGCCGCGCAAAACGGCTATCCGATTCTTCTGACGAAAAAAGACTCCCTTCCGAGCTACAATCTGCCTAAAAAAGTGATCATCATGGGAGGCACTTCAAGCGTCAGCAAAGATGTGGAGAATCAAATTAAAAAGAAGGCCTCGGTCACCAAACGAATTACCGGATCAAACAGATATCAAATATCAGCAAACGCAGTCACTTCGCTTGGCATGGATGCAAGCAAAACGGTGGCTGCCAACGGGACTAAATTAGCGGACATCGTAGTCGGATCAAATATTGCCGCCGCAAATCACATGCCGCTTGTATACATCAAAAAAAGCGAAACACCCGCCGACGAGGCCGGCCTTTTTAAAACGAAAGGCACCTATTCTTATACATTAATAGGCAGCGCGAATTCAATTGCCGATTCAGTTAAGGCTGCTTACGCAAAAGAGTTTTATCTCGTAAACGGAAAGACGTACCGTATTGAAACGTCCGGCGGCAAATTAGGCGTTGCAGGCATTAACAGCGGAAAAACGTCTTTCAAGGCGGTTCCTGAAAAATATTCAACAGCAAACACAATCAGCATTGACGGGAAAGCATATCTGGGGAATATGAGTTTCACTGCGGAATCCGGCAAATATGTAAGACCTGTTAATGAAAACATTCCTTTTGAGGATTATCTGAAAGGTGTCCTGCCGAATGAAATGCCGGGAAGCTGGCCGACAGAAGCGCTGAAAGCCCAGGCTGTTGCCGCCCGCACCTACTCTATCGGCAAGATGGGACAAACAGTCGCGGATACAACGGCCTTTCAGGTTTACGGGGGATACAGCTGGTATCCAAACGCCACCGCAGCCGTTAACGGAACAAAGGGGAAAGTGCTCACTTATTCCGGCAGATTGATAGATGCCACTTACTCATCAAGCAATGGCGGTTACATGGAAGCCGGCGATGAAGTGTGGGGATCGAAAGTGCCGTATTTAGTAGCCAAAAAGGACACAAAAGATCCGGAAATCAGCTGGTCTTTAACATTGCAGAAGCAGCAGCTGCCAGCGGGTCTGGATATGAAAAATCCCGCATCCTGGTGGTCTAAAACAAACGAAGCAAATGCTGCGCAGCTCAGCGGAATAAAAAATTGGCTGATGAAAAATAAAGAAACCAATGCAAGTTCCATAAAAATTGCAAGCATCTCTGATCTCTCGCTCACCGGAAAAACAAAAGGCCAGCGCGCGGAAGACGCCGCGGTGAAGGTCACGTACCATGTGAATGACAAGTCGAAGGGCTATGTCATGAACAAGACTGCATCTGTTGAGGTGAAAGCGTCTGAACTCAGGACGATGATCGGAGCTTCATCTTTTAAAAGCACATACGCCAGTGCGTCCGGTAATTCTTCGCAAATCACGATATCAGGAAAGGGATACGGTCACGGCGTAGGAATGAGTCAATACGGAGCAAAAGAAAGAGCGGAGGCCGGAGAGCCGTATACTTCTATTCTTGCGTTCTATTATCCTAATACAGCACTTACAAACTACTAAACTTCTGTGGAGGAGATCGGATTGAAATTCATCATAAAATGTCTCCCCGTCTTTATTCTCGGGGTCATTCTATTTGTCCCTTCCGCTTTGGCTGACAACACGGTTAAAAGAATCGGCGGAAGCACCCGGTATGATACGGCTGTACTGGCGGCAAAACAATCATGGGGTGAAGCGAAAACGGTAATTATCACCGGCGGAACTTCATATGCCGATGCAATTGCCGCTGCGCCGCTTGCATATCAAAAAAATGCGCCGCTGCTGTTTACAAATAAAGATCAGCTGTCTGCCGGCACAAAAAAGGGATTAATTGATTTAAAAACGAAAAATGTGATTATCGTAGGCGGCACACCTGCCGTTTCGAAAAATACCGCAAATCAAATTGCTAAATTAGGCATCAGTGTCAAACGATTATCAGGGAGTACGAGATATGCCACAGCCGCAAAAGTGGCGGGTGAAATGACAAGATCTTCTACAGCCCTTGTGGTCAACGGGTTTGTTGATGCAGATGGAATGGCTGCGATTTCTTATGCGTCCGCTAAAAAATATCCGATTTTATTCACTAATGATTCAACGTTAAATGGTTCTACGTCCAATGCGATCAAAAGCTTAGGGATTAAAAACACGATTGTCATCGGCGGGACAAGCAGCATCAGCAGCTCACTTTATAATAAGCTGCCGAACCCTTCAAGAATCAGCGGCAAAAACCGCTATAACCTGTCTGTGAATCTTGCAAAAAAGACAGGCTTAAGCACAGGCTATACGTTTGTTACCAATGGCTTTAAAGAGGCGGATACCATCGTCGGAGGCGTGCTGAGCGCCAAACAGGGAAGAGTTCACCTGCTGACGAATGGAGACAGTCTGTCAAAAGACGTCCGGACGTATATCGGAAGTAAAAACATCACCAGCTTCACCGTCATAGGAAGTGCTTCATCTTTAAGCAACAATGCCGCGTCGCAGCTTAAAAATCCCGTTGTCGGCAAAACGGTCTTTATTGATCCGGGGCACGGCTATCAGGATTCAGGTGCAACCGGAAACGGCTTGCTTGAGAAAAATGTAAACCTTGATATCGCTACGCGTCTTAACAATCAATTATACGGCGCGGGCGCGCTTACTGTAATGTCGAGAAAGGGCGACACCTTTGATTCGCTTGAGGAGAGAGTGAACAAAGGGGCGAAGGCGAACGCCGATATTTTCATCAGCGTCCATGCAAATGCGAATGATAACAGCAGTGCAAACGGTACGGAGACGTATTATGATAAAACCTACCAATCGGCAAACAGTCTGAGGCTTGCCCAAAATATTCAGCCGAGAATGGTTTCTGCTCTCGGCACGCGTGACCGCGGTGTGAAAACTGCCGGATTTTACGTCATTAAGTATTCTAAAATGCCGAGTGTCTTGTTAGAAACCGGTTTTGTCACAAGCCCGATTGATGCCAATATTTTAAAACAATCAACGAAAAAGGAAAGACTCGCGGCGGGGATCACCCAAGGCGTTTCCTCCTATTTCAGATAATTTTTTTCATGGAAACAGACCAATCATACCGGTCTGTTTTTTTATTTTTTCATTATGCTTTGTCTCAAATATGGATATGAATAGATTTACAATAAAAAAACAATAATCAAAACATTCTAATAAACATTAACGTTTCCTTTACTTCCAATTAACATCCATCTGCTAAACTCACGGCATAGGTCATCAAACATCCCAACAAATCGTGAGGTGTGTGTCAGTGGGAGCAGAGAAAAGCATGAATGTAAATAATAACTATGCAGTGCGGCAGGGGACTTCCGCTGCCGTTACGGAAAGAACGGCCCGTTATTTGGCTTTTAAGCGATTCATGGACATTGTGTTTGCGCTTGCGGGGCTTTTGGCGGCGCTCCCGGTGATGGGCCTGTTCTCCATACTGATTCGTTTGGAGTCGCCCGGCCCGGCTTTTTACAAGCAGGAGCGGGTAGGCAAAGACGGGAAGCCGTTTTATTTGTATAAGCTCCGCTCTATGAAAATAGATGCTGAAAAATCGGGGGCGGTCTGGGCGCTGAAAAAGGATCCCCGCGTGACAAAGGTCGGCGCTTTTATCAGAAGGACCCGTATTGATGAGCTGCCGCAGCTGGTAAATGTGCTTCGGGGAGAAATGAGCCTGATCGGCCCGCGTCCCGAGCGTCCCGTGTTTACGGAACAGTTTCAGGCTGAGATTCCGGGGTTTACAGAGCGGCTGGCCGTTAAGCCGGGATTAAGCGGCTGGGCGCAGGTCAACGGGGGATATGACATGACACCGAGGGAAAAACTGATGTTTGACTTATATTATATCCGCAACCTGACCTTTTCATTGGAACTGAAGATTATGCTCAAAACGTGCAAAGTGATCTGGACCGGTGACGGGGCGCGATAAAAATTCTGGTCAGCAGACAAAAAAGTAGGGAAAACGATGCCTAGTATTACAAATCAAATTTTGAGCGGTGCCAAATGGACAAGTATTTCGACAGCGTGTATTACGGTCATTCAAATCGTTCAATTCGCCCTGCTCGGGCGGGTCATGTCACTGGCTGAATTCGGCCTTGTCGGCATGATCACAACGGTAGTGGTGTTTGCCCAAATTGCGCTTGATATGGGTTTTGGCGCCGCGCTCATTCAAAAAGATCATGTGACTGAAAAACAGATGTCTTCCTTGTACTGGCTGAATATCATAACGGGGCTTGCGCTGTTTGCGCTGCTGTTCTTCAGCAGTCCGCTCATTGCCGATTTTTATCGGCGGGAGGAGCTTGACTATTTAATCCGCGTGCTGGCCGTCATGTTTTTAATTGCGCCGATCGGTCAGCAATATCAGTATATGCTGCAAAAAGCGCTGGCATTTAACACGCTAAGCAAGATTGAAATCTTTTCAAATGTGCTGTCCTTCGTTTTCTTGGCGGCTGCGGTTTTTTATACGGACCCGATTCTCGCGTATGTGATTTCCCAGGTGCTGCTGCAATCGTCAAAAGGCATTCTGTACTGGGTGTCCTGCAGAAAAACATGGAGACCGGCGTTCGTTTTTGATCTGAAGGGAATGAAAGGCTTCTTTTCTTTCGGGGCCTTTCAGCTGTCTTCCCGGCTTGTGAACCGGCTCGGGGCGAATATTGATATGATTCTGATCGGCAGTTTTATCGGCGCCGAGGCGCTCGGCATTTACAATCTGGCCTACCAGATTGTCACGCTTCCGGTATTAAAAATCAATCCGATCATTACGAGAGTCGCGTTTCCCGTCTTTGCGAAAAACAAGCATGAAAACAGCGTGATCAGAGAAGGTTTTCTCAATATGACCAAAATACTCGCGCTGATATCCTTTCCGCTTTTGCTCGGTTTGGTTTCAGTATCGGATGCATTCGTGGCTTCGGTTTTCGGAGAAAAATGGCTGGCGGCTGTCCCGGTTTTAAACGTTCTCGCCATCGTCGGGATTTTAAGGGTTCTGATGAATCCGAACGGATCAGTGCTGCTGGCAAAAGGGCGGGCCGATCTGGCATTTTATTGGGACGCCGGGGTGATGCTGCTGTATGGTGCATCTTTGTACGCCGCCGTGCTGTCCGGAAATCTCTTGACGGTAGCCTGGACGTACGCTTTCATCAGCATCCTGAATTTCCTGATCGGGCGCTGGCTGCTGGCATATGTCATTAAGCTGCGGCTGTCGGCTTACTTCAAAGCCGTGGCCAAACCGTTTCTGCTTACGGCGGCAATGGGTGTCATCGCCTTTACAGCCAGCTTCGGAACGGAGCGGATCAGCCTTGATGTCAAGCTGCGGCTGGCGATCTCCGTAGCCTGCGGCGCATTGTGTTATTTATTCCTGTTAGGAAAAGCTTATCCGCATATGAAAAGTAAATTAAGAAAAGGACGTTTGCTATGAAGGTATTGTGGATGACAAGTGTATATCCGAGCAGTGAGAAGCCGGGAGAAGGTGTTTTTCATGAGACGCAGGCCCAAGAACTGAGAAAGCTTGGCGCGGAGATGACTGTCATTTGTCCGCGGCCGAAACTCGCCGCGCCATTCCGGGTGCTGAAAAAGACGTATCGGCAAAAGGATATAAGGCCGGCGCATGAATGGCGGAAAGGCGTGTCCGTCCACCGGCCGTTTTATCAGGCGGTTCCCGGGCAGCTGAAATGGGCGCAGCCGCATAAAAGAATGGCGTCATCGGTTCTTTCCGAAATTAAAAATCATGGCCTGAAGCCCGATCTGATTCACGCGCATTTCGCCATGCCGTCAGGCGGAGCGGCCGCCATTGTGTCAAAGGCTTTAGGCATCCCGTATGTGCTGACCTTGCATGGCAGTGATGTCAATGTCTATCCGCATTACAGCAAAAGCGCTCATCGCGCATTTACATTTGCGGTGCGGGAAGCAGCCGATATTTACGCTGTGAGCGGCAGTCTGCGGGAACAAATGAAAAAGCTCATCGAAGCGGAGTGCAGCGTGCTTCCGATCGGCATCACGCTTGACGCCTTCCGAAAAAGGAACGAGACGAAAGAAGCCGTCAGAAAACGGCTCGGCCTTCCTCCGGATAGAAAACTGATCGTGTTCATCGGCAGGCTTGTCAAAGAGAAAGGTGTTTTCGACTTATCAAAAGCCGTTCAGTCATTGGATGAAAGATATGAAGCTGTCTTTGTCGGTGACGGTCCCGCCGAATCTTCATTGCGTGAAGCCGCTCATATCGTCACGGGGCAAGTGCCGAACGACAAGGTACAGGACTATCTGCTGGCCTCGGATGTAATGGCGCTGCCGTCCTACAGCGAAGGCATGCCGACTGTGGTCATTGAGGCGCTCGCTCTGAAGGTGCCGGTGATCTGTACCGATGTCGGAGGATTGGCTTCTTTATTTGGGAAATATAGAGGTTTGCTGATCAAGCCGGGTTCACCTGGCACACTGGCAGAATCCATTCTGCAATATGACGAAGGAGAGGCTTGGACGCCGCAAACAGCCGAGGAACTTTCTCAAACCGTCCGCACGTATTTTGACGCAAGCCACAATGCGAAAACGCTGAAAGAGAAATACCGGTCCGTCATGAACCGGGCCGGGCAAGAGGAGAACCTTTCGAAAGAGGGATGAAGCTGTGAAAAAAATCGCTGTATTAGGAACAGGGTATGTAGGTCTTGTATCTGGAACTTGTTTTGCGGAAATCGGCCATCATGTGACTTGCTGTGACATCAATGAAGCGAAAATCAGAAGCTTGCAAAACGGAGTCATCCCGATATATGAACCGGGGCTTGAGGAATTAGCCGAAAAAAATGTCAGTGACGGGCGGTTATCCTTTACGGCCGATATTGAGCCGGCTGTGAAAGCCGCTGATATCATCTATATCGCCGTCGGTACGCCGATGTCAAAGACGGGTGAAGCCGATCTGACCTACATTAAGGCAGCGGCGCAAACAATCGGAGAACAGCTGAACGGATACAAAATCATTGTCACCAAAAGCACTGTTCCGGTCGGGACGGGAAAGCTCGTTTACCAAATCGTCAGCGAAGCGTCAAAGGGAACATATCCGTTTGATGTCGCGTCAAATCCTGAATTCCTCCGCGAAGGTTCGGCGGTGCGGGATACGATGCAGATGGAGCGGGCGGTTATCGGCGCCACAAGCGAACATGCCGCTTCGGTCATTGAAGAGCTTCATAAGCCGTTCCGTACGAAGATCGTAAAGACCAATCTTGAAAGCGCGGAAATGATTAAGTATGCCGCAAATGCTTTTTTAGCCGCCAAAATATCTTTTATTAACGATATCGCCAATATTTGCGAACGTGTCGGGGCGGACATTTCTCACGTGTCAGAAGGCGTCGGCCTTGACAGCCGGATCGGGAATAAATTTCTGCAGGCGGGCATCGGATTCGGCGGATCCTGCTTTCCGAAGGATACAACGGCTTTATTGCATATCGCAAACGCCGCCGGCTATCCGTTTGAAATGATGGAAGCCGTCATTGAAACCAATCAGAAGCAAAGGGTCCGTATTACGGAAAAATTGAACCGCGCCATCGGTCCCTTAAAAGGGAAAACCGTGGCCGTACTGGGGCTGGCCTTTAAACCGCATACAAATGACGTCCGCTCCGCCCCGGCTCTTGATATCATCACAAGTCTTAAAGAGCAGGGTGCTCACGTGAAAGCGTATGATCCGATCGCGATTCCCGAAGCGTCAGCGATATTAGGAGAAGGCGGCATTGAATATCACACAGAGATGTACAGTGCCATCAAAAACGCAGACGCATGCCTGATTACAACAGATTGGCCGGAAGTCAAGGAGATGGATCTTCAGAGAGTGAAGCAGCTGCTCAAACAGCCGGTCATCATTGACGGCAGAAATATGTTTCCGTTGGAGTATATGAGGGTTTCAGGATTCACTTATCATTCCGTCGGACGTCCGGCGGTTCATGCCGATCGGCAAATAAAAGAACTGGCAAGATAGAAAAAGATTTGTTTTCAGGCTCTCGGCAGTCCGGCTCGGCTGCCGGTTTTGGAAAGGGGTTTGCCATGTGAGTATCAAACGTTCAGCGGCACATGTTCTTGTGCTGCTTGCCGCTGTCATTACAGGAGGATGCATCATGCTGGGGGCGGTCAGGGCGGATGCCGGCTTCGGAAAAATCACCGTGCTGCTGCTTGCCGCCATGATCGGCATTGCCGGACTTGCTTTGCTATCCGCCTTTACAACAAACGGTCAGATGTTTATGGGGCTCATTTATATACTGATCGCGTGTACATTTTTAAACCAGGCCTTCTTTGCGGTTCATCTCGGATTTTTCAGCTTATTTATATACCGGCTGTTATTAATCGGAGCGGGCGCCCTTCACATCGCCGGCATCCTGACAAACCGTCATCATATTGACAGATGGAATCGGGTGAATGTAAAAGGGGTTCTGATGTTTTTCGCCTTATGGTTTACATACGGTCTCCTATCGTTATTGTGGGCAAAATCCGTGACGTACGGGATTAAATATTTAGCTTTAATGGGAATGGGCATGTTTTTGATTTATCTTATTGTCATGTTCATTCAGCGCTTTGATCAGCTGATGGTTTTTTACGGCATATGGCTTGTGATGACCATTTTTGTGATGGCGATCGGCTTTTACAACCATTTTACACACAACCATCTGCCGAGCTCCACGCTTTATAACGGCCCGCAGTACAAACAGCATTATCCGACGTCCGTTTTCTTTAATCAAAATGATTTCGCGACGTTTTTGTGCATCAGTTTCTTTCTGTATGCGGCGGCGGTGAAAAATATGAAAAACGGCTATGTGAAGGCCGTCAGCCTGCTCTTTGCGATCTGCGCTTTGTATTTAATCATTTTGACCGGTTCGCGCGCGAGTCTGCTGGGCATATGCGCGGGGGCGGCTGTATACGTCTTCATCCTGCTGCCTTCCCTGTTGAAAAAATTCGCGCTGTACGCTGCGGGAGCGGGTGCTGCGCTGTTTGCGGTTTTATTTGCGGGCCGTATCACCAATGCCGTCTTGAATCTGTTTTCAGCTCCGCAGGCGATGCCGGGACAGCAGCCGCTTCCTTCCAACCTCGCCAGGGCGAATCTTTTAAAGAACGCCTTTCACTATGTGATTGATTCCTGGGGGTTCGGAGTGGGTGCCGGAAATGTCTCTTACTATTTAAAAGCGGAGCCCGTTTATGATACGGGCGGCGTAGTTGAGGTGCACAACTGGCTCGTCGAGATTATGGCGAACTTCGGCGTGCTTACGATGCTCGGTTACCTGACAGTCTATTTGTTCCTTTTTTGGACACTTTATAAATGTCATGAAAGAAAATCGGAAAATCAGTCAAGACTGATCACAGAAGGACTTATCACGGCGATGGCCGGTTTTTTGGTAAGCAGCATCAGCCCAAGCTCCGTATCAAATTTATTTTTCCACTGGGTATTTCTCTCGCTCGTGATCGCGGCGGTCAATATATTGAGGCGTTTACAAAAGGAGTCTGCCGTCACGGCGTACTATGAAAAACAGGGAGATGCGAGATGAAGGATATGTTGACAAGAATAACCCGGCGTATCAAAAAAAATATCATTTGGATCATTGCGCTGCCCGTTGTGTTAGGGGCGGCGGGATATGTATTGCCGTCAAAAATAAGCGGAAACAGCAGTTTTACATCAGAAGCCGCGATCGCCGCGGGAAATTATGATCATCCGCTTTATAACAATACAAAAGAAATCCCGCTCCTTTTGACGAGCGATGCCTTTTTAAAGCAGGCTCTGCCTGATAAAACAGACGCAGAAAGAGCGGCCGTGAAAAGTAAACTGACTGTCGAAACACAATCAGATTCATTGATCACGGTCAGCTACAGCGGCCAAAACAAACAGGAGACCGAATCGGTGTTTCAAGCCGTCATAACAACTTTTCTGAAGAATGATCAGGACCTGTTTGAGAAACGGGCAAAAGTAGTGCGGCAGAGTATTGCTGCGCTTGAAGGAGAAACCGTCAGCGCGGACGCCAAAGTGGATAAGGAACGATTTTTATACGAATTGAAAAATACGCAGCTGAACCTGAAAGCGGCCGGCGTCATCAATTCAGAGCCGATGAATGAAACGGCGGGACAAGGCATGCCGCCGAAAAAGAAAGCGGTTCTGGGCGTTTTAATCGGCATTGCAGTTGCATTTATGTTCATTGTCATTCCGGAGTTTTTTAGAGAGTCCTTGTAAAAATCTGCGATGGAGATGTGACCATGACAAACTGGAAACCTTTCGTATCTGTCATTACACCGTCTTATAACGCAAGTGAATATATCGAAGACACGATTCAGTCCGTTTTACATCAAAGCCACCCGCATTGGGAAATGATTATCGCGGATGATTGTTCAACGGACGGAACGAGAGATATTTTACGGCAATATGAACAAAAAGATGAGCGGATCCGCGTCGTTTATTTAGATAAAAACGGGGGAGCCGCGGCTGCCAGAAATACAGCCCTTAAACATGCCAAGGGCCGTTATGTCGCATTTCTGGACAGCGATGACAGATGGAAAAAGGAAAAGCTTCAAAAACAGCTTGCGTTTATGGCGGAGCGTTCCTGCGCTTTTTCATTTACGGGCTACAGCGTCATGGAGCAGGACGGAACGCCGACGGACAAAACGATTCAAGCCCCTGAAAGCCTGTCATATGATGAAGCTTTAAAAAACACGATTATCGGATGTTTAACGGTCATGATTGACAGAGAGCAGACGGGGCAGATTCAAATGCCTGATATCAGAACGCGGCAGGATTTAGCGACATGGCTTTCCCTGCTGAAAAGGGGATTTACGGCTTACGGCCTGAATGAGTGCCTTTCAGAATACAGGCTTGTGCAGAATTCGATTTCAAGCAACAAGTGGAAAGCCGCAAAAAAAACGTGGTTTGTTTATAGAGAAATTGAGCGCCTGCATTTTATCAAGGCTTCGTGGTGTTTTATGCAATATGCGAAAAACGCGGTCTTGAAAAGACTGTAGGCGTCAGAGGAGCTGGGTGATGAAGGTGGAACCGATTATTCACGTAATCGTCGGAGCGGCGGAATGGGGGCATGACCGGCTGAGATACAGACGGCACCGGCTGGCTGAATTTCTTTCCCGGCAAAAAGAAACGAAAAGCGTCATTTGGGTATGCCCGTCCCCGCGAGCCAATGATGGTCAGACGGCCGGGATCGCCGAGGGAATCCGGCAGTTCACTGTAAAGGATCTCATGCAGCAAAAAGCATTCCGTTTCGGCAGGTATACAGACATGTGTTACAGGCATAAACTTTCACCATTGTTGCACATGCTGAAGGAAGAAGGAGAAGGGGCCCGCTGCTGCTTATGGTACACCTTCCCCGGTTTTCCGCTTCTGGCAGATCTGTTTCCTTGGGATGAAGTGATTTACGATTGCAGTGATCTGTGGGCCGCTCCGATCAGCGGCCGGGCCGGTGTGCTGTCAAATGTAAGAAGAAACATCATTAAACAGGCGGAAATGAGAATCATTCAGCGTGCCGATTCCATCACCTGCACATCTGACTGTCTGCACCGGGAGGTCGGAAAAAAGCTGGAGAACCCGCACCAGAAAGTGTTCACCATTGAAAACGGAGTGGAATATGACCTGTTTTCACGGGAAAATAAACAGCCGGATGAAGACATTTTACGGGGAAGAAACGGAACGGTTCTCGGTTTTATCGGCGGAATCAAACCGAAGCTCGATTTTGCGCTTATGGCGGAAACGGCAGATGTGCGGCCTGACTGGACGATTTTATTGGTGGGCCCGAACACGGCTCAGGACGATCCGGATTTCGAGTCGCTTCTGGAACGCTCGAATGTCATCTGGACGGGACCTGCCGCGCCGAATGAAGTGCCGTCCTATATGCAGCTTGTCGACATCGGCATCATGCCGTATAAAAATTCACCTTATAATGACGCGGTATTTCCGCTTAAGCTTTTTGAATTTTTAGCCGCCGGGAAACCGGTTGTCGGCTGCAACCTTTCTTCTACGTCAAAAATCAAAAGGCCTTACGTTTATGAATACGTTGAAGGGAGCGACCCCGCAGATTTCATCGCGGCCTGCGAAGCGCTTCTGGCAGCGGACCGCCGCGGATCATACGAGGCTTTGCGCCGTGAATTGGCCCGGAGACGAGATTGGAATGTTTTATTCGGCCGAATGCTCGAATGCACGGGTATATTGAAAAATGCGCAATCCCATTAAAAGGGAAAGCGCATTTTTTGATTTGCGTGTTTCTTTTTGATGATGCTTGTTATAATAACTAGTAAGAATTATAATGGAAGGAACGGTTCAATATCAGAAAAGACTTCATATAATTCCAAAGGAGACTTCTTTATGCTTGACGAACGCATGTTTCGCATAGTTGTTGCGTTTTTTGTCTCTCTGCTAACGGTTTTAATCCTAACTCCTATCGTAAAAAAAATTGCGATCAAAATAGGTGCAGTTGACCAGCCCAGCAACCGAAAAGTACATGATAAAATAATGCCCCGTATGGGCGGCTTGGCCATCTTTATCGGCGTAGCGGCGGGTGTGCTCGCGGCCGGCATATATAATGAAACGAAAATGACCGCCATTACGGTGGGTGCGTTTATTATTGTTATTTTAGGGATCCTTGATGATAAATACCAATTAAGCGCAAAGGTAAAGTTTTTCGTCCAGCTGGCCGTGGCCATTATGATTGTGAGCACGGGACTGAAAATGGACTTTTTCTCCGTACCGTTTTTAACGGAACGTTTAGAATTGGGATGGGTCGCTTACCCGCTGACTGTGTTATGGATCGTCGGTATTACGAATGCGATGAACCTGATTGACGGTTTGGACGGACTCGCTGCCGGCCTGTCGGTCATCGGACTCTCCACTATCGCCGTTATGGCGTTATCCGGAGGGAAAATCCTTATTCTGTCACTTTCACTTGTCGTGATAGGAAGCACACTCGGATTTTTATTTTATAATTTTCACCCGGCAAAGATATTTATGGGAGATACCGGATCGCTCTTTCTCGGATACGTCATCTCAGTACTCTCATTATTAGGTCTTTATAAAAGTGTTACTTTATTCAGTATCATCATTCCGATCATCATTTTGGGCGTGCCGATTTTTGATACGACATTCGCCGTCATCAGGCGGATTTTAAACAAACAGCCGATCTCAGCGCCTGATAAGTCACATATACACCACCGGCTGATGGCCTTCGGGCTGTCACACCGCACGGCTGTCATTATCATTTATTTAATCGGCTTTATTTTCAGCGTCAGTGCCATCCTGCTGAAAAGTGCGACCATATGGCTTTCGCTGTTTATTATTTTTGTATTGATTGTATTTATGCAAATCATAGCAGAGGTCACAGGGTTAGTAAATGAACAATTTAAACCATTTACCAAGTTTTACAAAAGATTGGTAAAGAAAAATTAAAAAGAGCAGATCATGCGAATGGTCTGCTTTTTTGCTATTCTCTTATTATATAGAAAAACCCGATCCTGCTCAAAGGATCGGGTTTACTCTTAATAGCCTGTTGTGCCGCCGGACTGTGTGCTGTCCGTACCGTTTGCACCTGCAGTACCGTTGGTTGAATCGGTTGTGCCGCTTGTTCCTGTGCTGCCGGAAGTCGAATCAGCCGTACCGCCTGTTCCCGTGCTGTCGGAAGTCGAATCAGTCGTACTGTCCGTTCCGGTGCTGTCAGAAGCGGGATCGGACGCCGTGCTGCTTCCGGACGGGTAATCCAGGTGCTTCTGCAATTCCTGCCGTACTTTTTCGAGATTGGCTGGATCCGGCTGGAAATAATATGTTCCGCGCGTAGTTGCGGTTCCGCCTAAATATAAATCTGATCCTGTTATGGTCAGTGTATCAATCTTTTTGCTGGTAAAGCCGCTGTAAATCTGCTGAAGAGCGAGTCCTTCAGTGATTCGGATATTTGTTTGGACGTTATTGCTCGCTGTTTCAGCGATTTTATCGATTTTAGCAATATTTCCAGCTCTTGACATTTGGTCGATCAGTGCGTTTAAGATTTGCTTTTGGCGGTCATTCCGGCCGAAGTCTCCGCGCTTATCCTGCTTTCTCATCCGGGCGTAAGCCAAAGCCTGCTCACCGTTCAAATGCATGTTTCCTTTCTTGAAATAGATCCGTTTCTTTTTACTGACGTCACTCATCTCGTCGAAGTCAAACGGCACTTTTACATCGACCCCGCCTACCTCATCAATAACATCCTTAAAGCCATTGAAGTCGACAGTGACATACTTATCAATCGGTATGCCTAATAAGTCTTCGACGGTTGAGACGGTTTCATCCGCTCCGCCCTTAGCAAAAGCCGCATTGATTTTTGTTTTGTTACCGGTTGTGTCACCGGCAAGCGTCACCCGCGTATCACGCGGAATACTCAGCATTTTCATTGTTTTATTTCTCGGATCAAGGGTAACGACAATAAGAGAATCTGATCGTCCGCCTTTTCCGCTGGTGGCATAATTTTCGATCCCCATAAACAAAATGGAGAACGGTTTTTTCTTCATATTGATGACTTTATCCCGCAATTTTGATTTGTCTCCGCGGGAAAGGGCATCATATGCATTATCTGCCGCATTAATCGTTTTGTATACTTTGTATCCGCCAAATCCGGCAGCGACTAACAAAACGAGGGTAAGCAGCAGCAAAATCCGTTTGAATATGATCTTTCGTTTGCTTTTCTTTTTCTTGCGAACACGCACTCTTACACGTTCAGCCATTACATTAGTCTCCTTTAGGGCTGACGTCTGTTTCTAAATACGTCAGTTCTCCCTCTGTATTCTTACTCTTGCCGTTCGTCAGTTCTGTCATCCATTTTAGAAACGCTTCTTTGTCTTTTTCTTCAACGTACGTTTCAAATTCGACATGATCCGCATAATGGATATCTTTCAGTAAAAAAACTGATTCTCTCAGTTCGTTCTCTATCTTGCCGAGCCACGTATAATCCGCTGATGTATGCATAATCCGCATCAGCTTCCGCTCCGTAACTCCTATATGATTTAAGCCTTCAGACACTGACTTCCCATATGCACGAATCAATCCGCCTGCACCGAGCTTTATTCCGCCGAAATACCGGGTAACCACCGCGCAGGTATCTTTCAGACCTCGTTTTTTCAGCACTTCCAGCATGGGGACGCCGGCTGTTCCGCTTGGTTCTCCGTCATCATTGGCCTTTTGTATATGGTCGGTTTCGCCGATCAGATAAGCTGAGCAGTTATGAGTCGCATTCCAGTGCTGTTTTTTTATCTTTTGTATAAATTCCTGCGCTTCCTCTTCAGAAGCAGCACGGCTCAGGTGACAGATAAAACGTGATTTTTCAATCACAATCTCATGTTCACCCGCTTCTTTAACAGTTAAATAGCTGTGCAGCATGATTGCTGGACCCTCCTGACAAGCATTAAAAGACTTGTTTCTACAAATTCGAACAGACTTTAGAATTTTTGCGCATATTTTGGTATCATGAAAGAGTAAGATACTATATAAAAATGTTTTTTTCTAGAATATACGCATTCTTTCATTATAATTCGACATAAATTGCAGTTCAATTACATTTATAATAAAAATACATAACAACACCGTTACGGAGGGAGACAGATGAACAAATCGAAGATGGACTCCAAAGTTTTGGATTCTATACTTATGAAAATGCTGAAAACCGTGGACGGGAGCAAGGACGAGGTTTTTCAAATCGGAGAGCAGTCGCGCCAGCAATATGAGCAGCTGGTTGAAGAACTCAAACAGATCAAACAGCAGGTGTACGAAGTCATTGAGCTGGGCGACAAACTTGAAGTTCATACGCGGCACGCACGAAACCGCTTGTCTGAAGTAAGCAGAAATTTCCATAAGTTCAGCGAAGAAGAAATTCGCAACGCCTATGAAAAGGCGCACAAACTTCAAGTGGAACTGACGATGATCCAGCAGCGTGAAAAGCAGCTGCGGGAGCGCAGAGATGATTTAGAACGCCGGCTTTTGGGGCTTCAGGAAATCATTGAACGGTCAGAATCATTGGTCAGCCAAATAACCGTCGTTCTGAATTACCTGAATCAAGACCTTCGCCAAGTAGGGCTTCTTCTTGCCGATGCGCAGGCTAAACAAGATTTCGGCTTAAGAATCATCGAAGCCCAAGAGGAAGAAAGAAAAAGAGTTTCCAGAGAAATTCATGACGGTCCCGCGCAAATGCTGGCAAATGTCATGATGAGATCGGAATTAATTGAACGGATCTTCCGCGACCGCGGCACGGAGGACGGATTTCAGGAAATCAGAAATCTTCGGCAGAATGTGCGGAATGCCCTTTACGAAGTCAGAAGGATTATATATGATTTAAGACCGATGGCATTGGACGATCTCGGGCTGATTCCGACACTGAGAAAATATCTTTATACAACTGAAGAATACAACGGAAAGGTGAAAATACATTTTCAGTGTATCGGAGACACGGAGAACAAAAGGCTTGCCCCGCAATTTGAAGTGGCGCTTTTCCGTCTCGCTCAGGAAGCCGTCACAAATGCACTCAAGCATTCAGAATCAGAGGAAATAACAGTAAAAGTGGAAGTAACCGCTGATTTTGTCGTTCTTATCATTAAGGACAACGGAAAAGGCTTTGATATTAAGGATGCTAAACAAAAGAAAAACAAGTCATTCGGCTTGCTGGGAATGAAAGAAAGAGTAGATCTGCTTGAAGGAACGATAACGATAGACTCTAAAATAGGTCTTGGGACATTTATCATGATTAAGGTTCCGTTATCTCTCGGCCTATAATTTGTTAAATAGAGCCAAAAGACATATTGACCGAACAGCGGCGTATATAGAACAATAGGATAAGGAGGCGTAGCGTGTGACTAAAGTAAATATTGTTATTATCGACGACCATCAACTATTCCGTGAGGGTGTAAAAAGAATATTGGATTTTGAACCTACCTTTGAAGTGGTAGCAGAAGGTGACGATGGAGATGAGGCGGCTCGAATCGTCGAGCATTATCATCCCGATGTTGTCATAATGGACATCAATATGCCGAATGTAAATGGAGTAGAGGCTACTAAACAGCTTGTTGAGCTGTACCCTGAATCTAAGGTGATTATCCTCTCCATCCATGATGATGAAAACTATGTGACTCATGCTTTAAAAACAGGTGCAAGAGGCTATCTCCTGAAAGAGATGGACGCAGATACTTTAATCGAAGCAGTGAAAGTGGTAGCCGAGGGCGGTTCTTACCTTCACCCGAAAGTAACCCACAATCTTGTCAACGAATTCCGCCGTCTTGCGACAAGCGGAGTTTCTGCTCATCCTCAGCATGAGGTTTACCCGGAAATCCGGAGACCATTACATATATTAACGAGACGGGAATGTGAAGTGCTGCAAATGCTTGCAGACGGAAAAAGCAACCGCGGAATCGGTGAATCATTGTTTATCAGTGAGAAAACAGTGAAAAATCACGTGAGTAATATTTTGCAGAAAATGAACGTTAATGACCGGACACAAGCCGTTGTCGTAGCCATTAAAAACGGATGGGTAGAGATGCGTTAGTCATGTATGAGAAGACTTGCCATAATAGGCAAGTCTTTTTTTACTGCTTCATATCTATTAAAATACTTATTAAGTACTTAATAAGGCAGGTAAAGTGATGAAGATTGCAGTTGTAACAGACAGTACAGCATATATTCCGAAAGAGATGAGAGAAGAACATCATATTCATATGATCCCTCTTCAAGTGGTTTTCGGTGAAAAAACATTTCGCGAAGAAACAGAACTCGACTGGAGAAGTTTTTATAAAGAAGTAAAAAATCATGATGAGCTGCCGACTACGTCCCAGCCTTCTTTCGGTGAATTAATCGCATTGTACGAAGAACTGGGCAAAACATATGACGCAGTCATAAGCATACATTTGTCCAGCGGAATCAGCGGAACTTATAACAGCGCCGCCTCGGCAAACACTATGGTTGATCATATTAAAGTTTATCCCTTTGATTCAGAGATCAGCTGTTTGGCGCAAGGTTTTTATGCATTAAAGGCAGCACAGCTCATTAAAGACGGTGTTGACTCACCGGAAGAGATTATTAAAGAGCTGGAAGAAATGAAAAAAACAGTCCGTGCGTATTTTATGGTGGATGATTTATCACACCTCCAGCGGGGCGGGCGTCTAAGCAGTGCTCAGGCTTTTATCGGCGGTCTGTTAAAGGTAAAGCCTATTCTTCATTTTGACAATAAGGTAATTGTTCCTTTTGAAAAGATTCGGACACGCAAAAAAGCGATTTCGAGAATTTTTGAACTGTTTGGGGAGGATGCAAGTAAAGGAATCCCGATGCGGGCCGCTGTCATCCATGCAAACAGGGAAGAAGAAGCAACGGATATTATACAGGAGTTAAGCGGTAAATATCCTCATGTCGAATTCTATAACAGCTATTTCGGTGCCGTGATCGGAACCCATTTGGGCGAAGGCGCCATCGGAATCGGCTGGTGCTTTAAAAACTAAGTGAAAATCTCCGTTTTCAAGGGCGGAGATTTTTTTATTATTAAATTTTCGTGATTCGACAAAAAAATTCCCGGCAGGCATACTTTGAGCAGAAAGGAGGCAGGGAGATGGCCGAAGGTGCTTCAGAATTTTCAGAGGTGCGGGATTTCTTTTGCGGCCGGCATTTATTGAGATCTGAGATACCGTTTTCAGATCAGCGCATCAACCGTTTTATAGAAAAAGAGCATATAACGGCCGAGCCGTCAATCATCCGCCGGAAAAACCGTTACGTCTGCCAACGATGCGGTCAGTCTGATCAAGCCTGCTTTGCGGCATTTTGGGCGCCCTCTGCCAAGAGGCAGATTACCTATTGCCGTGCCTGTGTCATGATGGGAAGGGCTGATGAACTGACATCATTATATTCTTGGAATCAAGCCCCTGAAAACAGCTGGGAGCCTGTAAAGCTTTCTTGGGAAGGAACACTGACAGACGGACAGAAGCAGGCCGCCGCCGCGCTTACAGATGCGATAAAAGAGAGACAAGAGCTGTTAGTATGGGCGGTTTGCGGATCGGGGAAAACAGAGATGCTGTTTCCTGGTATCGAGTTTGCCCTGAATCAAGGTTTGCGCGTCTGTGTCGCGACTCCGCGTACAGATGTCGTACTTGAACTGCTGCCGAGACTGAAAAAAGCATTTGAGAAAGTCGACGTTTCTGCTTTGTACGGCGGCAGCGAGGACAAAGGCCGCTTGACTCCGCTGATGATTTCAACCGCTCACCAGCTGATGCGCTACCGAGATATTTTTGATGTCATGATAATAGATGAAGTAGATGCGTTTCCTTTTTCAGCCGATGAGACATTAAGATTCGCTGTTGATAAAGCGAGGAAGAAAAACAGCGCCCTTGTTTATGTAACGGCAACTCCTTCAGACACATTAAAAAAGAATGCTGAAGCCGGTTTGCTGAAAAGCGTTCGCATACCGGCCAGATATCATCGGAAACCCCTGCCGGAGCCGCGTTTTTTGTGGTGCGGCAATTGGAAGAAGAAGCTTCAGAAAGGAAAACTGCCGCGCTCTGTAACGGATTGGGTCCGCCAAAAACTTCAATCACAGCTGCCGGTTTTCTTATTCGTTCCGTCTGTACACGTATTGAAAAAGACAACGGATTATTTTCAGAAATTAAACGTAAGGGCAGAGGGCGTGCATGCGGAAGACACATTCAGAAAGGATAAAGTGAAACGGTTCAGAGACGGCCGGCTTGATCTGCTGGTAACGACTACGATTTTAGAAAGAGGGGTTACCGTGCCCAAAGTTCAGACATGTGTCCTCGGCGCAGAAGCACCTATCTTTACTGAGAGCGCGCTCGTACAGATCGCGGGCAGAACGGGAAGGCATTATAAACATTTCAGCGGTGATGTCGTCCTGTTTCATTTCGGAATTACAAACGGAATGAAAAAAGCAAAAAAACATATAGAACATATGAACAAATTGGCACAAAAAAGTAAATTGTTGGACTAGTTAATTTCAGAAAACATGATACAGTATACTCATACTTTCCTATGAGGAGCTGTCAGCATGCTTGTCAATTCTAAAGAAATCATATTAAAGGAACTTCTCGACCGCCATATGCCTCAGCTTCATATGAAATGCACATGCCGGGTATGCAAAAATGATGTACTGGCACTTTCATTAAACCGGGCTGAGCCGGCATATGTTACAGATAAAAAGAAAGTTGCTTATGCAAAAGCAGAGATAGTTGATAAACAGAAAAATACAGCGCTGCTTGTCATTCTGGCTGAATCAGCGGCGATTGTTTCGGTTAATCCAAGCGAGTTCTGTGAAACTCGGGAAGGAGCGTAATATCTCTGAATTGTTTATTGTGTGACTCACCAATTTCAAGTTCATTGACTTGGAGATCTCTGTTTTCTCTGGCGCCCGAGCAAGAGGTATGCACTATATGCAGCAGCCGATTCGAAAAAATTGAAGGCCCCGTATGCAGTATATGCGGGAGGCCTCAGGAGTCAAATGAAAAATGCGCTGATTGTGCGGCCCGGGAATCAAAAACGGAAAAGCGCTTTTTGCTGCGGCAAAACCGTTCGGTATATTTGTATAATGATGCGATGAAGGACTCATTAGCCCGGTTTAAATTCAGGGGTGATGCGAAAATCATTCAAGCATTTGGACGTGACTTTGCTGCCGGCTTTAAAGCGGCATATCCATCAAATACACATACTCTCATCCCTATTCCGCTGAGCGGCGAACGGCTGGCGGAACGCGGATTCAATCAATCCGAGCTGCTGGCCTCTCTGCTCGGAATGCCCGTCATTTTCCCCCTCATCCGACTGAACAATGAAAAACAATCCAAAAAGAGCAAAACAGAAAGGCTGTCCGCAGAAAAAAAGTTTTCAGCAGCCGAAAACTCGGCCGAAGGTATGAACGTCATCTTAATAGACGATATTTATACGACGGGCGCCACACTGCATCAAGCCGCCGAAGTCCTGCTGACAGCGGGTAAAGCGTCATCGGTCTCCTCTTTTACTTTAATCAGGAGCTAAATTATTCTTTTTTTCTGCCGATATAATTGATAGAAATATAAGGCAGATTAAAGAAGGAATAGGAGTTAATACGATGGGTGAATTGGCGAATTGTCCAAAATGCAATGCTTTATTTTTTAAAACGAACCTGCAGACCGTGTGCCAGGCATGTATTAAAGAAGAAGAAAAAGCATTTGAAACCGTCTATAAATTTTTGAGAAAGCAGATCAACAGACAGTCGACGATGCAGCAGATCACTGAGGAAACAGGTGTGGATGAAGAGCTGATCCTCAAGTTTATCAAACAAAAAAGGATTCAGATCAGCCAGCTTCCAAATTTGGCATATCCTTGCGAAAGGTGCGGAAATCCGATCAGGACGGGGAAATTTTGCAAGTCCTGTCAGACAGATATTGAGTCACAATTAGACCATATGAACCAAAAAACAGCCGCTGAATCCAAAGAAAAAAACAGTACAAAAGACACATACTATGCCTATAATACCAAAAACACCTGATTCCCTAAACTAACTGATAACGCAGTCGATAAAAGAATTAGACTGCGAACAGAAAGCGAGAGGAATCCTATGAAAATCAATCAGTACGGAACACAATCCGTTAATCCATACCAAAAAAATTACGAAAAGCAAGCCGTACAAAAAGAGGCTGCAAAGCCGAAGGACAAAGTGGAAATTTCTTCTCATGCAAAAGAGCTTCAAAATGCGTCAGATGCGGTCACTAAAACACGTCAGGAAAAAATCGCTCAGCTTAAAGCGGATATAGAGAGCGGAACATATAAAATAGATTCAAACAGCATCGCTGAAAACATAGTGAATTTTTATAAAAAGCAATAAAAAGGAGAAAGCCAATGTCAGCAAAGCCAATTATTGATCAACTGAAGCGACTTTGCGCACTGCATGAACATCTGCTCACGCTGTCTGAGGAGAAAACGGAAGCGCTGAAAGCAGGTAAAACAAAAGAGCTCTCCAACATATTGACTAAAGAGCAAAAGTATATTCAGGCAATCGGGCAGACTGAGGAAGAGCGAATCAGGTTAACTTCTCAGTTTCTCAGCCGCGGTGAGGACAATACAATTGCTGCATGCATCTCCAGAACTTCAGGCAGTGAAAAACAGGAGCTTGAAGGGTTATTTCACTCTTTGTCTGCGCTTCTTGACCGTCTGAAAGAAGTGAATGAGATGAACAAACAGCTCACGATTCAGGCTTTACAATTCATCTCCGGGGCATTCGATATGATCATGCCGGGTGAAAAAGAGAATATGAATTATAAAGAGCCGCAAGCGGCGCGCAAGCCTGTCAGCCGTTTGACATTATTCGATTCAAAAGCTTAGAACGGAGGATTTTCAATGCCATCGACTTTTATGGGGCTCGAAACAGCAAGGCGTGCATTGAGTGCGCAGCAGACTGCATTGAGCACAGTTTCAAATAACGTTGCAAATGCAAATACAGAAGGATATACGAGGCAGCGCGTCACATTACAATCGACGAGCCCTTATCCCGCAGTATCAAAAAACAGTGATCTGACGGCCGGACAAATCGGAACAGGAGTAAAAGCCGGTTCAGTTGAGCGCGTCAGAGACAGTTTTTTAGACTATCAGTACAGAACTGAAAATACAAAATTAGGATACTATACAGCCCGTTCCAATTCATTGTCGCAAATGGAAGGCGTCATGAAAGAGCTTGACAATAACGGATTAAACGGATCGCTCAGTTCGTTTTGGAATGCCCTTCAGGATCTGGCGACGAATCCGGAAAATACGGGAGCGCGCTCAGTTTTGCAGGAGCAGGGGAAATCTCTTGCCGAAAGTTTTAACTATATATCTACCTCTTTGACTAACATTCAGGGTGATATTAAAAAGAACCTGGATAACACAGCGGATCAGGTCAATTCCATTCTCAATCAGCTGAATGACCTTAACAATCAAATAGCGGCAGTTGAGCCGAGCGGTATGCTCCCTAATGATTTGTATGACCAAAGAGACAGATTGATTGATCAATTATCTTCTATGGCAAATATAAAAGTTTCATATAATAAGTCGGGCGGACATGCCTTGGCGACTGCTGAGGGCACGGTTAACGTCGAATTGCTGAACGGGAACAACAATTCTCTCGGTACGCTGCTCGACGGTAACACAAAAACAGTTTCAGAAATGAAAATCAACTACGACAAGGACAGCGGACTCGTGTCGAGTGTGTCAGTCGGCAGCAGTACGGTCAATGCGGATGCATTTACCGGAAAAGGCTCACTTTTAGGTCTTATTGAATCATACGGCTATATGTCAAACGGAGAAGAAAAAGGGCTTTATCCTGAAATGCTGACGGCTCTTGACAATATGGCGCTATCCTTTGCTGACGCGTTTAATGCAGTTCATGAAAAAGGGAAGACCTATACAGGCGAACAGGGTGCAGCATTTTTTGATTTCAGCGGCGGTGAAGCGGTGCCGGCAAAAGGTGCGGCAGCGAAAATAAAAGTCAGTGACAAAATCCTTGCGTCTACTGATAATATCGCAGCGTCGTTAAACGGAGAAAAAAGTGACGGCACAAACGCGACAAATCTTGCAGCCGTACAGAACAGCAAGCTGACTATTAACGGTGAAACCACTACAATTAATGACTTTTATGAATCCCTTATCGGAAAGCTGGGCGTTAATTCACAAAAAGCGGCCAATCTTATGAACAACTCTGAAAGCAACACCCTTTCAGCCGATGAACGGAGACAATCAGTCAGTGCAGTGTCTTTAGATGAAGAAATGACAAATATGATTCAGTTTCAGCACGCTTATAATGCGGCTGCGCGGATCATAACGATGCAGGATGAAATATTCGATAAAATTATTAACGGTATGGGCACCGGAGGAAGATAGGAGATAAGTAAATGAGAGTAACTCAAGGGATGATCGCAAAAAATTCTCTTCGATTTATCGGCTCAAGTTATGACAAGCTCGATCGGCTTCAACAGCAAGTGTCTACGGGGAAAAAAATCACGAAAGCTTCTGATGATCCGGTCGTCGCAATGAAGGGAATGCAGTACCGTACTCAGCTTGCGCAGGTAAACCAGTATCAGCGGAATGTTTCGCAAGGTTTTACATGGCTGGAAAACTCGGAATCAAGCGTAAACTCGGAAACGGATATTATGGGGAAAATCCGGGATTTGATGGTTCAGGCGAAAAGTGATTCGAACGGTGAAACAGAATTGAAAGCAATCGGTACAGAAATCGGCCAGCTGAAAAAGCAGCTCGTTTCTGTCGCGAATACTCAGGTAAACGGACGTTATCTGTTTAACGGAACAAATTCAGACGTCCCGCCGATCACTGAAAATGCCGACGGCACATATACGTACAACTATGAGAATTATACCGGTGCTTCGGATGTTAACATCAACATCTCAAACGGAGCAGTGCTGAAAGTGAATTCTGATCCAAACTCAGCTTTCGGAGGCGTCGCACAAAATGGAGATAATGTATTTGAATTTCTCAACTCCTTAGAAGCTTCTTTAAGCAAAGGCACGCTGTCCGAAGCAGATTCAAATCAAATTCTGTCAGATATCGACGGTTTTACTGACAAAATGAATGCTGAAAAATCCAATATCGGCGCACGCACAAACCGGTTGGAACTCATTCAGACAAGATTGGAATCACAAGCGGCAACCGCTGAAAAAGTATTGTCGGATAATGAGGATGTAGAAATGGAAGATGTAATTGTTGATTATCTATCTCAACAGACGGTTCATAGAGCAGCGCTGTCAGTGAATGCGAATATCATTCAGCCGTCACTGATCGACTTCCTGAAATAATATAACTATCGTCTTCAATATATAAAAAAAGCGACTCACAACAGGGAGATCGCTTTTTTTACTAAAATACTATAAATAGGAGGGATCTCTGTGCAGATGCCGAGATTGATTATTGACAGTGTGCCTGCTAAAATCGGTATAACCTTTCAAAAGGAAGAAATCGAGATGGAACAGCCGCCCGCTGACCTGGAAATCGAGCAGCCGCCGGCAGAGCTGAACATTGAAAGCACGCCGGCCAAACTGACGATTGACCAGACGAGGGCGTGGGAGAACTTGAATCTCAAATCATTTGAAAAGCTGAACGCTGAAGCCGCTCAAAAAGGTGCGGAAGCCTGCAGCGAGTTTATCGCAAAAACAGTCAGGGAAGGGAAGGAAATGGCGGCTATCGAAAAGAAAACGGGCAATGTGATGGCCCGGCAGGCAGCAGATGTCAGTCCGCCCGATCCATTCGGCGAATTCAGCGACTTTCTGCCTGCGCAGTTTCTCGTCGACATTGACTGCATTCCTTCAAAGCTTACGATTGATATTGAAGCCCGCAAACCTTCAATTGAAGCAGCCGTCAATAAACCTGTATGGAATTATACGCCGGGGAAAGTTCAGATTGATATGATGCAAGACCCTAAGGTGACGATTTCGGTTGATGATGGCAACGCAGAATAAAAGATGAAAGTGGTAAAGGATTGTGAAGCATGATAATTAAAACAAAATATCACGGAGAAATCAGAATAGATGAAGGGCAGATTATCTCATTTGAAAACGGCCTGCCGGGATTTAATGAAGAGACTCAATTTGTTGTTCTTCCTTTGTCGGAAGATTCACCGTTTTTGGCGCTGCAGTCTGTGAAACAGGAGCACATCGCCTTTATTGTCGCCAGTCCGTTTATTTTCTTTAAAGGGTACGAATTTGACATTGACCAAGCGACGCTTGAGCTTTTGCACATTGAAGATATAGAGGACGTCGAAGTGATGGCGATTTTAACACTGGAAGAGCCTTTTGAAAACACGACCGCCAATTTAAAAGCGCCGATTATCGTCAATAAAAAGGAAATGAAGGCGAAACAAATCATTTTACATGATGCTTCCTATGAAACAAAACATCTGATAGGAGGAGGATCATGCTAGTTCTCTCAAGAAAAGTGAATGAGTCCATTCAGATCGGGCCGGATATTGAAATAAAGGTGATCGCTATCGAAGGAGAACAAGTGAAGCTGGGAATTGAAGCGCCTCAGCACGTAGATATTCACCGGAAAGAAATCTACTTGTCGATCCTGGAAGAGAACAACAGAGCCGTATCTTTTAATACTGATTTATTACTTAACTTATCCTCACAAAAAAAGTGAGGATTTTTTTATTTTCAATATAAACAATAGAAGCGGCCATCCGATATATATATTGTAGCCAATGAGAGGAAAAATTTTCTTCAGAAATGACGCTGCGCAAATGCACAAGGACGTGCGAAAAACAATTCAGGGAGGAAATACAAAATGAGAATCAACCACAATATCGCGGCTCTTAACACTAGCCGTCAGCTGAATGCAGGTTCAAACTCTGCTGCAAAAAACATGGAAAAATTATCTTCAGGTCTTCGCATCAACCGCGCTGGTGATGACGCTGCGGGTCTTGCGATCTCTGAAAAAATGCGTTCTCAAATCCGCGGTTTAGACATGGCGTCTAAAAACGCTCAAGACGGAATCTCTCTTATCCAAACATCTGAGGGTGCATTGAACGAAACTCACAGCATTCTTCAGCGTATGAGCGAGCTTGCTACACAAGCGGCGAACGATACAAACACTGATTCTGACCGTTCTGAGCTTCAAAAAGAGATGGACCAATTAGCGTCTGAAGTAACAAGAATCTCTACTGACACTGAGTTCAACACGAAGAAACTTCTTGACGGAACTGCGCAAAACCTTACGTTCCAAATCGGAGCTAACGAAGGCCAAACAATGAGCCTGTCTATCAATAAAATGGACTCTGAAAGCCTGAAAGTTGGTACGACTTATACTGTATCTGGTGATCAAAATACACTTACAGCAACTGACGGAAGCACTGCTACTTGGGCGGATGAAGAAAAAGACGCAACTACTGGTGAAGTCACAAAAGCTGCTGGATATTATGATGATAAAGGTAAAGTCGTTGCATCTGAAAAATTAGCTGCAGATTCTAAAGTAACAAAAGGTATCGACATCTCTTCATCAGCTAAAGCTGCGTCTTCAGCTCTTACAACAATCAAAACAGCTATCGACACAGTATCTAGCGAGCGCGCTAAACTTGGTGCGGTTCAAAACCGTTTAGAGCACACAATCAACAACCTTGGTACTTCTTCTGAGAACCTGACTTCTGCTGAATCACGTATCCGTGACGTAGACATGGCTTCTGAGATGATGGAGTACACGAAAAACAACATCCTTACTCAGGCTTCACAAGCTATGCTTGCGCAAGCTAACCAACAGCCTCAGCAAGTTCTTCAATTGCTTAAAGGTTAATGACGGAAAGATCCTGGTTCTCCAGGGTCTTTTTTTATTTCTTCAGCTAACTCCTCCTTCAGCAAGCCAAAGAACCCTATTGACAAAATGAAACATTATATTTTGCAGTTAAATTATTGAAAACCTTTTAATATGACCGATATAAGAATAAGATCATACATTTATGGAGCTGTGATATGATAAACAGTCGGAAACTCACTGTTGTCATAGAGCCGTCTACGACTAAACGCCGAAAAGGAGAGGGTACATATGGTCACAAGAATCACAGGCCTTAATTCCGGTCTTGATGTAGATTCTCTGGTGAAAAAAATGATGGATGCCGAAAAGCAGCCGCTTAATAAATTAAACCAGCAAAAGCAGACGCTTGAATGGAAGCGCGATGCTTATCGGGAAATGAATACCCAGATTGCCGACATGTATTCTACTACATTTAATAATATGCTGATGTCCACAAACTGGAATAAAAAAACAGTAACAAGTTCGGATTCCAGTGTCAGCGCGGTGGCCGTCAGTGCTGAGCAGAATATTTCAACGAGCATGTCTGTACAGCAGCTGGCTACGCCGACGACTTATAAATCCTCAGGGGCCATCAATTTCACTTCGGGTCAAAGCCAAACATTGAAATTCAATGTCACAAATCCGGGTGAAACGAAGCCGACTGAGGTAAACGTCACGATCGCCGCAACCGATACGATTGATGATGTGGTCACCAAACTGAACAGCTCGGGTCTCGGAGTGACGGCTTTAAAAGAGAAAATCTCTAACGGCTCGGATTATGTGGACACGATTGCGTTCACTTCCAATAAAACGGGGGAAGGGTTTACCCTTTCAGCAGGTGATGACGCGACCAAAAGCTTTCTGAAAGATCAGCTCGGTTTTGCCGTTGATGATGCAACAAATGAACTGACGGCCAATGCCGAAGGGAAAAACGCGAAGTTTACGTTCAACGGGCTTGAAATGACAAAAACGTCCAATAACTTTACGATCAACGGCATCAAATACACGCTGAACAGCGTGACGGACAGCAATAAAACGGTTACGATTAACAGCACGACGGATACGGACGGCATTTTTAACAACATTAAAGATTTCGTTGATAAATACAATACGTTAATTAAAAGCGCAAACGAGAAGGTGACAGAATCAAAATACCGCGATTATAAGCCGCTAACCGATGAACAAAGAGAAGCAATGACCGATAAGCAGATTGAGCAGTGGGAGGCAAAAGCTAAAAGCGGTTTATTACGGAGTGACAGCACGCTGCAGAACGGTTTGGCGGAGATGCGGCTTGATCTGTACTCAACCGTTACGATTGACGGGAAAAAATATCAGCTTGCCGATTTCGGAATTGAGACGTCTGATAGTTATACGGATCAAGGAAAGCTTGTCATTAAAGACGAAGCGAAACTGAAACAGAAAATTACCGAGAATCCTGCTCTCGTGGCTAAACTGTTTAATGCAGACAGCCCTGATACAGCGAAAACCAAAAACCCGGAGGAACAGGGGATTGCCCGGAGATTAAAAGACACATTAAATAAAATGCAGATTCAAATTTCAAAACAGGCGGGTACGGAAAGCTCGGTATCAACCAGCTTTGCCATCGGAAAAAGCCTGGATGAAATAGAAACAAATATTTCCAATATGAAAACGAAGCTGGATGACATCGAGACGAGATATTATAAAAAGTTCAGCGCACTGGATACGGCATTGGAGAAATTGAACAGCCAATCTTCATATCTCACGTCAATGTTAGGATCTTCAACATCATAACCTTGGAGGTTTTATAAAAATGGCAATAAATAATCCTTTTGCTGCTTACCAGCAGACATCCGTCTTTACAGCCGCTCCGGAAGAGCTGACCCTTATGCTTTATAACGGCTGCCTGCGATTCATTAAGCTGGCAAGGCAGGCGATGAAGCAAAACAACCTTGAAGCCAAAAATGAAAATATCGTAAAGGCGCAAAACATCATTCAAGAGCTCAGCATCACGTTAAACCGGGAGATTGAGATTTCTGAGCAGATGTCATCAATCTATGATTACATCCGCCGCCGGCTGATCGATGCGAACGTGCAGAATAACGGAGAGTTTTTAGATGAAGCGGAAAAGCTCGTTACTGAATTTCGCGACACGTGGAAGCAGGCCATGCAGAGTGAACGGAAAAACAGCCATGGCGCGGGCGGCCTTGCCTGATGAACAGCAATGTCTTTTCTTTGTATAACGAAACGAAGAACATGTACGCTGCACTGAAGGACGCCCCGGAAAGCGACGGTCTCATCAGCAGCGTTACGGCATTTACGGAGAAAAGGGAGGAGATGCTTGCGGGCATAAAGCCGCCTTTTTCCGAAGAAGAAAAAACGCTGCTTCAGCAGGTGGCCGCGATGGACCGTCTGATTACCGGCGAAGTGAAACGGATTCAGGATGGCATCCGAAATGAAATAAAAACGCTTAAGAAAAAACGAATCTACCATAATACGTATTTCAATCCGTATCAGCAAACGACAAGTGACGGCCGTTATTACGACAAACGCAAATAGGTGAGTGTTTTGAGAAGTTTGAACGATTACCATTTGGTGTCAGCCTATTACCAGCTTCTTTTTACGATTGATGAGGGGCTTTGCTACCTGTTGGACACGCAGGACGATTTTTTTAAGACGGAGGGCGAGCGGATTTACAACGATTTGATTCAGGCTTTTTTTCATCTCGATTCCTCTCATGCGCTTCTGTTGTCTATCATTGAGTGCCGATGCGTGGAGACGGCGATCCGCTCATTTGACGAGATCTTTCAGGATTTCAGCATGTTAAATGATTATGATTTCCCGTCCGCCCCTTTTCAGGAGTTTTTAAAAACCATCTTTCTGCCGCATTATAAGCTATGGATGGAGCAGACGCACGACTGCATCAAACCGTATGTTCTTCACTAGACCTGCTGCAAGCGGCAGGTCTTTTGCCTGCGTCCTTTGCATATACTTATAATCCTGCCGGACGCTGCCGGATAAAACCGACACCATTCGTCATCGTTCACCGAATTTACACATTATTTTAACGTTTCAGCAGGGATCAGAAGGGGTAAAAGAGAAATAGTTACATATCCTTAGATAAAGGGAGGCGTTCTTTGATGAACTACAATATCAGAGGAGAAAACATTGAGGTTACACCTGCGTTAAAGGATCATGTGGAGAGAAAAATCGGCAAGCTGGAACGATATTTCGAGCAGAGCGTCAATGCCGATGTGAACGTCAACTTAAAATTCTATAACGATAAGGAATCCAAAGTTGAAGTCACCATTCCGATGACTGATCTGGCGCTTCGTTCTGAAGTGCATAACGAGGATATGTACAATGCAATTGATCTCGCAACAAACAAGCTGGAACGTCAAATCCGAAAGCATAAAACAAAAGTCAACCGAAAATTCCGCGAGCAGGGTCTTCCGAAACATTATTTCGAGAACGGCAGCGCTGCTGATACGGGCGTAGCGGTTCAGGACGAAATTGAAGATGACAGCCCGGAAATTGTCCGTCAAAAGCGTTTTAATTTAAAACCGATGGATAATGAAGAAGCGATTCTCCAAATGAATATGCTCGGACATAATTTCTTCGTATTCACCAACGCGGAGACGAATCTCACAAATGTCGTTTACCGCAGAAATGACGGCAAATACGGATTAATTGAACCGACTGAATAAACCCATCCAGCCTTCCGTGAACGCGCGGAAGGTTTTTCTCTATCTTTATCTGCAAATTCTTTGGAAATAGCAAAAGGTATGTTATGATAATGAGAGGTATACATGGACAGAAAATTATCATTTATTCCATGCAAAATCTGCATGTGAACATAGAGGAGCGTTATAGATGCTTGGGATTTTAAATAAAATGTTTGATCCGACCAAACGTGCGCTGAACAAATACGAAAAAATAGCAAATGACATTGATGCCGTAAGAGGAGATTATGAAAATCTCTCTGACGAGGCGCTTAAAAATAAAACGGCAGAATTTAAAGAGCGGCTTGAAAAAGGAGAAACGACGGATGACCTTCTTGTCGAAGCGTTTGCCGTCGTTCGTGAAGCTTCCCGCCGCGTAACCGGCATGTTCCCGTTTAAAGTGCAGCTCATGGGGGGCATCGCCCTTCATGAGGGGAACATTTCCGAAATGAAAACAGGGGAAGGGAAAACGCTGACGTCTACGCTTCCCGTGTATTTAAATGCCTTGACGGGAAAAGGCGTTCACGTCGTAACGGTCAACGAATATCTGGCGAGCCGTGATGCCCAGCAAATGGGAGAAATCTTTGCGTTTCTCGGGCTTACAGTCGGCCTGAACCTGAATTCGATGTCAAAAGATGAAAAACGCGAAGCTTACGCAGCCGATATCACGTATTCAACGAACAATGAACTAGGCTTTGATTATTTGCGTGATAACATGGTGCTCTATAAAGAACAAATGGTGCAGCGCCCGCTTCATTTTGCCGTTATTGATGAAGTCGATTCAATTTTAGTCGATGAAGCGAGAACGCCATTGATTATTTCCGGACAAGCTCAGAAGTCCACAAAACTGTACGTGCAGGCAAATGCGTTTGTCCGCACGCTCAAGAAAGATCAGGATTACACGTATGACGTCAAAACGAAGGGCGTTCAGCTGACGGAAGAAGGAATGACGAAGGCTGAAAAAACGTTCGGCATCGACAACCTGTTTGATGTCAAAAACGTGGCCTTGAACCACCATATCAACCAGGCTTTAAAAGCCCATGCGGCGATGCAGAAAGACGTGGATTATGTTGTTGAGGACGGCCAGGTCGTCATCGTTGATTCCTTCACCGGCCGTCTGATGAAAGGACGCCGCTACAGCGAAGGTCTTCACCAGGCGATTGAGGCGAAAGAGGGCCTGGAAATTCAAAATGAAAGCATGACATTGGCGACGATTACGTTCCAAAACTATTTCCGTATGTACGAAAAGCTGGCCGGTATGACCGGTACCGCAAAAACGGAAGAGGAAGAATTCCGCAATATTTATAACATGCAGGTTGTATCCATCCCGACCAACCAGCCGGTCATCCGTGACGACCGTCCGGACTTGATCTACCGCTCAATGGAAGGGAAATTCAAGGCGGTGGCGGAGGATGTCGCCCAGCGCTACATGACCGGACAGCCGGTTCTTGTCGGTACGGTTGCCGTTGAAACGTCTGAATTGATTTCTAAACTTCTGAAAAACAAAGGGATTCCGCATCAGGTGCTGAATGCCAAAAACCATGAGCGTGAAGCTCAGATTATTGAAGAAGCGGGACAAAAAGGCGCTGTCACGATTGCGACCAACATGGCGGGACGCGGAACCGACATTAAACTCGGGGAAGGCGTAAAAGAGCTTGGCGGCCTTGCAGTCGTCGGTACGGAACGCCACGAATCCCGCCGGATTGACAATCAGCTCCGCGGACGTTCAGGACGTCAGGGAGACCCGGGCATCACACAATTTTATCTTTCAATGGAAGATGAATTGATGCGCCGTTTCGGAGCTGAACGGACGATGGCGATGCTTGACCGGTTCGGTATGGATGACTCCACGCCGATTCAGAGCAAAATGGTGTCACGCGCCGTGGAATCATCTCAAAAACGTGTCGAAGGAAACAACTTCGATTCACGTAAACAGCTTCTTCAATATGACGACGTGCTCCGTCAGCAGCGCGAAGTCATTTACAAGCAGCGTTTTGAAGTCATTGACTCTGAAAACCTGCGCGACATTGTGGAAGGCATGATCAAGTCTTCTCTGGAGCGTGCGATTGCCGCTTATACGCCGAAAGAGGAGCTTCCGGAAGAATGGAATCTTGACGGCCTCGTGGAGCTGGTGAATACAACGTATCTTGATGAAGGCGCGCTTGAAAAGAGCGATATCTTCGGAAAAGAACCGGACGAAATGCATGAGATGATCATGGACCGCATCATGACGAAATATAATGAAAAAGAAGAGAATTTCGGTACGGAGCAGATGCGTGAATTTGAAAAAGTCATCGTATTGCGTGCCGTTGATTCAAAATGGATGGATCATATTGATGCGATGGATCAGCTGCGTCAAGGGATTCACCTTCGCGCTTATGCGCAGACAAATCCGCTGCGTGAATATCAAATGGAAGGTTTCGCAATGTTTGAGCACATGATTGAGTCCATTGAGGACGAAGTTGCGAAATTCGTCATGAAGGCCGAGATTGAAAGCAATTTGGAACGCGAAGAAGTTGTTCAGGGCCAAACGACGGCTCATCAGCCGCAGGACGGCGATGAGGCCAAACAAGCGAAAAAAGCGCCGGTCCGCAAAGTTGTGGATATCGGACGCAACGCGCCTTGCCATTGCGGAAGCGGAAAAAAATATAAAAATTGCTGCGGCCGGACAGAATAGTCTGGACTGTATGAAGCGAACATGACCGGGTCTGCGTCTTATGGCGCCCCGGATCTTTTAATGAGGTGAATGGAATGGAATTATCAGAAATCAGGGCAGAGCTCGAAAATATGGCTTCTCGTTTAGCGGACTTCAGGGGGTCTCTTTGACCTCGAATCAAAGGAAGCCCGCATTGCAGAATTAGATGAAAAGATGGCGGAACCGGAATTCTGGAATGACCAGCAGAAGGCCCAAACCGTCATCAACGAAGCGAACGGTCTGAAAGAATACGTGAACTCCTACCATCAGCTGAGCGAGTCTCACGAAGAGCTGCAAATGACACATGATCTTTTAAAAGAAGAACCTGACCAGGACCTTCAGCAAGAGCTTGAGAAAGAGCTGAAGTCATTAACGAAGGAATTGAATGAATTTGAGCTTCAGCTGCTGCTCAGTGAACCATATGACAAAAATAATGCGATTTTAGAACTTCACCCGGGCGCCGGCGGTACGGAATCTCAGGACTGGGGTTCCATGCTGCTCAGAATGTATACCCGCTGGGCGGAAAGACGCGGCTTCAAAGTTGAAACGCTTGATTATCTCCCGGGAGATGAAGCAGGAATTAAGTCTGTCACACTGCTTATTAAAGGCCACAATGCATACGGCTATTTAAAAGCGGAAAAAGGCGTACACCGTCTCGTGCGGATTTCTCCATTTGATTCATCAGGCCGCCGTCACACGTCATTCGTGTCATGTGAAGTCATGCCTGAATTCAATGAAGAAATCGACATTGATATTCGTACCGAAGATATTAAAGTTGATACGTACCGGGCGAGCGGTGCCGGCGGACAGCACGTCAATACGACTGATTCAGCCGTTCGGATCACCCACCTGCCGACAAATGTAGTCGTCACGTGCCAGACGGAACGCTCACAAATCAAAAACCGCGACCGGGCGATGAAAATGCTCAAAGCGAAGCTGTATCAGCGCAGAATTGAAGAACAGCAGGCGGAGCTTGACGAAATCCGCGGCGAACAGAAAGAAATCGGCTGGGGCAGCCAAATCCGCTCGTACGTCTTCCATCCGTACTCCATGGTGAAAGACCACCGCACCAATACGGAAATGGGGAACGTGCAGGCGGTTATGGACGGAGATATCGATATCTTCATTGACGCCTATTTACGTTCTAAACTGTCGTAATCCGGGAACACACCTGCCTTTGGCAAGGTGTGTTTTTTTATCCGTTCTCTTTTTCCATTTTTCACAACAGCGCTTTAGCAAATTAATACGGTATTTGGCTGTTATTTACTTCTAAGCCGGGAAGAATTAAAATGCTATCGAGAGAAAATCGGAGAACGGAGGATTTTGCATGGATGTGAATCACAATAAGCCGCTCCGTCTGATCAAAGATTACATATATATCATGATCGGCGCGGCGATTACGGGGGTCGTGTTTAACGTATTTTTGCTGCCGAACCGTATAGCAGCGGGGGGAGTAAGCGGGATCAGCACCATTTTAGAAACGTTTGGTTTTGAACCGGCTTACGTGCAGTGGATTATTAACATCCCTTTGTTTATCGCCGGAGTGATCATTCTCGGCGGGAAGTTCGGAATGAAGACACTGGTCGGTTCCATCGTTCTGCCGCTCGCCGTCTTTTTAACAAGAGATCTGCCTGCCGCGACGACCCATGAACTGCTGGCGGCGATTTTCGGAGGCGTCGGGATCGGAACGGGAATCGGCATCGTGTATCTCGGCAAAGGCTCAACAGGGGGAACGGCTCTGGCGGCGCAGATCATTCACAAATACACGGGGCTGTCGCTGGGAACGTGCCTTGCCATCATGGACGGATTAATTGTGCTGAGCGCGATGCTCGTTTTCGGAGTGGAGCAGGGACTGTATGCGATGCTCGGGGTATTTATTTCAAGCAAAACGATTGATGTCGTGCAGGTCGGGTTCAACCGCTCCAAAATGGCTTTAATCATTACGCAGCATGAAGAAGCAGTCAGATCGGCTGTGTTTAAAGAAATCGACAGGGGTGTGACGAAGATCTCCGCAGTCGGCGGGTATACGGAACATGACCGGCCGATCTTAATGTGTGTCGTCGGTCAGACCGAATTCACAAAACTGAAACAAATCGTCAAACAAATTGATGAGTCAGCCTTTGTCATTGTCGCAGACGCAAGCGAGGTGCTCGGCGAGGGTTTCAAACGCGCGTAAACGAGGTTATAATAGCGAAGGGGTGCATCTTACATATGAAATCAAAATGGGCGCTGCTGGCGCTGGTTCTGACCATGTCCGTCCTGCTGGCGGCATGTGGCGGATCCAATGAATCGAAAAAAGAAAGCTCAGGCGGATCAAAAGCATCTGCGTCAGCGGGCGAAGAGCTTTATCAGCAAAGCTGTATCGGCTGTCACGGTAAAGACTTAGAAGGCGGCGGAGGTCCGAATTTACAGGAAGTCGGCGGGAAGTATGATGAAGCTAAAATTGAAAGCATCATTAAAAACGGACGCGGCAATATGCCGAGCCATCTTGTAAATGATGAGGAAGCCGCGAAGATCGCAAAATGGCTGTCACAGAAAAAATAACAGAAAAACCTTGCCTGTTATAGGGGCAAGGTTTTTTCTCGGTCTGGGAATGAAAAGAAACTGTAATAGTAATATGTCTAAATTTGACGTATAATGAAGTGTACTGAGGAAAAGGAACTTTCAGATTTTTCATCTGTTTCCTGACGAATCGGCCATAAACCGCTGTACGTTTGCGAACTCTATGGCTGCAAGACATAAATAAAAGATTAGGTGATTTCATGATAGAGATGAAAGAAGTATATAAATCCTATCCGAACGGTGTAAAAGCGATTAACGGGCTGTCAGTCATGATTCATCCCGGAGAATTTGTATATGTCGTAGGACCGAGCGGAGCCGGTAAATCTACTTTTATTAAAATGATTTACAGAGAAGAAAAACCGACAAAAGGGCAAATATTGATTAATCATAAAGATCTCGCGGCTGTAAAAGAAAAAGAGATTCCTTTCGTGCGGCGTAAAATAGGTGTTGTTTTCCAGGATTTCAAACTTCTTCCGAAATTGACGGTATTTGAAAACGTAGCGTTTGCGCTTGAGGTTATCGGAGAGCAGCAGTCAGTCATTAAAAAACGCGTGCTCGAAGTGCTCGATCTTGTGCAGCTGAAGCATAAAGCGCGGCAGTTTCCCGACCAGCTTTCCGGAGGAGAACAGCAGCGTGTTTCCATCGCAAGATCCATCGTCAACAATCCTGACGTCGTGATAGCTGACGAACCGACGGGCAACCTTGATCCGGTAACATCATGGGAAGTGATGAAGACACTGGAAGAGATTAATAACCGCGGAACGACCGTCGTGATGGCGACACACAATAAAGAAATAGTAAACACCATGAAGAAACGGGTCATCGCGATCGAAGACGGAATTATTGTGCGTGATGAGTCAAGAGGGGAGTATGGTTCTTATGATTAAAATTCTCGGGCGCCATTTGCGTGAGAGTTTTAAGTCTCTCGGAAGAAACACGTGGATGACATTTGCATCCATCAGTGCCGTTACCGTTACATTGATTTTGGTCGGCGTGTTTTTAGTCATTATGCTGAACTTAAACAACATGGCTAAAAATGCTGAAAAAGAAGTGGAAATTAAAGTATTAATCGATCTGACGTCAAATAAGAAAACGCAGGATACGCTGCAGAATGAGATTAAAGACATCTCGGGTATCCAAAGCGTAGAGTTTTCATCTAAAGATAAAGAGCTTGATCAATTGGTCAAAAGCTTCGGCGACAGCGGAAAGGCCATGAAAATGCAAGATCAGGAAAACCCGCTGAACAACGCGTTTATCGTCAAAACGACAGATCCGCATGATACGCCGAAAGTCGCGAAAAAAATTGAGAAGCTTGATCATGTGTATAAAGTGACATACGGGAAAGAAGAAGTCAGCCGTCTGTTTAAGATCGTCGGGGTGTCACGCAACATCGGGATTGCGTTAATCATCGGCCTTCTGTTCACGGCGATGTTCTTAATTTCGAATACGATTAAAATCACGATTTTCGCCAGAAGAAAAGAGATTGAAATCATGAAGCTTGTCGGCGCGACAAACTGGTTTATCCGCTGGCCGTTCTTCCTGGAAGGACTGCTGCTGGGGGTATTCGGTTCTGTCATACCGATCGCTCTCGTGCTGAGTACGTACCAGTCGATGGTCGCTTGGGTGGCCCCGAAAGTTCAGGGATCATTTGTTTCACTTCTGCCGTACAGTCCGTTTGTGTTCCAAGTATCACTTGTGCTCATTCTGATCGGCGCGGTGATCGGGGTATGGGGAAGTCTGACTTCCATCCGGAAATTCCTTCGTGTATAAATACAAAAGCCAGTCTGATATAGACTGGCTTTTTTTAATGGTCTCGTTACTGAATGACGGGCAGGGCCGGTGATCCGGGCTTTAATGTAAAGTCATAAGACGATTCGTCTCGGTACATCGGGTCCGCATAAATGGAATCCGAATCGTTTGCCGTTCCTTTTCGGTACGCTGTGAATGAATCATATTCTCTGTTCTTCCAATTCCAGATACCGTCTTTTCCCTCTTCTTTGTGATAGACGTTATGATTAACGGTATTTTCTTCGTTTTTCGTAAAATCATTTGCGATAAAAATCCGTGAATCGCTTGCCGTCATGATGTTTTTTTCGATCGTGTTCCCTTTTGTGCCGTACTGCAGGAGCAGCTGGCCGCCGTCAAGGTCCTTCGTGTCATTTCGGTACATGATGTTGTGAGCGATCACCGAATTGATGGTGCCGCCGCGTTTCGTGTCATAGCCTCCGATTGAAATACCGGTGTAAGCATTGCCGTACACCTTGTTATCCGTAATCCGGATATCTCGTGCGTATTTCCCTTTATGCTCAGAGGTGGCTTCAATCCCAAGGTCATTGTTGTAAACGGTGTTTTTCTTAATGTCCACATGTTCTGCGCCGTCAACGTAAATACCGCCCGCTGAATATTCATCTCCGTAAGCGGGATTTCCGTAAGAAGAGTTATGGCTCACCGTATTGTTTTCAATGATGCCGTTTCGCGCATAGTCGTTTTGCTTGGATGTTCCTTCGTATCCGATCACGTCAATCCCGATATTGTTATTGTCCCGGATGGTATTGCCGGCAATCTTAAATCCGTCAACATTTCCGTTCAGCACGACCGCTTCGCTTGCGCCGAGCGTCAGTTTTTCAACCGTATTATTTGTGATGCTGACATCCTTCATGGCGCCTGTGCCGTAAAATGCGATGCCGTGTGCGTTTCCTTCATCAGCCGTGGTTTTAATGTTCCGGATATGGTTGCCGTCAATGTTGATATGACTGCTTGATCCGGTGACGCAGATCCCCATGGCCGTCGCATCTTCTGATGATACGGAGAGATTCTCAAGCGTAATGCCGTGAATGGTAATGTACTGTTTATTGCGGATTTGAATTAACGGAGTTTCAGAATCGCTTTTTGGCGCAGATTTGCCGCTGATGGCGACATGCTCATTCTGATAGTTCCGAAATGTAATCGGCTTTTCGGCCGTGCCGCTGTGCTTTACTTCAAACGTTTCATCATATGTCCCTTCCCGAATCAATACGGTTGTTCCGGCCTCTGCCTTTTCAGCCGCATGTTTTAATGTGCGGAACGGCTTTTCTTTCGTTCCTTCATTTTGGTCGCTGCCTGCGGGAGAAACATACAAGGCGTCCGTCTGCGCTTTCTCATTGGCCTCTGTTTTTGGCCAGACAAAGGCGGTAATGCCTGCGGCCAGAACCGCCGCGGATAAAATCGATAATTTTATTTTCATATCGCATTCTCCTGTATATATAATGAATTGCATACAAAATATTATACGTCACCCATATATATGAAACAATCTCGCATTTTCATTTTTTTGTTGCCGTTACATGAATTCTTTGCAATTTACACATACTATCTCCAGGTTTTCGTAAAAGGACTAAGAGGAGGTAAACGATGAAGCAGAAAATGATCGCAGTGATAGCGGCCCTAAGCATGATGTGCGGCGGAGCCCATATTGCCGGGGCGGCACAGCCGAATTCATCAGACGCAGAAAGAACCCGGGCAATGGAAAAAATCGAAAAAGCATATGAGCTGATCTCGAACGAATATGTGGAAAATGTAGATAAAGAAAAGCTTCTTGAAGGAGCGATTCAGGGGATGCTGTCTACATTAAACGACCCTTATTCCGTTTATATGGACAAGCAGACCGCTAAGCAGTTTTCTGATTCTCTTGATTCTTCTTTCGAAGGGATCGGCGCTGAAGTCGGTATGAAAGACAATAAAATCATTATCGTATCACCGTTTAAGCAATCTCCGGCGGAAAAAGCGGGCCTCAAGCCGAATGATGAAATCATCAGTATAAACGGCGTGTCAATGAACGGGAAAGATTTAAACGAAGCCGTGCTGAAAATCAGAGGAAAAAAAGGATCGAAGGTTTCTATTAAAATACAGCGTCCGGGTACTGAAAAACAGCTGTCATTCCGGATTAAAAGAGCGGAAATCCCGCTTGAAACCGTATTTGCTTCCCGCAAAGAATCAGGCGGTCATCATGTCGGCTACATCGGCATATCGACATTTTCCGAGCATACCGCCGAGGACTTCGCCGCGGCGCTGAAAAAGCTTGAAAAACAAGGGATTGACGGTCTCGTCCTTGATGTAAGGGGGAATCCCGGCGGCTACCTTCAAAGCGTCGAACAAATTTTAAAGCATTTCATCACAAAAGACATGCCGTATATCCAAATTGCGGAGCGTAACGGCGATAAAAAACAATATTTCTCAACCTTAAAACATAAGAAGCCGTATCCCGTCAATATTATAACAGATAAAGGAAGCGCCTCCGCTTCAGAAATTCTTGCGGGCGCGTTAAAAGAAGCGGGACATTATGACGTTGTCGGTGACACTTCTTTCGGTAAAGGAACGGTTCAGCAGGCAGTGCCTATGGGAGACGGGAGCAACATTAAATTGACGCTTTACAAATGGCTGACACCGAAAGGCAATTGGATTCACAAAAAAGGCATTGCTCCGACAATCGCCGTGAGCCAGCCGGATTATTTTGCGGCGGGACCGCTTCAGCTGAAACAGCCGCTTCAGCCTGATATGAACAGCGCGGATGTCAAACACGCCCAAATCCTGCTGAAAGGCCTAGGCTTCGACCCGGGCAGAGCGGACGGCTATTTCAGCAAACCAATGAAAAAAGCCGTTCTGGCGTTTCAAGACCGGTACAAGCTTGATAAAACAGCGGTCATTGATAAAAAGACAGCGGAAAAAATGAATCAGCTGATGAATGAAAAGAAATCCGACGAAAAAAATGATTTGCAGCTGCAAATGGCGTTAAAATCATTATTTGTAAAATAAATGAAAAGGAGGCGTTTTTTGCGTCTCCTGTTTCTTTTGTCATTCATAAAAAGTGAACCAAAAGACATATAATTATGACGGTTTTGACAAGATATTAAAAAAATTTTCACATTTAAACATTTATAAAGGACAAACATTACCCGATATTTATAGAGAAGAGAGACTTTATGCCGAGTTAATATGTATTCAAAATGAAACTTTTGAAAGTTGCCTCAGTCAGTTTTAGTTCTTACAATAAAAGAAGGTTCTAATAGAGAACAGTTTTAGTTTGGCAGCTGCATTTCAGTATCGAAAGCAGAAGTGTTTGCGGCGCTTCAGCACGGCAGCTGTAATCACCCGTGCTTATCTGGATAAAAAAATGGGGGTTCACAATTGAAGAGGGCAAGTATTGTGCGTGAAAAAAAATATTATGAATTAGTGGAACAACTAAAAGACAGAACAAAAGACGTCACATTTTCATCAACAAAAGCACTAAGTCTTCTTATGCTGTTCAGCAGATACCTGGTCAATTACACAAATGTTGAATGCGTTCACGAAATCAATGAAGAGTGTGCGAAGCATTATTTCACTTACTTAATGAAAAACCATAAACGTTTAGGAATCAATCTGACGGATATTAAGCGGTCCATGCTTCTGATCAGCGGCGTGATCGAGGTGGAGGTTGACCACTATCTGAAAGATTTCTCTCTCTCAAATGTAACGCTGTGGATGACGGAAGAGAGATAGACGTTTGAGATATTCAAGCCAATGATTATTTGGTAGAATAGAATTAAAATGTTTGGCTTGAGGCGGTGAAAGCAGTGTCTGTTCAATGGGGAATTGAACTTCTGAAAAGTATCGGTCTGTTTTTTTTGCACCCGATGTTCTGGTTTTTTATCATCATAAGTCTCGCATGCGGATATTTGCGGATCAAACGTGAACGCCATACGTTTCATACAAAAATCGCGGATATGTATGACGAGCTTATCTTTACATACATAAAAGGACTTATACCGGGTATTCTTCTCTCCATATTATTTTTTGGACTGGGAATTTCGATTCCATTCGGTCTTCTCGGCATAATCGCGGCCGTGACGGCTTTGGCTTCGCTGACGTTCCGTATGAATTGGCTGTCCTCAGCTTATATTGTCAGCGCCGGCATGTTCATTGCGTTTATCCTTCAGTATACCCACACAGTGCCGTTTGCGGATCGGTTTCCGCAGGCATTCGGTGTGAATTGGGCGTCGGCGGCCGTGTTTATGGGCCTTTTGATTATCACGGAGGGAGCGGCTGCCTGCCGTTCAGCGCATCTGAAAACATCTCCGGCGCTTGTCGTCAGCAGCAGAGGCCTGCCCATCGGCCGACAATTGGCGAATCGCGCATGGCTGCTTCCGCTTTTCTTATTGGTGCCGGGCAGCGGGCTTGAGTCCCACCTTTCTTGGTGGCCTGTCTTTACCGTGCCGGGCGGCTCTTTCCATTTGATCTGGATTCCTTATATCGCCGGCTTCGGACAGCGTGTGCAGGGGTCACTTCCGGAAGTCAGCATAAGGATAACGGCGAAACGTGTCATGATTCTCGGGGTTATCGTGACCGCATTCGGGGCAGCTGCCCTTTGGTGGACTCCGCTTGCCGGAGCTGCCGCTTGTATTGCGGTGCTCGGACGCCTGTTTTTATCATTGAGACAGCGGCTGAACGATAACGCGGCTCCGTTTTATTTCTCTAAGCGGGATCAGGGCTTAATGGTGCTCGGCATCATTCCGAATACACCCGCGGACGATCTTGAGCTGAAGATCGGTGAGATTATTACGAAAGTAAACGGCATCCCCGTGAAGCATGTATCGGATTTTTATGAAGCACTTCAAAAAAACCGCGCATTTGTAAAAATGGAGATCATCGGCCTGAACGGTGAGATCCGGTTTGATCAGCGCGCGTCCTATGAAGGCGAACATCATGAATTAGGTATTTTATTCGTGCAGGATGAACACGAGCACGAAGAAATGACAGCATTATAAAAGAGCCCGGTGCCGCTAACAACACGGCGGCCGGGCTTTTTTTTACGGCCGGATTACGATGTCAGCCGGATACAATACTGAGGTAATGGTGCCGACGACGGTATCGGATGCCGTGTCGATGATGGAAATCAGATTGCTGAAAAAATTCGTGACGAAGATACGTGTTCCGTCAGCTGCCGGTTTGGCGCTGAACGGATACAGACCGACCGGAATAACCGCGGTGATCGTGTTTGCAGCTGTATCCAGCACAGATACGGTGCTGCTGCTCGAATTTAAAATATACACTTTCGCCCCGTCAGGCGTTACCGTGACACCGAGCGGATTCAGCTCCGAATTGACGGTATCAATGATCGTGTTTGTACCGGTATCAATGATGGCGAGATTGTTGCTGTTAAGGTTTGTCATATAAGCCTTGCTTCCGTCTGGCGAAAAGACGGCATCTGAAGGGGAGCTGTACGGCATAATAATGGTTGCCGCCACTGTATTGTCTGACGTGCGGATGATTGAAACGGTGTTTGTATTGGTATTCAGCACATAGACAAGCTGTCCGTTCGGCGATACGGCGATGCCTGTCGGCAGAAGGCCGACGGGGATGACTGAGGTGACGGTATTGGTTTGTGTGCTGATCACATATACATTGCTGCTTTGCTGGTTGGTGACGTATATAAAGTTTCCGTTTGGCGAAGCGGCGATTTTATAAGGAGACGCGCCTGCCGGGATTCTCCCGACCTCGCTATTTGTCTCGGTTGAGAGAACGGATACGCTGTTTTCTCCCGAATTACAGACGTACAGAAATCTGCCGTCAGGCGTTATCGTGATGCCCAGCGGTGCTGCTCCCACCGGAATGACACTTGAAACCGTGCCGGTCATTTTATTGATGACGCCGACATGGTTGCTTAAATAGTTGGTCACATACGCAAAAGCTGCCGGGTTCACAGTAAGATCCGCGGAAGCCGGCAGAAGCGAACCGATGATCAGCACCGTATTCTCTGCAGAAAAGGTATACGTGCCTGGCGCCGGGAGTGTTTTGTTTTTCAGCACAAGCGTGAACTGGGCAAGTCCGAGAAGATCAAGCGTCAATGGCAAAGTGACTTTTCTGCCGCCTTCTGATAGTTGTGAAGAAGTTAAGTTATTGTTGTTGAGGGTGTCATTCGTTGTCGCGGTAAACCCTTCAGGCAGACGGAATACGACTCCGCCTAACGAAAGCACGGAATTCGGCGAATAGGTAAGAACGAGATCTGACGCTGTTCCTTCTATGCTGTTTTGAACGGCCGTGATCGTAAGAGACGGTGCCAGCGGGCGAATTTGATCTGGATTCTCAGCCATTTACATTCCCCTTTTCTCTTTTAAATAAAAAGAATCTCATAGAGCAAAACCGCATTGCGATACTCTATGCATCGGGGGAGTGCGGTGACACTTTGAGAGAGAAAATGAAGAAGGAAAACTAGAAAAGGTTCCGGAAAGCAGATGCTTACGGAACCTTTTTCGTTATGCCGAATGGCTTTTTTTCGTCTGAACGGTTTCCCCGGACTTAATTCCAAGCGATACGAACAAGCCGATCACAGAAACTCCGATCAATATGATAAACAGAATATGAAACCCGGAGATTAAACCGATCAGTGCTGAAGAAATAATGCTTCCGAAATAACGGAAGGTGGAAAAAATCCCGGATGCGATGCCGGACATGCCCGGTTCTACCGTTGCAAGAGAAGATACCTGCATGCTCGTCAGCCCCGCACCTGACGCGATGCCTCCTACAATAAGCGATGCCATAAGAAACGGAACGGAATGGGAATAAACCAAAAGCAAAAATAAGAGATTGGCTACGGCCATCAGCCCGAAGGACAGAAAAATCATTCTTCGCGCGCCCCATTTCTGATGCAGCTGAGCTCCGCCCCAGTTGCTGGCGGACATGAAAACAGAAAAGACTGACAGCGCCATGCCGCTGTGCGACGTGTTCATGCTGAAGTGGCCGGTCATAAAGAGCGGCATAATCAATAAAACGGCGTACATCATTAAATTGCTTAACAGAACCGACAGATTGGCGCTCGTAAATGTCGTGTTTTTAAATAGATCAAAATCAATAATCGGATGTTTCGTGCGCAGCTCCCGTCTGAAAAATAGCGGAACCAATACGAGAATGAGCAGCGCGTACACCCAATAGCCCAAAGAGCTTTCATTTTTCGTCAGAAGAATAATAGACACAATGCTTCCGGCAAGCAAAACGGACCCGATGATATCAAGCGGAGCGTCGGACGTTTCTTCTTTATATTTAGGAAACATCATTAATGCCGTCACGAGTGCGATCGCAAGAAACGGAATGTTGACCCAAAAGATCGAATGCCAGCTGAAGCTCTCAATTAAAAGAGAGCCGATAAACGGACCGAGAGCCGCGCCCAGCCCGGCACCGAGGCCGAAAAAGCCGAATACTTTCGGAAGACGTTTTTCAGACACGACATGGCGGATGATGGCGATGCTGTTTGGCGTAAGCAAAGCGCCGCCGGCAGCCTGAAGCGCCCGGAAGAAAATCAATAAGAAAAGACTTGGCGAGAGGGCGCACCCCAATGATGCGATGAGAAAAAGGCCGACGCCCCATAAATACATTTTTTTGTTTCCGTACATATCACCGAGTTTGCCGGCAATGGGCTGTGTCACGGCCATCACGATTAAATACACGGTCACTACCCATGTGATGCTGGCAATTGATTCGCTGAATGAGCGGGAAATGGACGAAAGGGCGACTGCGATCATCGTAGAATTGATGGGAACGAGTATGGCTCCCAGCAAAAGCGAAACGATCAGCGCCCATTCTTTCTTTGAACCCATCCTTCATCCTCCTTGGAGCCGGAAAGTGACCGGCCGGTAATGCCTTTCATGAAAATCTCAGTGCTGTGTTTCAGCATCGTTTCCTCAGAGAGAGTAATGACTCTTTTCCCCAGCTGCAGCCGGTGTATAAAATAACCGAAAACCATCGTCATAAAGACGTCTGCATTAGCTTCTTCGCTGCCGGGGCTTATCATATTTTTCTTTGTCAGCTCCTTAAAGTAAACGATTAAATGCTTTTTCACGGATTGAGGATATACGACAATATCCTGCAGGACGTCTTCGAATAGTTCCGGTTCGCGCAGGCAGATGCGGAACACTTCTTTTTTTTGTTCCAATTGCTGCAGAAGGGTCGTGGCGAAATGAAGAAGATCCTCATACAGATCGCCTTCCGCCTTGGTGATCATGCTTTCCGGAACCGGCGCCTGCTGTTCAATCATGGCTTTCATTAATCCTTGTTTGTTTTTAAAATTACGGAAAATCGTTGCTTCGCTTACTTTTGCTTTTTCTGCGATTTCCTTTGTTGTCGCTGCGCGGTATCCTTTTTGGATGATCAGATTCATCGCGGCGTCAATAATTCTCTTGTTCGTCGTTCTCAACATGTTTCACCTCGCGTAAATACTGGCAGGACAAGTATACACCCGCCCTGCCCGTCAATAAAGAGGGAAACCTAGCATGAAGCGCGTTTGACAATCGTAATCTTGCCGTTTGTCCCGTCTACCGTGACGATATCTCCGTCGTTGAGCCTGTCAGTCGCGGCACGTGTGCCGAGAACGGCCGGGAGCCCGTATTCTCTCGCGATGATCGCCGCATGTGACAGGATGCCGCCCGTGTCCGTAATGACGGCTTTTGCATCCTGAAACAGACTGGTCCACAGCGGTGTCGTCATTTTGCAGACAAGCACGTCTCCTGTTGAAAAACGGGAAAATTCACTTGCGTCACGAATGACTTTCACCGGTCCGCTTGCGATTCCGCTTGACGCTGCAAGTCCGTAAATTTGATGTTCAGTGTTTTTTTCATCTTCTGTGATGGAGCCGGTAATCTGTTCAGCCGTTTTCAGCTGTTCCGAAGTCGGAGTCCCGAGATAAGCGGGGGCTTCAAGCAATTGATATTGCTGGAAGAGCTGTTTTCGTTCAGCGGCTTTTTCCTGCATCGGAACCGGCGACGCCAGCGCTTTCTCGACTTCATCGCTGTATAAGTACCACATATCCTCCCGATCATCGATTACGCCTTGTTTTTGAAGCAGCTCGCCGATTTTCAGAAGGCAAAGGCGCGCTTTGGCGTCCAGCATCGCATCAATATAAAAATGGTGATCATCTTTGATGACGGATGAAGACAATGTCCACTGATAATAGCGGTCAAACGTCTCCCGGAAGCCGTCATCTTCAATTCTATCCATAAAGTCGGCGTAGAGCTGTTTTCGTTTTTCTATCGTTTTATGAAACTCACTGTCAAAATCGTATCCGTTCCGGACATAGTTCTGAATGTTGGCCAAAGCGAAATAAGGGTTTTCCGCCCAAGTTTGTTCAATGAGATCATGGCTTTTCACGGATCTCCAGCCGTATTCCTGTAAAAATTCACCGACTTGTTCGAGAAAGCGTTTTCCCTCATTTGATTGCAGAAGCGTCTGATGCAGCTCATCGGCATGAGAAACCGTAAAGACGCGCCGCAGTTCAGGGCTGTCTTTTACTTGTCCGGAAAGCAGCCAGAGCTGTCTGTCGGTCTCCAATGACTTATTCATGACGCCGGCCAGCATTTCATACAGAAGGGAGGTGTTTTCTTTCTCAACCTGTCCGTACATAGATTCCAGTATCATGTTTAACGCAACCTGCGGTAAGACAATATTGAAATGTTCTTCGTATCCTTTTAAATAGAAGTCTTGCAGGTTTCGGAACGCATCAAGGGCAGTCTCCGGCGTATGGTCTGTATGCGCCAGTTCGTCCAGCTTTTGATAAAAAGGCAGAAAGGTTTCCTGAATAATATCATACATGCGGTCAGCCAAGACGGGGAAAAGCGCTTCTAACTGTTCTGCGGGCAGCTTGTCGTCCGTCTTATGCTGTCTGGAAAAAACATGGCCCTGATGAAGTTTGACACGCTCAATCTCGATGCCCATCACAGGGAAGGCCTTCGTGCTCTCTTTGAGGCCGTATTCCAAAGCCGGCACAATGAGTGAAGCGAATAACGGGCTGACGGGACCTTCTATATTGGCCTCCATATTGAGCCAAAAATCTTTCTGATCCCGGGGCGTCATGATAAATTCCCGTTCTTCGTCTGCCGCTTTCTGATCCTGCGCGATCGTTGTAATCGGTCTGGCCTGAAGCAGATACAGCTTATTTTCGGCAAATCCGAATTCGAGATCCACGGGATAACCGTACAGTTCTTCCGTCTTTATCGTCAGCATGGCAAGCTCTTTGACGCTCTCGTCATCAAGGCAGAAGCGGCTTCTCATGTCAGCGGACGTCTCTTTTTCCGTCACGCCTTCGTCTTTAGAGACGATATACATTTCTTTTAAGCCGATTTCTTTTTCAATCTGAAATGTGTCTTTATTGACGATAAATGTGTCGGGCGTCACGCTGCCGGAGACGATTGCTTCTCCGAGGCCGTAGCTCGCGCTGATCATCAGTTCTCCGTCATCGTGTGTGACGGGGTTGCGGCTGAAAATGACCCCTGAAACCTCGGAATTGATCAGACCTTGCACGACAACGCCCATTAACGGTTCTGCGGTGTCATTGTTCATTTTCTCTTTATAACCGCTGACCCGCGCCGAGAAGAAGGAAGCCCAGCACTCTTTCACTTTTCCGAGAAACTCTTCTTCTGTTTTGATATTTAAATAGGTTTCGTACTGGCCCGCGAAAGAAGCGCCTTCAAGATCTTCGGACGCGGAGGAGGAACGTACGGCGACAGAGGCGTATGATTCTCTCAATTCATAAAACGACGCGGTCAGTTCCTTCCGAAGCTCTTTTGAAAACGTGCCGTTCATAATGGCGCGCTCCATCTGTTCCTGATCTGCTTGAAGCCCGTTGTCTTCCATAAAACGTGTCAGGGCATTCGTCTGAATGATAAAACCGCCGGGAACGGGCAGCCCGTTTTTCGTCAGTTTAATCAGGTTCATTCCTTTTGCTCCTGCAGAGCGGCTCGATTCTTCCGCTTTTTGAAATCGCACTGAATACATGCGGTATGACCCCCTTTTTTCTTCATCCAAGAAAATGATAGTAAACACTATCATTACATTGTAAAGAGGGAGGAAGAAACTGTCAAAGATACAAAGACCTAAACCTTCTCATCCTTTCGGCTGAAGAAAGGTAGTTCGATTCATCTGGTTAATGGTTCAATGGATTTATATTCACATTTTTTTTGACAGATGATTGAAGACTGCTGAAAAAGGGTATTGTGATAGCAGGGGAACGATTGTCCGATTCTTCATTTTTTACTATAATCAGATGAGATGAAGAATTCCCGAGGAGGGTTTTTGTGATTACAAAAGCCGTTTTTGCATTATGTTTCCCTTTTATGCTGGTTGTCCTTTTTACGCGCGTCACGTTTAACCACTATGTGGCGATCGCTCTCACAGCCGCACTGCTTTTCGCATCCTATTTAAAGGGTTACACCGAAACGTATTTTATCGTTGGATTGGATGTCGTATCGCTGGTGGCCGGAGGGCTGTACATGGCCAAAAAAGAAGCAGACAAAAAGAAAGACAATGCCTGACATGGTGAATATGAAATAGAATGCCTGCTTTTACGCCATAAAAGCAGGTTTTTTATACAAAAATTGACTTGGTAAAAATAAACCATCGAACTTTAGTTCGTATTTTTAGTGATTTTGCCCGTCATTGTGTTACTATATCAATAGGAAGATTTCGTAAAGAAACGGAGGCTTTTTTGTGAAAGATCGTTTTGAGTTAGTCTCGAAATATCAGCCCCAGGGAGATCAGCCGCAAGCGATTGAGAAGCTTGTCAAAGGCATACAGGAAGGCAGAAAACACCAGACTCTCCTGGGTGCGACAGGGACGGGCAAAACCTTTACCGTGTCCAATCTGATTAAAGAAGTGAATAAACCGACACTGGTCATTGCCCATAACAAAACCCTTGCCGGACAGCTGTACAGCGAGTTTAAGGAGTTTTTCCCGAACAACGCTGTCGAATATTTTGTCAGCTATTACGATTACTATCAGCCGGAGGCGTATGTGCCTCAAACGGATACTTTTATAGAGAAAGACGCAAGCATTAATGATGAAATTGATAAACTGAGACACTCCGCGACATCCTCTCTGTTTGAACGGAGAGATGTCATTATTATCGCGAGTGTGTCATGCATATACGGTCTCGGTTCGCCTGAAGAATACCGGGAAATGGTCGTGTCGCTCAGACCGGAAATGGAGATTGAGCGGAACGAGCTGCTGAGAAAGCTTGTGGATATCCAGTATGCCCGCAATGATATCGACTTTCAGCGCGGGACGTTCCGCGTGCGCGGAGACGTTGTGGAAATCTTCCCGGCTTCCCGTGACGAACATTGTATCAGAGTGGAATTTTTCGGAGACGAAATTGAGCGGATCAGAGAGGTCGACGCTTTGACCGGAGAAATTCTCGGCGACCGTGACCATGTCGCGATTTTCCCGGCTTCCCACTTCGTCACCCGGGCAGAAAAGATGGAAAAAGCGATTCTGAATATTGAACAGGAGCTTGAGGAGCGCTTGAAAGTGATGCGCGAAAACGGCAAGCTCCTTGAAGCGCAGCGGCTTGAGCAGCGGACGAGGTATGATCTTGAAATGATGCGGGAAATGGGTTTTTGCTCAGGGATCGAGAACTATTCAAGACATTTGACGCTCCGTCCTCCTGGCTCTACGCCGTATACGCTGCTTGATTATTTTCCGGACGATTTCATGATTGTCGTTGATGAATCACATGTGACGATTCCGCAGGTGCGCGGCATGTTCAACGGTGACCAGGCGAGAAAACAGGTGCTTGTCGATCACGGGTTCCGCCTGCCGTCAGCGCTTGACAACCGTCCGCTCCGATTCGAGGAATTTGAAAAGCATATGCACAACATCGTGTACGTGTCGGCGACTCCGGGACCGTATGAAATTGAGCATACGCCGGAAATGATCGAGCAGATCATCAGACCGACGGGACTCCTCGATCCTCTCATTGACGTCCGTCCGATCGAAGGACAGATTGATGATCTGATCGGCGAGATTCAGGCGAGGATTGAACGGAATGAACGCGTTCTCGTGACGACTTTAACGAAAAAAATGTCAGAGGATCTGACCGATTACCTCAAGGAAATCGGCATCAAGGTCAATTATCTGCATTCCGAGATTAAGACGCTTGAACGGATTGAAATCATCCGTGACCTCCGCCTCGGAAAACATGATGTGTTAATCGGCATCAACCTGCTGAGGGAAGGGCTTGATATTCCGGAAGTGTCACTTGTCGCCATTCTCGATGCGGATAAAGAAGGCTTCCTTCGTTCTGAACGTTCGCTGATTCAGACGATCGGACGGGCGGCCAGAAACGCGGAAGGCCGCGTCATCATGTATGCCGATAAAATCACGAATTCGATGGAAATCGCGATTAATGAAACGAAGCGCCGCCGGGAACAGCAGGAGCGCTTTAACGAAATTCACGGCATTACGCCGCAAACGATCAATAAGGAAATCCGCGATGTGATCCGCGCGACGCAGGCCGCTGAGGATAAAGAAGAATATAAAACAAAAGCCGTGCCTAAACTGGCGAAGATGACGAAGAAAGAACGCCAGAAAGTCGTTGAGCAAATGGAGCACGAAATGAAAGAAGCGGCCAGAGCGCTTGATTTCGAGCGGGCGGCAGAGCTTCGTGATTTACTGTTAGAGCTTAAAGCGGAAGGATGATGAACACATGGCAATTGACCGGATCGAGGTGAAAGGCGCAAGGGCGCACAATTTAAAAAACATTGATGTAACGATTCCCCGGGATCAGCTCGTCGTCGTGACGGGGCTGTCCGGATCGGGAAAATCATCCCTTGCCTTTGACACCATTTACGCGGAAGGACAGAGGCGGTATGTTGAATCGCTTTCTGCCTATGCGCGCCAATTTTTAGGGCAGATGGATAAGCCGGACGTTGATGCGATCGAAGGGCTTTCTCCGGCGATCAGCATTGATCAGAAAACGACGAGCCGCAATCCGCGGTCAACCGTCGGAACGGTAACGGAGATTTATGATTATCTCCGGCTGCTGTACGCGAGGGTCGGGAAGCCGCACTGCCCGGAGCACGGCATTGAAATTACGTCGCAAACGATCGAACAGATGGTTGACCGGATTCTTGAATATCCGGAGCGGACGAAGCTTCAAGTGCTTGCGCCGATCATCTCAGGCAGAAAAGGCGCCCATGTCAAAGTGCTTGACCAAATCAGAAAGCAAGGTTACGTAAGGGTGCGGATTGACGGAGAAATGGCCGAGCTTTCCGACGATATTGAACTTGAAAAAAACAAAAAGCATTCCATTGAAGTGGTCATTGACCGGATTGTCGTCAAGGAAGGGGTTGCCGCCCGGCTTTCCGACTCACTGGAAACCGCGCTCCGCTTAGGGGAAGGCCGTGTCATGATAGATGTCATCGGTCAGGAAGAGCTGATGTTCAGCGAGCATCACGCCTGTCCGCTGTGCGGTTTTTCTATCGGGGAGCTTGAACCCCGGCTGTTTTCGTTTAACAGCCCGTTCGGCGCCTGCCCGACTTGTGACGGTCTCGGTTTGAAGCTGGAAGTGGACCCTGAGCTTGTCATTCCCAATCCTGAACTGTCATTAAAGGAACACGCCATCGCGCCGTGGACGCCGATCAGTTCACAATATTATCCGCAGCTGCTTCAGGCGGTCTGCCGCCATTACGGCATTGATATGGAGACTCCGGTCAAAGACCTGCCGAAGCATCAGCTTGATAAAGTGCTGTACGGCAGCGGCAATGAACGGATCTACTTTAAATACGAGAATGATTTCGGACAAGTGCGCGAAAATGAAATTGAATTTGAAGGTGTGCTGCGCAATATTGAGAGACGGTATAAAGAGACAAGCTCCGATTATATCCGTGAACAGATGGAGCAGTACATGTCACAGAAGCCGTGCCCGACGTGCAAAGGCTACCGGCTGAAGAAAGAAGCGCTTGCCGTTTTGGTCAACGGGCGCCACATCGGCACCATTACCGAGCTTTCCGTCGGCGATGCGCTGGAATTTTTCAAAAACCTGACGCTGTCTGAGAAAGATATGCAGATTGCCGATTTAATTTTAAGAGAGATTGTGGAGCGTCTCAGCTTTTTAGATAAAGTCGGTCTTGATTACCTGACGCTGAGCAGGGCGGCGGGAACGCTGTCAGGCGGAGAAGCCCAGCGTATCAGGCTTGCGACGCAGATCGGCTCCCGTTTGTCAGGCGTCCTGTACATTCTTGATGAGCCGTCCATCGGCCTTCACCAGCGTGACAATGACCGTCTGATCAGCGCGCTGAAAAATATGAGGGATCTCGGCAACACACTGATTGTCGTGGAGCATGATGAAGATACGATGATGGCTGCCGATTATTTGATAGATATCGGTCCGGGCGCCGGCATTCACGGCGGCCGCGTCATATCGGCGGGGACGCCTGAAGAAGTGATGAATGATGCGGATTCTCTGACCGGACGTTATTTGTCAGGGGCTCAATTCATCCCGATGCCTCCGGAGAGAAGAAAGCCTGACGGCCGGTTCATTGAAATCAAAGGCGCTTCAGAAAACAACCTGAAAAAAGCGAATGCCAAATTCCCGCTCGGCACTTTTACGGCGGTGACAGGTGTGTCCGGTTCCGGAAAAAGCACGCTTGTGAATGAAATTCTGCATAAGGCGCTTGCGCAAAAGCTTCATAAAGCCAAAGCGAAACCGGGAAGCCATAAAGAAATCAAAGGCCTTGACCATCTTGATAAGGTGATCGACATCGACCAGGCGCCGATCGGCCGGACACCGAGATCAAATCCGGCAACTTACACGGGTGTGTTTGATGATATCCGCGATGTATTCGCGCAGACAAATGAAGCAAAGGTGCGCGGCTATAAAAAAGGCCGGTTCAGTTTTAATGTAAAAGGCGGGCGCTGTGAGGCCTGCCGAGGCGACGGCATCATCAAAATTGAGATGCACTTCCTTCCTGACGTGTACGTTCCGTGTGAAGTGTGCCACGGCAAACGTTACAACCGGGAGACGCTGGAGGTCACATACAAAGGAAAAAGCATTTCCGACGTTCTGGATATGACGGTGGAAGATGCTCTGTCTTTCTTTGAAAATATCCCGAAAATCAAACGCAAGCTTCAAACGCTTGCCGATGTCGGACTCGGGTATGTGACGCTCGGCCAGCCGGCGACGACGCTGTCAGGGGGAGAAGCGCAGCGCGTCAAGCTCGCTTCCGAGCTGCATAAGCGTTCCACCGGCCGGACGCTGTATATTCTGGACGAACCGACGACAGGCCTCCACGTTGATGATATCGCAAGGCTTTTAGTTGTGCTTCACAGACTCGTCGATAACGGTGATACCGTTTTGGTCATTGAACACAATCTCGATATCATTAAAACGGCGGACTACATCGTCGATCTGGGACCTGAAGGCGGAGCGGGCGGCGGCATGATCGTAGCCTCCGGGACGCCCGAAGAAGTTGTCGAAGTGAAAGAATCATATACGGGCCGCTATCTGAAACCGGTAATGGAACGCGATAAAAAACGGATGAAAACATTGCTGGCCGAAAAAGAAACGGCAGCCACGTAATAGATCAATAACAACAGCCCAAAACTCATCGGTTTTGGGCTGTTGTTGTTACAGGCTTTTTTTCTGTTGGGGAAGCTGTCTGCTTAAATGCATTAAGTCCTGCAGAATATGGGTGCTGCTGCTGTCCAGCAGCACTTTTATATATTGGATATCATGGGAAATGGGAAGAGGGGCTGCTTTGATCTGTTCCAATTCAGCCAGCATTTCGCTGTTCATTCTTTTCTGTTCGCGAATTAAATTTCGAAGACTCTCTTCCGTTACTTGGGCGTTTTCGGGATCTTTCTCCATTTGTATGTCCTCCTTGCATACGGTCAGGCTTTGTTACATATTGTAATCGGTTCGGGGAAAAGATTCTATAGTGAAATCTCTGAAACCAAAAATTACGTATAACGAAGCATGTCCTTAGCATGAAAATGAAACCCGCTCATTCGTCATACGTATGTATAAGGAAGGGTTTTTTACATCACGGCACAGGGAGTGTTTTTATTGAACCGAAATCAAGCGATTATCGCATCAATTTGTTATTTCAGCGTGTTTCTCGCGCCGCTCATTCTTCCGATTGTGGCTTATTTTGTCGTCGATGAAAAAGAGACGAAGCGGCATGCCATGCGCGCTCTGATTTCCCATATCATTCCGTTTGCGGGCTTGCTGATTGTGACCGCGGGTGTTGTCGGCGGATTGATTACGGCCCAGGGGGAGAGTATGGTGCCCGTTTTTGTTATGATAACAGGAGCAGCTGTTTATTTTCTGATCCTCATCGGAATGGTCATTTGGAATATCGTGCAGGGAATTAAGGTGTTACGCCAGGTGTAAGAAAAGTCGGGGGAGGAGTTTTGTATGAAACAGGAGAAAGAACGGATTTTAAAGCTTGTGGAAGACGGGATGCTGACGGCGCAGGAAGCACTGACGCTCATTGAAAAACTGGATCATGAATATAAAGAAAAAGAAGAGCAGATCACCGCATTATCTGCGGAGGTTCAGGAACCTGCGGAAGATTTCGAAAGCGGGGCAAAAGAAAGCCAAAAGCCGTCGCTCGGGGCGAAGCTGTTCGACTGGATTGATTCTGCCGTCAAAAAAGTGAAGGAAGCGGATCTTGATCTGAATTTCGGCCACGCACACGAAGTGCAGCATATTTTTCAATTTAAAGACAGTGAATTCTCGGCCATTGATATGCAGATCGCAAACGGCAGCGTCAATATCGTGCCGTGGGCGGATGAAGATATCAGAGCGGAGTGCCAGGCGAAAGTGTACCGGGCGGACAGTCAGGAGGCGGCGCGCACCGCATTTCTTCAGCACATTGAGTGTGAAGTGAAGGGTAATAAGTTTTTTGTCCGCACGGAAAAGAAAACGATGAAAACCAATGTTACGCTTTATGTTCCCCAGAAAGAGTACGATAAGATAAGAGTGAAGCTGTTTAACGGACCGATCAGAGGGGAACATTTACATGTAAAAGAATTCTCGGCGAAAACGACAAACGGCGTTCTGTCATTCTCTCATTTGACGGCTGAGAAAGCGTCGGCGGAAACGGCTAACGGACAAATCAAGCTGGCCGGACATCAATGCGGCGCGATTGAAGCGGAAACGATCAACGGCTTGATTGATTTGCGCGGATCGAGTGAATCCATTGACGTTCAAAGCTTTAACGGCAATATCATGCTTACCGTGACAGCGCCGCACTGCCACTCCATCTACACGAAAACGACGACCGGAAACGTGGAGATCGCTCTGCCTGATGATTCGGCGGTGAAAGCGGAGCTCAAAAGCAATCTCGGCTCTCTCAGCCATGAGCTGATTGATGCGGAAATTTTAAAGGAAAAGAATGATACCATTCAAAAAGAACTGATGCTGGCATCAAATCAAGGCCATGATCAGCATCTCTCGATTTTCTCAGAATCGTTAACAGGAGCCATTAAGCTCAAGCATACTCAGAGGTGATTGGATGAAAAGACTTTACCGTTCAGAAAAAAACCGTAAAATCGCCGGCGTCGTCGGCGGTTTGGCGGAGTACATCAATATGGATGCGTCGCTTTTGCGCATTATAACCGTTGTATTAGCGCTTGTCACGAGCGGAATCGTGCCGATTGTATATATTATCTGGTGTTTTGTTGTACCATTAGAAGGAGATTTGAAATAAATGATCAAATGGGCAGTCAGCATTTTAGTAAATGCTTTATTATTAATCGTTATCGCGGGATATTTTGATTCCGTCCATATCAGCAGTATCGGAGCGGCTGTCATCGCCAGTGTGATTCTTTCTGTGTTAAATGTGCTGATCAAACCGATCATCGTCATATTGACATTGCCTGTCACGGTTGTGACCCTCGGCCTCTTTCTGTTTGTCATCAACGCCATTACGTTAATGATGACCGCAGCCTTGATGGGAGACAGCTTTCAGATTGACGGGTTCGGCACCGCCATTTGGGCATCCGTCGTGCTGTCCGTTTTCCACTTGCTGATCCAAAAAGGCATATTGGAGCCGCTTAGAAAAGGATAAAAAACAAGCTGTCCCGAGAGGGCAGCTTTTTTATGTGCGGTTTACATAAGCGGCAGCCTCCTGACGCAACATAATGCATAGGGAGGTAATGAGATGAAACTTGTGATGACGCTCTTTTTTCTGATTGGTTTGCTTTGTGTGAGTCCTTCTGCGGATGCGGCGCGCAAAGAATCGGCAATCCCCGTGAATCAGCAGGAATTCGGACAGCCGCCTCATTACATACCGCTTCTGGAGAATCCTCCCCAAATCGAAGTAAAGGCGGAAATGAAAAGAAACCTGTTCATACAGGCTCATGTACGGAATGCTGACTATCAAGCGTTTTCGGCGTTTCTTTTTTATAAACAAAGCAATGAGCTGGGGTTTAAGATGGTGCCGATGGAGCCCGCGCCAGGCGCAATCCGGCTTTTTACGGCCCAGGTTTCAAAACGGGATATCTGGAATGGAGAATTGGAATATTACCTCGTTTTCACCAACGGCAGACAGCGGGCGGAATCGGAGAAAAAGCGGCTGAAGCTGGACGGCTATCAAGCCGATTTGAATCATATTCCCGAGCTGATGATTACGGAGCTTGCGGTTGATACGAAAAATGAAGACGGCGCTGATGCCTATGAATTTATCGAGGTGTATAACACGACGGACAGGCCCATTCATTTTAAAGACTATCATATCCGCTACCGCTATCCGAAGGAAGGGCCGGAATCAGATATGATATGGAGGCCGAAAGAAGATACTGTCATTCCGTCAGGCGGGACTTACGTGTTTTGGCTGAGACGCGCCGCATCAGAACTGACGATAGATGATTTCAACCGCTATTACGGGACACGTCTGAAGGAAGGAGAACATCTCGCCGTCATCGAAGGGACAGACGGAATGTCCAACGGCCGCCCGCGTACGGTCGTGCTGTCGGCAAATACCGGCAAGGATATCGCCTCAGCGCAATACCGGAAACACGCTTTCCGCCGGCTGACTTCTTTGCTGTACAAATATCCGCTGAACGGAACGGGAGAATTGCTGAAGATCTCCACGAGCGAGCATAAGCCGTCACCGGGCTCCGTTTTTCAGGCGCAGATTCCGCAGCAGAAAAGGGTGATCAAACCGGACAAGGAAAAACCGGTCATCGAAGACCTTACAGACAGAAAGCCCGTCCGGCCCGCTGAAAGCATTGAATTAAAGGCTGACATAAAAGACAAAAACCTTGTCAAAACAGCCGCGTTTTATTACCGGACCAATGAGAAAAAACCATTCAAACGAATTCTGGCCGAAAAAGACCGCAACGACAGCTTATACCATCACATTCTTTATTCCCCGGAACTGCTCGGCCAGGATCAGCTTGAGTATTATATCGCAGCCAGTGATGGAGAAAATGAAGCAAAAACGCCCGTCAAGATGATTGACATTGAACAGACGAGCAAATCACACGGACTCAGAATGAATGTTGAACCGGAAGATACGATATCCGGCACCTATCTGCTCAAAGCGACTTCCGACGTCAGCGCCGATAAGATCAAGCTGTGGATTGACGGCAAGCGGCAGGAGACCCGGCCGGCGCTGGAAAAAGAGGTCTATTTCGCCTTCGATGCCCGGAAAACGAATCTTTATTTTCAAAACACCGTCATGATGGAAAACGAGGTGCTGCACATTTTTGACGATCCGTCTCACCGCTACAGAACGCACTCGGTTCTGCTTCCGGAACGTCTGCTGCTAAAAGGGGGCAAAACACAGAAAGTATCCATCCGTTCGGGCTCAAAGGTTTCTCCGTATGACACGGGAGAGAATCGGGATGATTTTGTCGTGAAACATGCCCGTCTGGTGCTTTCGGACGGAACGGTGATCAAAGACGGGAAGACGGACCCGTCCGAGCAGCTGTTTATCGGTGACGGCAGGCGGGCGAATCAGCAGAAGACCTTCTCATTCAGCCTGCCGGATCATTTGTTTACGTCACGGCTGCTGCCGTGGAACACGGCGAAGCTTTCGGAAGGCTATCACCATATTTTTGTCAGTGACGGTGAGGAGCAGCTGAGCCAATCTGTGAGGGTGGACAATTCGGGGCCGAAGATTGTCCCGGGTATTAAAGAAGGCGCGGCGCTGAAAGGTAATGTTGAGCTGAATGCGGACATCCGTGATAAATGGAGCAAAGTGGAAGAGGTGAAAGCGTTTTTGGACGGAGAAAGCATTACGCTCCCGCATCACACGTCATCAGCCGATCTCAAGCCCGGAAAGCACACCCTTACCATCATTGCGGCAGACCTTGCCGGAAATGAAACAACGTCCGTCCGCACCTTCCATATCAAACGGGAGGAGCCGAACCAGCCGGAGCTTGCCGGTCAAAAAATCGGCGCCCGCAAAGCAAAGCTGTCCGTCCGGGTAAAAGACCCGACGAAGGATGACATGAATGTATCATTTTATCGCGGCTTCCGTTATACCGCGCGGAATCCGGGCAGCGTGAAAGTGTATAAACACGCCTCATTAACGGAACCGCCGAAGGGCGTAAAAGAAAATGAAATGCCGTTTACCCTGCCGGAAATGAACCGTATCTCGGCAAATGACGGAAAAACCGTTTCGGCGGAAAGTGTGGAGCGTTTTCCTTATCACCGGTTCGAAGTCTCCGTTGACCCGTCTGTCGACGAAACGGATCTGGCCGAGGCGGTCTGGAAAGGAAGCTCTCTGCCCGGCCGAAAGGTAACCATGTATATTTGGAATTACCGGACGAGCCGCTGGCAGGAGGCGGACAGCGTCCTTGCCAAAGATAAAAAACCGTTTACATTAAAAGCCGCCGTTTCCGCAGCGGATGTGGTGAAGAACTCAAAAATGAATGTCATCGTGCAGGATCAAATACCGGCGAAAGGCAATTACACGTTTGTCTGGATGTCGGATACACAGTATTACGCACAAGGGCACCCGCACATTTTTGACAAAATGACGGAGTGGATCAAAGAAAATAAGGAAAAGCACAATATTAAATATGTCTTTCATACCGGTGATATTGTCGATGATTCAATGGTGATGAAACAGTGGAAAAACGCCGACCACTCCATGCGGACGCTTGACAAGGCGGGAATTCCGTACGGAGTGCTTGCCGGCAATCACGACGTCGGCCATAAAGACGGCACATACCGAACCTTCGGGGATTTCTTCGGGAGCCGCCGGTTTGAACAGAACATGCATTACGGCGGATCATACAAAAATAACCGCGGGCATTATGATCTGCTGTCGGCAAGCGGGAACGATTTTATTATGATTTATATGGGCTGGGGCATTACGGAACAAGAGATTGACTGGATCAATCAAGTGCTGAAGAGGTATCCGGACCGAACCGCCATCTTATGCTTTCATGAGTACTTGCTTGTGAGCGGAAATCGAAGCCCGATCGGGGAGACGATCTATCGAAAAGTCGTCAAGCCGAATCGCAATGTGGCGATGGTATTAAGCGGTCATTACCATAACGCCATGAAAAAAACCGATGCGCTTGACGATGACGGGGACGGAAAACCGGACCGCCTCGTCCACCAAATTCTGACCGACTACCAGGACGGTCCGGAAGGGGGGCAGGGCTTTATGCGCATTATGCAATTTGATCAGGCCGCCAATCAGGTTCACATGTTCTCCTACTCGCCGTACACGGATGACATCAATTACTATGACACCGATCTGTTCGCTGATAAAGACGAATTCTCAGCAGAAATGGATTTACAGCCGAAGAGGAAAAGGGTAGCGACCGATTATTTTGAATGCAACGTCTATACGAACGAACTGCTCGGTCATAAAAAACACGTAAAAAGCGGAAAAACCGCAAATTGGGTCTGGGACGGCCTGCAGCCTGATTCCGTTTATTACTGGTATACCGTCGTGAAGGACCCGTACAACGGCAAAACAATATCACCGCTGTGGATGTTCAAAACGGGAAATACGCCGTATCACCCGGCTCCGGATCAGTTTGATTTCAGGCATGCCTCAAACCCATAACGAAAACATACAGCTTGCTGATCGGTCAGAAGAAAATCTGACGGTCAGCAGGTTTTTTTCTGTTCGTAAATGGCGGCGCCCTGCTGTGATAAGTGTTTTTGACTTTTTTATCTCCCTTTTCTATACTAAAATCGATTGGTTTTCGTAATATGCAGGAGGAAACATAATGAACAGTAAAACCGGGACAAAAGAAAGAATTATTCAAACCTCTGCATATCTTTTTCAGATTCAGGGATACCATGCGACTGGTTTGAATCAAATTATAAAAGAGAGCGGAGCACCCAGAGGGTCTGTGTATCATCACTTTCCAAACGGAAAAGAAGAACTCGCCATTGCGGCGATCAAACATACGGGAAGATGCGTTGAAAAGCAGATACAGAATAGTATGGATCAATTCGCGGACCCTGTAGAAGCGATTCAGCACTTTATTCATGTAACGGCTGAACAGTTTAATGACCCTCAGAATATTGAGGGCGTGCCGGTTGGATTGCTGGCAGGTGAGACCGCTCTGATCAATGAAACGTTAAGATGCACATGTGTTGAGGTGTTCAAGAAGTGGACGGATGTGTTTGCGGCTAAATTTCTTGAGCATGGGTTTGAACAAGAGGAAGCGGAGAAGCTTGGGATGACAATCAACTCGATGATTGAAGGCGCAATCATGTTTTCATTGGCTCATAAAAACAAAGAACCGCTGCTGCTGATTTCAAAGCAGGTTCCGTATATTATCCAAAACAGAGGGTAGCATTTTATTACTCTTTTCTTTATAAAAATAGATACCGGAACCCCAGCCTCTTCGTTTTGACTGAGTCATAGAGAACATTCACCGGCTTGATTTGAAAATGGCAGATCAAAAAAACATCTCCAACCCGTAACGGTTGGAGATGTTTCATTTCACCCTGTCCATATAATGCACGAATGTGTAGCGGTCGCCTCTGTAGGCGGATTTGACGTGCTCAAAGGCAGTGCCGTCCTGCAGATAAGTGGTCCGCTTGATATAGAGGACGGGCGCGCCGGGCTGAATACCGAGCAGCTCAGCTTCTTCCTCAGAAGCGGCTCCCGGTTCAAGCTCTTGTTTTGCCCGTGAGATCGGCATCTGATTGTACGCTTCAATATGCTCATACATGGATGATTGAAAATGGGAGGCGTCCAGTTTTCCCGCCTTGTCAAACGGGATGTACGATGCCTCAATCGCCATCGGGATATCATTTGCCAGCCGGACGCGGATGATTTTATGAAGCGTTGCCGGATAGCCGCATCCCAGGATAGAAGATAATTCTTCCGTCGCCTGAATCAGCTGGTATTCGGCAAGTCTGCTCCCCGGCTTCATGCCCCGGCTTCTCATATCTTCGGTGAAGCTTGTCAGCCCTTGAAGCGGCTGTTCCATCTTCAGTTTGCTGACGAACGTTCCCCGGCCTTTCTGTCTGTATAAAAATCCTTCATTCACCAGATTGGAAAGCGCCTGGCGCACCGTCATGCGGCTGATGCCGAATTGTTCGGCGTATTCCCGCTCCGACGGAAGCAGCGCATCCGCTTTCAGCTCGCCGTTTTTGATTTGTGTTTTCAATTGTTCCATAATCTGAAAGTAAATCGGAATCGGAGATTGTTTATCAATCTGCATAGGTCAAATCCTTTCAATCGCCGCCCGCAGCCTTTTCATCAATCAAGACCGTCACATCCGGATGCGCGTGCAGGGCGGAGGCGGGGAATGCTTCGCTGACGCGCCCGTCCAGAAGCTGCTTCACCGCTTGGGCCTTGCTTTTTCCGGATGCCATGATCAAAATCCGTTTGCCTGACAAAATCGTCCCGATCCCCATTGTCAGGGCTTTTTCAGGGACTTGATCAATTGACGGAAAGTACCGCGCATTCGCCTGTCTTGTCTCTTCATTCAGCTCAATGACATGGGTTCGGGATTCAAATGGCGTCCCGGGTTCATTAAAGCCGATATGGCCGTTGTGTCCGATGCCTAAAAGCTGTATATCCGCTCCGCCGAGTGTTTGAATCAATCGGTCATATCGTCCGCATTCGGCATCAAGATCGTCTGCCCGTCCGTCAGGGAGAAAGTGGCGGTCCTTTCGGCTGTCGATGTGTGCAAAAAAATGTGTATTCATATAATAATGATAGCTGTTTTTGTCCTCGGGAGAAAGCCCGGCGTATTCATCAAGGTTGATCGTCGTGACATTCCGGAATGACAAGCCTTCTGAGCGGTGCATCCGCACAAGTTCTTTGTATACGCCTTCAGGAGTGCCCCCCGTCGCAAGGCCGAGAACGGCATCCGGCTTTTGTTTCACTGTTTCAGCAATAATCGCTGCGGCTTTTTCACTTAATTCTTCATAATGTCTGCATGTGATAACATTCATGTCCAATCAGCCTCCCTTGAGATATATGCGGTGTTTCCGCGGCAAATCGTGGCCAGCACGCCGCACTGTCCGTCCGTCAGAACAACGTCGGCGTCTTTTCCTTCGGCGATGCTTCCTTTACGGTCGAATATGCCGAGGCGGCGGGCCGCATTTGCCGATGTCATATTTGCTATATCCAGCCATGAGCAGTTTGTAAACCTGCGCATGAGCGCCGCGCCTTCATTCATTTTTAAAATGGAACCGGCCAGCGTTCCGTCAGAGAGAAGCGCCGTGTCCCCGTGAACGGTGACTTTTTGCCCGCCGAATTCGTATTCTCCGTCCTTAAGCCCTTTTGCCCGCATGGAGTCTGTAATCATGATCAGGTTTTGGCTTCCTTTCGCCAAATAAGCAAGCTTTACAGCCAGAGGATGAGAATGAATGCCGTCAGTGATCAGCTCCGCCGTGATGCGGCCGCAGGCGAGAGCCGTGCCGATACCCCCCGGCTCACGGTGATGAAAGGAGCTCATGGCGTTAAAGAGGTGCGTCATATGCACCGCCCCGGCATCCGCCGCTTTTTGTAAAAGCTCGGCTCCTGCGTCTGTGTGTCCCATTGACGGGATGATGTTTTGGTCTTTTAAATAACGGATCAGGCTGAAATCAGGATCTTCTTCCGGCGCAAGCGTCACGATTTTGATCAGCCCTCCCGAGAGCCGCTCCCATTTCTGAAAGAGCCCGGCATCAGCAGGAGTAATCCATTGTTTCGGCTGTGCTCCCGCCTTTTTCGGAGAGACAAACGGTCCTTCTAAATGAATGCCGATCAACTCAGCGCCTTTTTGGGCCTGCGGTGAGGAAGACGCCCATTTTTTGGCGTTGATGAGCGCTTTTTCAATGTTTTCGTGCTGCTGTGTGATCGTTGTCGCTAAAAAAGCGGTTGTTCCTTCTTCGGGCAGCCGGGCGGACATTGTATCAAGAGCTGCAACATCGGCATCCATCGTATCCGCGCCGTATCCGCCGTGAATATGAATATCAATCATTCCGGGAAGCGCATACGAGCCCGCGGGCGCCTTCCATTCCTTCTCATACGTTTCTTGCGGTCTTGTTTTTCCCGCGTAAGAAATGATGCCGTCCTTTATACCGAGAAAACCGTTTCGGATGATTTCTTTTTCTGTTACGATGTCCGCACCGCTGATTAACAAGCTTTCAGCCACTTTAAAACACGCCTTTCTGGTTAGTTGTTAGTTTTATTTTACTCCTTTTCAGACTAGTTATCTAGACCAGTTATGCCGGAATTGTATAAATCTGTTTTGGTTCAGACAGTAAAGTGATAAAATATAACTGTTCAAAGCTCGGAACATCCCAGAACAGGAGGAACATATCTTGGCAAAGGTTCGGACCAAAGACGTAATGGAGCAGTTCCATTTAGAATTGATCAGCGGAGAAGAAGGGATTAACCGCCCGATTACGATGAGTGATTTATCACGGCCCGGTATTGAAATCGCCGGTTATTTTACATATTACCCGAGAGAACGGGTGCAGCTTTTAGGAAAAACGGAGCTGTCATTTTTCGATCAGCTTCCCGAGGAAGATAAGAAACAGCGGATGAAATCGCTGTGCACCGATGTGACGCCGGCTATCATACTTTCCAGAGATATGCCGATCCCGCCGGAGCTTGTAGAAGCTTCCGAGCAAAACGGCGTGCCTGTGCTCAGATCCCCTCTGAAAACAACCAGGCTGTCAAGCAGGCTGACGAATTTTCTTGAAAGCCGTCTCGCGCCGACAACGGCCATTCACGGCGTGCTTGTGGATATATACGGCGTCGGCGTGCTCATTACGGGAAAAAGCGGCGTCGGTAAAAGTGAAACGGCGCTGGAGCTTGTCAAACGAGGTCATCGTCTTGTCGCGGATGACTGCGTTGAAATCCGGCAGGAGGATCAGGATACCCTTGTCGGGAACGCGCCTGATCTGATTGAGCATCTGCTCGAAATCAGGGGGCTCGGCATTATAAATGTCATGACGCTGTTCGGGGCGGGCGCCGTCAGAAGCAATAAAAGAATTACAATCGTCATGGACCTTGAGCTTTGGGAGCAAGGAAAGCAATACGACCGTCTCGGACTTGAAGAAGAAAAAATGAAAATCATTGATACGGAAATTACAAAACTGACCATTCCCGTTCGCCCGGGGCGGAATCTCGCCGTTATTATCGAAGTTGCGGCGATGAACTTCAGATTGAAGCGGATGGGCTTGAATGCTGCCGAGCAATTCACGAATAAGCTGGCGGATGTCATTGAGGACGGCGAACAAGACGAATAGGAGTTGGCAATAATATGAATGAAGCAGGAACACCGATCAATCCGATTGCCTTGCAGCTCGGGCCTTTATCCGTGCACTGGTACGGAATCCTTATCGGCGCGGGCGCGTTATTAGGGCTTTGGATGGCCATGAGGGAGAGTGAAAAGCGGGGGCTGAAAAAGGACATTTTTATTGATCTTGTTCTTTTCGCCATCCCGATCGCAATCATTTGCGCAAGGGCATATTATGTGCTTTTCGAGTGGAGCTATTACTCGGAACACCCCGGGGTAATCATTAAAACTTGGAAAGGCGGCATCGCGATTCACGGCGGATTAATCGGTGCGATCGCGACGGGAATCGTCTTTTCAAAAGTAAGAGGCATCTCATTCTGGAAGCTGGCGGATATTGCCGCGCCGAGTATTCTGCTCGGCCAGGCCATCGGACGCTGGGGGAACTTTATCAACCAGGAGGCTCACGGTGGAGCGGTCAGCCGGTCATTTTTGGAAAGTCTGCATCTTCCGGATTTCATCATTAATCAGATGTACATAGACGGACAATATTATCACCCGACGTTTTTGTATGAATCGCTGTGGAGTTTTGCGGGCGTCGTGATTCTGCTTCTGCTCCGCCGCGTGAACCTGCGCAGGGGCAATCTGTTTTTGACGTATGTGATCTGGTATTCAATCGGCAGATACTTTATTGAGGGAATGCGGACGGACAGCCTGATGCTTACGAGCCAGCTTCGGATCGCGCAGGTCATTTCCATTGTGCTGATTGTACTTGCGATTATTTTAATGATTTTCAGACGCATGAAGGGGTATGCCGATAAGCGGTATGCTGACACGGACTGACGACTGAAATCGGAAAGGACATAAGATGACTGATAAACGTGTAACCGCCATTTTATTCGATCTCGACGGCACGCTGATTGACACGAATGAACTGATTATCGCTTCTTACCTTCATACGCTTGATCATTATTGCCCGGGGCAGTTCAAAAGGGAAGATGTACTTCCGTTTATCGGCCCGCCTCTGTACGAAACGTTTTCAGGCATTAATGCTGAAAAGTGCGATGAGATGATCAGCATGTACAGAGCATTCAACCATGAAAAGCACGATGAGCTCGTCACGGAGTACGAAACGGTTTATGAAACGCTTGATGAATTGAAAAAAGCGGGCTATCAGCTCGGTATTGTCACCGCAAAGCTGAGGGATACAGTCAATATGGGATTGAAGCTGACAGGCATCGGGGCGTTTTTCGATACTGTCGTCACGCTTGATGATGTAAAGCACCCGAAGCCTGACCCCGAGCCTGTGCGGCTTGCGCTCAGCCGGCTTGGGTGCGATCCGTCGGAAGCCATCATGGTCGGTGACAATTATCACGATGTCATGGCGGGAAAAAACGCCGGCACGAAAACAGCCGGCGTCGCGTGGACGATTAAAGGCGCACAGGCGCTTTCCGCCTATGAACCCGATTATATGCTCGAGAAAATGAGTGATTTATTGCACATCACCGGAGTGAAGTAACCCGTGAGAAAAACAGACCGCCATCCGGTTTCAGGTGCAAATTCATTGTGGCATGTTTATCAGACGGTTCCCTTTCTGAAGGTGATGAAAAATTTCATCATCATTCAGATCGCAAGGTATACGCCGTTTTTAAGCGTGAAAAACTGGCTGTACCGAACCTTTTTGAAAATGAATGTCGGAAAACAGACGTCATTCGCGCTGATGGTGATGCCGGATATCATGTTTCCCGAAAAAATCACTGTCGGAAAAAACAGCATTATCGGCTATAATACGACGATTTTGGCTCATGAATATTTAATACATGAGTACCGGACCGGTTTTGTCACAATCGGTGACGAGGTGATGATCGGAGCAAACACAACCATTCTGCCCGGCGTCACCATCGGGAGCGGAGCCGTTGTATCAGCCGGCACGCTGGTGCACAAAGATGTCCCCGCCGGGGCGTTTGTCGGAGGAAATCCGATGCAGGTGATCTATACGGACGAAGAAATGAAAAAACGAATGGAAAACCCCGCAGATTAACGTCAGCGGGGTTTTTTTATGACTTGATCACAATGGCCTGGCTGCCCATCTGCTTCCAGGCTTTTTCAAAGTCAGACCGGTCTGTTTTTCTGTTTTTATAGCCGTAAGGATCATTAACGTATACATAATCGTGATCATAACCGGTTACGGCTACGCTATGCATGCTGAACGTAATGTCGATCTTTCCGTTCGGCGTATCCCAAGTCTGCATATGATCAACCGGCTTAAAGGATGTGGTGGTAATCACCCAGACCGGCCGCCCTTTTTCAAGCTGGCGGTACACTGAAGAAATGTCTTTTCCCGTAAGATCGTATACTTTGTTTCCCGCATATTCTTTGGCAAGTTTATCAATCGGCTCATGATAAACGCCTAAACCCGGGCCGTTTTCCATATCTCCGGCAAATCCTTCATTCGGATCTCCCTTCAGCCCGCTGCTGTATGTGAGCGGAACTTTATTGATTTTATCCGCCAATGTATTTTTTGACACATGATATCCGGCATTGTTCAAAATCATGGCAAGGCTGGTCACCTCACAGCCATTGTACAGTCTGGGAGAATCCATCTGTCTGTACAGAACGACATTCAGCGGTGACGCGCTCCCTTTTAACGGTGTTTTCTCATCAGGCTCGTCGGACTGCTGATTGAAAAAATTTAAATGAATATCGTTTGTATAGATGTTATATCCCAGATAGACAAGGATGGCTGTCAGAATCAGCACACATAATGTTCCAAGCGTCTTCATTATCAATTATTCTCCCTTGTTTCTGATGAAGCTGTTCTATGTATTATAGCACTTCTGCTCAATATGATTCGATCGTTCCGATATGTTTACAGGTTTGTTCATTCTTTAGCCATGTTTATGGAAAAGAATAGGCGGACATTGGGCGTTGCAATCCATTCTTTTATCTGCTAACATATTATCATATTAGCGAACTAAAGGATTCGGAATTTTCCTTCAGACAAAGCGGAGGTGTAAAAGGCAAATGTTTATGTTTGAGAAACCGCATGGCATGAGAGATACGCTGCCTGGTTTATACGAAGCAAAGAAGAAAGTCCGTTCCACACTGACGGATTTAATTGATAAATGGGGTTATCAGTTTATGGAGACGCCGACCCTTGAATTCTATGAAACAGTAGGCGTCCAGTCAGCCATTGAAGAACAGCAGCTGTTTAAGCTTCTCGATCAGGACGGAAAAACGCTTGTGCTTCGGCCCGACATGACCGGACCGATTGCCAGGGTGGCGGCATCTAAGCTGCACAAACACCATCATCCGCTCAGAGCGGGGTACGCGGCAAGCGTCTATCGCGCTCAGGAGCGGGAAGGCGGACGTCCGGCCGAATTCGAACAGGTCGGCGCGGAGCTGATCGGCGACGGATCAACAAGCGCGGACGCCGAGGTCATTGCGCTGGCGGCCGGCGCTTTGAAAAACGCGGGATTGCACCGGTTTAAAATCGCGATCGGCCATGCCGGACTCGCTGATGAGCTGTTTGTCGAGGTTTTGGGCAATGCCGAGCGGGCGGATGTTCTGCGGCGCTTTCTCTTTGAAAAGAATTACGTGGGATACAGGGAACATGTCAAATCGCTTCCGCTTTCTTCAATAGACAAAAGCCGGCTGCTCGCACTTCTGGAATTGCGGGGCGGGAAAGAGATATGCGCCAAAGCGGAGGAGATCATCGGAATCTCCGGACAAAGCTTAATTCAGGAGCTGGAAGACCTGTGGGACATTCTTGAGGATTACGGGTGTGCCGAGCATATTCGCCTTGATCTGAATATGGTAAGCCATATGAGTTATTACACGGGAATTTTATTCGAAGTGTACGCGGCAAATGTCGGTTTCGTCATCGGAAGCGGAGGACGCTATAACAATCTCCTCGGCCATTTCGGCAATCCCGCTCCCGCCACGGGCTTCGGGCTCCGTATCGACAGGCTGATTGAAGCGCTCGGCATTCAGGAAGAAACAAGTGAAGCGGACGCCGTGATTTTCAGCAAGGAGCAGCGGGCCCAGGCCATTTTATTCGCGGAGGAAGAAAGGGCGCGAGGCAGAAAAGTCGTCCTGCAGGATCTGGCGGGCATTGAAAATATCGATCATATGACAAAATCATTCGCAAACGTCACATACTTTATCGGTGCCAGAAAGGAAGAGCGGAATGGGTAAGGTACTCACAATGGCAATGCCAAAAGGACGGATATTCGAAGAAGCGGCCGGGTTGCTGCGGCAGGCCGGATACAGGCTGCCCGAAGAGTTTGAAGAATCGAGAAAACTGATCATTGACGTTCCTGAAGAAAATCTCCGCTTTATTCTGGCAAAGCCGATGGATGTTACGACTTATGTCGAGCATGGCGTCGCTGATGCCGGTATTGCCGGGAAGGATGTCATGCTTGAGGAAGAGCGTGACGTGTATGAGGTGCTCGATCTGAAAATCAGCAAATGCCATCTCGCCGTTGCGGGGCTTCCCGGAGCGGATTGGAACGGAGTCGCCCCGAGGATTGCGACGAAATATCCGAATGTTGCGTCGAGTTATTTCAGAGAGCAGGGCGAACAGGTGGAAATCATTAAGCTGAACGGTTCCATTGAATTGGCGCCTTTAATCGGGCTTGCTGACAGAATCGTAGATATCGTATCAACCGGGCGGACATTAAAGGAAAACGGTCTCGTTGAATCAGAACATATTTGTGACATCACATCGCGTTTTATCGTCAATCCGGTCAGCTACCGCATGAAGGATGATGTAATCGACGAAATGGCGGCCAGGCTGGCCAGGGTTGTGGAAGGAGAAACGGCACAATGAAAATAACCGCAGTAAAAAGAAGCGAGCGGTTTTCACTGAAGCGTTCCATCGACAGCGGAACCGAAGAGCAGCGGAAAACCGTCAGGGGGATTATTGAAGACGTCAGACAAAACGGTGACAAAGCCGTTTTGGCCTATACAAAAACATTTGACGGCATCAGCCTGAACCGAATGTCCGTGAGCGCAGAGGAAATCACCGAGGCGTACCGTCTGCTTGATGATCAGCTGCTGGAAGTGATCAGGCAGGCGATTGCCAATATTAAAGAATATCACGAGCGCCAGATGCAATCCTCTTGGTTTTACCATCGCAAAGACGGTTCGATGCTCGGACAGAAAATAACGGCGCTCGATTCCGCGGGCGTATACGTGCCGGGCGGGACGGCCGCTTATCCGTCTTCCGTTTTAATGAATGTCATCCCCGCTCTCGCTGCGGGAGTGGAACGGATCGTTCTCGTCAGTCCTCCGGGAAAAGACGGCCGCCTTTCGCCGGGCGTTCTGGCGGCGGCATCTGAGCTCGGCATAAAGGAAATTTACAAGGCGGGAGGCGCGCAGGCGGTTGCCGCGCTCGCTTACGGAACGGAAACGATACAGCCTGTAGATAAGATCACGGGCCCCGGAAATATATTTGTAGCGCTCGCGAAGCGCGAAGTCTTCGGCGTTGTGGATATTGACATGATCGCCGGGCCAAGTGAAATCGTGGTCCTGGCAGACGATACGGCGGTGCCCGAAGAAGTCGCCGCTGACCTGCTTTCACAGGCCGAACACGATATGCTCAGTTCAAGCGTGCTTGTCACCGATTCACAGAAGCTTGCCGAAGCGGTATCAGATGAGGTGAATAAACAGCTTCAGACCCTGCCGCGCAAAGAAATCGCCGAAGCGTCGATCAGGGATCACGGCCGCATTTATATCGCGGAATCGATGGAAGATGCGGTGGACACGGTGAATGCGCTGGCGCCCGAGCATTTAGAAATCATGACGCATTCGCCGGAGGCTTTGCTTGGAAGCATCAGACACGCGGGGGCGATTTTCTTAGGACGATACAGCGCTGAACCGGTCGGCGATTATTTTGCCGGACCGAATCACGTTTTGCCGACAAACGGAACGGCGCGGTTTTCAAGCCCGCTGAATGTAACAGACTTTCAAAAGAAATCGAGCATCATCTCTTACAGCCGGAAGGCATTTGAAACGCACGCGGACAGCATTGCCGCCTTTGCGAGACTGGAAGGGCTTGAAGCGCACGCAAGATCGATTGAAGCGAGAAACGGAGGAATGACCGATGAGAAAAGCGGAACGCGCCAGAACAACAAATGAGACGGATATTAAGCTGGCTTTCGAAATAGACGGAGAAGGAAAAGCCGACATCAGCACGGATGTGCCGTTTATGACTCATATGCTTGATTTGTTCACAAAGCACGGGCAATTCGATTTAACTGTTGACGCAAAAGGCGATACGGAGATAGATGATCACCATACGACTGAAGATATCGGCATCTGTTTAGGGCAGGCTTTTTTTGAGGCGCTCGGTGATAAAAAAGGGATCAAACGGTACGGATCAGCGCTTGTGCCGATGGACGAAGCGCTCGCCCAAGTCGCCGTAGACCTGAGCAACCGGCCGCACCTTGAGATGCGCGCTGCATTTCCGCAAGCGAAAGTCGGAACGTTTGATACCGAGCTGGTACATGAATTCCTATGGAAACTGGCGCTCGAAGCGAGAATGAATCTGCACGTCATCGTTCATTACGGCACGAATACCCATCATATGATAGAAGCCGTGTTTAAGGCGCTTGGCAGAGCGCTTGATGAAGCGTCATCCATTGATCCGCGCGTCAAGGGTGTGCCGTCTACGAAAGGAATGCTGTAAATGATCGGTGTAATTGATTACGGTATGGGCAATTTATTCAGCGTGTCGAAAGCGCTGGAACGCGTCGGGGTCCCGTATGTCGTATCAGACCGGCCGGAAGAGCTTGAAAAAGCGGATGCTTTTATTCTTCCAGGTGTCGGATCATTCAGTGACGCCATGGACAATTTACGCAGCACGAAGCTTGATCAATTCATACACCGTATGGTTGACGAGGGTAAGCTGCTCCTCGGCATCTGCCTCGGCATGCAGCTCATTTTCGAAGAAAGCACCGAAAACGGCTCTGCAAAAGGACTTGGTTTATTAGCCGGAAAAGCTGTGAGACTCAAAGACAGAGATGCCGAAGGAAACAAGCTGAAGGTGCCGCATATGGGCTGGAACCGGCTGACGTTTCACCAAACGTCTCCTTTGCTTTCGGAAGCGGAAGAAGGATTCGTTTACTTTGTCCATTCCTATTATATAGACGGGCTGGAAGACGGCGATCTTCTGGCAAGCGCTGAGTACGGCGTTCGTGTTCCGGCAGTCGTCGGGAAACGCAATGTCTTCGGTGCACAGTTTCACCCGGAAAAAAGCGGTACGGCCGGAATGGCGATCTTAACGCAATTTACAAAAATGGCAGCGGAACAGAAGGTGAAGAAATGAACGCTTTTACATTATATCCGGCAATCGATATGAGAAACGGCAAATGCGTCCGCCTCATCCAAGGCGATTACGGCAAGGAAACGATATACGGTGACTCTCCTTTAGACATGGCGGCGCAATTTGCACAAGAAGGTGCCGAATGGATTCATCTCGTGGATCTTGACGGCGCGAAAGCAGGCAAGAAAGTAAACGACAGGCATGTTCTTGACATTGCGCAGCAGCTTGATGTCAAAGTCGAGATCGGCGGCGGTATCCGTTCTGAAGCGGATGTGTACGGTTATTTATCACAAGGCGTTGATCGCGTCATTCTCGGCAGCTCGGCCGTATCCGATCCGGCATTTGTGAAGAGCATGCTGAAACAATACGGCGGCAAAATCGCGATCGGCCTTGATGCAAGAAACGGATATGTCTCGACGGAAGGCTGGCTGGAAACATCTTCGGTAAGGGCGGCCGATCTGGGCCGTGAATTGGCGGCCGAAGGAGCGGAAACCTTCATTTTCACGGATATTGCAACTGACGGCATGCTGTCAGGCCCGAACATCGAAAGCACCGTTCAGCTCGCAAAAGCAACGGGAAAAGACGTCATCGCTTCAGGCGGAGTCAGCTCAGTCGCCGACCTCAAAGCACTGGCCCGCTTCAAAGACGCCGGCGTATCGGGAGCGATTATCGGAAAAGCGCTGTATACAAAACATTTTTCATTGGCTGAAGCGCTCAGCGGGGTGAAGGACGCATGATCACGAAACGAATCATTCCGTGTCTCGATGTGAAAGAAGGACGCGTCGTCAAGGGCATTCAATTTCTCGGGCTGAAAGATGCGGGCGATCCTGTCGAGCTGGCCGAAGCCTACGACAGGGAGGGCGCTGACGAACTTGTTTTTCTCGACATTTCCGCCTCTCACGAAGGCCGCAAGACGATGACAGACGTCGTAGAACAAGTTGCGGCAAAACTGGCGATTCCGTTTACGGTCGGCGGCGGAATCAATCAATTAAGCGATATGAAACGAATGCTTCGCGCCGGCGCTGACAAGGTATCCGTTAATACAGCGGCCGTTCTCCGACCCGAGCTGATTACGGAAGGAGCTGAGTTTTTCGGCTCGCAATGCATCGTAGCGGCGATTGACGCAAAGTATGACGAAGATTCGGATTGCTATAAAGTGTACACACACGGCGGCAGAAAGAAAACCGAGCGGGAAGTCACGGCCTGGGCAAAAGAAGCCGTCAGCCGGGGAGCGGGTGAAATCCTGCTGACAAGCATGGACGCAGACGGTGAGAAAACAGGCTTTAATCATACGCTCACACAGCTTGTCTCACGTGCCGTCCCGGTGCCCGTCATTGCGTCAGGGGGAGCCGGCAGCGCGCGTCATATGCTTGAAGCCTTCACAGTCGGTGAAGCGGACGCCGCGCTTGCAGCTTCCATTTTCCATTACAAAGAGACATCTATAAAAGAAGTGAAAGATTATATGAAGAAACACGGGGTGAATGTGAGATGAAACAGGCAGATGAACTGCGGTTTGACGAGGCCGGACTGATACCCGCCATCGTACAGGATGCGGCAAGCAAAGAAGTGCTGACACTGGCTTATATGAACCGAGAATCCTACGAAAAAACGATAGAAACGAAAGAAACCTGGTTTTACAGCCGTTCACGCAGGGAGCTGTGGCATAAAGGAGCGACATCGGGGAATACCCAAAAGGTGAAAGCCATCCGATATGATTGCGATCAAGATGCCCTCGTCGTGCTTGCGGAGCCCTCAGGACCCGCATGCCATAAGGGAAGCTACAGCTGCTTTTCCACGGAAAAAGCAGACACGCAGGATCGTTTCGGCATCTTGAATGAACTGGAAAGCGTAATCGCCAAACGGCAGGCGGAGATGCCTGACGGAGCCTACACAACGTATCTGTTTCGAGAAGGCGTCGATAAAATCCTTAAAAAAGTCGGAGAGGAAGCCGCAGAGGTTATTATCGCCGCGAAAAACCGCGACCATGAAGAATTAAAATGGGAAGCGGCGGATTTGCTGTATCATTTGCTCGTTCTTCTGCGTGAGCAGTCGCTTCCTCTGGATGACGTGCTTGATGTCCTTGCGAAACGCCATTCAGAATCTGAGTAAAACAAACCTCACGGAGAGTCCGTGAGGTTTTTATTCTGTCAAACTTAAACATTCAATAAAATATTCCTTATTTCCGCAACCGGAGGCAGATGAATTTGATAATATTGACTAATAGAGTTTATTTTGGTTTTTATCAAAAATATACGTTTTGTTCATATTCCGTTCATGCACATCCGTTATAGTATAAACAGTGATATAGGAGGAAAACATATGCCGAATAAACAACCAAAACCTAAAGGGAAATTCAGCTCATTCTTTTCATTAGTCAAAAAAACAAAACCATCATACGGTATGCTGGCCTTCGCGCTGTCTCTCAGTATTGTGACAACGCTCGTCAGCCTGCTGATTCCGCTGTTGACAAAGCAGCTCGTTGACGGCTTTTCCATGTCGTCGCTGTCAGGCGTGCAAATCGGAATCATCGCAGCCGTGTTTATCGTACAGGCCGCATTAAGCGCCTACGCCACCTACGCCCTGAACTACAGCGGCCAGAAAATCATCTCGGGACTGCGTGATTTGTTGTGGCAGAAATTAATTAAACTGCCCGTCTCTTATTTTGACAAAAACGCCACGGGAGAAACGATCAGCCGTGTCACCAATGACACAATGGTGGTAAAAGAGCTGATCACAAACAATATCAGCGGATTTATTACCGGAATCATTTCCGTTATCGGGTCACTGACGATCTTATTTTTCATGAACTGGAAGCTCACATTGCTCGTGCTGATCGTCGTGCCGCTGGCTGCGGTGATTTTAGTGCCGATCGGCCGGAAAATGTTTAAAATTTCTCGGGAAACACAGGATGAAACGGCGAGATTCACCGGATTATTAAACCACATCCTCCCGGAAATCAGGCTTGTAAAAGCGTCAAACGCTGAAGAAGCGGAATACGGACGCGGAAAAGCAGGCATCATGGCGCTCTTTAAACTCGGGTTGCGTGAAGCGAAGGTGCAGTCGCTCGTAGGCCCGCTTATTACACTTGTATTAATGGCGGCGCTGGTCGCTGTCATCGGGTACGGCGGGATGCAGGTGTCATCCGGTGAATTGACAGCCGGCGCACTCGTTGCCTTTATCCTGTATTTGTTTCAAATCATTATGCCGATGGGCCAGATCACTTCATTTTTCACACAGCTTCAAAAATCCGTCGGCGCAACGGAACGGATGATTCATATTCTTGCAGAAAAAGAAGAAGATATCCAAACCGGAAAAGCCATTGAAAACGCAGATCAGCCGATTAAGCTCGAACAAGTCTCATTCGGCTACAAAACAGATCAAACCATCTTAAAAGACATTACGGCTACGATTGAGGCCGGCAAAGTCACCGCGATCGTCGGACCGAGCGGCGGCGGAAAAACAACGTTATTTAAGCTGCTTGAACGATTCTACAATCCGACTGCGGGCAGCATCCTGCTCGGAAATGAACCGATTGATGCATATTCCCTTGAGTCATGGCGGGAGCATATCGGCTACGTGTCGCAAGAAAGCCCGTTAATGTCAGGCACCATCCGCGACAATATCTGCTACGGATTAAAACGCGAGGTGACTGATGAGGAACTGAGGCAAGCGGCTGACATGGCCTACGCCCTGCAATTTATTGAAGACTTACCGAAGAAATTTGAAACAGAGGTCGGTGAGCGGGGAATTATGCTGTCAGGCGGACAGCGGCAGCGCATCGCCATTGCCAGAGCGCTCCTTCGCAACCCGAGCATTCTGATGCTTGATGAAGCGACATCAAGTCTGGACAGCCAATCTGAAAAATGGGTGCAGCAGGCGCTGGAAGTTCTAATGGAAGGCCGCACCACGATTGTGATCGCCCATCGTTTATCCACGGTTGTGGATGCAGATCAGCTTCTCTTTGTCGAACAGGGTGAAATCACCGGACGGGGCACACACCATGAATTAATGGCATCCCATTCGCTGTACCGCGATTTTGCGGAGCAGCAGCTGAAGCTGAATGCCGACTTAGAAAACAAAGCTGTGTAAAGCAAGACTTTATGAATAGAAAGCAGCTGAAAAAGCTGCTTTTTATTTTGCAGCCGGAATCCTATTCATTGGAAGCGGGGGGTGAATTATGAAAAAACGCACAAAGATTTTTTATTGTCACGTGGCCTTACTGCTCGTATTCATGACTGCCGGGTGTACGGACGGTAACGATGAAGAGCCGAGCCATTCTTCAAGTCCGGCCGGAGAAATCAGCGGCATCAACAAGGCTGAAACAGCATCAGCGGCAGAAAAAAAAGAACCCGTAAACAAAGATTCACATCACATCTCTGCGGACAAAAGCGAACCGAACAACATGTCGGCAGATTATTCTCCTCTGCAAATTGAATATGCCCGCATCTGGCTGCAGCTTGGGGAAAATCAGCAGATAGATGAATTGAACGTTCGCCGCATTCCAGCCGGAGCACTCGTCAATCCTGACGATCATACGAGCGCCCGCTATCCGGAAGATGTTACGCAGTTAGCAGGCTCCCGGTTAGTCGATGGGTCAGTCACTTACAGCAGCAATGGTGACGGCACCATTCAGGTATACAATGTTCCTTTGCGCTGGGAGTCTCGTGAAGATACTGATCAAGGCGAAATGAAAGAAGTGACGGAGGAAATGATCCGCCATACAAAAAAAGTGTCTGTCGATACAGGAGACAATGAAAAAATAAGACGGTTAATAGACATCATGTCGATTCATTAAAAGAAGACAGGCAAAAAAGCAGAAGGAGGGATTTTCATGGCTGTCATATTGGTTGCGGATGACGACCGCCATATCCGTGAGCTTGTCCGCCTCATGATGGAGCAGAGCGGCTTTGACGTCGCAGAAGCGGAAGACGGGGAAGCGGCGGTGCGGCTGATCGAATCAGCACCTATTGATCTCATCATACTGGATGTGATGATGCCGAAAATGGACGGGTTTGAAGTCAGTGAAGCCGTCCGCAGCTTTACGGACATTCCGATTTTGATGCTGACGGCAAAAGGCGAAACGCTGGACAAAGTGCAAGGTTTTACTTCCGGAGCGGATGATTATCTCGTCAAACCGTTTGAGCCGCTTGAGCTGGAAGCAAGGGTCAAAGCATTGCTGAAACGGTACCGGATCACCGCTGAAAAACTGCTGACCATCGGAAATGTCACATTAGATAAGCAATCCCGCACCGTAACGCGCGGCGGCGGAGCGGGATTGACGCTGCCCCGGCGTGAATTTGAGCTTTTATTTAAGCTCGCCGGTTATCCGAATAAGACGTTTTCAAGAGAACAATTAATAGAAGATATTTGGGGCTTTGATTATGAAGGTGACGAGCGGACGGTTGATGTGCATGTTAAAAGGCTGAGGGAACGGTTTCCGGAAAAGGACTATCCGTTTGCCATCCATACGGTGCGGGGGCTCGGGTATCGGTTTGTGGTGACAGAATGAAACGGATCTTCAGAACGGCTGGAAAAATCATCATCCTTCTCACCGTCACCGCATTCTTATGGCTGGCGGCTCACCTGATCGTTCAGGGATTCGGTCTCATATGGCCGATTTTGCTTGTGCCGTACGCCGAGCAGATTCTGACGCTCTGGCTTGTTTTCGGCCTGCTATTTGTAACGATGTTTATTTTTTCAAAGTCAGCACGTGAAAGACATCATGCGATCTGGGATTCGCTGACCGCCACGATCAAGCAAATGTCCAGCGGCAACTTCACCGCGGCCGCCTCCAGGAAAATGGAGAAGATTGAACGGGACCACCCCGTGACGAAATTGGCTGATGAACTGTCGACACTCGCCGCGGAACTGAGTGAAATGGAAAAGCTGAAACAAGAATTTATTTCGAACGTTTCCCATGAAATCCAAACTCCGCTTACTTCATTAAAGGGCTACGCGCATCTTCTGAAAAAACCGGATTTATCATATGAGGAGCGGGGGCGCTATTTACACATCATCGAGACAGAAACAGAACGATTATCAAAAATCAGTGAAAATCTGCTGAAGCTCACTGCGCTTGAACGCCAAACCGAACCGATACAAAAAAAACCGTTCCGCATTGACAAACAGCTGCGGCGCACCATATTGACCTGTGAGCCTGAATGGTCCGCCAAACAGATTGAGTTTCTCATTGATTTACAGGAGTCGTATGTGTACGGAGATGAAGCGCTGCTCAGCCAAGTATGGATGAATCTGATTCACAATGCCGTAAAATTTACCGGTGAAGGCGGCCGCATTTCCGTTAAAATTGTTGATCTGCCGGGAGCGGCGGCTGTCGAAATCGCCGACGACGGAATCGGAATGGAGCCTGAACAGGCGGAGCGTGTATTTGAACGGTTTTATAAAGCGGACAAGGCGAGAAACGCAGGGGGAAGCGGGCTCGGCCTGTCCATCGCCCAAAAAATCGCAGAGCTGCACGGCGGTTCGATAAAGGTTGAGAGCAAGCGCGGCGAAGGAACCCTTTTCCGCGTCATTCTTCCAGCCGAGCCTCGTGAAAAAAACAGCTAAAATCTGGTCGAACCAGCCAGTAAAAAACGAAGCCGATCCTGTCTTTTGAACTATTGAGGCGAAACCGTTTTATGGTATACTACTGACGGTAATACGTATAAAACGGAGGATATTTGTGGGAAAACACACTTCTGAACAGAAAAAGCACGCGCAAATTGTCCAGCTGCTTCAGGATGGACAATATTTTTTTCATAAAGGCTTAAAAGCATATAAAGAGCGGAATTTAAAACGGGCCAGCAAACTGATTCAGCGGGCCGTCCACCTCGAGCCGAATGATTCCGAAATGCTGTCCCGGCTGGCCGTCATTTATTCTGAAATGGGCCACTACCAGCAGTCAAATGAGCTGTTCGACTTTATTTTGGTGAACCTGAAAGAAGAAATGCCCGAGTGTCATTATTTTAAAGCGAATAATTTCGCGCATTTGGGGCTCTTTCAGGAAGCATACAAAGAAGCGGCGGCTTATTCAGATGCCGATCCGGACGGGGAATTCAGCGAAGAGATTGAAAATCTGATGGAGCTTTTGGATTTCGGCGAAGCGGGTGAAAACGAATCGCTCTATGACCAGGATGAGCTGCTGATCAGGCAGGACCGGGCAAAAATGCTTCTTGAGAGCGGCCAGCTTCATGAAGCGGTTGTCATGCTTGAAGAGATTACGGCCGATTACCCCGAGCTTTGGTCTGCATACAACAACCTGGCGCTCGCTTACTTTTACTCAGGCAATGTTACAAAAGCGAAACAGACGGTATTCGAAGTGCTTGAGAAAAATGAAGGCAATCTCCATGCCCTGTGCAACCTCCTTGTATTCTGCTATTACGAGAGGGAAGATGAAAAAGTCGGAGAATTGAGCGGAAAACTCGCCAACGTGTATCCGATTTTATTCGAACAGCGCTATAAGCTGGGGGCGACGCTTGCGCTTGTCGGCAGACATGATCTCGGTTATAAATGGCTCCGTTCTCTTTACAAAAGCGGGTTCGAAGGCGACGAAACGTTTTATTACTGGCTTGCCGCCTCAGCCTACGGGACAGGCCGCACAGAATTTGCAGAAACCATTTGGAAAAAGGCCGAAGCCGAATTTCCCGAATCAGACCGGCCCGCGCCTTGGGCGGAGCGGCAGGAACCGCTGCCTGCTTCACTTGAACAGCGGCTTGCCGCCTATTATATCAGCAGCGCTGAAGGAGAGCGGAACCAGCTTGAAAAAGTTCTGACGGTAAAACGCGCCGTTTCACCGTTTGAACAAGATTTCGTCAGACTGCTGCTTTCCGGTGAAAAAGGCGCTTCAGGCGTCTCCGGTGACGCGCTGTTCACGTATCGGACGGTCAAGCTTCTGGAGAAAGCGGAAGCCGACAGTTTAAAAACTGACGTCATGAGCTGCTGGGTTTTTCACGTCATTCAGCACATCCGCGCCGCCGCTGCCGTACAGAATGAGCGGGCATGGGCCGCAGCCATCGCATACGTATGGAAAGAAGCTAACGGCGAAAAAACGACGAAAAAAGAAACGGCCGCCGTTTACGGTATAACCCCGGCAACCCTTTCGAAATACATCAGACAAATAGATGATATATTAGAATAAAACCGATTCTTTCTATATAAAGAGTCGGTTCTTTTTTTTATCATAAAGGGGCAAAACAGAACTTTACCGCCGAAAAAAGAGGTATTCATACGTATTTTTTTGCTTTTTGAATCGAAATCAGGCTGTAATCACCGTTTATTTTGCAAAATATGAGATTTGCAATCACATTGAAATATAACTGTAATAAAAATTGTCGAAACATGATGGTATAATGAGTCTCGTACATAAGAGATTAGTTTATTTTACATGTGCTGTATAATCTATACCAATTAACCAGATTCAAAGAATCGTACATAAAAATCATCAGCCTCACGGGCATGTGAGGGAGCGTAACTTTGATGTTCATAATAGAATTCCAAATGAGAACAGGTTTAAAGTAAAAGGGAGGAAAGAAAAAGTGAAAAAGAGTTTATTAACACTTGGTTTGGCTTCCGTCATCGGGACAAGCAGTTTTTTAATCCCGTTTACAAAAACTGCATCGGCGGAAACATTAGACAGCAAAAAAGCGAAAATTGAAAGCAAGCAATCTGAGGTGGCTTCAAGCCTTGAAGCAAAAGAAAGAGAATTGTCTAAGCTTCAGGATAAGCAGGCTAAGATTGAAAAAGAACTGAAAGACATTAACGCTAAAGCGTTGGATACAAGCAATAAAATCGAAGATAAAAAAGCTGAAAACGAAAAAACGAAAAAGCAGATCGCTGATTTGAAAAAAGAAATCAAAGAAACAGAAGCGCGTATTGAAAAACGCAATGAAATCCTGAAAAAACGCGTTCGCTCTTTACAGGAAAACGGCGGTTCTCAAGGATACATAGATGTACTTTTAGGAGCGACAAGCTTCGGAGACTTCATTTCCCGTGCGACTGCAGTATCTTCTATCGTTGATGCGGATAAAGACCTGATCAAACAGCAGGAGCAGGATAAAGCGAAACTCGAAGACGCAGAGGCTGAACTTAACGTGAAGCTGAAAAAAGTTCAAGATGATCTTGCGAAACTCGAGTCTATGCAAAAAGACCTGAACAAACAGCTTGATCAGAAAGACAAGCTTTTCGACGAAGCGAAAAACGGTCAGAAAAAAGCGGCTTCCGCTATCTCTGATCTGAAAAAAGAAGCGTCACAGCTTGCAAACCAAAAAGCTGACACTGAAAAAGAACAGAAGCGCATTAAAGCTGAGCAGGCTGCAGCGGCTGCCCTGATCAAAAAACAGGAAGAAGCGCAAAAAGCTTCTGAAGACCAAAACCAAAAAGATGACAGCCAGCCGGCACCGGCGGTTAAAACTGTGAAAAAAGCGGCTGTTTCAACATCATCTGATTCATCTGACAGCTCAAGCAAACCGAAGAGCACTTCAGGCGGATCATCTCATAACAGCGGCGGTTCAGATGATTCTGACGGCGGATCTGTTATTTCAAATTCAGGCGGTATTGAAGGCGCGATCAGCGTAGGATCAAGCCTTGTGGGTCAATCTCCGTATAAATTCGGCGGCGGACGCACTCAATCCGATATTGACAACCGTATTTTTGACTGCTCTTCATTCGTACGCTGGGCTTATGCTAACGCAGGCGTTAATCTCGGACCTGCAAGCGGCACAAACACAGATACATTAATCGGAAGAGGTAAAGCAGTAAGCGCGTCTGACATGAAACGCGGAGACTTAGTTTTCTTCAACACGTATAAAACAAACGGCCACGTCGGCATCTACTTAGGTAACGGAACGTTCCTGAACGATAATACATCACACGGTGTATCCATTGATTCTATGAGCAACCCTTACTGGAAGAAAGCATTCAACGGCAATGTAAGACGTGTCGTGCAATAATGAATAAGACAAGGGCCTTCTATCCCGGAAGGCTCTTTCTTTATTTGTATACCCGCTCAGGAGCTGCCTAATCACGGTTTCTCAGAAAAATGAGCAAAAAAATAGCGAATTGCCCTCAGATTTAATAGGATATGGGTAAGGAATACGATTGATGGGGATTCTTAGTCATATAGGGTGCGCCCCATTTCGAAAAGGAGTGAATCATGGTGTCAGAAGAAAAAATTTATGATGTGATCATTATCGGCGCGGGTCCGGCGGGGATGACCGCTGCTGTTTACACATCACGAGCGAACTTATCCACATTAATGATCGAAAGAGGAATTCCGGGCGGCCAGATGGCCAACACGGAGGATGTTGAAAACTATCCGGGTTTTGAAAGCATTCTCGGCCCTGAACTTTCTAATAAAATGTTTGAACATGCGAAAAAATTCGGTGCGGAATATGCGTACGGTGATATTAAAGAAATTGTTGACGGTAAAGAATATAAAACGGTCAAAGCCGGTTCAAAAGAATATAAAGCGCGCGCCATCGTCATTTCTGCCGGAGCGGAATACAAAAAGATCGGTGTCCCCGGCGAAAAAGAACTGGGCGGCCGCGGCGTATCGTACTGCGCGGTTTGTGACGGCGCGTTCTTTAAAAATAAAGAGCTTGTCGTTGTCGGCGGCGGAGACTCCGCCGTTGAAGAAGGCGTCTATCTGACACGCTTCGCTTCAAAAGTCACCATCGTTCACAGACGTGACAAATTGCGGGCGCAAAGCATTCTTCAGGCGCGTGCCTTTGACAATGAGAAAATTGACTTCAAATGGAACAAAACCGTAAAAGAAATCCATGAGGAAAACGGAAAAGTCGGCAGACTTACTCTTGTGGATACCGTGACGGGAGAAGAGGAAGAATTCAAAGCTGACGGCGTCTTTATTTATATCGGTATGCTTCCGCTTTCTAAACCGTTCGAAAACTTGGGCATCACAAATGAAGAAGGCTACATTGAAACAAATGCCCAAATGGAGACAAAAGTTCCAGGCATTTTCGCCGCGGGAGATATCCGTGAAAAAACGCTCCGCCAGATCGTAACGGCGACAGGCGACGGAAGTATTGCGGCTCAAAGCGTTCAGCATTATGTGGAAGAGCTTGAGGAAACGCTCAAAACCGTTAAATAATCACTGTAATGTTCAGTTTTTGAATCGTTACTGTGTTTTAATTACGCTGTAACACGGGTGAAATACTGATGTTTTAAGATGAAGGTAGTAATTGACCCCCTTTTTAATGAATACACTTTGGCACGGATTCCAGTATCCGTGCCCTTTTTTTGCGATTTTTTGTTTTCTGTCAAATAAAAGAAAAGGATGTCGGTGTCTCTGCATTGTGAGAGACATGCCGAAACGGTATAATGAAGAGACGATGATTTGTTGAGAAGGTTAGGTGACGTACTTGTGCAAAGAGTGACAAATTGTGTGCTGCAGACAGATGATCAGGTTCTCCTTCTCCAAAAGCCGAGACGGGGCTGGTGGGTCGCGCCCGGCGGGAAGATGGAAAGCGGCGAATCCGTCAGAGATTCCGTTATCAGAGAGTACAGAGAAGAGACGGGCATTTATATACTAAATCCGCAGTTAAAAGGCGTGTTTACCTTTATTATTAAGGAACAGGAACAAATCGTGTCAGAGTGGATGATGTTTACTTTCGTCGCCGACTCCTACACGGGGCGGAATGTCGCTGAATCAGAGGAAGGCGTTCTGAAGTGGCATGACGTAAAAGATATCCACAGCCTTCCGATGGCCCCCGGAGACGGGCATATCCTTGATTTTATGATCAAGGGCCAAGGGCTTTTGCACGGCACCTTTACGTATACGCCGGACTTCGAGCTGCTCAGCTATCGTTTAGATCCGCAGCTTATCAAATAAAAGAAAGACCGCAGGGGGGAGAAAGATGAGTATGAATGAAAACCATGATATTCAGCTCGTCATCATTACGGGAATGTCTGGAGCGGGGAAAACCGTCGCCATTCAAAGCTTTGAGGATCTCGGCTATTTTTGCGTCGACAATCTGCCGCCTTCCTTGCTGCCGAAATTTTTGGAGCTGATGAAAGAATCAAGTTCAAAAATGAGCAAGGTCGCGCTTGTCATGGATCTGCGGGGACGTGAATTTTTTGACAGGCTGATTGAGGCACTGGATGAAATGGCGGAAAATCCGTGGATTACACCGCGCATTCTCTTTTTAGACGCTAAGGATTCCATCCTTGTGACGAGATACAAAGAAACGAGGCGTTCTCACCCGCTGGCCGCTACCGGGCTTCCTCTCGAAGGAATCGCGCTGGAACGCCAGCTGCTTGAAGAATTGAAAGGGCGCTCTCAGCTGATCTATGACACATCGGATATGAAACCGCGTGATCTGCGTGAAAAAATCGTGGCGCATTTCGCCACGAACCAAGGTGAAACATTTACAGTGAACGTAATGTCATTCGGGTTCAAATACGGGCTTCCGATAGATGCCGACCTCGTGTTTGATGTAAGGTTTCTGCCGAATCCGTTCTACATTGAAAGCATGAGGCCGCTTACGGGGAAAGATGAGGAAGTGTCATCCTATGTGATGAAGTGGAACGAAACACAAAAGTTTATTGAAAAGCTTGTTGATCTGCTCGGCTTTATGCTTCCGTCTTATAAGCGGGAAGGTAAAAGCCAGCTTGTCATCGCGATCGGCTGTACGGGCGGCCAGCACCGCTCCGTCACGCTCGCTGAGTATTTGGCTGACTATTTTAAAAAAGATTTCTATACTCATGTCACTCACCGGGACATTGAAAAGAGAAGCCGGAAATGAATAAGAAGCCGAAAATCGCAATCTTCGGCGGCGGAACAGGTCTGTCCGTGCTGCTTCGGGGGTTAAAGCATAAGCCCGTTGATATTACGGCGATTGTGACAGTTGCTGATGACGGCGGAAGTTCAGGCCGTCTGCGGGATGAACTTCAAATTCCGCCGCCGGGTGACATCCGTAACGTACTGGCCGCTTTGTCAGATGTTGAGCCGCTCGTTGAAAATCTGTTTCAGCACCGTTTCAACAAAGGAAGCGACTTAACCGGACATTCGCTCGGCAATTTGATTTTGGCAGCGATGACAAATATAACCGGTGATTTCTTTCACGCTGTCACCGAAATGAGCAAGGTGCTGAATGTCCGCGGCAGAGTGCTGCCTGCTGCCAACACCAGTGTCGTTCTTCATGCTGAAATGGAGGACGGGCAGGTCGTCTCCGGAGAATCGACAATCCCTTCTTACGGCCAGCGGATTAAACGGGTGTTTCTTACGCCTGAAAAAATTGATCCGCTGCCGGAAACGATTGACGTCATCCGTCAGGCCGATTTAATCATTATCGGTCCGGGAAGCCTGTACACAAGCATTCTTCCGAATCTGCTCGTGCCGAAAATCGGAGAGGAAGTCGTCAAGGCCGCGGCCAAAAAAGTATATATATGCAACGTCATGACACAGCCCGGCGAGACGCTTCAATACAGCGCGGCCGACCATGTCAAGGCGCTGAACGATCATATGGAGCAGCCGTTTATCGACACGATCTTAATCAACAATGAGGAGATCCCTGACGAAATCAAAAGCAAATATGCGAAAGAGCTGGCCCGGCCCGTCGACTTCAATGTTGAAAAGCTGAAATCCATGGGGCTTGAGGTCATCAGGGATCAGATTATCACGTATAAAAATGGCGTAATCCGTCACGATACACATAAAGTGGCTTCTCTTCTTGTCGATTTATTAAGGGACTAGAGGCCTTTTGAAATGAGGTGGCTAATATGTCATTTGCATCGGAAACAAAAAAAGAACTGACGAATCTGGAAGTGAAGGACTGCTGCGCCAAGGCGGAGCTGTCCGCGCTGATTCGGATGAACGGTTCCCTGTCATTTTCAAACCGCCATCTCGTGCTTGACGTTCAAACCGAAAATGCGGCGATTGCCCGCCGCATTTATACATTGCTGAAGAAACAATATGATGTATCGGTCGAACTGTTAGTCAGAAAAAAAATGCGGCTGAAAAAAAACAATGTTTATATTGTGCGCTTTTCTGAAAATGCAAAGCTGATTTTAGAGGAATTGAAAATCCTCGGGGAGAACTTTATATTTGAACGGAATATTTCTGAGGAACTGGTGGCGAAACGGTGCTGCAAACGATCTTATATGAGAGGGGCGTTTTTGGCGGGGGGATCTGTGAATAATCCCGAAACCTCGTCGTACCACTTGGAAATCTTCTCGCTTTATAAGGAACATAACGATTCATTATGCGCGCTGCTGAATGAATTTCATCTGAACAGCAAAACGCTTGAACGGAAAAAAGGCTATATTACGTATTTAAAAGAGGCGGAAAAAATCACTGAATTTCTGAATGTCATCGGCGCTCACAATTCATTGCTGCGCTTTGAAGATGTGCGGATTGTCAGAGATATGAGAAACTCAGTGAACCGCCTCGTCAATTGTGAAACAGCAAACTTAAACAAAACCATCGGGGCTTCTCTCAGACAGGTGGAAAATATTAAATACATTGATGAACGGATCGGTCTTGAAGCGCTGCCGGAAAAGCTTCGCGAAATTGCGCAGCTGCGGATTGATTATCAGGAGGTCACGCTGAAAGAACTGGGGGAAATGGTTGCAAGCGGGAAAATCAGCAAATCCGGCATCAATCACAGGCTGAGAAAGCTCGATGAAATCGCAGAACAGCTGCGTACAGGACAAAGCATCACTTTGAAATAACCGTACAGAAAAGGGGAGATCTTATGGTTCAGGGGAAAGTGGAAGTGCGTTTAAAGACAGGATTGCAGGCGCGCCCCGCTGCATTGTTTGTACAGGAGGCAAATCGTTTTGCATCAGATGTGTTTCTTGAAAAAAACGGCAAGAAAGTGAATGCCAAAAGCATTATGGGATTAATGAGTCTGGCAGTCAGCTCGGGGACGGAAGTCACTCTGATCGCTGAAGGCGACGATGAAAAGGAAGCGCTGGAAAAGTTGTCCGCTTATGTGCAGGAAGAAGTGTAAACACTTTGTAAGGGGGACGGAACGATGAATGAGTTTCTGAAAGATTGTTATCAAACGATAGGCTGGGAAAAGGATTCCCTCGATTTCAGCAACCTGCCGGAGTTTTTAAAGGCGCTCGCGTATCGGTTTCCGTTTGAAAATCGCGCGGTTTTGTCCAAAAAAGAATATGACGTCACGAAAGAAGGACTGTGGCGGCACATGGTGAAGGAACCTCATGGCGGCCTTTGTTATGACTTGAACGGACTGCTTTATTTCATCCTGAAAGATGCCGGATTGGATGTCAAATTGATCCGCGGAACGGTCTGGAAAAACGGCTGGGCGCTGCCCGGCACACATGCGGCCGTACTTCTTTCCGCCGGAGGGAATGAGTACATCGCTGATGCAGGCTTCGGCCTCAATCTCGCCATGCAGCCTGTGCCGATGTCGGGAGACGAGACGGTATCAGCGGCCGGAGCGTTCCGCGTGAGGATAGAAGAGACGGAATTCGGGGCATACGTGCTTGAAATGAACAAAGGGGACGGCTGGCAGACAGGTTACGCATTTTCGCTTGAAGAAATCGATGAAAAGGACCTCAAGTCTATGAAACAAACAATCTTTGAACATGAACGTTCTCCTTTCAACAAACGCCTGCTTGCTTCTAAGCGGACACCGGAAGGGCACATGGTTCTGTCTGAACGCAATATAACAATAAAAAAACACGATGGCACGGCGGAAAACAGCAGAATAGACCGATCAGAGTTCGAAGAAAAATTTACTGCTCATTTTATATGAAGCTCGCAGGTTCTCTGTAAAAAAACGGCCTCCGCAGGGAAGCCGTTTTTTGTATGTGTTTATCTCATTTTTGTAAAGGTTTGATAGTGGTCTGTCGTCTTATAAATCAGCCAGTCGCTTGAGTAAAGAATCCGGTCTGAATTTCTGAAGCCTGATGTATAGTTAATATCCGCTTCACGCCACGTCCGTCCGCTTTTTGCAGGGAGTTTGCCTTCCCTGTTTGAGAAGATGTCTCCGCCGATGCTTTTCCCCGGGGCGACGTCCGCCAGATTCCCCTTTGATGCCACCCAGCCGAGGGCCTGTGCTTCTGATTTTGTAATGTAATTATCAGGAAGCTTATGATAGGTCTGAAGATAATCCGCAACCCCGTCAAACGTGTTGATAACCTGTGCTTCAGTGTGCGCCTTGTGAGAAGATGTATCCGTCTTGGCAGCCGTTGAAAACAGCATCCCCGCCGCGGAGAACAGCACCAGCAAACAAACGGAAATCCACGATAATCGTTTTTTCAAAGCAATACCTCCCATTTTTATCATGTGAAGCTGATTCCTTTTCATTGTATCAGCATCAAGAGAAAGGAATAGAAAGAATTTTAAAATAGTACTTTTGATCTAGTGAAAAATAAACCCCGGCTGAAACGGCCGGGATTTTTCATCTCATTGAAATTCCTTCGTGAGGTTTTTCGGTGTTTTTCCGTATACGGCGTCAATCATGTTTTGTGCGGCTTGCTTGAACATATTCAAGCGGATTTTTGCCGTTGCTGACCCGATATGAGGAAGCAATGTGACGTTTTCCAGCTGCAGGAGCGGATTGTCTTCGGCGATCGGCTCTTTTTCAAACACATCTAAACCGGCGCCTTTTATCCAGCCCTCCTGCAATGCGCGGATGAGCGCTTTCTCATCAACCGTCTTTCCCCGGGAAATATTGACGAAACATGCCGTATCTTTCATCAATTTAAATTCCCGCTCTCCCATCATATGATACGTTTCGTCAGTAAGCGGCGTAATTAAAAGCACAAAGTCTGATGTTTTCAGCAGTGTATCTAAGTCGGCATATGTAACCCCGAGTTCCTTCTCAGCATCCGGTTTTCTGCTGCGGTTATAATACAGCACGTCCATATCGAAGCCGAATTTTGCCCGTTTGGCAGCTTGTTCACCGATTCTGCCCATGCCGATAATTCCTAAAGTCTGATGGTGGACATCCATACCGAAAAGAGATTCCTCCTCAATGGTTCCCCATTTGCCGGCGCGGACGAATCGATCCAATTCGGCAACCCGTCTGGCGGAAGACAGAATTAATGAAAAAGCCAGATCAGCGACAGTGTCATCTAAGGTGTACGGTGTATGCGTGCCGACAACCCCGCGTCTTTTCATTTCTTCAATATTAAAATTATCATAGCCGACTGAATTATTGCTGACGACCTTCAGCTTCGGCGCGTGATCCAGCAAATCACTGTCAATCGCCGTTCCGGATGTCAGCAGCCCTTCAGCATCTTTCATTTTTTCGTACAGTTCCTCTTTTGGAATGGTATCTTCTTTCCAGATGTCATAGCGGCAATGCTCGCCTATCATTTGTTCGACTTCGGGCGGTATCGGTTTCGCGATGAATACATAGGGTTTCAACGGGCTTCTCCTCCTTTGTCTTTCTTCTCTATTTTATTATATAAGAGAAGCGGTAACGTGAGAAATATTCAAACGCATTACGATAAATTTCTGGTTCTTTTGAACTTAAAATGAAAGAAAAAGAAATGTACATGCTTGATTTCTCCAAACAGTAACAGAATCCGCCTATATTTCTGAAGGCAAAATGAGCGGAACCGCTGTTTTTAAAAGCTTTATAGGTTGGTGTAAAGATAAATTTTATTATTTTTGAAAGATATAAATGAATATAATCTGAATTTACAGTCAAATTATCGTGTCTTTTTTTGAAAGCGCTTTTGAGGCCTTTTTCTGTGCTATAATTCCTTACTGTAAGCTGGGTAAGAAGGCTTGCAATACAATCGGATGGGAGATGAATAGAAAAATGGTTTCTTTATCAAGCATTTTGGAGCACAACCAGCAGTTTGTCCAAGAAAGGAAATATGAACCTTACCAAACGACAAAATTCCCGAAAAAAAAGCTTGTCATTGTATCCTGTATGGATACAAGGCTGACGGAGCTTCTGCCGCAGGCGATGGGACTCAGAAACGGCGATGCCAAAATCATAAAAAACGCGGGAGCCATTGTTTCTCACCCATTTGGAAGTGTCATGCGGAGTATTTTGGTTGCCGTTTATGAACTGCAGGCAGAGGAAGTCTGCATCATAGGTCACCGCGAGTGCGGAATGTCGGGATTAAATGCGGCTTCCATATTAAATAAAGCAAAAGAGCGCGGCGTGGAGGACAAATGTCTGAGCCTTCTGCAGCATGCGGGAGTCGATTTGGAAACATGGCTGACCGGTTTTCACAGCGTCGAAGAAAGCGTGGCCCACAGCGTGAATATGGTCAGGCATCATCCGCTCTTGCCTGAAGAGGTGCCGGTGCACGGGCTGGTGATCGATCCGGGAACGGGGACGCTGGATGTAGTCGTTGACGGTTATGAAACAGTCAAAGGAGGATGCAGCTGACGATGCAATTTACCGGCAGATACCAGGGGTACAATTTGCAGAAATTTCAGAAAGACCTAATCGCGGGAATTGTGGTCGGAATTGTAGCGATTCCACTGGGAATGGCCTTTGCCATCGCCTCGGGGGTCGGTCCGGAATACGGGCTTTACACCGTTATTGTGGCCGGAATTCTGATTTCGCTGTTGGGCGGGTCTAAATATCAGATCGGCGGGCCTACAGGGGCGTTTGTTCCCATTTTATTTGCCATTGTGATGCAGTATGGTTTTGAGAATTTACTTGTAGCCGGTTTTATGGCAGGCGTCATGCTCGTCCTGTTTGGCGTATTTAAGCTCGGAAAGATTATGAAATTCGTGCCGAAGCCGGTGATCGTCGGATTTACGGCCGGGATCGCGGTGCTGATTTTCTCGGAGCAGATTGCCCATTTTCTCGGTCTGCGCGATATCCAAAAGCATGAAAGCTTTATCCTCAACATTGCGGAAATAGGCAAGAAGATCGGAACCTTTAATTTGTACAGCATCCTCATCGCGGGAATTGCTTTGGCCATTTTGCTGTTATCAGCCAGGCTGATGCCGAAGATTCCGGGCGCGCTTGTGGCGCTGCTTGTCTCTACAGCCGCGGCGGTCGTGTTTTTTCCTGACAAAATGGCGACAATCGGTTCTGCTTATGGGGAAATTCCGCGGCAGCTTCCGGCTTTCCAGCTTCCGGATTTCTCAATTGATAACATGGTGATGATGTTTCCGTCGGCTCTGATCATTGCGCTTCTCGGCGGACTTGAATCCATATTATCGGCGATGGTCGCGGACAATATGAAAGGATCACGGCATGACAGCAATAGGGAGCTTGTCGGGCAGGGCATCGCCAATATGGCAGCGCCGCTTTTCGGCGGCATACCGGCAACGGGAGCGATTGCGCGGACCGCAACAAATATTAAAAACGGCGCAGTTTCTCCGATTTCCGGTGTTGTCCACGGAGTCACCGTCCTCCTCGTCCTGCTCGTCTTCGCCCCGCTTGCCGTTCACGTACCGCTGGCAAGCATGGCGCCGGTATTGATGGTTGTGGCTTGGAACATGAGTGAGCGGAGGGAAGTCGCCAATATGATGCGGCTGAAAAACACTGATTCATTCGTACTGGCGGCAACCTTTTTGCTGACGGTTCTGTTTGATTTAATTATCGGCGTTTCTGCCGGTCTTGTGCTCGCTTTTGTTTTCTTTATCAGAAAAATGAGCGAATCAACAAGCATTAAAACACCGCATGCCGCGGTCAAATCGGTTAAAAATGATTCGTCCGTCAGCACATATTCCATTGAAGGGCCGCTGTTTTTCGGTTCAATTGATTCACTGGAATCATCGCTGCTGGAGAGGCTTCAGGAAAAGCCGAAGACGCTTATTCTGCTGATGAATAATGTACATTACATGGATACCTCCGCAGAAGCGGTGCTGGGGAATGTGATGAACCGGATCAAACGGCATAACGGGAGATTGATGATCGTCGGATTGCAATCACAGCCGAGAGAGCTGATCCGGAAGACGGGGCTGTTTCATAAAATCGGGAAACAGCATTTCTTTGAGCATCAGGACGAGATAACGGGATAAATTCAGATACGGCCTGTCCATGAAAAAGCGGACAGGCCGTGTTTTTATTCGGTTTCAAAGCGCTTGATCAGTTTTTCCTGATGGGCTTTCATCGCATCTTCTAACGTGATTCCGTACTTATCGGCAAGGATAGCCAGATTTCCGAGGACGTCACCCATTTCTTCAATCAGCTCCTGTCTGCGTTCAGCCTGGGTTGCGTCCTTTTCATCCGGCCGGTCTCTGCCGATTTCATATGCTCTTACCGCCCGGGCGAGCTCACCCGCCTCTTCCATTAAAAAGCCGATTCTGATAAATGGCCCGTACGCCGTCCATCCTCGTTTTTCGTAAAAATCTTTCGTCCATTGTTCTGCTTCAGCCATCTGCATGTGAAACACTCCTTATGTCCTGTATGATTCTTATTGATATTATCATATAGAGATGGGACAATATATAGTGTATTTTGATTTATTGATGTACATATATAGATGCGGAGATGAAAAAATGAAAACCATTTGTGTATTTGCGGGGTCAAACCCGGGGGTAAATGAAGAGTACAAACGCAAAGCGGCCGAACTGGGTGAATATATGGCCGAGCAGGGAATCGGCCTTGTTTACGGCGGTTCACGGGTCGGTCTGATGGGAACCGTCGCTGATGCGTTAATGGCAGGCGGCGGAAAAGCTGTCGGCGTCATGCCGAGCGGGCTTTTCAGCGGAGAGATTGTTCATCAGAATCTGACGGAGCTGATTGAAGTCAGCGGCATGCATGAGCGGAAAGCGAAAATGAGTGAACTTGCCGACGGGTACATTGCCATGCCCGGCGGTTTCGGAACATATGAAGAGTTATTTGAAGTGCTGTGCTGGGCGCAAATCGGCATTCATCAAAAACCGATCGGACTGTACAATGTGAACGGGTATTTTGAGCCGATGATGAAGATGGTCAAGTACAGCATCCAGGAAGGATTTTCGAATGAGTCTCATTTAAAGCTGATACACAGTTCCTCCCGGCCGGATGAGCTGATTGAGCAGATGAATCGGTATACATACCCGATTTTAGATAAGAAATGGCAGGAATTGTAAGATGGCGGTCGGAAATATGTTTCGGCGGCTGCATCTAATTTATTCTGACGGAAAGTTCTTTTCTCTTTCTCGTGCGTACCACGCCTTTCTTCGTAATAAGAGATATGGCTGAGAATAAGATGCGAATGAGAATGCTGTTGGGGGTGAAAGAAGAACATCCATTTCCTCAGAGGAGATGGATGTTTTGCGGTTTGCAGACTGTATGCGTTTACAACTTTTGTTGTACGAATGTTTCTTCCGATATGAAATCATCCTGCTGCATTTTTTGTTTTTTTGAACCGATTCCAAATATACCGACTGTCAGTGCACAAAGAAACCAGCAGCCTGTAAAGAATAAGAAAACACTTAAAAATCCGTAGCCTGAATACAGGAAACTGACGACAAAGGGACCGGCTACATTTGCAAGACGTCCTACGCCGTAAGTGAGGCCATTTCCAGATGCCCTGGCTTCAACCGGATATAATTCCGGCGTATAAGCATATGCGATCGAACTGAAAGTACGCTCAAACATATGCATGAGAAATCCGCATACGATAATGACCATCGGCAAAGGATTGATGCCGTAAAAGAATCCAAGCGCCATAATAATTAACGATAAAACAGAAATGGCCCACTTTCGGTCCACACGGTCAGAGATTTGCGACGCAATGAGAGCGCCCAGCGGGGCACCGATCGTTCCCAGAGTGACGTATACGATAGACTCATCCATTGATACGCCTTCTTTCACCAGAAGGGTGGGAACCCACGTGCCAAAGCCTTGAATTGCAATCGTGGAAGCTGCCCACATCGTCATTAAAACAAAAGTTCTTCCTGCCAAAGGCTTTTGAAACAGCGTCCGATATGGAACGGATTTTACAGCGGTTTGTCTGCTTTGCAGAGCTGGAGCTGGTTCAGGCAGTTCACCCTTTTCTTTTTCTGCTTTTGCCTCCAGTTCAAGCAGAATGCGGTGTGCTTGTTCGCTTTTTCCTTTCGTGTCCAGCCATTTCGGTGATTCTTCCAGTTTTCTGGCGATCAGCGGGAAAAAAATACCGACAGCGCCGAATAGAAAGATAAACCGCCAGCCGTAAGAGGCGGACGGCACGACCAATTTAGCCACCCAGCCGGCCGCAGGAATTCCGCATATGCCGATTGTAATACAGATTGCCTGGTATTTTCCCTTAGTTGCGGATGGGAAAAATTCGCTGATATACGTACTTGCCACAATCGTTGTGGCGCCGATACCTAAACTCGTAAGAAATCTAAAAACACCGAGTATTTCTGGGTTCCAAGCCAGAGAAGAGAGGAGGGAGAAGGAAGAGAAAAAGGTGACAACCAGAATTAAACCTTTTTTCCTTCCGAAACGGTCTGAAAACCATCCTCCGGCAGAGGCGCCGATAAACATCCCGAAATAGGAGACAGACGTAATAAAAGCGATGGTATGAGTGGATATGTTCCATTCCTTTAAAAGTGAAGGCGCCGCATATGAAAACGTATTTAAATCGATAAAATCAAAAAAGTAAGCGAATGAAAGGATAACGAGCACTGCTTGATGGGCCCTTGAAAAAGGCAGTCTGTTTAATCGATTAGACGCATTTACATTGATCATCTCGTATTCCTCCGTTTATCTTTGACTTGTCTGAAGACGGTATTAACCAATGTGATTCAGCGTATTCATGTTGTAACTTTGTTTAGTAAACACATAGCCTTCAGAGATTTTTCTTGCTGTGCGTACTACTTTAATCGTTGTTCCATCCGGATCAACATCTGCCTCGGTTTTTAAAATACCGCTTGGATGCCCCAATCGAATCGTTCTGCCGGAGAATGAAAATTCAGATAATATTGTATCTTGCAATAGCATGCCGGCAGTCGTACATACCGCCCCTGTAATGGCTAAAGCTTGATGCGGTTTTTGCATGGACATCATACGAATGACAAGATCCATCTCTTCTGCGTGTCTCTTTATCCCTTTTGTATCGATATAATCCGCTGGAGATGAGATTAATGTCAGTTTTGGTACGGCCGGTGATTTTGCAGCAGCCTCATGTCTCGGAGCGAATCTGCATTTCTCGGCTGCAATTGATCGGATTATTTCGAGCTTTTCCAATATATCCGGAGTATATTCGTTCGGAAGTTCTATGCCGGTAAGCCCCGCGTCCTCTGCTTTGACAAAGACAAGCGGATTGGCGTAATCAATAATCGATACGGAGATATTCCCATACGGTGTATCGAGAACATCAATAGGCTGACCGGTCGGAAACAGCTTACCGGTCACCGCCCCTTCAGCCTGGTGAAATGAAAGATAAATAGGAGAAGCTGTACCTGGAACCCCCGGAATCGAGCAGTCCCCCTGGTAATGAAATGTTCCATTTCTGACTTCGACTTCTGCTACGATCACTTTTTGAGTGTTTGTATTTAAAATTCTGACTGTTGTCACCGGCTCTTCAGCTTGAACGAGCCCTTTCTCAATAGCATAAGGGCCTACGGCAGAAGAGATATTTCCGCAATTGCCTTTGAAGTCGGTAAAATTGTCAGTCAAACTGACCTGAGCAAACGTATACTCAACATCTGCGTCCTTTCTGGCGGATTTCTTAATAATGGCTGCCTTGCTTGTGAGAGAATGGCCGCCGCCGAGACCGTCAATTTGTCTCTCGTCAGGGCTCCCCATAATGTCTAAAAGAAAATCGCTCCATAGGTTTGTATCGTCTGGCATGTCTTTTTGAAGAATAAAAACGCCTTTGCTGGTGCCGCCTCTCATAACGGTTACAGGAACTTTTTCCATGCTGTCTCATCCTTACATCATTTTGTGTGGATAAAAAGGTACCGGTCCCTTTGGAAGATATCGTATGATAAATAAGGATTATAAGTAAAACATATAATTTTTATAAAGTTGAATAAAAAACTTTTATAATATGAGAAAATTTTATAGCAGAAAAATATTTTGGGGGATTTCATATGGATGAAAAGGATTGGATTGTGCTCATTACATTATTCGAAGAAAAAAATATGACGAAGGCGGCAGAGCGATTATATATGACACAGCCGGCGTTAAGTTATCGGCTCAAAAACCTGGAAGCACAATTTGGAGTGCGCCTTTTTTATAAAAGAAAAAAAGGGATGGAGTTCACTTCAGAAGGTGAACATCTGGTTGATTATTCGAAAGAGATGCTGAAGGAGTTCAGAAGAGTGAAGGATGATATGCTCAATATGAGCCATGAAGTCAGCGGGGTTCTCAGATTAGGAGTCTCAAGCAATTTTGCTCAGTATAAGCTTCCGGCGATTCTAAAACGGTTTTCTGATCAGTATCCGTCTGTTCAATTCCACGTCAATACGGGATGGAGTGCAAAAGTGATGGATCTGCTTCATCATTCGGGGGTACACCTTGGGATTATGAGGGGAAATTATGATTGGCAAGGGGAAAAACAACTGCTGAATGAAGAGAGACTGTACCTTATTTCAAAAACTGAAATCAACAGTGAGGACCTTCCAAAATTGCCGATGATTTATTATCAAACTGATGCTTCTTTGAAAAGTTTGATTCAAAAATGGTGGAATAACCAATTTACTGAACCGCCTTTCATTGCAATGGAGGTAGACAGGCAGGAAACCTGTAAAGAGATGGTGAAAAACGGCCTCGGTTATTCTGTTGTGCCGGAAATCTGTCTTCAGCCTTCTGATGAATTATACACATTGGCGCTATCCTATAAAAATAACGAGCCTGTGATACGCGATACTTGGCTCATGTATGATTCTTCAGCGTTAGAATTATCTGTCGTCAAAGCATTCATTACTTTTTTGAATGGGAATAAAGCATAAAAAAACCTGCAAGAGACATCATCTCTTGCAGGTTTCTGAGGCATTACTTCTGGTCTTCCGTATTGCGTGTCAGCACTTTATCGATTAAGCCGTATTCTAAGGCTTCATCAGCTGATTTGAAGTTGTCGCGGTCTGTATCGCGCTCAATGACTTCAAGCGGCTGGCCGGTACGTTCAGCAAGCACTTTGTTTAATTTGTCGCGAAGCAAGAGAATGCGTTTTGCCGCGATTTCAATTTCTGTCGCCTGTCCTTGCGCTCCGCCAAGCGGCTGGTGAATCATAACTTCACTGTTAGGAAGCGCGTAACGTTTGCCTTTTTCTCCGGCTGCAAGTAAAAATGCTCCCATAGAAGCGGCCATACCGATGCAGATCGTGGATACTTTCGGTTTAATGAACTGCATTGTATCATAGATTGCCATACCGGCAGTGATTGATCCGCCAGGGCTGTTAATGTAAATGGAAATATCTTTTTCAGGGTCTTCCGCTTCAAGGAATAAAAGCTGTGACACGATGGAGTTCGCAACGTTGTCATCAATCGCAGATCCAAGCATGATAATACGGTCCTTCAAAAGACGGGAGTAAATGTCATAAGCTCTTTCTCCGCGGTTCGTTTGTTCAATGACTGTAGGTATTAAATTCATAATGCTCCTCCTTCACCTTTTAGGTAAGTATGTATTTACATGATACATTTTTGGTCAATAAAGGTCAAACAAAACGCTGACCAAAATGCCAACCTTTTCTTCTAACACCATTTTTCCCATAAAACAAAAAGTTCAAACAGCAAAGTGGAAATGAGGATGATCAGCGCCGGAGCCTTGAGAAAATGATATGGCCGGAGCGCTCAAAATAGACCGCAGTTCCGTCGGTACATACGGCTGAACGGTCTGACTACGTTGTCCGTCCTTCCAAAAGCCGTACCGGCAAACACGTTTCCAGCGGCAAATCATCAAATTCGCCTTCAATTTCTTTTGCTAAAATCTCGATGGCTGTTTTGGAAATCAATTCGATCGGCTGCTGGATGGTTGTCAAGTCCGGCAGAACCGATTGAACGGTTTCAGTGCCGTCATAACCGATCACTTTTAATTGATTCGGGATGTCTTTCCCCCGTTTTTTAGCCTCGTTCATCACGGCAGCCGCCATGATATCATCGCTGGCAAAAATTCCGTCGGTGTCAGGCTGTTCATCGAATAATGTTGAAATAATATCATGGTAATGCTGATAAAAGGGTACTTCATATGTAATAGGCTTCCGTCCGTGTTCATGCATGACGTCTTCGTATGCTTTTCTTCTGAGGTTGGCCGGTGTTTCGAGTTCAATCGGGCCGTTGAGATGGACGATGTGCCGGCACCCTTTTTCAATCAGCAGTTCAGCCGCCTTTTTTCCGCCGTCATAGTTGTCTGAGCCGACGACGGGAATCGTGTCCGATAAGTAATGATCAATGGCGACAATCGGCAGATTCTGCTTGTGATAATTGAGAATTCCCCGGTTATAAGTCACGGCGATCACGCCGTCCACTTGGTTTCTTATCAGCATCTCCAAATATTTTTCTTCCTTATCCTTTCGATGTAAACTGTTGCAAAGCAGCAGTTTGTAGCCCATGGACGTACAAATGCTTTCAATATGAAAGGCGAGTTCGCCGAAAAACGGGTTGCTGGAGTTTGGGATGATAAGTCCTATTAAATTGGTTCGTTTTCGGAATAAAGAGCGGGCCAGATCGTTTGGAAAGTAATTGATTTCTTCCATCGCCTTGTACACTTTTTCTTTTGTTTTTTCGCTGATATAGCCGCGGTTATTTAATACCCGCGAAACGGTTGTAGAGGAAACTCCCGCTATTTTCGCAACATCATGAATGTTAGGCTTCATTCCCGTGCCCTCCTGCATACTGAAATGGCTTACAATTTCCGTCACGCACTTATTTTAGAGAATCAGGCTGACATGTGCAAGGACATTCCATGTTTCTGTTTTCATATAAAGAGGGTGCGTTTTGTTTGATTGGAATAATCAGAAAATCATATGTCAACCGATTGACATATGAAACCGGTTGACATACAATTCTTTTTGAAAGCGCTTTATTTATGGAGTGAAGGGAAGTGACGGGTATGGAGAGATGGCTGGCGGCAATAAAGTGAAGGAATCAAGCAGCGGCGGAAAGTAAGCGCTTACTCGGAGCTCGCATGTATGTGATGAATATGAAGAAGGAAGTATGCGGCTCTAAAACGGCTATTAAAAGGTCCTATTAAAGGAGCGGTGCAAATGAAAAGCTCAAAAAGTCTGTATTGGAAACTGAGTGCTTATTTCTTCTTTTTCTTTTTTACTTGGTCTTCCAGCTATTCTTTATTTGCGATTTGGTTAGGGCAGGAAATCAATTTAAACGGATCAGCGACAGGCATTATCTTTTCTGTAAACGCCGTATTTGCCCTATGCATGCAGCCTCTTTACGGTTTTATCTCTGACAAATTGGGGCTGAAGAAAAAGATATTGTTTATGATCAGCTGTCTTCTCATATTCACGGGTCCGTTTTATATCTTCGTCTATGGGCCGCTTTTACAATACAACGTCTTTCTTGGCGCCGTTGTCGGAGGCTTATATTTGGGAGCCGCTTTTTTAGCGGGAATAGGCGCGATTGAAACGTACATTGAAAAGGTCAGCCGTAAGTATGATTTCGAGTATGGAAAATCAAGAATGTGGGGCTCGCTGGGCTGGGCGGCGGCTGCATTTTTTGCAGGGCAGCTTTTCAATATCAATCCCAATATCAACTTCTGGATCGCCTCTGTTTCAGCCGTCATATTAACGGCCATTATCATGTCTGTGAAAATAGAAATGACCGATCATGAGAAAAACAGAGCGGAATCGGTCCGGTTAAAAGATGTGGGGCGGCTCTTTTTATTAAAAGATTTCTGGTTTTTTATGATGTACATTATCGGGGTGACTTGCATTTACGGCGTATATGATCAGCAGTTCCCGATCTACTATGCGTCTTTGTTTCCTTCAGTGTCGACGGGTAACCAAGTATTCGGCTATCTGAATTCATTCCAGGTGTTTTTGGAGGCCGGCATGATGTTTCTTGCGCCTTTTATCGTCAATAAGTTCGGAGCGAAAAACAGTTTGATTTTAGCGGGGTTTTTAATGGCTTTCCGCATCGTCGGGTCCGGAATTGCAGTTGAGCCTGTAGGCATTTCATCAATGAAACTCATCCACGCACTGGAATTGCCGATTATGCTGATCGCCGTTTTTAAATATTTGGCTGCCAATTTTGATACGCGTCTGTCGTCCGTCCTTTATCTCGTCGGTTTTCAATTCGCATCTCAGGCAGGCGCGTCGATTCTGTCGCCGCTTGCGGGAGGATTATATGACAGTGCGGGGTTCCGTCAAACCTATCTCATCATGGGATTCGTCGTCTTTGGTTTTACCGTCATCTCCATATTTACTTTATTGGGCCCGAAACAAAACAGCAGGCGTGTCCAGCGTCTGCAAAAAATCGGATAGAGAGGATGTTACAAATGGATAGAATTCAGCAGGCGGAAGAAGCTTTGAAGGAAGCCGAGGGTAAAGTAAAACAAAGGTATCGATTGGGGTATCATATTATGCCGCGGGCGAATTGGATCAATGATCCGAACGGGCTTATTCAGTTTAAAGGAGAATACCACGTCTTTTTTCAGCATCATCCGTATGATGAGCATTGGGGGCCGATGCATTGGGGACACGTAAAAAGTAAAGATCTCGTTCATTGGGAGCACCTGCCGGTTGCCTTAGCTCCGGGCGACGCATTCGATCAAAGCGGCTGTTTTTCGGGAAGCGCGGTCGATGATCATGGAAGATTGGCCCTCATCTATACAGGACATAATATAATTGATCAAGAGAAAGACCTATTCTATCAAACTCAAAATATCGCTGTCAGCCAAGATGGCACCGTGTTTGAAAAGCTTCAGGAAAACCCCGTTATTGCGGAACCGCCGGAAGACAGCGCCCGTCATTTCCGCGATCCGAAAGTATGGAAGCATCGCGATGTTTGGTATATGGTCATCGGCAACTCTTCAAAAGAAAATGTCGGACGGGTCGTTTTATACCGTTCACCTGATTTGCGTGATTGGGAATACGCGGGGGTTCTCGCCCAAAGTGACGGTAATCTCGGCTATATGTGGGAATGTCCTGATTTCTTTGAACTAGGCGGCAAACATGTCCTGCTGATTTCGCCACAGGGTATTGAAGCGGACGGTGATTCCTATCAAAATTTACATCAAACCGGCTATTTAATCGGTGACTATAATAATGAAACAAACAAATTTACACACGGCGCTTTTAAAGAACTGGATCACGGCCATGACTTTTACGCCGTGCAAACATTATTAGATGATAAAGGACGCAGAATTGCTATCGGCTGGATGGATATGTGGGAATCTGAGATGCCGACAAAAGCAGACGGATGGTGCGGTGCACTGACTTTGCCGCGAGAACTGACTTTGCGTGATGATCATAAACTTTTGATGAATCCCGTGGAAGAAACCAAGCAGCTGCGGAAAATGGAATATCGGGAATGTGCCGGACGATCGATTTCAGGGAGTTACTTGGCAAAGACGTCCGAAGACCTGCTTGAAGTCCGAGCCGTGTTTGATGTAAACGATTCTGATGCCGAAGCGGCAGGTTTTAAAATTCGCGGCCTTGACGAAGAAGAACTTGTGCTGACATACAATCTAACGGATAAAAAGCTGACACTTGATTGCACTAAGATGGGGAAAGCGAAAGACGGTGTGAGAAGGGTGCGGCTGGATGCAAACGGCAAGCTGGCGCTGCGTATCTTTATTGACAGATCCTCGATTGAAGTATTCGCCAATCATGGAGAAACAACGATGACAAGCCGTATCTATCCGAATGAGGGCAGATTGGGGATTGAGCTGTTTTCTGAGAAAGGCGCCGTAAAGGTTGAGGAATTCACCTATTGGACGTTAAAAGACATTTGGAAAAAAAGCTGAAACGGGTGATTGCCGCTTTTTCTGCAGCGGCTGGAAATGTACCGAGCCGGGGGCGTCCGCCTGAAATAAGTTTTTTGTGAAAATCAATGCCGTTAAATGATGCAGGATTATGCTGCATGAGGACGCTGCATAATCCTGTTGTGTGTAATCAAAAAAGAGTTGCTTTCTGTGCGTTTCTTTATTATAATATAAAGGTATCTGATTGAAAAAACGTGCGCTCGTAGCTCAGTTGGATAGAGCGGTGGTTTCCGGTACCACGTCTGTCGGGGGTTCGAATCCCTCCGAGCGCGTCCAATACGTTATAACCCCGTCATATCAACGTTTTACGACGGTCCGTTAAGCGTTAAGTGTACGAAAAGTGTCTGGAAGGACGCGAACCGGTAAAGAACGGGCCCGGCTTTAATCGGTCGGCTCGCTTCTCCTAAAACGAAATAGTCCGATTCAGCAAACGTAACCTCGCGGATAAATAAATCCGGGAGGTTTTTTGTTATGGCGGTTTTAAAACGGAGGCAAGGCGTCAGAAATCGACGCGAGACTGACGGAATAGTAAAGAGCTTCAAAGCGGTGAAGACCGTTCAGGAAGCGTTGGAAATCGTTTGCGAATTATATGTAACGGAGAATTACCGCGATAGAACGATCAATGATTACCGGAAGTATTGGGCCGAATTTATGGAGGTAGCCGGTATCATGCCGTCTGATAACGTAACGGACATCACGGAAGATCATCTGCGTTCTTATATTACAACGATGCTAAACATACGAGATCTTTCGCCTGTAACGATAAACATTCGTTTAGGCGGTATTAAATCGATCCTTAGCCGAATGACTAAGCGCGGCCTTCTAAACGAGAACCCCGCGAAAAGAGTAACAAAGCTGCGAGTCGATGAAAAGACGATAAAAATGCTCAGGGATAGTCAAGTGAGGCGTTTCTTCAAAATGATCGATAAAGATACGTTTCCGGGCTTTCGCGATTATGTTGCGTTCCTTATTGCGCTGAAGTGCGGGCTTCGATCGAATGAGCTTGAAGGACTCAAGCCGGAAGCACCGGAACGGGAAAACGAATATGTTATTTCTCAAAGCAAATTAAAGTTCTTACAGAATACGTATGCTGCGTTTAAGTCTGCGGTCAATACGTTTGTTAGCGATCGCAGATTAACGAACAAGCTGTACGGTATATACCTTGCGCATACGTTGTATTTAAAAGGCGTGTATGCTGCCGATATTCTTCAAGGAATAGGACTGGAAGCCGTTCGTCAAACGTTTATCGCGACTAAACGGAAGCCTATCTGCAACTTGGCCGGCTATTATAATGGCGTGCTGGATCGGATGCTGGACCGTTTGCTTTCAGATCGATTCGATGACCTAGTTGTTACTTGATTTCCGCAATCAACCGATCTAGTTTTTTGGCTATTTCGCGCTCCATCGACGGCAAGACGTGGCTGTACGTTCCGTGCGTTGTTTTAATATTCACGTGACCAAGACGTTCTTGTACTAATTTCGGCCTCACTCCGATACTAACGAGATATATCGCGTGAGATGATGCAAGTTCATAACTTTTCAATTGATATATTCGGAAAATCCGGATGGCACAGTATTATCAAGACCTAAATTATAAAAATCCTCAAAAATAAAGGAAAGCATAAAGCATATATTATACATGACTAATATGTGCTTTCCTTTTATTCAATTAAAGCGTCCTTTTCTGGAATAAGACTGATAGTAGGACCATCTTCAAAAAGTTTCCTTCAATACACAAACTGAACAAAATTAGTTAATCCAATGGGAAGGTCGTTGTATATGAGAGGGGAATGTTGTCTTTACATCACCTTTAGCCGAATTAATTTGCATTTGAGTTAAAAACATACTCGTAGATAAGTCTGCTCCCCTTAAATCAGCATCGCGCAAATCAGCGCCAATAAAATCAACACCTCTTAAATCTACATTCCTCATATCTGCAGCAATTAAATATGCTCCCCTTAAATCTAACGCCCTTAAATCTTTACCTCTTAATTTTTTGCCAATCCAATCGGCTCTTTCGTAATTATAATTCTTGGCATTTTTAGTGTCAGGTAACTTTGAAATTAAGCTTTCCCGAATATACTCGCTGGTTTCCGAAAGCAATTTGTTTAATGGAAATCTGTACACCACTAGATCAAGAGATAATAATTCTTCAGCATCGAGTTTTGTTAAGTTCTGCAATTCTTTTAACTGCACACTCAATTTATCAGACAAAGCATGGGGAATGTCATACGACAAGGCTTCTGCCGTGTACGCAATCATTTCATGTATTTGTTCCATGATCGGAAACACTCGGAACATTTTTTCTCTAATTTCAGGATTATCTCGCCAACTTTGACCTTTAAAAGTAATTTGAGAAACAACTTGTCCAGAACCTAAACAGTCAAACACTGTACAGCCCTTAAAACCTTTCTCTCGTAAGTTGCTGTGAATTTGACAACCATAATCAGATTGTAAATTAACACAAGGCGCACCTGCTGGCTTGTTAATTGGAAAATCGCTTGATGCTACAAAATTAAGCGCTGTGCAGCAAAGTCCAAAGCACTTCGTACAATCAGCCGTTAAACTTTCTCTAATATTTTTGGCTGTTTCATTATCCATTTTTATACCCTCTTATCTTTAGTTAAATAACTTTTGAGTTTATTATACAAGATTCCTAAACAATCTTGATTGTTAAATAATAAATACCTTGTCAACTAGAACTTTTTGTAGACTTCTGCATACGCTACTTTTAATTGGTTTCTAAAATCTTTGTTCTCATGCTCTAGTCGCTTAACTTTCCGCTTTAATGACTCGATAATCGCATCTTTTTTTGTTCATTTCATACTTAACTTGCTTTGCAGAGGGGCTTTTTATCTCGTTTTAAAGCTATTAACGAAAGTTTCTCCGTCGTTCTCCACATTAACAATAAGCTTGGCACTTTCACTGATACGCTGAGCAAGTGCTTTTTGCGCTTTTCCCTCGAAACTGTATAAAAGGACTGAATAAACATCGTTTAATTCTTCCTGCAACGAATTCATTTCGAACTTTGGTTTAAGGTTTTTTCGAACCGTCTCAAGTTTAGTATTTGCCATTTGCGTCATACCTGCTTTTAACATTTGACGCTGCAGCTGTTTTCGCATTGGATCATCTTTATGTTCTAAAAGGTTATCTAACGTTGGCATTGCTTTGTCACTCCTATAATCTTAGCCAATTGGCAAGCATTTGATCTTTTTCCTCAAAGTCGTCGGCGATTTTATTCAAGAAACCGCCTATTTCCTCAAGGTCTGTAATCGCTGCCTGTAGTGAATCTATGAATGATTGTTCAGCTTGTGTGTCGTAAAATATCGGTCCTTTATCGTAAGATTGGGCTATATCCTCTAACGTATTTGTTACATCCTGTGAATTAAGCTGATCATAAAAGCCATGCCCAACTTGGCAGTAAAATTCCGTTTTCAGCTCGGCGATTTTTTCATCGTGCTCCTGATATGCGTTCTGCGCTTCTTTTTTCATCGTCCGCAAATCCTCAGTCAGGCCTGCACCTTTTCAGCCAGCTTCTTTGCGTTTTTCGGCGTTACTTTTATCGCGTCTCCGCTTCCGATCGCACCGGCCGGCAGAAGAGCGCCGAGGTTTTTGTCGAAGACTAACTAATCTCCGTTCGGATTTGTGATGTTTCCGTTTCGGTCAAATATGAAATTCGCTTCGTTTAAGCCGTGTGTATCCGGATTTCTCAGAATGACGGTAGTGAAGAAATAAGCGAGATTCTTGCCGATCTGCTCGTTTAAGTTCCCGCCAAGCCGCTGCTTCCGGCTGAACTGTGAGAGCGAGGGGTTTTTCGTATAAATTGTTGTCCCGTTGTGGCGGTCATATTCGTTCCAATAACCCGCCCCGACCATGTCGTCCGGATTGATAATGGACCGGATGTAAGGATCGTATATGCCGCTGTTGATGTCTTTCTGTGTTTCCTCATCGTGCAGTTTCACGACGGAAGGACTGTTAAACGCGACGGCATACACATCATTATTCACCGCGCTGTATTCGGCCTCAGCGCCGCCGAGTGAATGGCCGGTTGTTGAAATAATCGTTGACGTTCCGGCATACTTTTTCTTTACGCTGCGTACCAGCTGATCGGCTTGATCGATTTGCAATGTTTTCGTTATCAGCTTATACTTTCCGGTTGTTAGCATGGCGTCTTGAGAGGGCGTTCCATTGTATTTGGGCGGGATAGAGGTATTTGGCTATTACAACGGTGATACATCGAATAAATTTGATGGTATTTATGATAAAGCAAATGACAAGATCATGGGGCACTCAATAGACGCTGTAAGTAAGAAAGGATGCAGAGATAAAGATTGTGATTACTAAGAAGACGCTCGTCTGCGTTTTTTATAGATGAGCTTAACGAAAAAGACAAGGGTTTCGGCATGTGCCGCCCTTGTCTTTTTTTATTGAACACTGTAAAACATAACCGGAAACAGCTCATTATTTGACAGTCCATTTTAACAGCGTTACAATTAAACGTGTAAATAGTTACATGTTTAAATAAACATAATGTCTCGGGAGGTGATACGTCCTTGAATGAACTTTCTTTAAAAAAGTCATTCATGAGTCAGTGAACCGCATCATTGATCCCGAGCACGTGTATTTCCGCACTGTGCCTGTGTTTGAAACAAGCAGTGAGGCATATCAGCATCTGCAGGACCGGCTGTTTATCGGGGCTGCGGTCAGATTGCCGGATGACATTCGGTTAGATATTTATGAAATTCAATAATAAGATGGAGAGTGAGCCAACATGGAAAACTTTATCGGAAGCCATATGATTTACACGTATGAAAACGGCTGGGAGTATGAAATCTATATTAAAAATGATCATACCATCGACTATCGGATTCATAGCGGAATGGTAGGCGGCCGCTGGGTGCGCGACCAGGAAGTGAATATCGTCAAGCTGACAGAAGGCGTATACAAAGTGTCATGGACTGAACCGACAGGCACAGACGTTTCCTTAAACTTTATGCCGAATGAAAAACGGATGCACGGAATTATTTTCTTCCCGAAATGGGTGCATGAGCATCCGGAAATCACAGTGTGCTACCAAAATGATTACATTGACGTGATGAAAGAGTCACGTGAGAAATATGAAACGTACCCGAAATATGTCGTTCCCGAGTTTGCGGATATTACGTATCTCAACAATGCGGGAATCAATAACGAAACATTGATTTCAGAAGCGCCGTACGAAGGAATGACCGATGATATCCGTGCGGGAAAATTAAAATAAGAGAAAAACCCGGCAGCTTGGCCGGGTTTTTTGTATCCTTTTACGACAGGGTTTTGGTCATGATAAAGTCGACTTGTTTATCATCCCCCATATAAAAAGAGTGTTCTCCGGTTTGGACAAACCCCATTTTTTGATAAAAGGCGATTGCATTTTCGTTTTTTTCCCATACGCCCAGCCAGATGTTCTTTTTATTGTGTGCTGTTGCGATTTTCACAGCTTCATTCAGCAGATATTTGCCAAGCCCGTGTTTCTGATGGCTTTTTCTTATATAAATTCTCTCAATCTCAAGAGAGTCTTCCCCCATTTTTTCTGACTGTGCTTCGTTCATGTTGACTTTTACATACCCCGCAAGGTCATGATGATAATAAACAAAATAGAATTGAGAAGACGGATTGGATAATTCCTTTTTCAGCTGTTCAGAGCGGAATGCATTTTCCAAATAAGCTTTCATATTTTCAGGTGAATTTTGATCTTTAAATGTATCATTGAATGTTTCAATGCTTATCTCCCGGAGCTCTGTTATATCGTTAAGGCTGCACTTTTTTAATTTAATACTCATGGTCATACAGCTCCTTTCTTCATTTATCATATCAGCTGTTTTTTTTGTTGTGTTTGCAATAAAAATACCGTATAGTAAACATATCGTAATTTTGTTGTATTTGCAACATAAAATTAGAAAATGAGGACGATAAAGTGAAATATGTTTTTTATGTTTTAGGAATCATGATCTTGACCTTTGGTATTTCTGTCACGATTCAATCAGATCTTGGAACGTCGCCTTTTGATGCGCTTATTGTGGGATTGTCCGTCCATGCAGGGCTTACCGTGGGAAGCTGGGAAATCATCATTGCTTTCCTGTTAATTTGCTGTAATTCAATGTTAAAAAGGCAAAGACCGGAATTTTCAGGGATGATTACGGCGTTTATAACGGGAATCGGGATTGATATGTGGCTTTTTTTTCTGCATCGAGTCATAACGCCTGAACTATGGTACGGAAAGGCGGGCTGTTTTGCAATCGGTTTAGTTGTGATAGGGATAGGAACCGCAACCTACCTGCACACAAATTTCGCACCGATCCCGGTTGATCGGTTAACGTTAATTGTCGGCGAATTAACCGGGAGAAGCATCTTTTTTTCAAGAACGGTCATTTACTTCATATTTTTCATACTGGCCGTGATGCTAAAAGGTCCGGTAGGCATCGGAACGTTATTAACCGTTTGTTTAGGAGGGATCATCCTTCATTTCTTTATGCCGATTACCGGAAGATGGATAGACGGCATATTAACAGCATCTCCAAAGCAGGAAGAAACGAAAACCCGGTAACGGCGGTTTTTATCCGATTCTATCATTTTTCATGTCACCTGCATGTTTAAGGTATAATAAAAAAGGGGGAGGGATTTTTATGAGCGGTCAAAGAAAGCTCGTTTTTTACGGAGCTGTCAGCGCAGATGGCTATCTTGCGCGGGAAAATCATTCTTTAGATTGGTTAATCGGAACTGAAGGTGAAGACAGCACCGATTATGAAGCTTTCTATGAATCTGTCGATACGATCATTATGGGCAGAAAAACATACGAGGAAATATTGGTTTTATTCCCTGAGGAATTTCCGTACAAAGGTAAAGAATGCTATGTGTTTTCGCGGACATTGACCGGGCGTACTGAACATGTGCGGTTTATTCATGAAGAGCCTGCCGATTTTATAAAAGCATTGAAACGCCAAGAAGGCAAGCGGATTTGGATTGTCGGCGGGAGTGATCTGCTGCACCCGGTTTTGGAGGAAAAACTTGTCGATGAGTTTATCATTCAGATCGCCCCCGTTCTGCTCGGCCGCGGAATTTCTTTGTTTAAACCCGGAGACCGGGAGACAGGACTGAAGCTGACTGATGTCAGGCGTTACAAACAATTTGCGGAGTTGCATTATGAAGTGAGATAAAATGAAAGGTATGAAAGAAACCCAGTAAAGGTTACCGGGTTTCTTTTTCATGTTTGTTTTTATGTTTTGAAATGGTGTGGGCCGGACCGCATGAAAACCCTGCAACCATGATAACAACCCCTATCCACCTCACGGCATAGAAATCAGTGTCGCGCAGGAAGATAAATGAAACTAAGGTCATAAGCGCCCCGATTATAACGGCAGCTGTGCCGATAATACTTGATTTCTCCATATAAAAACTCCTTTATGAATGTTTGGTTAACGTATTGGGTTGGAATATAACATATCAGGGGTAATGCGGAAATGGATATGCTGCGAAGCTGACTGATGTCTGTAAGATGAAAATGAAACGCCAAGGGAGCCGGCTCCCTTGGCGTTTTTTAGGCTTGAAACAGGATGCGGCGTTTTGCGGAATCGGGATCACTTTCGACAGCGGTATCCGTGTTGAAAAGCAAAGTTTCGCGTGAATCGGTTTCATATTCAGGCCAATTGAAGTGAGAGGTGTTCGGGTTTCCGGTTTTTGCAAAAGCGAGCCATGCGGATTGGATTTGTTTGGAAAGCTGTTCTGCGTCATCACCGAACGGCTCTTGCAGCGTCTTTCTCAAAGAATCAAAGTTTCCGAACACAAACGGCAATTCCAGAGCGTGAACGGCTTTATGAAACGGCGGTGTTTCGCCATGCCAATCAAAGCGGTACATCCAGACCGGTGCGTGTTGCGACTGTCCTTGTGCGAAAGCGACAGCCGGCCGCCAGAAAATCAGATCCGTCATCATATCGATTTGTCCCGTTAATGAATGCGGATATAAATCTGCCGCTTGCTCGGTGCAGTTTTCTCCGAGGTAATAATGCAAATAATCTTGCTGCTTTTTCTCGGAATGAATGTCTGTATCAGGGGTGAAAAACAAATATGCTTCATCACGATTGGTTCCGATGATCATAGGTATGCCTTCTGCGGCCCCGTCTGCTATGGCTTTCACCGGTTCCGCAGGCAATGTGGCCGGATCGATGGCGGGCTGAAACAAAAGCTGAAAAATGTTTTGATCCAGTGAGCGCCGCACTTTATCCGCAGTCTTAAGCAGGTCATTAACGGAAAGCTCCTGCAATTGATCAGTGCCGGCTTCATGAATAAATGCCGCCGCGATGTCTTTTGCCATGTCCGCCGGGATCGTATGAGAGGCGCCGCTTTCTAAAATGGCTTTATGAAACAGGCCTTTTGCGTCAGGCATTGCCATAAGTGAGGCGATGCTCATGCCGCCTGCCGATTCACCAAATATCGTGACGTTATCCGGGTCTCCTCCAAATTCGGAGATATTGTCCCTCACCCAGCGCAGCGCGGCGACCTGATCGAGCAGCCCGATATTGGCGGAATACGCGTCATGAATAGAAGACAAATGTAAAAAGCCGAACGGTCCGAGCCTGTAATTGAGTGTCACGACAATGACATCTTCCTCAGCGGCAAGGGCAGATCCGTCGTAAAGCGGTTCGCTTCCGGCACCTAAATAAAATGCCCCGCCGTGTATCCATACCATGACAGGCTTTTTTTCGCCCTCTGAATCGGGGGCGAAAACGTTGAGGTAAAGGCAATCTTCAGATTGAGGCGGTATATCCCCGGAAAACGATATGGACAGCATATCATCCGGCTGCGGACAAACCGGTCCGAACGAATCGGCATGTTTTACGCCGTCCCAAAGTGCGGGCGGCTCCGGCGCTTTAAATCTCAGCTCTCCGACGGGCGGCTTCGCGTACGGTATGCCCTTCCATGTGCGGGCACCGCGGCCGGCAGTTCCTTTCAGTGCGCCGCAGCGGGTTTGAACGGTAAGTTTTGTCATGATTTCATCCCCTTTTTTCTTTTCATTATAAACAGAGATGAAGGCATGAAGCGAATAAAAGCCCTTTCATCAGCATATCATCAGTAACGCTTCCGTTCTAAAAATGATCTGACTTCCTGAACGGACAAGCCGAGTTCTTTTGCTTCCTGCATCAGCGCTTTCCATTCTTCAATGTTGGATTCAGTCAGTTTTCTGTTGCGGTAGGGTGCGGGCTCCGGCCGTTTTTCAGTCAGTTTGTTCGTAAAGGTGAACAGTTCTTCTTTCGGCATGCCCGACTGCACGGCCTGCACAAGGTGGATGCGCCACTCATCTTCTGTGTCTCCCATCTGATGCAGCATCGTTTCGGCATCAAAAAGCTCCGTCAGATCGACCTGAAGGGTGGCGGATACTTTTTTCAGAAATTGGATGGACGGATTTGAGTGAACCCCCCGTTCTATCTTGCTTAAATAAGATTTAGAGACACCTGCTTCAACTGCTAGCTGATTAATAGAGTAGCCTTTTCTTCTGCGGTATAAACGAATTATTCTTCCAATCATTGTGCTGAATTCTCCCCTGTATACTGGCATTTTTTTGTTCATTATAAGAAATTTTTCGTTCTTTATAAAATTTAAAATTATAAGGGAAGTGCAGTAAATAAGAGGAAAATCATGATAATGTTCTCTAAAAAGAACCAAATGGCTTAATTTGAAATTTTCAAATTTCGACCTTTTCTTTTATAATCCAATCATTAACAGAAGGGGGCGTTTAAGCCTGATGCAATAAGGATGAGGCTGTAATTACATGAATGAGAATATGAGTTTTAAAGAATTATTTGACATTATTAAACACAGACTTTTACTGATTTTTATCATGACAGCAGTTGTAACGCTGGTGACGGGATACATCCAATTCCGGGTGGTTTCGCCCGTTTATCAGGCATCGACCCAAGTGCTCATTCATGAAACAAGCGGTGAAAAAAATTCGAATCTCAGCGACGTTCAGCTGAATCTTCATTACAACAATACGTTTCAAACGATAATGAAAAGCCCGGTTGTGCTTGAGAAAGTGAAACAGAAGCTGCATCTTTCTGAGACGGCATCCGCTTTAAAAGCAAAGATCAAGACAAGCAGCGAAACCGATTCAGAGATCATTACCGTAGCGGTGCAGGACGAGAACCCGAAACAGGCCGCCGCTATAGCGAACACGCTGATGAAGACATTTAAAAAAGAAGTCCGTGACAGGATGAATATAAAAGGCGTCATTGTTTTGTCCGAGGCAAAAGCATCGGAAAGCCCGATGGTCAAGCCTTCGCGCATCAGGAATATCATGATGGCGTTCGGTGCGGCTCTCATGGCGGGTGTGACGCTTGCGTTTTTTCTCCACTTTCTTGATGAAACCGTTAAAAGCGAGCGGCAGCTCAGCGAAAAAACAGACTTGCCTGTTTTAGGGGTTGTGTATGACATCAAAAATCAGCAGACACGGTCTGATGAAAAACATTTCGGGGAGTGAGGCGTTTGGGATTCAGAAAAAAGAAATCAAGAAGGGGACTGGCTCAAATATCCGTTTTACATCACAAATCATTGGTGGCTGAACAATACCGCACCATTCGGACAAATATTGAGTTCTCCTCTGTTCAGACCCATTTGCGCTCTATTCTCGTCACTTCCTCCGTTCCGGGAGAAGGAAAGTCATTCAGCGCCGCCAACCTTGCCGCGGTATTTGCGCAGCAGGAAAAAAAGGTGCTGCTCGTCGATGCGGATTTACGAAAACCGACGATACACGAGACCTATCAGCTTGAAAATGTACAAGGCCTTACGAATGTGTTAGTCGGAAACGCTTCCCTCGGCGAAACGGTGCAAAAAACGCTGATTGATAACCTTTACGTCTTAACGAGCGGGCCGACGCCGCCGAATCCGGCTGAGCTTTTATCTTCAAAGGCGATGGGAGAGCTGATTCAGGAGATGTACAGCCGGTACAGTCTGGTTATTTTCGATTCACCTCCGCTTTTGGCGGTGGCGGACGGACAGATTTTAGCGAACCAGACAGATGGAAGCGTTCTCGTCGTCTTGAGCGGAAAAACGAAAATGGATACCGTCCAAAAGGCGAAAGACGCGCTTCAGCAGTCTAAGGCAAAGCTTTTGGGGGCGCTGCTGAATAAAAAGAAAATCAAAAAAACAGAGCACTACTCGTATTGAGCGGTGCAGGTGATGTCTCCTTACCTTTATCAACGGAGGCACTCGGCTCTGCTGTGGGCGGCGTTTTCCGCTGCCTTAGATGCTGGTCGTCGGTGGCGGGGTGTGAGGACGGGTTAAATGCCCAATTTATCTTAAGATGATGCATTGTTATCGGCTTAGCTGTTATGTCTGTTTTTACGAAAACCGTATCAGCTAAACCGATAAATGAGGAGGGGAAAGATTGACTTACCGGAGAAGACTTTCAATGATTTTTGCATTGGATACGTATCTCGTTTTACTTTCCGTTGTTATAGGATATCAATTTTTTGAGGATTCTTATCACTTTTATGACTCCGGAGCGTTGCTGCTGACTGCCGTAAGCATGCTGATCAGCCATCATGTATGCGCTTTTATGTTTCACCAGTATAAGCAGGTATGGACGTATACGGGAATAGGCGAGCTGCTTGATCTGCTGAAGGGGATCACGCTGTCCGCAGCTGTGACAGCCGCCGTCCAATACGGGGTGTTCCACACGATTTTATTCCGGCTGTTAGCCGTCAGCTGGATGATTCAGCTATTGTTCATCGGAGGAAGCCGGATGATTTCGCGCGTACTGAAAGAAACGATCGGCAGGAAGCAAAATGACTCTTCCCGGGCGCTGATCATCGGCGCGGGCGCAGGAGGAACGCTGCTCGTCCGTCAGCTTACCCAGAAAAACGATCTTGGAATCATGCCTGTGGCTTTTATTGATGATGATCAGACGAAGCATAAGCTCAAAATTATGGGCCTGCCCGTCATCGGCGGAAAAGAAAGCATTATGCCGGCGGTGCAGAGGCTGAGAATTCACCACATTATCATCGCCATTCCGTCTCTTTGCACCCATGAGCTTCAGACGCTGTACAAAGAATGTGTACAGACGGGCGCCCATATTAAAATCATGCCGCAATTTGATGAGATCCTGCTCGGAACGCAGGCTGCCGGACACATCAGGGATGTGAAAGCCGAAGATCTCCTCGGCAGAAAGCCGGTCACCCTTGATACGAGCAAAATTTCTGACAGCATCAAAGGGAAAACGATTCTGGTCACGGGCGCCGGCGGCTCTATCGGTTCTGAAATCTGCCGCCAGATCAGCTCGTTTCTTCCGCATGAAATCGTCCTTCTCGGCCACGGGGAGAACAGCATTTATTCGGTGCATAACGAACTGTCCGCACGCTTCGGCAAAGAGGTGCTTTTTCACGCGGAGATCGCCGATATTCAGGACAGAGATAAAATCTTTACCTTGATGAAAAAATACGAGCCGCACGTCGTCTATCATGCGGCCGCCCATAAACATGTGCCGTTAATGGAACATAATCCGGAAGAAGCCGTCAAAAACAATATTATCGGCACGAAAAATGTCGCCGAAGCCGCCGATATGTGCGGAACGGAAACATTCGTGCTGATTTCTTCTGACAAAGCGGTCAATCCGGCCAATGTCATGGGCGCGACGAAGCGGTTTGCGGAAATGGTCATCATGAACCTCGGAAAGGTCAGCAACACCAAATTCGCCGCCGTCCGTTTCGGGAATGTGCTCGGAAGCCGCGGCAGCGTCATTCCGATTTTCAAGAAGCAGATTGAAAAAGGCGGACCCGTCACCGTCACGCATCCGGCGATGACAAGATATTTTATGACGATCCCCGAAGCGTCAAGACTCGTCATTCAGGCGGGGGCGCTTGCAAAGGGGCGGCAGATTTTCGTTCTGGATATGGGAGAACCCGTCAAAATCGTCGACTTGGCAAAAAACCTGATTCATTTATCAGGCTATACGACAGAACAGATTCCCATTGAATTCTCCGGTATCCGCCCGGGAGAAAAGATGTATGAAGAACTGCTGAATCATAATGAAGTACATACGGAACAGATTTTTCCGAAAATCCATATCGGGAAAGCGATCGACGGGGATTGGGCCGTGCTCATCCGTTTTATGGAGGAATTCAGCCGTCTGCCTGAAGATGAGCTGAGAAAACGGCTGTTTGAGGCGATCGAATCAGTACATGAAGAAGCGGCCGCAGGTGTGTGATGGGAGGACAGAAAGATGACGAAAAAAGTATTATTCTGCGCCACTGTCGATTATCATTTTAAAGCCTTTCATCTTCCGTATTTTCAATGGTTTCAGGATATGGGGTGGGAAGTGCACGTCGCGGCAGGCGGCAATATGAATCTTCCGTTCGTTGATGAAAAGTTTTCCATTCCGATCCGGCGCTCGCCGTTTCATCCCGAAAATCTTTCTGTTTACAGGCGGCTGAAACGGCTCATTCAGGACAACGGCTACGACATGATTCACTGTCATACGCCGGTCGGCGGCGTGCTTGCACGCCTTGCGGCGAGACAAGCGCGCCAAAAAGGGACAAAGGTGCTGTACACCGCGCACGGCTTTCACTTCTGCGACGGAGCGCCCCTGAAAAACTGGCTTCTTTATTACCCGATCGAAAAATTTCTCTCTTCTTACACGGATTGTTTGATTACGATTAATGAAGAGGATTACGAACGGGCCAAGCAAATGAAAAAAACAGCTTGCGGCGCGAAGAAAATACACGGCATCGGCGTGAATACAGACAGGTTTCGCCCTGTGAGCCGGGCAGAGAGTGAACGTCTGAGAGAAAAACACGGCTTCGGCGCCGGGGAATTTATCCTCATATACCCCGCTGAATTAAACGGCAATAAAAACCAGGGACTTCTCATTGAGGCTGCGGCACTGCTGAAGAACCGCATTCCGGAGCTGAAACTCGTATTTGCCGGAGAAGGCGCGATGGAAGAGCCGTACAGAAAAAAGGCTGAATCACTCGGGGTATCCGACATTGTGCGGTTTTACGGTTTTTGCCGTGACATTCATGAGCTGATTCAGCTTGCCGATCTGTCTGTCGCCTCAAGCATCCGCGAAGGGCTCGGCATGAATCTGCTTGAGGGGATGGCTGCCGAAAAGCCCGCCGTTGCCGCAGACAACAGGGGGCACCGTGAGATCATCGAAGACGGTGTGAACGGTTTTCTCGTGCCGGCAGGGGACAGCGCGGCATTTGCCGATCGGATTGAAAAGCTGTACCGATCCCCGGGTCTGCGAAAAGCAATGGGACAAGAAGGGCGCAGGACGGCGGAATGTTTTTCAGAAACACGTACGGTAAAGGAAATGGCGCACATTTACGCCGGTTATATGGATAAAAAGGAGAAAAGCGTATGAATGCAGGAGCACAACCGAAAATTTCCGTCATCATGGGAATTTATAATTGCGAAGAGACTTTAGCGGAGAGTATTGAATCCATCCTGAGCCAATCGTATAAGAATTGGGAACTGATTATGTGTGATGACGCGTCAACTGACGGAACGTATCAGATTGCGCGCCGTTACGCGGATCATTACAGCGACCGGATCACGCTGATTCAAAATAAGACGAATCAACGGCTTGCCGCTTCGCTGAACCGCTGTCTGACATACGCAACGGGGGATTATATCGCCAGGCAGGACGGTGATGACATCTCCAACCCGAGGAGACTGGAAAAACAGGCCGCTTTCTTAAACAAGCACGCCCACTATCAAGTCGTAGGCACGGGGATGCTCGTATTTGACGAATTCGGCGTCAGGGGCGCCCGGCTTTTGCCGCCCGTGCCGAAACCGGGAATTATGGCGAAAGGCACACCGTTCTGCCACGGCACCATTATGATGCGGGCTGAAGCGTACAAAGCGCTTGGCGGCTACCGGTCAGTCAGGCGGACGCGGCGGATGGAGGATATCGATTTGTGGCTGCGCTTTTTTGAAGCGGGTTTCCGAGGGTACAACCTTCAGGAAACGCTGTATAAAGTCAGAGAGGACAGTGATGCGTTTAAAAGGAGATCGTTTACGTATTCCATTGATAATGCGGTGCTCGTTTTTCAGGCATGCAGACGGCTGAAGCTGCCGATTTCCCATTACGCGTATATCGCAAAACCGCTCATCCGCGCCATTACGCCGCCCGCGGTCATGAACCGTTATCATAAAAACAGGGACATCCGCCAAAAAGAAGGGCTTGCCGAACATGATTGACAAACCGATGCGGGTGCTGCACATCTTCAGCGGGATGAACAGGGGCGGCGCAGAAACGATGATGATGAATTTGTACCGGAAGATGGACAGAACGAAGGTGCAGTTTGATTTTTTAACCCATAGGAACGATCCGTGCGCTTATGACGAGGAAATTCTCGCTCTCGGCGGACGGCTTTTTTATGTGCCGAGCATCGGCAGCACAAACCCGATTACATTTGTAAAACAGGTCAAGCGGGTGATTCAGGAAAAAGGCCCGTTTGCCGCCGTGCACGCCCATACCGATTTTCAGTCGGGATTTATCGCGCTTGCCGCTCGTTTAGCCGGCGTCCCGGTGCGGATCTGCCATTCGCACAGTACGTCGTGGCGGGGGCGGGCGTCGCGGCTTGCCGGGATGCAGCTGTTTGTGTTCAGACGGCTGATCACGGCAAACGCCACGGCACTGTGCGCCTGCGGAAAAGAGGCGGGCCGTTTCTTATTCGGGAAAGAAAAAGACGTGCATCTTTTGCCGAACGGCATTGATCTCGACCTATTTGCCGGCGGGTGCGCGGATACAGAAGCTGAAAAAAGGAAGCGGGGCATTTCAGACGGCCGTTTGGTGATCGGCCATATCGGCCGCTTTACAGAAGAAAAAAACCACGAATTTCTGCTCCGGCTGGCCGCTGATATGAAAGAGCGGGGCATCGGCTTACAGCTGATTCTCGCCGGAGACGGTCCGCTTCGCACCGATATGGAAAATCTGGCGGCGAAGCTGGGGCTTGATGATGATGTGCGTTTTATCGGCATAGAAGACCACGTTCATGATCTGCTGAAAACGCTGGATGTATTTGTCATGCCGTCTCTTTATGAAGGGCTGCCCGTCACGCTCGTTGAAGCGCAGGCCTCCGGGGTGCCGTGCGTGATATCAGACGGCATAACGGAAGAAGCCGATGCCGGGCTCGGGCTGGTCAAAAGGCTCAGCCTCAAAGAACCGCCAGGACAATGGGCATCCGCGGTTTTACGGGCAGCAGAGGCGGCAAAGCCTGACGGAGCGCGTATTAAAGAAACCCTCAGGCGGCTGGGATATGATGCGGGAGAAAATGCGGGGGCTGTTATGAAGCTTTACAATATGAATTGGAAAAAGGAACAGTAACGAATGATTGTATATGTAGTCAATATGGGAATTGTTTATATTTGGTCATGGTTCGCGAAAATGTGCGGCGGGCGTGATCAATCGCTTTCGACCGGATACCGGCCGAATCAGCTCGTCATGCTCGTTCCGCTGCTATCGCTGGTATTGGTCTCCGGTTTGCGCTACAGAGTCGGGACGGATTTTCAGACCTACGCGCTGATGTACAAGCTGGCGGGAAATTACGGCAGCATTTGGGAGATCTTCGGGTTCGGAGCGAAAAAAGCAGCCGTTGATCCGGGGTTTACGGCTCTCATCTGGCTCATGAATTTTATCACGAAAGATCCGCAAATCATGTATTTCACCGTGGCGGTCGTGACGTGCAGCTTTATTTTAAAGGGGCTCGTTGAGTTCGGCCGTCCGTTTGAGCTGAGTGTATTTTTGTTTTTGGGCACGTATCACTATTACGCTTCCTTTAACGGGATCAGGCAGTATATGGTGGCGGCCGTTTTGTTTTGGGCCGTCCGCTACGTGATCAGCGGAAGCTGGAAGCGTTATATGTCAATCGTGCTGCTGTGTTCGCTTTTTCATTCCTCAGCGCTGATTATGATTCCGGTTTATTTTCTCGTCAGAAAAAGAGCATGGTCGCCCGCGATTTTCGGACTGTCGGCATTGTTTCTTCTTATGACGTTTCTGTATCAGAAGTTCATTTCGCTGTTTGTCGTCGTGCTGGAAAACAGCTCGTACGGCCATTATGAGAAATGGCTGATGACCAATACGAACGGGATGAACGTCGTAAAAATCGCGGTGCTGCTTCTGCCGCTGTTTTTGGCTTTCTGCTATCGGGAGCGGCTGCGGAAGCTCTGGCCTGACATTGATGTCATCGTGAATTTCTGTCTGCTCGGCCTGCTCTTCGGTCTTTTGGCGACAAAGGATGTTATTTTTGCCCGGTTTAATATATATTTCGGCCTGTACCAAATGATCCTGATCCCTTATTTTGTGAGGATTTTTGATGAAAAATCAAATGCGCTGATTTATATCGCCATTATTGTCTGTTATTTTCTTTACAGTTACTTGCTTATGCCGGTCGATTCGTCTGTGCTTCCGTACAGAACGATTTTTTCCCGGTAATGGACACTGGAGGTTTATATGGAAACACCCGCGGTCAGTTTATTAATTGCTGTGTATAATACGGAAACTTATTTAGAAAGATGCTTAGATTCATTGCTCAATCAGTCGCTCGCCAATATCGAAATCGTGGCCGTTAATGACGGATCAACGGATCAAAGCCCGGCCATTCTTGAAACCTATCAGAAGCGGGATGAGAGAATCAGGGTCGTTCATCAGCAAAACCGGGGGCTCGGCGCGGTCCGCAACAGGGGAATCGAGGCGGCGCGCGGCGAATTTATCGCTTTTATTGATGCGGACGACTGGGTTGAACCTGATTATTGCCTCAGCATGTATGAAAAAGCGAAGGCTGATCAGTCTGATCTCGTGATTTGCGAATATGCGGCTGAATTTGCGGATACGGGGAAAACCGCCGTTTCAACGATCGCTTCAGCGTACGAGGGCCGCCCGAAACAACGGTACCTGAAAGATTTATTTGAAGGAAGAGTCAGCGGCTTTTCATGGAACAAGCTGTACAAAAGATCCATGATCGAGCATCATCAGCTGCGCTTTCCGCTTCGTGATGAGCTGGAGCACGTGGAGGATCAGTACTTCAGCCTCCGGGCGCATGTTTTCGCAGGTGCCGTCTCATACGTGGATCAGCCGCTCTATCATTATCGGATTCACTTGACTTCCATTGTGCAAAGCTATCAGAAAAAGCTGTTTGACTCAGGTCTCGTTCTCTATCGGCTGAACGAGGCTTTTTTGCGTGAAAACGGCTGCTTACAGGAATACCGGCAGGAGCTGGATTTTTTCATCGTTCAGCACGGAACAGTCTGCCTGCTGAATGAATGGAAGCGGAATAACGGAGGCCGATTTTCTGAGAAGTGGAAGAATATCAGCCGGATATGCGCTGATCCCGTATTCCGCCTGAGCCTTTCCAAAACGGGAACGGCGCCGTTTGACGCCAAACGCTCATGCCTTCTGCTTTTGGCGAAGCTGAAGCTGATTCCGTTCGTGTCGCTGGCATCAGCCGCGTATCAGCGGGCAATCGAGTACAAAATGAAAATCAGAGGGTGAAGACATGTCGATACAATCTTTAAAAATCAATCTCGCGGAATGGCTTTTGCTTAAGGTCAAATACCCGTCCCAATTTCATTTCGGAACGGGAGCGGATGGGGCGGGGCTTACAGCGGCAAGAAAAAAGATCATTCTGACGCTGCTCCCGTCCCACGATAATCTCGGCGATCACGCCATCGCCTACGCAAGCAAAAAATTTCTTGAACGGGAGTATCCCGATTTTGACATTGTCGAGGTGGATATGAAGGATATATACAGATCGGCAAAAGCGCTGATCAAAAAGCGCCACCCCGATGATATGGTATTCATCATCGGCGGCGGGAACATGGGGGATTTGTACCGGTATGAGGAATGGACGCGCCGCTTTATCATAAAAACATTCCGGCAATATCGGATCGTTCAGCTTCCGGCGACGGCTCACTTTTCTGAATCAAAAAAGGGACGGAAGGAACTGAAGCGCGCCCGAAAAGTGTACAATGCGCATCCCGACCTTTTGTTAATGGCGAGAGATGAGACGACGTATCAATGGATGAAGCGTCATTTTCCCGGAAAAACAGTGCTCAAACAGCCTGACATGGTCTTATATTTGGATAAAAGCGAGCGGGGCATAGCGCGGGAAGGGATCTACCTCTGTTTACGGGAGGATAAGGAGAGCGCGCTGACGGCTGAGGACAGAACGATGGTAAAAGAAGCTTTGGCCAAAGAGTACGGAGAGCTGTATTCCTTTACCACGACGGTCGGCCGGAGGGTCAGCCGCCATACACGCGAAAAGGAGCTGGAAGCGCTTTGGAATACGCTGAAAGGCGCGGAAGCCGTCGTCACTGACAGGCTTCACGGGATGATTTTTTGTGCGCTGACGAAAACGCCTTGTGTCGTCATTCGTTCGTTTGATCATAAGGTGATGGAAGGCTATCAATGGCTGAAAAACATACCGAACATGACATTGCTTGAACGTCCCGACCCTGAAGCCGTAACGTCCGCCGTAAACCGGCTGCTCAGCGGCAAGCATGAGGAAGGCGGTTCTTTGCGAAGTGTTTATTTTGCCGGGCTGCGCTCGAAAATCAGCGGTGATGCCCAATGACCGCGCCGCTTGTGAGCGTGATCGTGCCGATGTATAAGACAGAGCCTTTTATTAAAGAATGCGCGGTTTCTTTAACAAAACAGACGCTGAGAGACATCGAAATCATTTTCGTCAATGACGGTTCACCGGATCAGTCAGGCCGGATGGCTGAACAATTCGCCGCAGAAGATGCGAGAATCCGGGTGATTCATAAAGAAAACGGCGGCCTCAGCTCGGCCCGCAATGCCGGAATAAAAGCCGCCCGCGGCCGTTATATCGGTTTTGCGGACGGCGATGACTATGTGACGGAAACGATGTTCGAGCGGCTTTATGAAGAAGCGGAGAAGAACCGGCTGGATATCGCCGGCTGCGGTTATTATAAGGAAACGCCGTCTAAGAAAAGAACATATATGCCGCCGTCCCTTCCGCCGGGCCGCGTCTTCACAGCGGATGAAATGACTGCATTGCTGACCCGCGCGCACGAACATCGGTTTATTTGGTATGTGTGGCGCTATATATACCGGCGAGAAGCATTGCAAGGGCTGTTGTTCCATGAAGATATCCGGTTTGCCGAGGACTCTCCGTTTAACTTGGCAGCGTTCCGCCAAGCCGCGCGTGTCAAAGTGATAGACGAAGGGCTGTATATCTACCGGGAAAATCCGCAAAGTCTTACAGAAACACCGTTTAAGCCCCGCTTAGATCACGAACTGCAAAAGCAATATGCAGCGAAAATGGCTTTTTATGAGGAAAACGGGCTGACGGACGCCTGCCGGAGCGATATTGATACGTATTTGTGCAAGCATCAGATTCCGATGCTGATCGCCAACGCATGCGCCGCCCCGCAGCCGTCACACCAGATTACGGCGCATATCGGCAGAATCTTAACGTATGACATGGTAAAAACGGCCGTGCGCAGGACGCCGTGCCGCCATAAACAGCTGCTGGCCGGGGAGCGCGTGGTGCTCGGTCTGTGCAAAATGCGCCTTCCTCTTCTTCTGCATGCGTTTTTCGAACGGAAATCGAAAGAGAAAGGCAGTGCGGAAGGAGCATGAAATTTGCCATTAATTTCGGCGCCAATGTGACGGCGTTTTTACTATCGGTGTTTTTATCAGTGTGGATGACGCCCTTTATTGTGAAAACATTAGGTGTTGAGGCCTTTGGGTTTGTCCATCTGACACAGAATATCATTAACTATTTCTCTATTATTACCGTTGCGCTGAGCTCAGTCGTTGTGAGGTTTTTCTCCGTCGCCGCCCACAGGGGGAACAGGGACGAGGCCAATGCGTATGTAAGCAACTATTTAGCCGCGTCTGTCGTGATATCTCTATTACTCGCTGTGCCGCTCGCCGGGACTGCTTTTTTTATTGACAAGATTATGAATGTACCGGCCGGGCTCTTAACGGATGTGAGGCTGTCTATCGTAATCGGCAGCGTGCTGTTTATGCTGACGTTTTTTATGGCGGGGTTCGCGACGGGGCCGTTTTTTGCCAACAAGCTTTATATCACAAGTTCCATTCAGGCCGTGCAAATGCTGGTCAGGGTGCTGTGTGTGCTCGCTCTGTTTACGTGCCTGCCGCCGAAGATCTGGCAGATCCAGCTTTCGGCATTAGCGGGAGCCGTCTGTGCGGCTGTGCTGACTTTTTTCTTCTTTAAGAAATTGATTCCGTGGTTTTCTTTCAGCCGTAAAACCTTGTCATTACAGACGAGCAAAGTGCTGTTTTCGGCTGGTGCCTGGAGTTCTGTCAACCAGATCGGCGTGCTGCTGTTTCTGCAGATTGACCTCATGACGGTCAACCTCGTGCTGGGGCCGTCTGAAGCGGGTGTCTATGCGGCGATTATTCAATTCCCGCTTCTGCTCAGAAGTCTTGCCGGGACGCTTGCTTCACTGTTTGCGCCGGTTTTGACTTCCTATTATTCAAAAGGCGATATGGAAGGTCTCCTGTCTTACGCCAATAAGGCCGTGCGGATGAACGGGCTTCTCCTCGCGCTTCCCGCTGCGTTATTAGGAGGGCTTGCCGAACCGTTTCTGGCGATTTGGCTGGGCCCGTCGTTTGTGCAGACGGCGCCGCTTTTATATATTCACGCCGCGTATTTGGCGGTCAGTCTCTCTGTCATGCCGCTTTTTTACGTATGGACGGCTTTTAATAAACAAAAAACGCCCGCCGTCGTTACTTTATGTTTAGGCGGACTGAATGTCATATTGGCCGTGGTTCTCAGCGGACCGGCACATCTCGGGCTGTACGGCACCACCATTGCCGGGGCTGTCTCCCTCATTTTGAAAAATGCCGTCTTCACGCCGCTGTATGTTTCGCATATTACCGGCTTTCAGAAAACCGCGTTTTACAAAGGCATGTTCGGACCGTTGGCGGCGGCCGTATTTGCCTGGGCCGTCTGCCGGGGTATCCGGCTGTTTTCACCGCTTGACAGCTGGGCCGGTCTGATCGCCGCGGGGCTTGCCGTATGCATAAGCTATGCCGCATTCGCTTTTTTCTTCATTTGTACGAAAGAAGAAAGGCGGCTTGCTTTACAGAAATGCCGAAAAGTGAAAGGAGCTGTTCAGATTTGAAGGCGAAACGTGTATTTGATATAGCGGCCGCGATGCTGTTATTGTGCGGCGCGAGTGTCATTCTTCTCTTCGCCATGGCAGCCGTCAGATGCGCCATCGGGTCTCCGGTATTGTTCAAACAGACGAGACCGGGGCATAACGGGCGTCCGTTTACGTTGTATAAACTCAGAACGATGACGGATGCGCGTGATGAAAACGGTGTGCTGCTTCCGGATCATCTGCGCCTGACCAAAACGGGAAGGCTGATCAGAAAACTAAGCATCGATGAGCTTCCCCAGCTTTTTAATGTGCTCAAAGGCGATATCAGTCTGGTCGGCCCCCGCCCTTTGCTGATGGATTATCTGCCGCTTTACACGGCGGAGCAGGCGCGGCGGCACGAGGTGAAGCCGGGAATTACGGGCTGGGCGCAGATTAACGGGAGAAACGCGATTTCATGGGAGGAGAAATTCAAGCTCGACGTGTGGTACGTCGACAACCGCACCTTTCTTCTCGACTTAAAGATTCTGCTTTTAACAGTGAAAAAAGTTCTCGTGTCAGAAGGCATACACGAAGCCGGCCATGTGACGGCAAAGCGCTTCACAGGCAGCGGAGATATGTCATCGTGAAAAAGGTCGTGCTGATCGGAAACGGCGGACACGGAAAAGTCGTGAAGGAAATCGTGCAGGCCCGTTCCGATATGGAGCTTGCGGGCATATTGGACGACGGATTCAGCGGTTTTACCGTTCGGAACGGTTTGTATACGGGCCGGACGGAAGACGTGCACATGCTTCAGAAACTCGTCCCCGAGGCCGTGTTCACGATATGCATCGGCCGCAACGGCGTCAGAAAGCAGTTCGCTGAAACGCTTGGGATTGAAGATGCCGATTATGCCGCACTCATTCACCCCGGGGCGATCGTCAGTGAAACGGCTTCCGTCGGACACGGAACGGTTGTGATGGCGGGCGCCGTCATTCAGGCGGGCGCTGACATCGGCGCCCATTGCATCATCAATACGGGGGCGGTTGCCGATCATGACAATGCAATCGGAGATTACGTCCATCTTTCACCGCGCGCGGCGCTTGCCGGCGGAGTGAAAGTCGGGGAAGGAACGCACATCGGAATCGGCGCGTCCGTCATACCGCAGATGGACATCGGCCCTTGGTCCGTTATCGGCGCGGGGGCTGCGGTCATCAGCAGAATTCCCGGCCATGTGACGGCGGTCGGCGTTCCGGCCCGCGTCATCCCCCCTATCCATAATGAAAAAGGATGATTTCATGCAAACAAACAAACGGATTTATTTGTCTCCACCTCATATGAGCGGAAAAGAACAGGAATACATCGCAGAAGCCTTCCGCTCCAATTGGATTGCCCCGCTCGGTCCGCTCGTCAATTCGTTTGAAGCGCGGCTCGCGGAATATGCGGGAGTGAAAAGCGCGGCGGCCGTAAGCTCGGGAACGGCCGCCATCCATCTTGCCCTGCGGCTTGCGGGTGTGAAAAAAGGAGACGTTGTATTTTGTCCTTCCTTTACGTTTGTCGCCACGGCGAATCCAATTGTGTATGAGCAGGCTGAGCCCGTTTTTATTGATTCGGAATGGGAGACGTGGAATATGTCGCCCGCTGCGCTTGAGCGGGCGCTCCGGGATGCAAAGCGGCGCGGCAGACTCCCGAAAGCGGTGATCGCCGTCAATCTTTACGGCCAAAGCGCGAAAATGGATGAATTAATGAGCCTTTGTGACGCATACGGCGTCTGTCTGATTGAAGACGCTGCCGAGTCCTTAGGATCAACATATAAAGGCAGGCAGAGCGGCACCTTCGGCCGTTTCGGCATTTATTCCTTTAACGGCAACAAAATCATTACAACATCGGGAGGCGGCATGCTCGTGTCTGACGATGAAGCCGCGATTGAAAAAGCGAGGTTTCTTGCGTCACAGGCGAGAGATGCCGCCGTTCATTACCAGCACAGCGAGCTCGGTTACAACTACAGGCTAAGCAACATTCTCGCGGGCGTGGGGATATCGCAGCTGGAAGTGCTCGAAGATCGCGTCCGGGCGAGGAGAGAAATCTTTAACCGGTATCGGGAAGCGCTGGAAACATATCCGGGCATCCGCATGATGCCGGAGCTTGAAGGAACGGTTTCAAACCGCTGGCTGACGGCTCTGACGCTTGATAACGGCGTGACGCCGCAAGAAGCCGTTGCCTGTCTTGCGGAACAGAACATTGAGGCCCGGCCGCTGTGGAAACCGCTGCATACGCAGCCGCTTTTCTCATCTTCCGTCTTTTATCCTCACAGCGAACATGAGCGTGTCTCTGAGAACCTTTTCAGCCGGGGCATCTGTCTTCCGTCCGGGTCTGACTTGTCTTCTGAGGAGCAGCAGCGTGTCATTGACGCACTTGCGCAACTGTTTGAAACGAAAGGGGAGAAAACATGGACAGCCGCCATGTTATGAGCCGATTAAAAGAGACGCTGACGGGTCTGCTCAGCGTTATACCGCCGCAATCCGACATCATATATGCCGACTATCCCCTCTACGGAAATGTAGGGGATTTATTGATTATGAAAGGGACGGAGGCGTTTTTTAAAGCGCACGGCATCCGCGTAAGACAGCGCTGGAATCCCGACAATTTTCCATTCGGGCGCCGGGCGGACAAAAAGACGATCATCGTCTGTCAGGGTGGCGGAAATTTCGGGGATCTCTATCCGTACTATCAGACGTTCAGGGAAAAAATCGTCAAATCCTTTCCGGAAAACAGGATCGTCATCCTGCCGCAATCGATTTATTATCAGGATGAGACACGGCTGCAAAAGACATCGGCGCTTTTTGCGGAGCACAAGGATCTCCACCTGTTTACGAGAGATCATGTGTCATACGAGACTGCGAAACACTTTTTTTCGGCGAATCATATCGGGCTTATGCCTGATATGGCCCATCAGCTGTATCCGATCGCGGCGTCAGCGGCTCCGTCACGCGGCAGGCTTCATTTTATCCGCACGGATGGGGAAATCAACCCGAAGCTGCAAAACAATTCTTCCGTTAAAAGCTGTGACTGGCAGGATGTTCTGTCAGCAAGCGACCGCAGGGGAATCGCTTTTTTCCAAACGCTGAATGTTTTGAATAAAAAAGCGGGAAACCCGCTGCCGATTGCGCGGTTTTGGAAACGCTATTCCGATTTCTTAACGAAAAAAGCGGTCCTGTTTTTCAGCAGGTACGAATCGGTGGAAACGTCAAGGCTCCACGGCCACATCCTGTCCTCGCTTCTCGGGAAACCGAATACCGTCATTGATAATTCATACGGGAAAAATGCCAACTATTATTACACCTGGACGCACGAAGCGCCGGACGTCCGGCTGATCGGTGAAACCGCCGGCACGAAGGAAAACCTTCCGCTTTGAATGAGCGGAAGGTTTATTTTGTTTCTCCGCGTTTTACTTTGTTGTACGCCTCATCCAAATGCTGAATTCTTTTGAGCACAACCGAGTTTTTCGTCAGCTGATCCTGTACAAGGGTTGAGACGACGGAGCGGTAATAGCTGTTCATCGCATGAATTCGGTCTTCATTCGGATTCATTTCAATGTGCTGTGTAAAGTTTTCAATAAAATAGGGAACAGAAAAAAGTTCTGACATCTATAAAGCAACTCCTTTTAATAAGTATATACGGTATGAAACCAATCATGTACAATGAAAAAAGGGGAGTGAGCATGATGGATATCAAACTTCAGCAAACACAAATGTTAAAGCCTCAATTAACGCAAGAGCTTAAACAGGCCATCACATTACTCGGATACAATTCCGCGGAACTGGCCGGATATATTGATGAGCTCTCACTGGAAAACCCTCTGATTGAACGAAAGGAAACAGACACGCCGCCACTATCTTACCATAAAACAAATAAAAACAGCATGAAAGAACGGGACGGAAGCCAGCAGATCAGACTTACCCGTAAAACGTTGCAGGATTCGCTCAAACAGCAAGCCTTAGACATGAAGCTGTCCGATGATGAGAAAAAAATTTTCAATTATCTGATACATTCATTGGATTCAAACGGATATTTAAAAGAGGACATATCAGCCGCCGCCGACCATGTATCCGCTTCACAAGAGGAGACGGAAGCGGTTTTGAAAAAGCTTCAATCCCTTGAGCCCGCGGGAATCGGCGCCCGGTCTTTGCAGGAATGCATCCTTCTTCAGCTCCGCCGTCTGCCCGAGCGTAACGAACAGGCGGAATGGATTGCCGAAGCCTATTTTGAGCTATTTGCCAGAAAGAACTGGAAAGCGCTTACACTGAAAACGGGCATTCCGCTTAAAGACATTCAGGGCATCGCTGACATGATCAGCGCGCTTGATCCGAGGCCGGGGCTCCGTTATGCGCATGAGGAGCCGGGTTTTTACGTAGAACCGGATATTTTCATCACGGTGAAAAACGGCATCATTCAAGCGCGGCTCAACAGCCGTTCGTTTCCTGACATCCAGCTTCATGCCCATTATCAGCCGCTCCTGTCAGCTGCCGGGTGCCGTGACACGAAAAATTATCTGTCGGCAAAATATCAGGAATGGCGCTGGCTGAACCGGGCTTTGTCGCAAAGAAAACAAACGATCACGAGAATTATCGGCGTCCTGACTGAACGGCAGGAATCCTTTTTTCTCACAGGAAAAAGCGGAATGCAGCCGCTGACCTTAAGAGAGGTGGCGGAAACGCTGGAGCTCCACGAATCAACGATCAGCCGGGCCATCAAAGGGAAGTACGTTCAGACGCCGTACGGACTGTATGAAATGAAAACATTTTTCTCGGCGAAAGCTGAATCATCGGGGGATGGCGGCGCCTCCAATTATGCCGTAAAAGCGCATCTGGAAGCATTGGTCCGTAAAGAAGATAAAAAGAAACCTTTTTCAGACCAAAAGCTTGCCGATCTGCTTCATGAACAATATGACATCCGAATCTCAAGGCGCACCGTCGCCAAATACCGTGATCAATTAAATATTCCGCCGTCATCGGCGAGAAAACGGTACAGCTGAAACCTCCCCGAGCCAAACCCCGGGGAGGTTCTCCGTGTTACGGGATCATCCATGAAAACAGATGATGCTGTAAAAATGTAATGAGACAGACGAGCAGAAGCAAAAACAGACTGTGCTTAATCGTAAAGCGGAAAAGGTCGGCTTCCTTGCCCGCCAGACCGACAGCGGCACAGGCAACCGCAATGGATTGCGGAGAAATCATTTTTCCGGTGACACCGCCTGATGAATTGGCGGCAACGGAGAGAACCGGGTCCATCCCGACAGAGAGCGCCGTCACCTTTTGCAATCCGCCGAACAATAGGTTGGCCGATGTATCAGAGCCGGTAATAAATACGCCGAGCCAGCCGAGCACCGGCGAAAAAAAGGTAAACATCGAGCCCGTCATGGCAAGCGAAAGACCGAGTGTCGTGCTCATGCCGGAAGCATTCGTCACATAAGCAAAGCCGACAACAGAAACAATGGTCACAACCGGAAGCGTTAACTCTTTCACCGTTTCAATAAACGCTTCGCCCCACGTCTTCCACGACATGCCGAGGGCGAACTTGGAGATGACGGCGGCAATCAGAATCGCCGTGCCCGCTGAACCGAGAAGCTCAAGCTTGTACACGGCTTCAATCGGCGTGCCGTCCGCCTGAAGAATCTGCTGATTTACAAATGGGACGGGAGGCGTGAAGGTCAATGCGCGCCCGGCTGCATTCAGCCAGGAAAGCCACATTGACGTTCCTTCATAATGACCGGTTAAGGCAGCCTTCACGCCGGGAATCCCCCAAACGGATATCATGGCCGTCAGAAGAAGGAAAGGAGACCACGCTTTAAACACCGCGGCGCCCCCGTACTTGATCGGCGCCCGGTCAGCGGACGCTGCTGATTCCCGTTCTGCTGCGAAACGAAAGGCCGTTTTCGGTTTCCAAAATTTCAAAAACAGAGCGAGCGCGGCCATGGAAACAAGCGCCGACAGCACATCCGGAAGCTCGGGCCCTAAAAAATTCGAGCTTGCGTACTGCACGGCCGCAAAGGAGACGCCGGAAACAAGAATGGCCGGCCATACTTCAAAAGCCTTTTTAAACCCGCTCATCAAAATGATTAAGTAAAGCGGAATAAACACGGATAAAAACGGAAGCTGCCGGCCGACCATTTGAGAAATTTCCATTGCCGGTATCCCGGTCGGACCTTCGACGGCGGTAATCGGAATGCCGATCGCACCGAAGGCAACGGGGGCCGTATTGGCAATCAGGCAAATTCCCGCCGCATACAGCGGCTGAAAACCAAGTCCGACGAGCAAAGCGGCCGAGATCGCGACGGGAGCGCCGAAACCGGCGGCGCCTTCTAAAAAAGCCCCGAATGAAAAGGCGATGAGCAGCGCCTGCAAACGCCGGTCATCTGTAATTGAGAGCACCGAACTCCGGATAATCTCGAACTGTCCCGTTTTCACGGTGATTTTATACAGAAAGACCGATGTGACGATAATCCAGCCGATCGGAAGCAGCCCGTACACCGCTCCCTGAGAAGCGGACATCACCGCTTTTTCCGCCGGCATGCCGTAAACAAATACAGCGATTAAAAGTGAAACGGCTAACGTTAAAAGCCCCGCTATGTACCCCTTCATCCGTTTCACCGCAAGCGCCCAAAAAAAGAAGATAATCGGCACGAGCGCGCAAGCTGCCGATAAAAGCAAATTTCCCCCTAAAGGAGCGTACCCCTGTGTCCATTGCATCCCTAAAAAACCCCTCCTTATGTCATGTAAACGATTACTTTTTATGATAAGGTCATCTGATGACTGGGTTAATTAGCATTATATTTTGAAAGTTTTGAAAGTACAATACTTTTCTTGAACAAATTGTCTGAACCTGTCGGCAACACAAAAAAAGAAGTATAATAGACGATAAACATCAAGATTCACAAGTGACGGGGTGATCGCGTTGAAATATAAACAAATTAAAACGAAAAAAATCTACGAAGAAGTCGCTGACGCATTGCTGGAGAAGATAAAAGCGGGCGAGCTTAAGCCGGGTGAAAAGCTTGATTCCGTTCAGGCGCTTTCTGAGAGTTTTCAGGTCAGCCGCTCGGCGGTCAGAGAAGCGCTGTCGGCTTTGAAAGCGATGGGGCTCGTCGACATGAAGCAGGGAGAAGGCACATACATAAGAGAATTTGAGCCGTCTCATGTTTCCCAGCCGCTTTCTTCCGCCCTCTTGATGAAAAAAGAGGACGTCAAACAGCTGCTCGAAGTCAGAAAGCTGCTTGAACTCGGCGTCGCCGCCATGGCCGCTGAAAAACGCACCGAAGACGATTTGCAAAAAATCCGCCAAGCTCTCCTGGAGATGAAAGACATTGACGGAGACGAAGAATTGGGCGAAAAAGCAGATTTCTCCTTTCACATGGCGCTGGCGGAAGCATCACAAAACGGGCTGCTTAAGCATCTCATGAATCATGTCTCCGCGCTCCTTTTGGAAACAATGAGAGAAACGAGAAAAATTTGGCTGTTTTCTAAACGAACGAGCGTGCAGCGATTGTATGAAGAGCATGAACGCATTTACAGCGCCGTCGCCGCCGGAGACGCGGATGAAGCGGAAGCCGCGATGACGGCGCACCTGACGAATGTGGAAGAAGTGCTGGGGGCTTATTTTGAAGAAAATGTATAGAAGCTGACTTGTGAAAGGGGATAACATCACATGCAGGCCGAATCTTTTTTTTCTGACCATGTAAAGAAAGCTCTGACAAACGATCCTCCCGGGGAATGGATGCCGGCAGTTCCGAAAGCGTGCATCCCTCTGCACTCCGGCTATCCCGATCCCGCACTCGTTCCTGATAAGGAGCTGAAAGAAGCAGCCTCCCGCCTTCTGGATGAGGAGCGTGATCTGCCGCTGCATTATATGGGAAGCCCGAGGACGGCCGTTTTAAAAAAGCAGATTCAAGAACGGTTAGCCATCCGCGGCATTCACTGCCGGGACGATGAGCTGATCGTGACATCAGGCGCCTGTCAGGCGATAGATCTGGCTGCGCGGGTTTTCCTCGATGAACAAACCGCCGCTGCCGTTGAAGCTCCGGTCTATATGGAAGCGCTCGAGATTTTTAAAAATTATACACCGCATATCATGAGCATTCCGACAGATCAAGAGGGCCTGCAAACAGAAACATTAGCCTTCATGCTTGAGGAAAGAAAACGAAAAGGGCTTGTGCTTCCCCGTCTTCTCTACACGATACCCGCTTTTCAGAATCCTGCGGGAACCGTAATGTCAGCGAAGCGGAGAACCCGCCTGCTTCAGCTTGCCGAAACGTATGATTTTCTCATCTTGGAGGATGATGCATACGGCGAGCTCGGATTCACCGATATTCCGCCGCCCTTGAAAGCCATGGATCAAAACGGCCGGGTGCTGTACGCCGGTTCATTATCAAAAGTCATCGCCCCGGGTATGAGGATCGGCTGGATTGCAGGGGACGCCGCATTCATTACGGCATTGTCATGGTTAAAAAAAGACTTAGGCCACCCGTTTTCCCAAGCGGTGACCGCCGTCTATCTGGAACAAACGAATATTGAAGAACGGCTCGCCGCCTTGCGGGAAGCATATCGAAGCAAACGTGATGTTTTGCTCGCCGCATCAGCGCGATATCTTCCGGAATCCGCATCCTGGCACGTGCCTGAAGGCGGTTACTTTGTATGGCTGAAAGCGCCGGGGGCTGATACGTCCGCAATGCTGGCGAGGGCTCTGTCTCACGGCGTTTCCTATGTACCCGGAAAATATTTTTTTCCGCATCAGGAAGACGGTGCCGAATATCTCCGCCTGTCGTTCAGTTTTGCCGGTAAAGCCGCGATAAAAGAGGGTGTGCAAAAACTGGGACGCCTGCTGAAAAACGGGATGTAGAGCAGCATGGGAAGCTTTCAGGCTTCTCTTTTTTTGCACCCTTCAGCGCATCGGGCGAAAGGATTTTTCAGAAAAACCTTCCAATCCATATTCAGAATAGTGTAGGATATTCATAGAGCTTTCCAAAAACAGGTCATCAGATGACCAGATCACATACTGAGGATGAAAGAGGGGTTCATCATGAAAGTCTCATTATTTGTCACGTGCCTTGTGGATATGTTTCAGACCAATGTCGGAAAGGCGACGGTTGAGGTGCTGGAACGGCTCGGGTGCGAGGTGGATTTTCCCGAGGGGCAGATTTGCTGCGGGCAGCCCGCATACAACAGCGGGTATGTGACGGATGCGAAAAAAGCGATGAAGCGGATGATTGCCGCGTTTGAAGAAGCGGAGTACGTCGTCAGCCCGTCAGGTTCCTGTACGACGATGTTCCGTGAATATCCGCATCTGTTTCAGGACGATCCGAAGTGGGCCGAAAAAGCGCAGCAGCTTGCGGACAAAACATATGAGTTAACGGATTTTATCGTCAACGTTCTCGGGGTGGAGGATGTCGGGGCGGTGCTGCATAAAAAAGCGACAGTCCATACATCATGCCACATGACGAGGCTGCTCGGCGTGTCGGAGGAGCCGATGAAGCTTTTGCGCCATGTCAAGGGGCTCGAGCTGACCGCGCTTCCCGGAAAGCACCAATGCTGCGGATTCGGAGGAACATTTTCTGTGAAAATGGCGCAAATCTCTGAACAAATGGTGGATGAGAAGGTCGCCTGCGTGGAAGACACGGAGGCCGAGGTGCTGATCGGGGCGGATTGCGGATGTCTGATGAATATCGGCGGGCGTCTTGACCGTAAGGATAAAAACGTCAGAGTCATGCACATCGCAGAAGTGCTGAACAGCAGATAAGACGAGAAACAACAAGGGGGTAAAATCATGGCGATGAAAATCGGTACCGCCGCTTTTAAAGAGCGGGTATCAGAAGGAATAGATAATGAGTTTATGAGAGGAGCCGTCTCCGGAGCGCAGGAACGGCTCAGGACAAGAAGGCTTCAGGCGGCCGAGGAATTGGGAAACTGGGAGGATTGGCGTTCCCATGCGGAAGAAATCAGACAGCATGTGCTGGACAATCTTGATTTCTATTTGGAACAGCTCGCCGAAAACGTCGCCAACAGAGGCGGACATGTCTTTTTCGCCGAAACGGCGGAAGAAGCGTCCTCCTATATCCGCGATGTCATCCGGCAGAAAAACGCCAAAAAAATCGTAAAATCCAAATCCATGGTGACAGAAGAAATCAATATGAACGAAGTGCTTGAGGAAGAGGGCTGTGAAGTCACAGAAACGGACCTCGGCGAATACATTCTCCAGATTGACGATCATGATCCGCCGTCACATATCGTTGCTCCCGCTCTTCACAAAAACAAAGAGCAGATCCGTGACGTATTTAAAGAGAGACTCGAATACAAACAGACGGAAAAACCGGAAGAGCTCGTCATGCACGCGCGCAGCGTCCTCCGGAAAAAATTTCTCGAAGCGGATGTCGGCATCACGGGCTGCAACTTTGCAATCGCGGATACCGGATCGGTCAGTCTCGTGACAAACGAAGGAAACGGCCGCCTTGTGTCCGCGCTGCCGAAGACGCAGATCACCGTGATGGGAATGGAGCGGATCGTTCCTTCATTTTCTGAGTTTGAAGTGCTTGTCAGCATGCTGACGAGAAGCGCGGTCGGCCAGCGGCTTACAAGTTACATTACGGCGCTGACGGGCCCCCGGCAGCAAGGAGAGGCTGACGGGCCTGAGGAATTTCATCTCGTGGTTGTGGATAACGGGCGTTCCCGCATACTCGGCACGGAATTCCAATCGGTGCTGCAATGTATCCGCTGCGCCGCCTGTATCAACGTCTGTCCCGTGTACCGGCATGTCGGCGGACACTCGTACGGGTCCATCTATTCGGGTCCGGTCGGCGCCGTCTTATCGCCTCTTCTCGGCGGATATGACGAATACAAGGAGCTCCCGTACGCATCTTCCTTATGCGCGGCCTGTACGGAAGCGTGTCCCGTTAAAATTCCGCTGCACGAGCTGCTGCTCAAGCATCGGCAGAACATTGTGGAAAAAGAGGGCAAAGCGCCGATCAGCGAAAAACTGGCGATGAAAGCCTTCGGGCTCGGCTCGTCATCCCCGTCCCTTTATAAAATGGGATCGAAATGGGCGCCTGCCGCCATGACGCCGTTTACGGAGGATGACAAAATATCAAAAGGGCCGGGGCCGTTAAAAGAATGGACGGCAATACGGGACTTCCCTGCGCCGCATAAATCGAGATTCAGAGATTGGTTTAAAGACCGGGAAAAACAAAAGGGGGAAGAATGATGATGAAAGGGACGGTTACACATCAGGAATCCTTTCTAAACCGGATCGCCGGAAGTCTGGGCAGAGAGCGCAGGAAATCAGGCGTGTCCCTGCCTGAATGGAAGTATCAGCCTCAATATCAAACGCATGCGGACTGTACGGAAGACGATCTTGTCACAATGCTGAAAGACCACTGCGTCAACATTCATACCGAACTGATCGAAACGGATGCAGCCGGGCTTTACGACGCTTTGCGCACGCAGGTGAACCGCTTTGAAGGAGGGCCTGTCATCATTCCGAAGGACAGCCGGTTTGAAATGTACGGCTTGCAGACCCTTATGACAGAAGAGTGGCCGGACGAAGGGATTCCCGTTTGGGAATGGGACGCGGAACAAGGAGCGAAAAATATTGAAAAAGCGGAACAAGCGAATGTGGGCATCACATTCAGCGAGATCACGCTTGCGGAATCAGCCACCGTCGTTTTGAATGCGTCAGAGCATGCCGGCCGTTCCGTCAGCCTGCTTCCGACCACCTATATCGCAATCATCCCGAAATCTTCCATTGTGCCGAGAATGACACAGGCCAGCGATATACTGAAACAGCAGATCAGAGACGGCGTCACCGTTCCTTCCTGCATCAACTATATTACCGGACCGAGCAACTCGGCCGATATCGAAATGGATTTGGTTGTCGGCGTCCACGGACCCGTTAAAGCCGCTTATATCCTCGTGAATGACCGATAAAAAAACAAACCCCGGTTTACGGCCGGGGTTTGTTTTTATATAAACGCGTTAATGATCATGATAAAACAGATCGCACTGACAGAAATAATCGTTTCCATCGCCGTCCATGTCAGGAACGTTTCTTTTACCGTCATTCCGAAATACTCTTTAATGAGCCAGAAACCGGAGTCATTGACATGTGACAGAATCAAAGAGCCCGCTCCCGTTGCCAAAACGAGAAGCTCGCTGCTGACGCCCGGCATGACAGATGCAATCGGAGCAACAATGCCGGCCGCCGTCATCATGGCGACAGTCGCTGAACCCGTGGCAACACGGATGACCGCCGCGATCGTCCAGCTTAAAAGAACGGGAGAGAAGCTTGAGTGTTTCGCCATGTCAGCGATATACGTGCCGACGCCTGAATCAATCAGGACGTTGTTAAAAGCGCCGCCGGCTCCGATCACAAGCAGAATGGAAGCAATCGGTCCCAGACAGTCATTGCTGAATTTTAAAATGCTTTCTCTGTCAAAGCCCTGATAAAAACCAAGGCTGAAAAAGGAGTAAACCGTGGCGATCAAAAGCGCCGTGACAGGGTCGCCGATAAATTTAAAAGTTTCATAGAGCGTGCTTTTTTCCGGAAGCGCAATTTCGGCAAGCGTTGCCATAAGCATCAGGATCACCGGTACCAATATCGTAAACAATGTATTTGCGAATCCCGGAAGCTTGCGTTTTTCATTCCGTTCAATAAATTGTTTTTTCAACAGTTCGGGAACGGGTTTATGAATGCGCTTACCAATCCATTTTCCGTAAAGCGGCCCCGCGATGATGGCAGTCGGAATGCCGACGATTAAAGAAAACAAAATCGTTTTTCCGACATTGGCGTGATAAATGCCGACAGCCGCCATCGCCGCCGGGTGGGGCGGAACCAATCCGTGCACGACGGAAAGTCCCGCAAGGAGCGGAATCCCGATCGTCACTAATGAAACCCCGGTTTCAATCGCAATCGTAAATAAAAGCGGCACGAGCAGGACGAAGCCGACCTGGAAAAAGACCGGGATGCCGACAATAAAAGCGACGGCCATCATCGCCCAATGCACTTTCTTTTTGCCGAAGCGGCCGATCAGGGTGTGGGCGATCCGCTCCGCACCGCCTGATTCAGCCATCATTTTGCCGAGCATCGTACCGAGGGCCAGCACGATCGCAAGCAGCGAAAGCGTATTGCCGAGCCCGGTTTTCATCGAAGTGATAATGTCCGGCAGATTCATGCCCGTTGCGAAACCGACAAGGATGGATGTAATCAAAAGACTGATAAAAGGATTTAACTTAGCGACCGTAATCAATAAGAGTAAAACGATAATAGCGGCAATGACAATAAACAGTAACATGACCTTTTCACCCTTTCAAAGAAGAATTACCGGCTTTGTTTGAGCTGAAATTCACTGATGACGTCAAATTCATCTTTGAGCTTGTCATACAGCCGCTCGTATAAGTAAAACAGCTCAATATATGTTTCGCTGTTTTTGACGTTCGGTTCATGGCGGTGCGAAATTCTGATCCAGTCCTGAACATCCTCGATCCGTTCCATTTCGCCAAGGCTGTGCAAAGCGAGAACGGCCGCTCCGAGCGCCGAGGCTTCGTAACTTTCCGGAACGAGGACTTCCCGTCCCATCGTATCAGACAAAATCTGCCTCCACAGCGGCGATCTCGCAAATCCTCCCGAAGCCCGCACGTCTTTTGCGGGGCCCGCCAAATCTCTCAGTGCGACACCGATTGAAAAGACGCTCATGATGACGCCTTCCAGCACCGCTCTGATAAAATGCTCCCGTTTATGGCGGAGGCTGATGCCGAAAAACGTTCCGCGGGCATTCGGGTTCCAAAACGGCGCGCGCTCCCCTGATAAAAACGGCAGAAACAGCAATCCCTCAGAGCCTGCGGGCACTTTATCAGCAATATCAATCATTAAATCGTACGGATCAATGCCGAGCCGCTTCGCCGTTTCAACTTCCGGAGAAGCGAATTCGTCTCGAAGCCAGCGCAGCATAATGCCTCCGTTATTCGTCGGGCCTCCGATGACCCAATGCTTGTCAGTCAGCGCGTAACAGAATGTCCGCGCTTTTTCATCCGTAATCGGCGCATCCGTCACCGAACGCACGGCTCCGCTTGTTCCGATCGTAACGGCCACTTCGCCTTTGCCGATCGCGCCGACTCCCAGGTTGGCGAGCACGCCGTCATTTGCGCCGATAATAAACGGTGTATCCGCATGAATGCCCATCCGTGCAGCGATTTCCGGCGCAAGGCCGCGCAGCTGATGAGTGGTCGGCACGATGTCCGACAGCTGATCTTCCCGGATTCCGGCAATCCGGAGCGCTTCTTCATCCCAGGAAAGCGTATCTAATCGGAACAGCCCCGTTGCCGAAGCGATCGAATAATCGACGACATAAGTTCCGAAAAACTCGTGCAGAATATATTCTTTAATACTGATGAATTTGGCGGTTTTCGCGAATGTCTCCTTGTCCTGTTCTTTCATCCACACAATTTTGGAAAGCGGAGACATCGGATGAATCGGCGTACCCGTTCTTTTATAAATATCAAAACCGTTCATCTCTTTTAAAATCCGTTTTGATTGCTCGGCGCTGCGGTTGTCCGCCCAAATGATGCTTTTGGTCAGCAGGCCGCCGTTTTGATCGACAGCTATCAATGAGTGCATGGCGGTGCTGATGCCGATTGCAAGCAGATTGTCAGGACTCAGTCCGGCCTTTGTGACGGCGCCCCTGATGCTTCCGATCACCGCTTCCAAAATGTGCTCAGGATCCTGCTCGGCCCATGCCGGCTTTGGCTGTATTAAATCATAGTGAACCGAATGCTTGGCTAACACTTTGCCTCTTGGTCCGAACAGAACGGCTTTCGTACTGGTCGTGCCGATATCCAGACCGATAACAGCTTGGGTTTCCTTCATAATATATCCCGCCTAATCTGATTGAATAATAAGATAGATTTATAATGTATGCCCTTACAAAGTCAATTATAGGAATAATTTTTTTATAAATCAACGATGAAGAAGAAAAATTTTTTCATAAAATTGCCTCAATTCCCGCTGTATCGGCATTCTCTCTTTTGAAAAATAAATATTACAAACGTTTGTGCGCGATCATTTTTCTGATTTGCTGCAAGTTGGCGAGCGTTTTCTCCTGCCGCAGCCGGGCCGTGGCGAAATACAGTGTATCAATGACCGACAGCTGGGCAAGCCTTGCGGACATCGCTTCCGTTCTGAAAGCCGTCTCCCTTGTTGACGTATACAGCACAACGTCGGAAATCTGGGTGAGCGGCGACTTTTGGTAGCTTGTAATGCCGATCGTGCCGGCGCCGAGCGATTTGGCCGTTTTCACCGCGTCGAGCACGTCCTTGTTGCTCCCCGAATGAGAAATGCCGATGACTGCGCTTTCGGGACCGAGAAGACCCGCTGACATCGCCTGAAAGTGAGAATCCGTGTGCGCGATGCAATTTATACCCGTACGCATAAATTTATGATACGCGTCAGTGGCGATCAGCCCGGAACCGCCGTTTCCGTAAAATTCGATTCTGTCTGCGCGGTGGATCATTTCTGCCGCTTTTTCAACGTCGGCCGGATCTAATAATTGAAAGGTATCGGTCAGACCGGAAATGTTTGTGCGAAAAACTTTCCGGATGATGACTTCGATATCGTCGTCGGGGCTCATTTCTTCATGAATGTGCTGCACCGGCTCCTGAACGATCTCTTGAGCAAGCGCGATTTTTAAATCCTGATAGCCGGAAAAACCGAGCCGCTTGCACAGCCTGAAAATCGTCGCTTCAGAGCTTTTCGTTTTTTCCGCCAGCTGAATGATGGAAAGGTGAACCACGTCTTTCGGTTCCTTCACGATATGGTCTGCAATCGCTCTCAATTTTGGCGACAACCCTTTGCTGGCCGCCTGAATTTTCCCGATGCTGCTTGAATTCACAGGGGTCATGCTATAACCTCCCTACTCGAATGTAAACGCATACTTTTATGATAAAGCAAGTTCTGTCATAAGGGAATCAGGTTTTGCTTTCTTTACCGCAAATGAAAGAAAAGAGAAAAGTATATCGGGGAAACCGCCTCAATGACACTTCAGACATCCGATTTTTACAAAAAGTGATCGTTCTCTGAAAAGCGCCGGTGCCCAAGTCGCCGGCGCTTGAAGTTCCAGATGAATTTCTTCAAATTAGTGTTCGGCCATTAGCAGTCAGTTCATTATTAACTGGATTGATCGAAAGAGAAGGATTATTAAGCAGGAGAACACTTGAGAAGCACAGTCTGATCAGCTTCTCAGAAAAACTTCAAATTAATATAATAATCTAATTGCTCTGAAACGCGTACCATACATTATACTTTCAATGATTTTTAAACTCTGAGGAGGAAATTCACATGAAAGTAATTGCAATCGACTTAGATGGCACGCTGTTATCAGAGAACTTAACTATCCAAGAACAAGATGTAAGAGCTTTAAAGCTCGGACAAAAACAAGGTCATCTTGTAACAATCGCTACAGGGAGAGCTTTATTTGATGCAAAACACATCATCAATAAATATGATTTGGATTTTCCGATCATTGCTTCAAACGGCGCTCAAATTGATGTGGGAAATCAGTTAATATTCGAACATTTTATGGATTCAGATGTAATCCAACCTATCATCACATGGTTAAATAAAGAGGAAATCTATTATCAGCTTTACTTATCTGACAAAATTGCCGTATCAAATCAAGGAATTCAGCAGCTTGAAAAAGAACTTTACAATACAGTAATGGAAGAACCTCATTTTAATCAAGAAGTATTTTGGAATTCTATTAAAGCTCAGATACATCAATACGGGTTAGAGGAAATACCGGGTACAATTGACCCTATCGATTATCGGTATGTCATAAAATGTATGATCGTTTCGCCAAACCAAAGAAAATTAAAAAAAGCAAAAGAATATTTTGGACAACTGAAGGAGTGTGCCGTAACGAGTTCAGGAGCATTCAATCTTGAAATCACAAGTTCAGGAGTAGATAAAGGAGCGTCATTAAATAAACTTTGTGAACATTATGGAACGGATGCGCGGAATGCAATCGCAATAGGTGATAATCTAAATGATCTGCCTATGTTTCATGCAGCAGGAATAGGGATAGCCATGGGAAATGCAGATAAGAAGCTTATTCAATTGGCTGCTTTTAAAACGTTAACGAATGATGAGTGTGGTGTATCTTATGCTTTTGATCACTACATTCTGACGAAAGAAGAAGACCCTAAACCGCGGAGTATACAGCCATGATCCATTTTGTGAAAAGATGTTTAATCTATATTGTCGGATTGTTTATTTTATCCGTAGGGGTTGTATGTATGATTAAATCTAATACCGGAATTGCACCCTGGGATGCTCTGAACGTGGCTTTATCAGAACTCATTGGCCTTACAATCGGGTCATGGGTTTTCATCGTCGGAGGAATTCTTATCTTTATAAACAGCCTCATAAAAATGCGGTTTCCTAATCTAGCCGGTTTTATTCCGATTGTTATTATTGGAAGTTTTGTTGACCTTTTAAACTTAAAGGTTCTTTCGTTCTTAAAAACAGATGCTGTAATTCTTCAATGGAGTTTATTTTTGATAGGGTTGTGTATATTGGCTATGGGAATCGCTATTTATTTAAGAGCATCTTTTCCTTCGATACCGAATGATGAATTGATGTTGGCTATTACTGAACGTACAGGTTGGGGTATTCATATTACAAAGACGATAGGGGAAGCTTTAGCTTTTGTGCTTGCAATCATTCTTCAGGGGCCGATTGGGATAGGAACCATCATTGTGCTGCTGTGTCTGGGGATATTAGTAGGTTTATTTGACAAACTATTACACAAGATGGGGAAGCCCCGTTCTATCTATAGTGTGGGACAGGAAGGCGCACATATTCATGCAGGCCATGATAAAACAATGAATTAAATGCTTTTTTTCCCTTGTGTTGTTCAGTGTGAAATCCTGATAACGCTGTCTAAAAAGGAGTAGCAGTAATGACAAACATTACAGAGATAGCAAAGAAAGCGAACGTTTCTCGGACAACAGTTTCTAGAGTTCTCAATAATCATCCTTATGTAAAACCTGAGAAGCGGGACGCTGTGTTAAAAGCTATGAAGGAATTAAATTATGTACCGAATTTCAACGCGATTAACCTATCCAGGGGGAAGACAAATGTTTTCGGAGTCATTGTTCCTAAAATCAACCATCCGTTTTTCAGTAAACTGATTGCCGGAATAGGCGAAGAGTGTAATAAACATAATTACAGTTTACTTGTGCACCAATCAAATAACGATCCTGAACAAGAAATGGAGTTTTTTAACAGATTGAAATACAAACTTATTGACGGTCTTATTTTGGGATCCTGTGTAAGCCCCCATCACGTACTCGACGAGATATCTGGGTTTGGTAATATTGTTTCCTGTGAAGCTTCTGCGAGCAAACAGGTTGCACATATATTTATTAATCATGAGTCAGGAATCAAAATGGCAATAGATCATCTGCGAAATCAAGGACATCAATCCATTGGTCTGTGTATAGGAAATCCTAAGAGCGGTGTTGGCATAAGCAGAAAAAAATCATTTTTTCACTTTCAAAATGAATACGGATTGAAATGGTGTGATAATTGGTACTTTGAGGAACAGTACACTATTGAGAATGGTATAGAAATAGCAAAATTATTACTAAATAAGTCACCTCGTCCTGCGGCAATGGTTGTAGGAAGTGATTATGTTGCGGCGGGGATCATTTATGAAGCGAAAAGACAGGGAATACGAATACCTGAAGAACTGGCAGTTATTGGATTTGATAATCAGCCGATATCTAAGGTAATAGAACTTTCAACGATACATCAACCTATTAAAGAGTTGGGACAAACAGCAGCAAATTTATTATATAACTTAATGAATAACAAAGATGTCCCCAATATAAATAAGTTGGACCTAAAACTTATTAAAAGAAAGTCAACTTAAAAAGACCACTTTATGGTGGTCTTTTTTGCTTAGCGCAGAATCAGCTCTGGGGCAGGCGCTTTGAAATGAGCTCTTTTTTTCGTTTCATCTATAAAACTGAAGGGCTTCATGGATAGGTTTTCAAGTTCATTTAGGAAATGACAAGCTTTTAATGGCACAAATGATGTCATATTCCATACAACTTTCTCATTAAAACCTATAGCACGAATATTATGCATAAGCCGATCAATTGTGTAAGACCCTGCCGCTACATACCCTTTTCCTTGATACCACAGATTATTCCCTTCAATTTTCTCCAGTGATTGGCCGCACATGGAATCTGTGTCAATGCGATCTGTCATTGCTATAATACCCTCAGAGCCAACAAGTTCTACAACCCGCCGTGCAACTTCTAAGTCTACATGTTCACTATCAAAGTTCATACAAATGGTTAATAAACCTTCTTTCGCGGCTCTCATCAAAGTACCGGGAACTTCTCCGACAAGTGTGTTTATATTATCTATGTTCCATTTATCTAACCGAGCATCTTTTAACCCCTCTAATCTATGCACTCTTTCTTGGGGGGTTCTCCAGGTGTGTTTAAAATTGTTTGGCATATCATTAAACAAATGATCTGTTAAAACGGCATCTGATCCAGTGTAATTGCTGCGTTTTTGCGCTGTATCTATAACTTTCATTATAAGTTCAGAGGTTTCCTCCGGGTATGCTTTTTGGAAGTGACCCAGCGCGGGTTTTACTCCAGCCTCCACAAGTGTATCTACAATCCATTCTAAACTTGGATGTTTTTCGGTGATATATTTCTTTAGATAGGAGTTTTCAGTCATAGCATCTGGAGACAGTACAGTATAAATAAGACCGTATTCTCCACATGAAGCGATCTTTTCCCATTCTTCTTTTAAGGGTGCCCAATTCCCTTTTTCCGGTGTGCCTGCAAAGCTGGCCAATAATGGTCCTTCTAGTGAAATACCTAAAATATTACGGTAACGTCCCTTTCTCTTTTGTGTATGGAACTCTTTCATAAAGGATGCAAATTGATCTAATTGATTATGAGGAAGAAAGATAGAGGGTACACAGAAAATCCCTTCTATTTCAGCTAGTGTATTGATCTTTTCAATATCTAATTGGTCTAAATTGCTAAAATCATAGTCACCGATTCCATGACAATGAAATTCTACTGGAAGAGATGGAACTAAATAAGAACCTGATTTCTTAAAAATCCCTTCTCCTCCAATGTCAAAGTTCAGCCATTCATTATTACTATAGGTTATATCAGCGATTTTCATTACTCCGTTTGTTTCAAGGTAAGCCGGGCTGTTAAATGATGTGCTGGACTGCATAGGAAACGCCTCCTGGAAATGTTTATTTAGTATTCAGTGAAGACACATCATCATCTTAAAGTATGAAACCCGTACCATATCAACCTTTTATTATCATTTTTTGTAAAAAAATAGGTGTTTTATTCAACTTTCTACACCCGATTTTCTCGTTATTGTCATTTATATCCTGTAAATTTCTTTTAAAAACTCAAAAACACTAGCTGTAACGCCACTAATGCATCTATACTGTTTCGTGTTACGCCAACTAGTGTTCTCCACGAGTTTAATTTGTGGAATTGGTTTCATGTCAATAGCTTTAATAAATGGAATATGACTTCCGGGTATAGAACCTTGTGGGGTCATTGGAGTTGAACTATTAGAAATGAAATGTGCACAGTTACTAAGCTGAGGTACCGGAATAAGAGTAACCTTTCATATTTCTGCCAACTTTTTGCCGCTCAGTCCATATATGCCGATTACGCCATATTAGGAGCCGTCTCAATCCTCATATGAAGATAAACATGTTCAGTCAAAATGTCTTATATAGGTGATAAGAAAACCAGCGGAAAAAATTAGTATTGACTTTGAAAATAGAAGACTGTATATTATGTTACTATATTCAGAAAATAAAAACTCAAGAGATTCATTTAACATAAAACACTGTGAACGGGAGCAGTAAAAGAATCCAGTCAGAAAAAGAGAGCCGCGGGTTGGTGAAACGCGGACTGATTGTTCTTTGAACTCGCCCGGAAGTGGCAGGGCGGAACGGAATTGTCGGAATATTCCCTATGTCCTAACGGCTGACCTTCGTTAAAAGGTTTTTAAGCTGGATTCCGGATATTCGGGATCAACAAGAGTGGTACCGCGGCTGCCTGAGGCACGCCGTCTCTTTTCCTAAAGAGGCGGCGTGCTTTTTTATGTGATGAACACTTTTTGCGAGAGGGCGTGTGATAAATGGAAAAGGACAAGCAAACGTTAAAACGGACGATGTCGTCCAGACACATTATGATGATGGCGCTTGGAGGCGCAATCGGGGCCGGGCTCTTTAAAGGCAGCAGCACGGCGATTGATGAAGCGGGGCCGTCCGTGCTGCTGGCCTACCTCCTCGGGGGAATCATTCTGCTGTTTATTATGCAGGGGCTGGCCGAAATGGCCGTCAGAAACAAACATGCAAGGACGTTCCGTGATTTGGTTCAGCAGTCTCTCGGTTCGTACGCTGCATACTTTTTAGACTGGATCTATTGGAAAATGTGGGTGCTCAATATTGCCGCGGAGGCGGTCGTAGCCGCCATTTTCATTCAATATTGGCTGCCGGAATGTCCGATATGGATACTGGCTTTGATCATTTCCATCGTGGTGACGGTCGTAAACATGCTTTCTGTGAAACTGTTTGCCGAGACGGAGTACTGGCTCGCGCTCATTAAAATTACGGTGATTGTCATCTTTATTTTATGCGGAATTCTGCTATTATTTTTCTCATTCGGCAATCACACGGCGCCGGGGCTGTCTCATTTAACGGATCACGGAGGGTTTTTCCCGCATGGAGCGGGGGGCGTCATTACGGCGATGCTCGTCGTGATCTACTCATACGGCGGAACGGAAATCATCGGCGTCACGCTGGCGGAGACAAAAAACCCCGAAAAGGTGATTCCGAAAGCTGTCCGAAGCACGTTAACGCGGATTGTCGCTTTTTACTTGCTGCCGTTTTTCATCATCGTCAGCCTGATTCCTTGGAATCAAGTCAACAGCGTTCCCGAAAGCCCGTTTGTCATAGTATTTAAGATGATCGGAATTCCGGGTGCCGACCATATTATGAATGCCGTCATTCTTCTTGCGATTATCTCGTCTATGAACTCGGGACTGTACGGATCATCCCGCGTCTTATTTACGCAGGCTTCTGACGGCCGGGTGCCGAAAATCTTTTCAAAACTATCGAAGAAAAAGGTTCCCGTCTATGCGATTCTGACTTGTACGTCATTTTTATATGTAGGCGTCCTGATTTCATTATTTGCGGGAAGCCAGACGTTTAATTATTTGATGGGTTCCCTCGGCTATACCGTGCTGTTCATCTGGCTGATTATCGGATTTGCCCATTTGAAATCAAGAAAACATTCAACAGAACAGCCGGCTTATTACGTCAAATGGTTCCCGTACACGACATGGTTCGCGGTGCTTGCGCTTTTGGCCATCCTGATCGGCGTAATTGCGACGACATCCATCGTCATCACATGCATCACTGCGGCCATCTATCTCCTCATTACGGCTGCGTATCTCGTAAAAGGGAGACGTCAATAAATAAAAAAACTCTTGCCGCGCGGCAAGAGTTTTTTTAATGAACGGCCTTTTTTTCTGCGGCCAGAGCAGGTGTTTTCAGTTTCTTCGGTGTTATATTCACAAAACAAATGCTTGTGACGATCAGAAGCAGTCCGGCTAAAAGGCTGACGGTCAGCGGCTCATGCAGAAATATCGAGCTGACGACAATGGATATGAGCGGGATCAGGAAGGTGTAAGAGGCAACCTTGCTTGCTTCCCCTGAACCGACAAGCGTAAAAAAGGCGAGCCAGCCGAGCGCGATGACAAATACCGAAATGAACAGAAGGCTGAGAATGAACGGAGCTTTCCATTGAATCGCTGAAAAGCTTTCTGAAAAATGGCCGGAGCTGACAAGCAGCACGCCGCCGATCAGAAGCTGAAGAGCGACCATCCAGATAGAGTCCGCCCGTCCGCCCGTTCTTTTCACATATACCGTGCCGAGCGCCCAGCTGACTGCGGAGCCTAGAGCCAAAAGAATGCCGGCGATGGAAATATGGCCTCCGAAACCGGCTGCGCTGATGACGGCCACACCGGCAAAGCCCAGAATAAGACCGGCTATTTTTAAAGGATACATCGCTTCCCCGAGCCACAGCCAAGAAAAAACGCCCATTAACACCGGCTGGAAAAACACGATGGCTGAAAATAAGCCGGCAGGCAGGTAATTCAATCCGACCGTTTGCAGGCCGTAAAATAAAGTAATATTTAAAATGGCAGAAATCAGATAGATCGGCCACGTTTCTTTAAAACGCAGCTTTTTAAAACGGGGCAGCGCCACCATTAATAATAGAAGTCCGCCGATCAGCGTGCGGATTCCGGCAAACAGAAGAGGCGGCGAATAGGCAAGCGCGGCCTTTGTCAGCGGCCAGTTAATTCCCCATACCGTGACTAGAAACGCCAGCATAAGAGCCGTCTGTATTTTCGAAAGCTGTTTCACGTCGTTCACTCCTTGTAGAACAATTCCATCATATGATACGGTAATCAGTAAGATAAATAAAATGAATCTTTTTTATAAGGAGCATAAGTAAAACGTTATGACGATTACACAACTGCGGGTTTTTGTTCAAATCGCTGAAACGGGAAGCTTTACAAAAGCGGGGCAGGCGCTGAATATGACGCAGCCCGCCGTCAGCCATGCCATCTCGGCGCTTGAGTCAGAGCTCGGCATCAAGCTGATCATCCGCGAGCGCCGCAACGGCGTAAGGCTCACGGACACGGGCGGAAAAATTCTCGTTCATATCAGAGAGGTGCTCAAAGGCATAGAAAAAGCCGAGCAGCTGGCGGCCGCGGAAAGAGGGCTTGAACAGGGAACGATTCACATCGGCACATTTCCGGCCGCTTCCGCTTATTTCATTCCAAAGCTGATCAGCGTGTTTAAAAAACGGTATCCGAAGCTTGAACTGGTGCTTCATGAAGGAACGGTTAACGAAGTAAAGGAATGGCTCCGCTCCCGGGTAATAGATGTGGGTATCACTCTTTTTCCTACGGAAGACATGGAATATCTGCCGCTGAAAAAAGATAAAATGGCCGTCGTGCTTAGAAATGATCATCCGTTTTGCAGCTGTGAGTCAATCACTCTGAAAGATCTTGACCGCCAGCCGATGATCATCTGTGACGGAGGATACGAATCACCGTTTATTGATATGTTTAAGGAGGCAGGATCTGTGCTGACTGCCGCATTCACTGTTTACAACGTCAATACGTCCATCAGCATGATCAAAGAGGGACTGGGAATTGCGATATTATCACAAATGTCTATGTCCGGAATATCGCTGCCGGAAAATGTCGTGACAAGGGAACTCAATCAGGCGGTGTACCGTGATGTTCTGCTTGCCGTTCCGTCTGTAAAAGAGGCTTCATTAGCTGCAAAACTTTTTATTCAAATCGCGCAGGAGCTCACAAAGAATGAATAAAAAGACCCTAAAAATCTTAGGGTCCTGAATCTTATCGGTTAATTTTAAAAGAGTTTGTCGTATTGACAAGTTTTGAACCGCTGAACGTAGCTTTGACACGATAATAACCTGTCTTGCATCCTTTTAAAGAGAATGACTTAGTCACCCTTACTGAGAAAGAAAAGGTTGTTTTTTTGCAAGTCGTCCATTTCTTTCCTGACTTTCGCTGTAAGTATAGGTTTCCTTTAAAAGTTCGATCTGACGGATACGCTGTACTGAGAGTAAAATCGACACTTTTCGCTTTTTTCGTGTAGTAGGAGGCATCGGTAAATCCGCTTACATTTAAATGCTGCTGAGTGCCGGAATAAAAGTCTGCGGCATATGCCTTATCGGTGTTTCCGGTAAAGAAGATTGCTGCCAGTAAAGCTGTGGTGAGTGCCATTAAGATTTTTTTACGCATATAGACTATGACTTCCTTCCTATTCAATATCATACATATCTTAACATTATTGGATATGTTTTTTCAACGAGAGATTTTCACTTTTATAGGATGAAAAGCTCTTCATATCTGAATGTAATAGATTCATTCATACAGAGTTCACTAGTGACGACCGCTGACTGATTGTTCGAAGATCATCGAATCAAATTGTTTAACTCACGGGAAAAGCTGTGGTAAGGTGTGTGGTAGAGACCTTGTTTAAGATCTGCTTACACTAAACCATAAAGGAGAAAACGATGGCTGAACATACATTGAAAGATACTGCGTTTTCCGTATTGAATTTATCGCCGGTCGTACAGGGGGGAACGGTTGCTGAATCGTTCCGCAACAGCATGGATTTAGCGCGCCGCGCCGAGGAGTGGGGCTATAACCGCTATTGGCTTGCGGAGCATCATAATATAGAAGGAGTCGCCAGCTCGGCAACGGCGGTGCTGATCGGCCACATCGCCGGCGGCACGAAAAAAATCCGCGTCGGTTCAGGGGGCATTATGCTGCCGAATCATTCGTCACTTATAATCGCGGAGCAATTCGGAACCCTTGAAACGTTATATCCGGGGCGGATTGACCTCGGACTCGGGCGTGCGCCGGGTACCGACCAATTAACGGCGAGGGCCTTAAGAAGAAACATAAACAGCGGGGAGGATTTCCCGGAGCAGCTTGAAGAATTGAGAAATTACTTCAAACCGTCAGGCAATGTGCGCAATCAAGTCCGCGCCATTCCGGGCGAAGGGCTGGACGTGCCGATTTGGCTTTTGGGATCGAGCGGCTTCAGCGCGCGTCTTGCGGGAGAGCTCGGGCTTCCGTTCGCCTTTGCGGCTCACTTCTCACCGAAAAACACCGTGCCCGCCCTTGAGCTGTACCGAAGCTCCTTCCGTCCGTCAGACGTACTGGATAAACCGTACGCGATGGTCGGCGTCACCGTCATTGCCGCCGATACGGATGAAAAGGCGGAGCATCTGGCGACATCGCATTATCAAAGATTTTTAGACCTCGTCCGCGGCACGCCGAACCAGCTGAAGCCTCCTGTTGAAGACATGGATCAAATCTGGTCGCCGTATGAAAAAGCGATGGTCAATGAACAGCTCAGTTCAACGATCGTCGGCGGACCGGAGCGTGTGAAGGAAAAGCTGGAAAGCTTCATCCGGACAACACAGGCGGATGAAATCATGGTGAATTCAGAAAGCTTTGAGCATGCCGACAGAATGAGATCATTTGAGATCATCGCCGAATTAAAAAGATGAAAAACAGGCAGCACATAATATATAGTGTGCTGCCTGTTTTTATGTAATAATATGAAATTTCATACTATTATGATATTATTTATTAGAAAAATTTTCTTGAAATATAGGGAGGGAATAAAAATTTGGATGTTTCTTTGAAAGATGTTTTTGGTATATCGCGGAATGTTTTAAAAAGTTATGTTGATAGACAACAAATTGATGAGGATTACCAAGATAAAATTGAACTTACGGATCATCACATCGTAATATATGGCGAAACAAAAGTCGGAAAAACATTATTAAGAAAAAAATATGTAACCAAAGCTGAAAACACTATAGTGATAGACTGTACGAAGGGAGTTGATTTAGCTGATATTTACACACAGATTTTATACAAATCTGGTGTGGAGATATCTGATAACTTCTCCAAAAGTATTGAAAAGTGCTCAAAAATTGATAGTCAAGTAGAGGCAAATCTATTTCAATTTTTAAAAGCGAAGTGACCGGAGATTCATCTGAAAAAGAGTTATTAAGTGAATCAGGGAAAATGGATCTTCCCAAAACCGTAAGTGTCAGAGTGGCTGAATCACTGAAGGAAAAAGGTATTCAGTTTATCGTACTGGATGACTTTCATTATTTAAATTTAGTCGATCAATATCTGTTGGCTTTTGACCTGAAAATGTTTTATCAAAGCGGCTTAAGATTCATTATAATCGGGACAAAAATTATAAATGGCTATTTTGAAAAATTCAATGGAGAATTATCTCAAAGGATTGATTATATTGATGCTACTAAATGGTCTACTAGAGATTTAATGAATATAAAGAGTAGAGGCTGTAAAGAGCTGAACATAGACATTAGTGAAAATGTAACAAATTATTTTATAGAGGCATCCAGCCAAATAGTTGCTGTATATCAACAACTTCTTTTTGACTTTTGTCGTGAAAGTGGAATAAGAAAGAGAAGTCGGAATTACATTGTTCTTGACAGTCTTGAATTAGCTAAGGAATGTAATGCTCTGTATTATAAAAGAGTAAGCGAGGAATATTTGACAAAAATACAAGACATTGCAGATGGAGAAAGAAAAGCGAAGCTGAAGTTATACTATTATATAATGAAAATTGTGTTAACATCTGATCCAGATATAGCGAGGAGAGGATTTTCTTTTCAGTACTTATATGAGAATATTCACCGAATCCATGAGAAAAAGTCAATAAATCATGGTGCGCTGACCTCTGTACTTAATCACTTCGATGAATTGCAATCCAAAAAGGATATCTTTCCAAAGGTCTTTATATACTATGATAAAAGACTATATATTTCAGATTCGTTATTTTATTATATTTTAAAGCATTTTAATAAAGAAAATATAGATGATGTTCTTCCGCCTCATGATTTTCAGCTTAGTTTTCAATTTAATGACTGATGGGCAGATACTATTGTATCTGCCCATTTTTATTCGCCGATCCGCCTGACGGAATTCCGGATGACGAGTTCCGGTTCATACACGACGTCATCCTTCTTCGGTTTTTTATGCTCTAAGCAGTCGATGACGTATTTTGCCGCCGCTTTCCCCATAATGGATTTCGGATGCTTGACAGAGGTGAGCTTCACCTCGGAAATCTGGGCGAAATGTGAATCATCATAGCCCATGATTGACACGTCATCAGGCACCTTTAAGCCGAATTCTCTGAGAAGATTAATCGTCTTCAGCGCAATTTCATCATTATAACAAAGAATGGCCGTCGGGTATGATCCGCTGTTTTGCTCAAGGGTATGCTTAATTTTTTGAAGAAGCACGGTTTCTTTTTCCTCAGTCGTATAAGTCACGATCATGTCCGGAGACGGGAAAATCCCGCGCTCCCGGTGCGCCTGAAGATAGCCGTTCATCCGTTTGACGCCCTGCGTGTCATCCGCTTTAAAGATACCCATAATGTGCGTGTGGCCGAGGGACATGACGTATTCGCAAGCCATCATGCCGCCTTTGACATCATTGACGGAAAAGCTCGGTGCGGCCAGCTCCGCATAAGAGGCGTTAATCATGGCAAACGGAATGCCGTTTTTCTCCAGGTTGAGATAGTAGCCGATGTTGGGCGTCTGCAGCGCGCTTTTCGTAGGCTCGACAATCAGCCCGTCTATATTTTTGGACAGCAGGTTTTCAAGGCCGCGCCGCTCACTTTCTGTATTGTTGTTGGTGCTCGTCAGCAGCATGGAATAGCCCTGTTCGCTTAAATAAGATTCAATTCCCCTGATGATGCTCGGGAAAATATAGTCTGATATGTACGTTGTAATGACACCGATCGTTTTGTTTGAATGCATGGCTGATTTCGCCGTGCGTGAAGCGACAAAGGTGCCTCCGCCCTGAACGCTGTACAGCAGCCCCTGCGAGACCAAATCTCCGATCGCCTTTCTGATGGTATGGCGGCTGACCCCGAACTGCTGCATCAGCTCATTTTCCGTAGGCAGCTTTTCGTCCGGCTGTACTTTTCCTTGATTCAGCCATGAACAAATTTCTTCTTTTACTTGAGCATATTTCGGTAGCATATCAATTCCTCCAAAATGTATACGGACAAATTCCAGTATAACATAGTAAGCCCTTTCATCAAGCTGTAAAAATAATTGACAGATTATGAAAAACTGCTTATTCTTTATTTGTACGTACTAATTTTCCTTATTTTTAGATAAAATTCTTTATAAGTACGTACAAATGTGGCGGTTCTGAAGAAAACAAAGCAACGTCAAGCGCCGCACTCTGTTTTGTAAGCGTTTTTATTCTATTATTCGCGGGAGGGTAAAATTCATGAAGAATCACCCGGCACCAATTGGCTCAAATGTACCTGTCACTCGGCAGCATTCGAAGTGGTTTGTCATTCTCATCTCATGCGCGGCCGGACTGGGAGGGCTTTTGTACGGTTATGACACGGCGGTGATTTCGGCGCCATCGGTTTCCTGAAAGATTTGTACCGCTTAAGTCCTTTTATGGAAGGGCTCGTGATTTCGAGCATTATGATCGGCGGTGTTTTCGGCGTCGGAATTTCCGGATTTTTGAGTGACCGTTTCGGACGGAGAAAGATTTTGATGGCAGCGGCTCTGTTGTTTGCGGTGTCAGCGGTTGTCTCTGCGCTTTCTCAAAGTGTGTCTTCCTTAGTGATCGCCAGAGTCATCGGCGGTCTCGGAATCGGCATGGGCTCCTCGCTTTCTGTCACGTATATTACAGAAGCGGCTCCGCCGGCCATACGCGGCAGTCTGTCTTCACTGTATCAGCTGTTTACGATATTAGGGATATCCGGCACTTATTTTATTAACCTGGCCGTCCAGCAGTCCGGCTCGTATGAATGGGGGGTGCACACCGGCTGGCGGTGGATGCTTGCTTACGGCATGATTCCGTCCGTCATCTTTTTTATCGTGCTGCTTATCGTGCCGGAAAGTCCGCGCTGGCTTGCGAAAGCGGGGCGCCGGAATGAAGCCCTCGCCGTGCTGACGCGCATTAACGGCGAACAGACCGCGAAAGAAGAAATCAAACAAATCGAAACGTCTTTACAATTAGAAAAAATGGGTTCATTGTCTCAGCTGTTTAAACCGGGGCTGAGAAAAGCGCTTGTGATCGGGATTCTGCTGGCTTTATTCAATCAGGTCATCGGCATGAACGCAATTACGTATTACGGGCCGGAAATTTTCAAAATGATGGGCTTCGGACAGAATGCGGGGTTTATCACGACATGCATCGTCGGTGTCGTTGAAGTGATTTTCACCATCATCGCGGTGCTTTTAGTCGATAAGGTAGGCCGGAAAAAGCTGATGGGGGTCGGATCTGCCTTTATGGCGCTGTTCATGATCTTAATCGGGGCATCCTTTTATTTTCAGCTGGCGAGCGGTCCGGCTTTAGTCGTCATCATATTGGGATTCGTCGCCGCTTTCTGCGTATCAGTCGGGCCGATTACGTGGATCATGATTTCGGAAATCTTTCCGAACCACCTCCGCGCACGCGCCGCCGGTATTGCGACGATATTCTTATGGGGGGCCAACTGGGCGATCGGCCAGTTCGTGCCGATGATGATCAGCGGGTTGGGGCTCGCGTACACCTTCTGGATATTCGCCGTCATTAATATTCTCTGTTTCTTGTTTGTCGTGACGATCTGCCCTGAGACGAAAAATAAATCATTAGAAGAAATAGAAAAACTCTGGATAAAATGAAAGCGTTTTACGACAAAAGTCCGCTCCGGCGGGCTTTTGTCTGTCACCTTCATTCCGTTTCTGTATATAATGACTGTATCAAGGAGATACTGGTAAATCCTGCGAAGAATGTCGAGGAATTGACCTTTAACAGTTGAATTAACAATGTCATCCTGTTAAAATAATTAAAGAAAGCAGACATAATTTTTTTTGGCTATGATGGGACGTTTTTTGTCATAGCGGGACATTTTCTGTCCAGTATGAATAGGAAGGAACGTTTGAGTCATGAACCAGTTAATACAAGCTCAAAAAAAATTATTGCCTGATCTTTTGCTTGTGATGCAGAAAAGATTTGAAATCTTGCAGTATATCAGGCTTACAGAACCGATCGGCCGCAGAAGTCTTGCAGCCAGTCTCGGATTGACCGAGCGTGTTCTCAGAAGCGAGGTTCAGTTCTTGAAAGAACAGAATCTCATCGATATTAAAACAAACGGCATGACAATGACGGAAGAGGGCTATTCACTGCTTTCGATTCTGGAAGATACGATGAAGGATGTTTTAGGATTGACGCTTTTGGAAAAGACATTAAAAGAGCGGCTCAATCTGAAAGACGCCATTATCGTTTCCGGAGACAGCGACCAATCTCCTTGGGTCAAAAAAGAATTAGGGAGAGCGGCCGTTGCATGTATGAAAAAGAGATTTTCAGGCAAAAATATCGTCGCTGTAACCGGCGGTACGACAATTGAAGCCGTCGCCGATATGATGACGCCGGATTCAAAAAACCGCGAGCTCCTGTTTGTGCCCGCAAGAGGCGGTTTAGGCGAAGATGTGAAAAACCAGGCGAACACCATATGCGCGCATATGGCGGAAAAGGCTTCAGGCACTTACCGGCTTTTGTTCGTTCCCGGCCAGCTGTCACAAGGCGCCTACTCATCTATTATTGAAGAGCCTTCCGTAAAAGAGGTGCTTCACACGATTAAATCAGCGAGTATGCTCGTTCACGGAATCGGCGAAGCTAGAACAATGGCGGAGCGAAGAAACACGCCATTGGAAGATTTGAAGAAAATAGATGACAATCATGCGGTGACAGAGGCATTCGGCTACTACTTTAATGCGGACGGAGAAGTCGTTCACAAGGTGCATTCAGTCGGAATGCAGCTCGATGACCTCGATGCCATTCCCGACATTATCGCGGTAGCGGGCGGATCATCAAAAGCAGAAGCAATCGAAGCTTATTTTAAAAAGCAGCGAAACACGGTTCTCGTCACGGACGAAGGAGCCGCAAAGAAGTTATTAAGGGATAACAGTCCCTCAATATAAATATCTCTCACTTATTTAAAGGAGGAAATAATCATGGCAGTAAAAGTCGGTATTAACGGTTTTGGTCGTATTGGACGTAACGTATTCCGCGCAGCATTAAACAATCCTGAAGTTGAGGTAGTAGCAGTTAACGATTTAACAGACGCTAACATGCTTGCTCATCTTTTACAATATGATTCCGTACACGGAAAATTAGATGCAGAAGTTAAAGTTGACGGCAGCAACCTTGTTGTTAACGGCAAAACAATCGAAGTTTCTGCTGAGCGCGATCCTGCGAAACTCAGCTGGGGCAAACAAGGCGTTGAAATCGTAGTTGAATCTACTGGTTTCTTCACAAAACGCGCAGACGCTGCGAAACACTTAGAAGCAGGCGCGAAAAAAGTTATCATCTCTGCACCTGCTAACGAAGAAGATATCACAATCGTTATGGGTGTTAACGAAGACAAATACGATGCGGCTAACCACCATGTTATCTCTAACGCATCTTGCACAACAAACTGCCTTGCGCCGTTTGCAAAAGTACTTAACGACAAATTCGGCATCAAACGCGGTATGATGACAACTGTTCACTCTTACACAAACGATCAGCAAATTCTTGATCTTCCGCACAAAGACTACCGTCGTGCGCGTGCAGCAGCTGAAAACATCATTCCTACCTCAACTGGTGCTGCTAAAGCAGTTTCCCTTGTTCTTCCTGAACTGAAAGGCAAACTGAACGGCGGAGCTATGCGTGTGCCGACTCCAAACGTTTCTCTTGTTGACCTAGTTGCTGAACTTAACAAAGACGTAACGGCTGAAGACGTAAACGCAGCTCTTAAAGAAGCGGCAGAAGGCGATCTTAAAGGAATCCTTGGATACAGCGAAGAGCCATTAGTATCCGGAGACTACAACGGCAATGCTAACTCTTCTACAATCGATGCTCTTTCTACAATGGTTATGGAAGGCAGCATGGTAAAAGTAATCTCTTGGTACGATAACGAAAGCGGCTACTCTAACCGCGTTGTTGACCTTGCAGCTTACATCGCAAAACAAGGTCTTTAATTCATAGCTCCCGGAAAGGGCCGGACTTGGTTCTTTCGGACAGAAACGCTATAATGAAAGCGGACAAGGGAAGGGGACGGACTCCCTTTCCCTTTTTCCATGAGAACCGGCTTTCAGAAAGCGCCGGATTGCTGCAGAACGTCCGCGTTTTGAAGTTTCCGCGGCACTTTCGTTTTCGGCCGCCTGCCCTGGCTCAGAAGACGATCTGCCCCGTGCCCGGAAGCTGCAATCTGCCCCGCGGCGGAAGCATCATGAGGCGGTTTCACGTTTCACGTTTTTCGTGCTATGCAAACCATTTTGAAGGAGGATCTCCTAAGGCATGAATAAAAAAACAGTAAAAGACATCGACGTAAAAGGCAAAGTCGTATTCTGCCGCGTTGACTTTAACGTTCCAATGAAAGACGGGGAAGTAACAGACGATACTCGTATCCGAGCTGCGCTTCCAACAATCAAACACCTTGCAGACCAAGGCGCGAAACTCCTTCTTGCGAGCCACTTAGGCCGCCCGAAAGGCGAAGTGGTTGAGGAGCTTCGTTTAACTCCTGTCGCTGCACGCTTAGGCGAACTGCTCGGAAAAGAAGTGAAAAAAGCGGATGAAGCTTACGGCGATGCTGTAAAAGCACAAATTTCTGATATGAAGGACGGAGACGTTCTTGTATTGGAAAACGTACGTTTCTACCCTGGTGAAGAGAAAAACGATCCTGAGCTTGCTAAAGCATTTGCTGAGCTTGCGGATGTATATGTCAATGACGCATTCGGTGCTGCCCACCGTGCTCACGCATCTACAGCCGGAATTGCCGAGCATCTGCCGGCGGTTGCAGGATTCCTGATGGAAAAAGAGCTTGACGTTCTCGGCAAAGCCGTGACAAATCCTGAGCGCCCGTTTACGGCAATCATCGGCGGCGCGAAAGTAAAAGACAAAATCGGCGTAATCGAAAGTCTGCTTGATAAAGTGGACAACCTGATCATCGGCGGAGGTCTTGCTTACACATTCGTAAAAGCGCTTGGCTATGAAGTCGGTAAATCTCTTCTTGAAGAAGATAAAATCGAACTTGCAAAATCATTCATGGACCGCGCGAAAGAAAAAGGCGTTAAATTCTATATGCCGGAAGACGTTCTCGTTGCTGATGATTTCTCTAACGATGCAAACGTTCAAATCGTGCCGATCTCTGAGATCCCAAGTGATTTAGAAGCGATCGACATCGGAACGAAAACCCGCGAAACGTACGCTGAAGTTATCAAAAACAGCAAACTTGTCGTATGGAACGGACCGATGGGCGTATTCGAAATCGACTTGTTCGCTCAAGGCACAAAAGCAGTGGCTGAAGCATTGGCAGAGGCAAACGATACATACTCTGTCATCGGCGGAGGAGACTCTGCGGCAGCCGTTGAAAAATTCGGCCTTGCTGACAAAATGAGCCATATCTCAACAGGCGGCGGCGCATCCCTTGAATTCATGGAAGGCAAAGAGCTTCCGGGTGTAGCTGCGCTGAACGATAAATAAAAACTGCTATAAGGAAGTGGAACAGATGAGAAAACCAATTATAGCCGGTAACTGGAAAATGAACAAAACACTCGGCGAGGCTGTCAGCTTCGTTGAAGAAGTGAAATCTTCCATTCCAGCAGCAGACAAAGCGGAAGCCGTTGTTTGCGCACCAGCTCTTTTCTTAGAAAAGCTGACTTCTGCTGTTAAAGGAACTGACCTGAAAGTCGGCGCCCAAAACATGCATTTTGAAGAAAACGGTGCGTTCACAGGTGAAATCAGCCCGGTCGCTCTGAAAGACCTTGGCGTGGATTACTGCGTCATCGGCCACTCTGAGCGCCGTGAAATGTTCGCTGAAACTGATGAAACAGTTAACAAAAAAGCGCATGCCGCTTTCAAACACGGCATTGTGCCGATCATTTGCGTAGGTGAAACGCTTGAAGAGCGCGAAGCCGGAAAAACAAATGATCTTGTTGCCGATCAAGTGAAAAAAGGGCTTGCGGGTCTTTCTGAAGAGCAAGTTGCTGCTTCCGTTATTGCGTACGAGCCAATCTGGGCAATCGGAACAGGCAAGTCTTCTACAGCGAAAGATGCAAACGACGTCTGCGCGCATATCCGTAAAGTCGTTGCTGAAAGCTTCAGCCAGGAAACTGCTGACAAGCTCCGCATTCAATACGGAGGCAGCGTAAAACCTGCAAATATTAAAGAATATATGGCAGAGTCCGATATTGACGGTGCTTTGGTCGGCGGCGCAAGCCTTGAACCGCAGTCATTCGTTCAATTATTGGAGGAAGGTCAATATGAGTAAAAAACCAGCTGCACTCATCATTCTTGATGGGTTCGGATTACGCAATGAAACAGTCGGAAACGCAGTCGCACAAGCGAAAAAACCGAATTTCGACCGTTATTGGAACCAATACCCTCATCAGACGCTGACGGCATCAGGCGAAGCAGTCGGACTGCCTGAAGGACAGATGGGGAACTCTGAAGTCGGTCATTTAAATATCGGCGCCGGACGTATTGTGTACCAAAGCTTAACACGCGTGAACGTTGCCATCCGCGAAGGCGAATTCGAACGCAATCAAACGTTCCTTGACGCCATCAAAAACGCGAAAGACAACGACAAAGCGCTGCACCTGTTCGGCCTTCTTTCTGACGGAGGCGTACACAGTCACATCAATCATTTATTCGCGCTGCTGAAGCTTGCGAAAAGTGAAGGACTGACGAAGGTGTATATTCACGGTTTCCTCGACGGCCGCGATGTAGGTCCGCAAACGGCGAAAACTTACATTCAGCAGCTGAATGAGCAGATCGAAGAAATCGGTGTCGGCGAAATCGCCAGCATTTCCGGACGCTACTACTCCATGGACCGCGACAAACGCTGGGACCGTGTGGAAAAAGCGTACCGCGCAATGGCTTACGGCGAAGGCCCGTCTTACCGCAGCGCGATGGATGTAGTCGACGATTCTTATGCGAACGGCATTCATGATGAATTCGTCATTCCGTCCGTCATCACAAAAGAAAACGGTGAACCCGTTGCGAAAATTCATGACGGCGATTCTGTGATTTTCTATAATTTCAGACCAGACCGCGCCATCCAGATTTCAAACACGTTTACCAACAAAGATTTCCGCGATTTCGACCGCGGTGAAAATCATCCGAAAAACCTGTATTTCGTCTGCCTGACTCACTTCAGTGAATCTGTTGACGGATATGTGGCTTTTAAACCGGTAAACCTTGACAATACGGTCGGTGAAGTATTAGCACAGCACGGGTTAAAACAGCTTCGCATTGCAGAAACTGAAAAGTATCCGCACGTTACGTTCTTTATGAGCGGCGGCCGCGAAGAAGAATTCCCGGGCGAAGAGCGCATCCTCATTAACTCGCCGAAGGTCGCGACATATGACCTGAAGCCTGAAATGAGCGCGTATGAAGTGAAGGATGCTCTTGTAAAAGAAATCGCGGCTGACAAGCACGACGCGATCATCCTGAACTTTGCAAACCCTGACATGGTCGGCCACTCCGGAATGGTCGAACCGACGATTAAAGCAATTGAAGCAGTGGACGAATGCTTAGGCGAAGTGGTTGACGCCATTATCGCTAAAGGCGGACATGCCATCATTACCGCTGATCACGGTAATGCGGACATTCTGATTACAGAAACAGGCGAACCGCACACTGCCCATACGACAAACCCAGTCCCTGTCATTGTGACGAAAGAAGGCGTGACGCTGCGCGAAGGCGGAATCCTAGGCGACCTCGCACCAACGTTATTAGACCTTCTCGGTGTTGAAAAACCGAAAGAAATGACCGGAACATCTTTAATTCAAAAATAAGCGTAAATCAAAAGGAGAGACAAACTCATGCCATACATTGTTGATGTTTATGCACGCGAAGTCCTTGACTCCCGCGGCAACCCGACAGTTGAAGTTGAAGTATATACAGAAACAGGAGCTTTCGGCCGCGCATTAGTGCCAAGCGGAGCTTCTACAGGTGAATACGAAGCGGTTGAGCTTCGTGACGGCGACAAAGACCGTTACCTTGGAAAAGGCGTGTTAACTGCTGTTAACAACGTAAACGAAATCATTTCTCCAGAGCTTCTCGGCTTTGACGTAACTGAACAAAACGCAATCGATCAGCTTTTAATCGAGCTTGACGGAACTGAAAACAAAGGCAAACTCGGTGCGAACGCAATCCTTGGCGTATCTATGGCTTGTGCGCGCGCAGCTGCTGATTTCTTACAGATTCCTCTTTACCAATACCTTGGAGGATTCAACTCAAAAACGCTTCCTGTACCGATGATGAACATCGTAAACGGCGGAGAGCATGCTGACAACAACGTAGACATTCAAGAATTCATGATTATGCCTGTAGGCGCGCCTAACTTCCGTGAAGCGCTTCGCATGGGCGCTCAAATCTTCCACAGCCTGAAATCAGTTCTTTCTGCTAAAGGAATGAACACAGCTGTAGGTGACGAAGGCGGATTCGCTCCGAACCTTGGTTCTAACGAAGAAGCGCTTCAAACAATCGTTGAAGCAATCGAAAAAGCCGGCTTCAAACCTGGCGAAGAAGTGAAGCTTGCTATGGATGCTGCATCTTCTGAGTTCTACAACAAAGAAGACGGCAAATACCATCTGTCTGGCGAAGGCGTTGTGAAAACATCTGCTGAAATGGTTGACTGGTACGAAGAAATGGTTTCTAAATACCCAATCATCTCTATCGAAGACGGACTTGACGAGAACGACTGGGAAGGCCACAAACTTCTTACAGAGCGTCTTGGCAAAAAAGTTCAGCTTGTCGGTGACGACCTTTTCGTTACAAACACGAAAAAGCTTGCTGAAGGTATCAAAAACGGCGTAGGCAACTCTATCCTGATCAAAGTAAACCAAATCGGTACATTGACTGAAACATTCGATGCGATCGAAATGGCGAAACGCGCGGGCTACACTGCCGTTATCTCTCACCGTTCAGGTGAAACTGAAGACAGCACAATCGCTGACATCGCTGTGGCAACTAATGCAGGACAAATCAAAACAGGTGCTCCGTCCCGTACGGACCGTGTTGCGAAATACAACCAGCTTCTTCGCATCGAAGATCAGTTGGCTGAAACTGCTCAATACCATGGTATCAACTCTTTCTATAACTTGAATAAGTAATCGAAAAAACCTCCCCACGGGGAGGTTTTTTTATATGTCTGCATAAAGCCTTATCATGTCGCGGCACTGTATCCCGTTTTCGAAAATCTCCTCTTCATAATGCCTGATGAAAAAATCATGGTCGATGGCTTGAAGTCTGAAGCCGCATTTTTGATAAAGGGCAAGCTGGCCTATACTGGAGTTGCCCGTTCCGATTTCAATAGTCGCCGCTCCCATTTGTTTTGCCTTATTCATGGCCTCTTCTATGAGCTTTCTGCCGATGCCATTGTTCTGCAGCGATTCTTTTACCGCGATGTTTACGATTTCTATCGTTTTCGGCCTTGTTTGCAATAAGACGTAAACCCCTGCAAGCTCGTCTGACGTCCAAGCCGTATAGCATTCTCCTCTTACAAGATAATCATCGACAATCTCTTTCGACGGATCGGCCAGCAGCAATAGTTCATACAGCGCTTCATCCGGCTCCGCGGCTTTTCGGATGCTCAGTTTTTGCATGTCTGTTTCTCCTCCTCCATTATGATCGACAGCTATTTTTCAAAATAACTCCAAAATCATTCTACTTTATTATAAAATATGAAACATAGGAAAAGTTATACAAGTTTTGCAGATTGAATAGGAGGAAAGTCATGTTTTTTTGTAAGTATTGCGGCCGACAGAACAACGAAGAGGCGCATTTCTGTAAAGAATGCGGAAAACCGATCGGGAAAGGAAGCCGGCTTGAACGGCAGGCGGCTGTAAGAGCGGCTGAACCTGCTTCACAAACGAGAAAGCCGATCCCTAAAAAAACGCTCTTCATATGGGGCGGCATAGCCGCAGCGCTGATCTTATTGATTGCCGCATATAAAACCGGAGCCTGGCTGACATCTGAAAAAAGGCTCACGGATCAATTCGAACAGGCAGTTCATGACGGGGACACGAAAAAGCTCGCAGCCCTGCTCACTCCTTCAGACAAAAAACTGAAGCTGAATGAGACCAATGTCAAACCGCTCCTTGCATACGCAAAGAAACACGATGAACTGCTGGCAACGCTTCGCGGCAATTCATCAGAAAAAGATGCGGTATACGTCAAAAAAGAGGGTAAAACCCTTCTATTGTTTGACCATTACGAACTGAAAGTCGATCCGGTTTATTTCCGCGTCACCAGCAATTATAAAGGTGCCGATCTTTATATCAACAGCGAGAAAACAGGGACGGTCAAAAAAGCCGATGAAACCCAAATCTTCGGCCCGTATGCACCCGGTGTCTACACGGCGGAAGCCAAGCTTAAAAATGACACGGTTGACGTTGTCAAAAAGCAAGAGGCAGAGGCGGCCGGCAGCCGGAATGTTGATTTTGACCTGCCGTTAGACGCCGAGGATGTGACGTTCACTCCGGCAGACAGCTTCAAAAACGCGAAAGGCGATCTGCTGATAAACGGCAAGTCCGTCCATAAAGATCCGTTTAAATCCGTTACATACGGTCCGCTCTTAACTGACGGTTCCATGACAGCCGCCGTGGAGGCTGATTTTCCTTGGGGAAAAATGAAAACTGCCGATGTTCCGATCAACAGTACTGATGTGGACTTAACGCTTATCCCGGATCAAGATACACAACAAACAATTATGGACACGATTGTCAAAACAACGAAGCAGTATACAAAAGCGATGGCAGACGGAAATACCGATCAGATGACCGAGGCTGGTTCCGCCTGGAAAGAGCAGACGAAAGAAGTGGTATCCGGCATGAAGAGTTCCGGCACCTTTTTGAAGGATCAGTATAAAGAGACAAGCTTTGATCTGGATTCATTTGCGATTTCTCAAGAGAACGGCCGCTGGCAAGCAACTGTTACGGGTAAAGAGCTTCATGAGTCTGCTTATTTCGACGGGAATACGAAGCCTGATATGGAAGAGGCTGAGCCGAGCTTTCATTATGTACTCTCATATGATACAAAACATAAAAAATGGGTTTTCGAAAAAGCTGACCCTGGCTCAGATTCTTCTGGGACAAATGTAAAAAAAATAAAAAACGACCAGCCGAAAACCTATACATCCGCATGGGCATTTTCCAAAGGAAATACAGCTTCAGGCAGCGTGACAAACGAGCAAGTCACATCGTTTATGACTGATTACCTGACAAATCAATCAAGCGCCGTCAGCCTTAACAATTTTGCCATCATGGCGGGCAATTTAGAAGAGGGAAGCCCTTTGTATGCTGATCAGCAGAAACTGGTCAAAAAACTGCACAGCGAGGGCACGACCGAAGTATTTAATGAAGTGAATGTCAAAAGCTTTTCACAGAAAGGCTCTCATCTGACGATTCATACGTACGAGGAGTTTTATATTACGAAAGCCGGCGGCAGTCCGAAGCTCAGAACATACAATTGGACGTATGGCGGCGTTGTCAAAGACGGAAGAATTTATTTAACATCCATTCAATAAAAAAACCCCGCGCCAATCAGGCGGCGGGGTTTCCGTTTTTAAAAGAAGAAATAATTCATGAGTTCTTTCATATAATGCTTGATCGTGAATTGAAACGTTACGCAAATGATCAAATAGATGACGATAACAGAATAAATGATATCCGCTTTAGCCGTGAGCTGATGCTGATAGCTCGCCAGCATGAGCGGAGGCACGGCAAACGCCGCTCCTAAAAGACCGACAGCCAGAATGGTAAAGCAAACGGTTGTATGAAGCAGCATAAAAATGAGGGCAAGAAGCAAAATAGCTGTAAACGGAATCAAAAATGCTCCGAATCTGGACAGCGAATCTTTAAATGACACCTGCGCGCCGCCGGCCTTCAAAGCGATAAAAATCAAGAGATACAGGCAGAATACGCATAATGCAAAGGTAAGCGCCGGTTTGATCACAACCGCGGTAAAACTGACATCACGAAAGCCGTCCGATAAGAGAATATAAAACATAATCGGCGTCACCAGGCAGAAAAGCACCATGTTGATGATGCTGCTGACAAGCTGTTCGCCGCCTGTCGTTTTACATGTTTGATACGGTCTCTTTAACACATCAAGCACGAATAAGGCAAATTGCTTTGAAGCCTGTTTAGCCGCGGCGCCGGCCTGAGCGGCCTGACCCTGTGTTTGGCCTGCGCCTCCCTGCCCGGGCTGGGGCGCACCGCACTTTTCGCAAAATTTTCCGCCATCAGTATGATGGCCGCATTGAGAACAATACATTCTAAAACTCCTTTTACAAGTAATATAGGGATTTTGTTCAATATTTACATTATAAAAGAAAATAGGACGGATGTAACGGAGTTTTCTAAAGATATATAAATCACCTTCTCTATGAATTGATAATAGAGAAAAAGTACCCATTATGGTAGAATTTTATTGGAGCTGATAGATATCATGTCTCTCGGCGCATTGATTCAGAGTGAAAAAGGAAATTAACGCATGCTAAAAAAATTGAAAATGCTTTATCGGCTGTTGAAATTCGGAAAAGGCTTATGGAGATAGCAAACAGAAAAAAACCGTCCTTACAAGGACGGTTTTTTCTGTTTTCCGGATCGTCCGGCTGAGGTTATAAAAAGCAGACCCCGGGGTAAAAATCATGCATAAGAAACAGCGGAGAACAAAACATAACTCAATAATGGCAAGTCATAAGGAGGTACGCATGTTTTCATTCATCATTCATGTCTTCATTTCACTGTTTGCAGTCTCCAATCCCATCGGAAACGTGCCGATTTTTCTTTCACTGACGGAAGGATACCCGGAGAAAGAACGGACAGCGATCGCACGCAAGGCTTCCGTGCTGTCGTTTATCATCTTGGCGGCTTTTTTAATCTTCGGCCATCTGATCTTTAAACTGTTTGACATTAACATTCATGCCTTGCGTATCGCGGGCGGCATTTTTATTTTCGGCATCGCTTATAATCTTCTGAACGCGAAGAAATCTCATGTACAGTCTCTCCATCATGAAGAGAAAGGGGAGAGCAAGGAGAAAGCCGATATATCCGTGACGCCTTTGTCGATTCCGATTATCGCCGGTCCCGGTACGATCGCGACGGTAATGAGTCTGTCGGCCGGCCACGGCGGCATCTTCCATTACATCAGCGTGCTGATCGGCATTGCGGCCGTCATCGCGATGACGTTCATCTTCTTTCACTATTCATCTTTCATCAGCAATAAGCTCGGGAAAACCGAAATGAACGTCATTACCCGACTGATGGGGCTGATCTTGGCGGTGGTGGCGATCGGCATGATCGGCGCCGGTCTGAAAGGCATGTTCCCGATATTGGTTTCCTGACTTAAAAAAGCAGCGCCCGGTTATCTTCGGGTGCTGCTTTTTTCTATTTTCGGCACATGCTGAAACACTTCTTCACTCTCAAAAAATTCTATCAAACGGCTCAGCCAGTCATAATAATGGAGCCAATCCGTCAGTTCATCCAAAAGCTGACGGGCTTTTTCTTCAATATCGGGACTGAGATTTTCCGATTCCAGAAGCTCAGTCAGCTCGCGGTTCAGCTTTTTATAGAGCATTTTGTTTTTGCTGACCGCCTTTGTCCAATTTGCCGTAAACAGGGAGATAAACGTCTGGTAATAATCACGCTCCACGTCGTAAAGGTCTTTGCGAACGCCTTTTTCAAACACTTTTTCCGCCAGATTGGCATCAGTCATTTCACGGACCACCTGGCTCATCCTCGTTTTGCTCATCCCGGTCGCCTCTGACAGCTCATTTAACGTCATCGGCTTGCGGTTCATATAAATAATACCGAGCACACGACCAAGTGTGGCCGGCATTCCGAATGTATGCATATTCTCGGCGATTCTCTCAATGAGATGCTCTTCAGCATGCCCGATGATATCAAGAGCGTTTTTTTCCACGGCTGATCATCCCTTCACTGGCTTTTCATGCTGACAATATATCATATTTTTTACAGTTGATGAAAAAGATGATGCGGCAGGATATGCGAGCTATCGGGAGCGATTGTAAGAACATCCGCATTGTCAGCGGGATAACATGAAAAAATACGTATATTGTATATAATTTCAACACATTGTAAACTTTTTATTTTACAAATTTTATCTTATAATAAAGATTATACTTTTCAGAAAAATAACGGAACCCTTCGGAGGTGCACGGATTGCTGAGATTAGAAAATGTATCGAAAGTCTATAAAGGCGGAAAAAAAGCTGTCAGCAGCATTGATTTAAACATCGAAAAAGGCGAGTTTATTTGTTTTATCGGGCCGAGCGGCTGCGGAAAAACGACGACGATGAAAATGATTAACAGACTGATTGAGCCGTCATCCGGAAAGATTTTTATCGATGGCGAAAACATTATGGAGCAGGACCCGGTGGAGCTGAGACGGAAAATCGGCTACGTCATTCAGCAGATCGGACTTTTCCCTCATATGACCATTCAGCAGAACATTTCCCTCGTGCCGAAACTGCTGAAATGGCCGGAACAAAAGCGGAAGGAACGGGCGCGGGAGCTTTTGAAGCTCGTCGATATGGGCCCGGAATATTTAGACCGCTATCCTCACGAGCTGAGCGGCGGACAGCAGCAGAGAATCGGCGTGCTGCGCGCCCTTGCAGCGGAACCGCCTCTTATTCTTATGGATGAACCGTTCGGCGCGCTTGACCCGATTACACGGGATTCCCTTCAGGAAGAATTCAAAAAACTGCAAAGAACATTGAATAAAACGATTGTGTTTGTAACCCACGATATGGATGAAGCCATTAAGCTGGCTGACCGGATCGTCATTTTAAAAGCGGGAGAGATCGTTCAGGCCGGCACTCCTGATGACATTCTCCGGAATCCGGCTAATGAGTTTGTCGAAGAATTTATCGGCAAAGAACGGTTATTGCAATCAAGACCGGACATTGAGCGCGTCGAGCAGATGATGAACAAAAAGCCTGTCACCGTTACGGCGGACAAAACGCTTTCGCAGGCGATCCAGGTGATGCGGGAGCACCGTGTCGATTCCCTGCTTGTCGTTGATGACCTGAATGTGCTGCAAGGGTATGTCGATGTCGAGATCATTGATCAGAACCGGAAAAAAGCGAGCCTCGTCGGCGACGTGCTCCGCTCTGATCTGTATACGGTCGAGCAGGGTACACTGCTGCGTGATACCGTACGCAAAATTTTAAAGCGCGGAATGAAATATGTACCCGTCGTTGATGAACAAAGGCATTTAGTCGGAATTGTCACGCGAGCGAGCCTTGTCGACATCGTTTACGATTCAATCTGGGGCGAGGAAGACCAGCTGGTGACAGGCTGACAAGGGGAGGAATGCTTACAATGAATGAAATGATCAAGTTTTTGCAGACGAACGGCGGAGAACTGTTATATAAAACGTGGGAGCATTTATACATTTCGATCATCGCCGTCATATTAGGCATTGTCGTCGCCGTTCCGCTCGGAGTGGCGCTGACGAGAATGAAAAAGGGCGCAGGCGCCGTCATCGGCGCCGTCAACATTGTGCAGACCTTGCCGAGTCTCGCGATACTGGCGTTTTTTATCCCGCTGTTAGGCGTGGGAAAGGTGCCCGCGATCGTCGCGCTGTTTTTCTATTCGGTGCTGCCGATTCTCCGAAACACGTATACTGGCATTCAAGGCGTAAACAAAAATCTGCTGGAATCGGGAAAAGGCATCGGGATGACGGTCTGGGAGCAGATCAGGCTTGTGGAACTGCCGCTTGCGGTTCCGGTGATCATGGCGGGCATCCGCACATCCACCATTTATCTGATCGGCTGGGCGACGCTTGCTTCCTTTATCGGGGGCGGCGGGCTCGGAGACTATATTTTTATCGGCCTGAATCTCTATCAGCCTGAATATATTATCGGCGGCGCCGTGCCCGTCACCATTTTAGCCATTATCATTGATTATCTGCTGGCGGCGACGGAACGGAAGGTGACGCCGAAAGGGCTGAAAGGACTGAAGGAAGTATCATAAGGAGTTGGCTGTTTTGAAAAGAAACCAAAAGAGATGGATGTGCGCACTGGCGCTGTCAGCTGCTCTGCTTCTGGGCGGCTGTTCCCTTCCCGGCCTGAGCGGGGCTTCCGATGATACGATTAAAATCGGGGCGCAAAGCATGACGGAATCAGAAATTATCGCCAATATGATTGCACAGATGATTGAGCACAATACAGACTTGAATACGGCATTAATTAAAAACCTCGGATCGAACTATGTCCAGCAGCAGGCGATGCTCGGCGGTGAAATCGATATCGCCGCGACGCGCTACTCGGGAACGGATTTAACGAGCACCCTCGGCATGGAAGCGGAAAAAGACCCGAAAAAAGCATTATCTATCGTCCAGAAGGAATTTGAGAAACGCTTCCATTACAAATGGTTTGATTCTTACGGATTTGAGAACACATACGCTTTTACCGTCACGAAAGAGCTTGCGGAAAAAGACCATTTAGACAAAGTATCCGATATTAAGAAGTATGCGGATCAATTTAAGCTCGGTGTAGACAATGCGTGGCTGAAAAGAAAAGGCGACGGCTATAAGGGCTTCACCGACACGTACGGCTATGAATTCGGCACAACCTATCCGATGCAGATCGGACTTGTATACGATGCCGTGAAAAACGGGAAAATGGACGCCGTCCTCGCTTATTCAACGGACGGACGGATTAAAGCGTACGATCTGAAAATTTTAAAAGACGACAAGCAGTTTTTCCCGCCGTATGACTGTTCGCCGGTCATTCCCGACAGCGTGCTGAAGCAGCATCCTGAACTGAAGGGCATTGTGAATAAACTGATCGGCAAAATCGATACGGAAACGATGCAGGAATTGAATTACGAGGTGGACGGCAAGCTGAAAGAACCGTCCGTCGTCGCTAAAGAATTTTTGGAGAAACATCATTATTTTGAATAAGAAATGAGGTGGGGCAAATGGAAGTGCTGCAGCAGCTCGGCACTTATTATTCTCAAAACGGCGCCTATGTGCTTCAGGAGTTTTACCGCCATTTTCTCATGTCGGTATACGGCGTTTTATTTGCGGCGATCGTTGGGATTCCGCTCGGCATCTTCATTGCCAGATACAGAACATTAAGCGGCTGGATATTCGCGGTGACAAACGTGATTCAGACCGTGCCGGCGCTTGCGATGCTCGCGGTGCTGATGCTCGTCATGGGGCTCGGCGCCAATACGGTGATTTTGTCGCTGTTTTTATATTCGCTTCTTCCGATCATCCGGAATACGTACACCGGAATCGCCAGCATTGAACACGCTTATCTTGAATCGGGAAAAGCGATGGGCATGACCAAATTTCAAGTGCTCCGCATGGTGGAGCTGCCGCTTGCGCTTTCTGTCATCATGGCGGGGCTGCGGACGGCGCTCGTCATCGCGATCGGCATTACGGCAATCGGTACGTTTGTCGGCGCGGGCGGGCTCGGTGACATCATTGTCAGGGGCTCAAACGCCACGAACGGAACCGCGATTATTTTGGCCGGCGCCATTCCGACAGCGCTGATGGCCGTTATCGCAGATCTTGTGATGGCATGGCTGGAGCGGGCGCTGAGTCCGGTGAGAATGAAAAAACGAACCAAAGCGCCGAATGCGGCATGAAAAAAAACGCCTTGCGGGTCAGGGCGTTTTTTTCTTATGGCTTCGGAACATGCTTGAATATTTCTTCGCTTTCAAAAAACTCAATCAGACGGCTGATCCAGTTGTAGTAATCAAGCCAATCCTTTAATTCTTTCAGCAGTTCGTTGATTTTTTCCTCAGCTTCTTCCGGCACGCCGTTTTCAAGGACGGCCGTCAGTTCGCGGTTCAGTTTTTTATGCATCATTTTATTTTTGCTGACGACCTTGCTCCATGTGGCCGTAAACAGCGTAATAAAGGTTTGGTAGTAATCCTGCTCGACGTCGTATAAATCTTTGCGGACGCCTTTTTCAAACACTTTTTCCGCCAGATTGACGTCAAGCATTTCACGGACCGCCTGGCTCATTCTCGTTTTGCTCATGCCGGTCGCTTCTGATAATTCAGTTAAGGTCATCGGCTTGCGGTTCATATAAATAATGCCTAAAATGCGCCCCACCGTCGCGGGCATTCCGAATGTATGCATATTTTCAGCGATTCGTTCTATTAAATGATCTTCAGCTTGTTCGATTACGTGTAACGGATCTTTCTCCAACAGTTTCAATCCTTTCAGTCAGCAATTCCGATGTCAATATACCACATTTTTAAACCGGCGGAAATGCTCTTCCGAGAGAATTTGGCAGTAATTCGGAGCAATAAGAAGAACTTTGCCGGTCAATACGGGTAAATCAGTGCTTACACAACCTTTATATATAATATGGACAAATTGTAAACTTTTTAATTTACAAAGTTTAATTTATAATGGGAAACGTTCAATTGTCTGAAAAGTTAAATTTGAATTTAACGATTTGAACAAATTTAATATCGGAGGTGTGAGTGTTTGCTGACATTAGAAAATGTCTCGAAAACGTATAAAGGCGGGAAAAAAGCCGTCAACAGCATCAGCCTGAATATCGACAAAGGCGAATTTATTTGTTTTATCGGACCGAGCGGCTGCGGCAAAACGACGACGATGAAAATGATCAACCGCTTAATTGAACCGACAGAAGGCAGAATCCTGATAGAGGGCCGAAACATTATGGAACAAGACCCGGTGGAACTCAGAAGAAGCATCGGCTATGTCATCCAGCAGATCGGGCTGTTTCCGCATATGACCATTCAGCAGAACATTACGCTCGTTCCGAAGCTTTTAAAGCATTCTGCCGAAAAACGGAAGGAACGGGCGCGGGAGCTTTTAAAGCTCGTTGATATGGGGCCTGAATATTTAGACCGTTACCCTCATGAACTGAGCGGAGGACAGCAGCAGCGAATAGGTGTATTACGGGCACTTGCCGCAGAGCCGCCGCTTATCTTAATGGATGAACCGTTCGGGGCGCTTGACCCGATTACGAGAGATTCCCTTCAGGAAGAATTTAAAAAACTGCAAAAAACCTTACATAAAACCATCGTATTTGTTACCCATGATATGGACGAAGCCATCAAGCTTGCGGACAGAATCGTCATTCTGAAAGCGGGAGAAATCGTCCAGGCCGGAACGCCTGATGAGATTCTCAGATTTCCGGCGAATGAATTTGTTGAGGAGTTTATCGGCAAGGAACGGCTGATTCAATCATCCAGCCCTGATATTGAACGGGTGGAGCAGATCATGAATCCCGATCCCGTGACGGTAACACCTGAGAAAACACTGTCAGCCGCCATTCAGCTGATGCATGCCGAGCGGGTGGATTCGCTGCTCGTCATTGATGAAAAGAACGTTCTCCAAGGTTATGTCGATGTGGAGATGATTGACCGCAAACGAAGACAAGCGGTAACCGTCGCGGAAGTGCTTGAACGGGATCTGTACACGGTCAGAAGCGGCACTCTGCTTCGCGACGCCGTCCATAAAATTTTAAAAAGAGGCGTGAAATTTGTGCCGGTCCTTGATGAGGACGGCCGGCTAACGGGAATCGTGACAAGGGCAAGCCTCGTTGACATCGTCTATGACTCCATCTGGGGAGAAGAGAATCAGCTCGCGGTGATGTCATGAGGAGGCTTCCATTGATATGAATCAGACCGTACAATTTTTACAGGCAAATGGAGGAGAGATGCTTTATAAAACATGGGAGCATCTGTACATCTCATTAATCGCCGTCATGGCGGGCATTCTCGCCGCCGTTCCGCTCGGCGTCCTGCTGACGAGGATGAAAAGAGGAGCCGGCGCCGTCATCGGCATCGTCAACATCATTCAAACCTTGCCGAGTCTTGCCATTCTTGCGTTTTTTATTCCGCTTTTAGGCGTAGGAAAGGTCCCGGCCGTTGCGGCGCTGTTTTTCTATTCCATGCTGCCGATTCTCAGAAACACGTATACGGGGATTCTCGGCGTCAATCGGCATCTTCTGGAATCGGGAAAAGGAATCGGCATGACGGCATGGGAGCAGATCAGGCTTGTAGAGCTCCCGCTTGCCGCTCCGGTCATCATGGCGGGCATCAGAACGTCTTCGATTTATTTAATCGGCTGGGCGACGCTCGCCTCCTTTATCGGCGGAGGCGGGCTGGGAGATTACATTTTTATCGGCTTGAACCTTTATCAGCCGGAGTATATTATCGCAGGCGCCGTTCCGGTCACGATGCTGGCGGCCGCCGTCGATTACATGCTGGGGATGACAGAACGGAAAGTCACGCCTGACGGGCTGAAAAGCATAAAGGACGCTTCATAAGGAGGAGGTCTCACATGGGGAATAGATGCAAAAAACGGCTGCTCGCAATCACCTGTCTCGGCATGCTGCTCCTTGGCGGATGCTCGCTCCCGGGATTGAGCGCCGCATCGGAGGACACCATTAAAATCGGCGCGCAAAGCATGACCGAATCGGAAATCATCGCAAGCATGCTCGGACAGATGATCGAACATCACAGCGGGTTGAAAACATCCGTTATTAAAAATCTCGGCTCCAACGCCGTACAGCAGCAATCCTTGATCAACGGTGATATTGATATCGCCGCGACGCGCTATACAGGAGACGCGCTGACCGGGACGCTTCGCATGGAGCCGGAAAAAGACCCGGACAAAGCGCTGCGGCTCGTTCAGCGTGAATTTCAAAACAGATATGACATGAAATGGTTTGATTCTTACGGTTTTGATAATACATACGTCTTTACCGTTTCCGGACAGCTTGCCCGAAAGTATCATTTAGAAACGGTATCCGATGTCAAAAAAGAAGCGTCTCATCTGAAATTCGGCGTAGATAACTATTGGATGAAGCTGAGAGGCAACGGATATCAGGATTTTATGAAAACATACGGAATGTCATTTGAAGGCACGTATCCAATGCAGATCGGCCTCGTATACGACGCGCTGAAAAGCAGAAAGATGGATATCGCGCTCGCTTATTCCACCGACGGAAGAATCATCGCTTACGGACTGAAAACGCTGAAGGATGATAAGCGTTTCTTTCCTCCGTATGACTGTTCACCCGTCGTTCCGGATCATGTATTAAAAGAGCATCCCGAACTGGAGGGCGTGATCAATCAAATGATCGGCGCGATTGATACAAAGATGATGCAGAAAATGAATTACGAAGTTGACGGCCGATTAAAAGAGCCGTCCGTCGTGGCCAAGGAATATTTAGAAAAACATCATTACTTTGAATAACGGAAAGGAGATGTGCGGATGGACACGATGAAAGAGCTGTTTACGTATTACGCTCAAAACGGCAGCTATGTTCTGGATGAGTGCTGGCGGCACTTTCTCATGTCGGCGTACGGCGTCGTTTTCGCTGCCGCTTTCGCCATTCCGGCCGGAATTGTGACAGCCAGGCACGGGCGTCTCGCCGGCTGGGTGTTTGCTGTGGCGAACGTGATTCAAACCGTTCCGGCGCTTGCGATGCTCGCCGTCCTGATGCTTGTCATGGGACTCGGCGCCAATACGGTTATCACGGCTTTGTTTTTGTATTCACTGCTGCCGATTCTCAGAAATACGCACACGGGCATTATTAATATCGAGCACGCTTATCTCGAGTCGGGAAAAGCGATGGGCATGACGAAATACCAAATCCTTCGTATGGTGGAGCTGCCGCTTGCGCTTTCCGTCATTATGGCGGGTCTCCGAACGGCGCTCGTCATTGCCATCGGCATCACGGCGATCGGCACCTTCGTCGGGGCGGGCGGCCTCGGCGATATGATCGTCAGAGGATCGAACGCGACAAACGGAACCGCCATTATTCTGGCGGGCGCCATCCCGACCGCGCTGATGGCGGTGGCCGCAGACCTGCTGATGGCGTGGCTGGAGCGAGCCCTAAGCCCGGTGAAAAAACAAAAAAGAAAGCTGATCGTACGCTCAGCCTCATGAAAAAAAGCATTCTTCCGCGTGAAGGATGCTTTTTTTGATTTCTTGATTAAATTTTGATAACTGCGCTGTAAAGTCTTACATATCAAATAACAAAGCAGAGGGGTAATCATATGAGCAACATCTTAGAAACGAGACGGCTGCAAAAATCATTCGGCAGACAACAGGCAGTGGCTGATGTGTCTCTATCGGTTAAACGCAACAGTATATACGGCCTGCTCGGTCCGAACGGCGCGGGAAAATCGACGACTCTCAAAATATTGACCGGCATGCTGCAGCAAACATCCGGCGAGGTTCTGTTCGACGGACATACATGGAAGCGCGAAGATTTGAAAAGCATCGGTTCCCTGATTGAAGCGCCGCCGCTTTACAGCAACCTGACAGCCGCTGAAAATCTGAAAGTCCGCTGCGTGATGCTCGGGCTGCCTGATTCAAGAATTGCGGAAGTGCTGGAAATCACGGGATTAACGGGAACCGGAAAAAAGCGCGCCGGACAATTTTCCATGGGAATGAAACAGCGTCTCGGCATTGCGTTAGCATTATTAAACCGTCCGTCGCTCTTAATTCTTGATGAGCCGACAAACGGATTGGACCCGATGGGGATTCAGGATTTGCGGGAATTTATCCGCTCCCTGCCCGGACAGGGAATGACGGTTATTTTATCAAGCCACCTGTTATCAGAAGTCGAGCAGATCGCAGACCATATCGGAATCATCAGTGACGGCGTTTTAGGATATCAGGGAGAAATCAGCCGGGAAGACGATCTGGAGCGGCTGTTTCTGGAGGTTGTCAAATCAACACGCGAGAAAGCGGGGAATGGGAAATGATTCAGTACATGCAGGCGGAACACCTTACATCTAAAAGAACATTTATCAGAAAGCTGATCATTCTGATCCCGCTTCTGAACACGGCTTTTTCTTTTCTGCTGAATACGGCTTATTTTATGACGGGCACGTTCAATTGGTGGGCGGTTATTTTCATGCCGCTCATGATTGCTCTAATGTGCGGTTTATCTGTTAAAAAAGAGAAAAAATCTGCGAATGACCGCGCGGTGTACTCATTGCCGGCAGATTTAAAAAGCATATGGCTCTCAAAAATAAGCTTGATCGCGCTGTATTCACTCCTGTCGCAAATCGTCTTTTTCATCATCATGTTTTTACTTGGCCTTGTATTTCCGGCAATTGCTGCGCTGCAGCTGAAAGGCGTTGAAGCAGGCTTCCTTTTATGGCTGACGACGCTTTGGGAAATTCCATTGTGCTTATGGATTGCCAGGCAGTTCGGATTTACGGCAGTCATTCTCGTGAATATGATCGCCGCCTTTGTTTTAGGCATTGTGCCGGCGTCCGGCTCATTGTGGTGGCTGAGCCCATGGAGCTGGTCAGTCCGGGTGATGTCACCGATTCTCGGGGTCCATCCGAACGGAATTCCGCTTCCCGCAGACAGCGGCTTATTAAACGGAAACGTGATCTTTCCGGCTATTATTCTTTCTATCCTTTCTTTTATCGCAATAAGTTTGATTTCCGCAGTGTCTTTTTCAAAAGGGGGAAACCGGTCATGACCGTGCTTTTACGATATATGTGGGCCGATGTATTAAAAATGAAGCGCACGCCGTTCATATGGATGCATGTTGCGGCGCCGGTTTTATGCGCGGGATTTTTCCTGTTATATATGATGTATGGAAGGATTCAGGAGCCTTATGTGCTGTACAGCGTCTTCTTCAACGTGATTGCCGTTTTATACCCTTTAATCATCAGTATTGTCTGCGGCATGTCTGCCTCCGTCGAGGAACAGGCGGGTTATTTTCAGATGATGCTGGCGGTTCCGCATTCGAAAATCGTCAGTTTTGCGGGCAAGCTGCTTTTGCTGCTCCTATTGAATGTGTTATCGGCAGGTCTCGCCATCTGTCTTTATTTGGCGGGGTTGAAATTTGTTCTTCACATCAATGATCTCCCGTATCTTCTCTTTTTAAAAGGAGGGGCGTGGCTGATTGCCGGCAGTATTCCGCTTTATATGATTTCTTTTTTTGTCGGCATACAGTACGGCATGGGACCGTCCGGGCTTTTAGGGGGTGCGGGATTATTAATGGCGGCGCTCATGAATACGGGACTTGGCGATATCATCTGGCGTTTTTTCCCGTGGGCATGGAGCGTGCGGCTTTCAGGCCTTGCAGGACTGCTGCATTTTGACAAAGTCAAAAAAGAGTTCCTCCCTTATGTAAGATACGATATGAGATTCGGAGAAATAATGTTATATTTTTCTATAGTGATATTATGTCTGGCCGGCCTCTATTGGTGCAGAAGATGGGAAGGGCGGCGTTCATATGAATAAAGGCAAGGAGCGATTCGGCCGGTGGCAAACATTTTAGCAATTGATGATGAAAAAGATATTCTCGTTCTGATCAGAAACATTTTACAGCGTGATCAGCATACAGTAACGATTCTCGAAAAAGCGGAAGATCAGTCATTGGATTTTTTTCAAGGCTATGATTTGATTCTTCTTGATGTCATGATGCCCGGAACGGACGGGATTGAACTCTGCCGGCGGATTCGGCCGCTGGTGGACAGCCCGATCCTGTTTTTAACGGCAAAGTCTGACGAAGAATCCATTGTGAAAGGCCTCATGACAGGCGCTGATGATTACATCACAAAGCCGTTCGGCGTACAGGAATTGATGGCAAGGGTAAACGCGCATGTCAGAAGGGAACGGCGGGAAAAGCATCAGACGAAACGGCTGATATCAGGCTTCATGTTTGATTTTGACAGTAAAGAAGTATGGATGGATGACCGGAAACTGCCTCTTACGAAAAACGAATATAAAATCGTTGAATTTCTGGCACAGCATAAAAACAGAACATTCTCACGGGAGCAGATTTACGAGGAAGTGTACGGCTTGGACGGCGATGCGCTCTATTCAACCATTACGGAGTTTATCAGAACCATCCGGAAAAAATGTAAAGAACACGGGGCTGATCCGATCAAAACGGTGTGGGGTGTCGGATACAAATGGGAATAGCAAAAGGAAAATCCAGCATCCGCAAAGAGCTTGTCAAATTTACCATCACTTTGTGTCTGAGCACGATGGGAGTGGCGGCATTATGCGTCGCCTTAAATGCCATTGCCATGAATGCCGGAGCGATCCTGCCCGCAAACTACAGCGAACATGAGGCGGAACAGATCAAACCCCGCCTGAAATCAGCGGAAAAGATAACAGAAGACATGATCCCCGCAGGTATGACATACGCCGTTTTTGATAAAAAAACAAAGCGGATGACAAAAGGAACGATGACGGAACAAGATGCGGCCAACGCCAGAAAAAAGATTCAGCATCAGCCGTATTTTAATTATGCTCAAAAAGGATTCATGGTGATAAATCGGAAAGATGAATACGGCGTTCTCCAATATTCACTCAGGTCGGAATTTCAGTCGCCGCTGTTAAGGCGCTATCTGCCGAATTATGAATGGACGGGTCTTACGATTCTGATCTCTTTGCTTCTTTTAACTGTGTTTATCGTGACGACGCGTTTCGCCAATCAGCTGAGACGGCATTTCAGCACACTCAGCTCCATTACGGCAAGCATTCAAAAACAGAATTTAAATATCAATCCAAAAAGGTCGCGTATAAAGGAATTTGACGATGTCATTGACTCTCTGCTGAAAATGAAAGACGCGCTTCAGGCATCTCTGGCGGCGCAATGGGAGGCGGAGCGGATAAAGAAGGAACAGATCGGCGCGCTTGCGCATGATATTAAAATTCCGGCAACGATCATTAAAGGAAATGCCGAGCTGCTTCAGTTAACAGAACCTGATGAAGAGCAGACGGAATACACGCAGTATATCCTTGATGCCGGAAACAAAATCGAGCAATATGTCGGGCAGCTGATTCAGCTTTCTAAAGCGGAGGAGGCAGTTGCCGTTCATCTGGAATATACCGATCTCAAAGAGTGGGCTCAAAACATATATCGTGACGCAGCGGCGCTTGCGGGGCCGAAACAGATTGATCTCGTCCTCAGTGAGCGGGGCATTGACCGAAAAGAAGCGCCGATCGATCATGAGCTGCTCCACAGGGCGGTCATGAATATCGCGGCAAATGCCGTCGACTATACGCCGGAAGGAGGGGAAATCCGCGTGGACGTCCTGTGCACCGATTCCGCCCTCCAGCTTGCCGTATCCGACAGCGGAAGCGGGTTCTCGCCGGAAGCGCTGAAAAGAGCGACACAGCTTTTTTACACGGAGGATAAAAGCAGACATTCGGCGGGGCATCACGGCATGGGGCTTACATTCGCCCATCACGTCGTACATCTTCATCACGGCGAATTAATACTTGAAAATCAGGAGTCTGGAGGAGCCCGGGCGGAGATTCGAATTCCGCTGGAAGGCGTCAGACAAAAACAAGCCCTGCACGCCTGAGGGCTTGTTTTTCTGTTTAAGAAAAAGCAAAAATAAAAACGGCTGTCCGTTTGAGAGATCAGCCGCTTATGCGGAAAAGAGTTTATCAGGAAGGATCAATCCATGTTGAAGACCACTTGGAAATTTCCTCTAAAATAGGGGCTAATGCGCAGCCTTTTTCCGTTAAAGAATACTCAATGCGGACAGGCGTTTCGGGGATAACATCCCGTTTGATGACACCTTCTGTTTCAAGTTCTTTCAGACGTTCTGACAAGACTCTTCCGCTTAAATTCGGAAGCGCCGCTTCAATTTCGCTAAATCGCTGCTGTCCGTTCAATAACTGAAAGACGATTAGAGCCACCCAGCGTTTACTTAGGATGTCGACCGCTTTTTCGAATCTGGGGCACATTTCTGATTGGTTCATGCTTTTTCACCTCGTCTTCTGCTATTATACCGCAAAATCGGAGGGAACGTACGTCTGGCGCTTGTTAAGTTGAGGAGAGGATCAAAAAGAGGAAGAGGAATCCGGGGAGCGTTTTTTCGCTTCAGCCGCAATAAAATCAAAGTACTTGCTGACGCTTTCAATATCTTCTTTTGTGAAGTGCTGCCACTTTTTGCTGTCAAACAGCGGCAGATGCTCCGCGCCTCTGTCAACGGCGGTCTGATAGATGGCGCAGATGGATTGATAGCTTTCGGAGGTTTCACGGATTTCCTCCTGAAATGCCTTGATGTGTCCGGCCCGCGCCATTAACTCCTCGTACGGGATTTTTAATGTGTCCGCCAATTTTCTGATGGTCGCGGGTTTAGGAATGCCGCGGTGCCCGTTTTCAATTCTGGAAATGGTCGCCGAGCTGACGCCGGAATAGACGGCAAGCTGATTGACGGTAAGCTTCCGGGCGCGGCGCAGCTCTCTTAATTGCTTTCCGAATGTGTTCAATAAGATCGCCTCACATGTGCAAAGTCATGAGTCTTCATTTGTTCTTTTTTTGGCTTCCGCCGCTAAGAACGCAAAGTATTTATCAAGCAGAACCAAGTCTTCTTTCGACAGGTGCCGCCAGTTCTCCCGCTCCAAAAGGGATAAATCATGCAGCTCATACGTTTCGGCTTTTTCCAGCAAGGTGCAGCCCGTGTCGTACGGGGCTCTCGTTTCCTGGACGGTCTCTATGTATCCCGCCGTCTGCATCAGTTCCTCATACGGGATTTTTAACGCATCTGCGAGCTTTTTAATGGTTGCAGGTTTTGGCACCCCGCGTTTGCCGTTTTCAATCCGCGAGATTCCCGCGGCGCTGACGCCTGAATACGTTGCCAGCTGATTCACTGTCAGATGCCTTTTTTCCCGTAATGTCCGCAATTGTTTCCCGAAGCTTTCCACAGTCTCTCCCCCTCCCGCGGTCTATTTATATTCTAGTATGTTTATTGACTAAAGGGAATAGCCAGGCTGGAAAAGTATTGACAAAAGTTAACAAAAGCCGTATCTTATGTATAAGAAAGAAAGTATTTAACAGAACGGAAGGTGAAGAAAGTGGTCGAAAAGATACAGATCAGAAGAGATTATGTGCTGCAGTATATGGTCAATAATGACTACTCGTTAAACCAGCTCGCCCTGGAGATCGGAATATCTCCCGCCACACTGAGCCGTGTACTGAATGGAGAGCGGAGGCCGGGCCAGCTGGTCATCGGAAAAATGCTCTATTACTTTGACATGAAATTTGAAGATCTTTTTTACTACGACTTTGTTGACAAAAGTCAATAATGATGGAAGATTCAAACGCATTTCCGTTTTTCTGACATGATGTGCACCGATACGGCGTGACATGCCTTTGTTTTTCATGTAAAATAGAAGCAATGTAGGCCAGTCAGTCTGGAGGTGTATGGGATGCACACATTATTGATTACCTTATTGGTTATCGTCAGTATTGCACTTATTATTGTCGTATTGCTTCAAACCAGCAAAAGCGCCGGTTTATCGGGTGCAATTTCAGGCGGGGCGGAGCAGCTTTTCGGAAAACAGAAAGCAAGGGGCCTTGATCTGATTCTTCACCGCACAACCGTTGTGCTGGCAGTCTTGTTTTTCGTGTTGACGATTTCGCTAGCGTATATCGTATAAGGCAATGTTTGTATAAGGTCTGATTTAATATCAGGCCTTTTTCTTGTTGAGAGACGGCGTTTGTTTCTCGCAAAACTGTGGAAAACTAAATTGAATGTGCAAAAAAGGGGTTATGAGCATGAAAATTGTGACACCAAAACCATTTACATTTAAAGGCGGAGACAAAGCGGTGCTTCTGCTGCACGGATTTACGGGAAATACGGCAGACGTCAGAATGCTCGGCCGCTACTTGAATGAGCGCGGCTACACTTGTCACGCGCCTCAATATAAAGGGCACGGCGTTCCGCCGGAAGAGCTGGTACATACGGGACCTGAAGATTGGTGGAAAGACGTCATGGACGGTTATGAGTATTTACGGTCTGAAGGCTATGAAAACATTGCGGCGTGCGGACTGTCGCTTGGCGGGGTTTTTTCATTGAAATTGGGTTACACTGTACCCATAAAGGGAATTGTTCCTATGTGTGCGCCGATGCACATTAAAAGTGAAGAGGTTATGTACGAAGGAGTTCTCTCCTACGCGCGCAATTATAAAAAATTCGAAGGAAAACAGCCGGAGCAGATTGAAAAGGAAATGAAGGAGTTTGAAAAAACGCCGATGAATACGCTCAAATCGCTTCAGGAGCTGATTGCCGATGTGCGCAAAAACGTCGACATGATCTATTCCCCGACATTTGTTGTTCAGGCACGGCATGACCATATGATTAACACAGACAGTGCAGACATCATTTACAACGAGGTGGAAACGGACGACAAACAGCTGAAATGGTATGAAGAGTCAGGACATGTCATTACGCTCGACAAAGAACGGGACCTCGTTCATCAGGATGTGTACGAATTTTTAGAGAAACTCGATTGGTAACAAACAGGAGGTCGGATAATGGAAAAAGAAGCGTTTATGGACCGTCTTCTCGCGTTTATGAAGGAAGAGGCGTACAAGCCCCTTACCGTTCAGGAACTTGAGGAGATGCTGAACATCAAGGAAGCCGATGAATTTAAAGAGCTGGTAAAAGCGCTGGTGGCGCTCGAGGAGACCGGACAGATCGTCCGCACCAGAAGCAACCGCTACGGGCTTCCGGAAAAAATGAATTTAGTAAAAGGAAAAATTTCCGCGCATGCGAAGGGCTTCGCGTTTCTGCTGCCGGAGGATACCTCTTTAAGCGACGTGTTTATTCCGCCGAACGAGCTGAATACGGCCATGAACGGCGATATCGTCATGGTGCGGCTCAATTCCCAGTCAAGCGGATCGAGACAGGAAGGCACGGTCATCCGCATCCTGGAAAGAAGTATCGACCGCGTCGTGGGCACATACACAGAAACGAAAAGCTTCGGCTTTGTCATCCCGGATGATAAGAAAATCACGAGTGATATTTTTATTCCGAAACATGCCAATAACGGCGCTGCGGAAGGCCATAAAGTCGTCGTCAAACTGACAAGCTACCCTGAAGGCAGAATGAACGCCGAAGGAGAAATCGTTGAAATACTCGGCCATAAAAATGATCCGGGCATCGATATTTTATCCATCATCCATAAGCACGGCCTGCCGGGAGATTTTCCGGCTGAAGCGATGGAGCAGGCAACAAGCACGCCCGATACCATCGATGAAAAAGACATCAAAGACCGCCGTGATCTCCGCGATCAGGTCATCGTCACCATTGACGGCGCCGATGCGAAGGATCTGGATGACGCCGTCACCGTGACAAAGCTTGATAACGGCAGCTACAAGCTCGGCGTCCATATTGCCGATGTCAGCCATTACGTCACGGAGAATTCCCCGATTGACAAAGAAGCGCTGGAAAGAGGGACAAGCGTGTACTTGGTTGACCGGGTCATTCCGATGATCCCGCACAGACTGTCTAACGGAATCTGTTCTTTAAATCCGAAGGTCGACCGGCTGACGCTTTCCTGCGAAATGACAATCAACCAGCAGGGACAGGTGACAGAGCACGAGATCTTCCAAAGCGTCATTAAAACGACGGAAAGAATGACCTATTCAGATGTCAACCGGATTCTCACAGAAGACGACGCCGAGCTGAAAGAAAGATATGAGCCGCTCGTCCCGATGTTCAAAGACATGGAACGTCTGGCGGAAATTCTCCGGGCGAAACGGATGGACCGCGGCGCCGTGGATTTTGATTTCAAAGAGGCGAAGGTGCTCGTCGATGAGGAAGGCGCCGTAAAAGACGTCGTCATCAGAGAGCGCTCAGTAGCGGAAAAGCTGATTGAAGAATTTATGCTTGTGGCAAACGAAACGGTGGCCGAACACTTCCATTGGATGAACGTGCCGTTTATTTACCGGATTCACGAAGAGCCGAACGCCGAAAAACTGCAAAAGTTTCTGGAGTTCGTGACGACATTCGGTTATATCGTCAAAGGGAAAGCCGGAGACATTCATCCGCGCGCGCTGCAAAGCATTCTTGATGAAGTGCGGGACCGTCCGGAAGAAACGGTGATTTCAACGGTTATGCTCCGTTCCATGAAGCAGGCGAAATACGATCCGCAAAGCCTGGGCCATTTCGGGCTGGCGACTGAATTTTATACGCACTTCACATCGCCGATCCGCCGTTATCCTGACTTAATCGTTCACAGGCTGATCAGAACGTATTTGATCAACGGACAATCGGACGAAGCAACTCAGGAAAAGTGGGCCGAACGCCTTCCGGAAATCGCTGATCATACGTCAACGATGGAACGGCGCGCCGTTGACGCCGAGCGGGAAACGGACGATCTGAAAAAAGCGGAATATATGCTTGATAAAATCGGCGAGGAATTTGACGGCATGATCAGTTCCGTCACGAATTTCGGAATGTTCGTCGAGCTGCCGAATACGATTGAAGGGCTTGTGCACGTCAGCTTTATGACGGATGATTATTACCGTTTTGACGAGCAGCATTTCGCCATGATCGGTGAACGCACGGGCAACGTTTACCGCATCGGAGACGAAATCACGGTCAAAGTCGTCGACGTCAATAAAGATGAGAGAAACATCGACTTTGAAATTGTCGGCATGAAAGGCACCCGCCGTCCGAGAGAAACAACAGGCGACCGCAGAAAACGAGGCAGACCGGCGCGGAAACGCGTGTTAAACAGCAATACCCCGGCTTCACCGCCGAAATCGGAGGAAAAAGGGGAATGGTTTACAAAACCGAAGAAGAAAAAGAAAAAACGCGGTTTCCAAAACGCGCCGAAACAAAAACGCAAAAAGAAGAAGTAAATGCGAAAAGCAAATGGGGCATAATGCTCTGTTTGCTTTCTTTCGCAAGCCGCATTTTCATTGTCGCGGAACGATCCATTTGCTAAAATAAAGCGTATCGCACACATGAACGGTTTTTGCGGAGAGAGGAGGATAAGGCATGCCAAAAGGATCAGGCAAAGTATTATCGCAAAACAAAAAAGCAAATCATGACTACTTTATAGAAGAAACCTATGAAACAGGCATCGTGCTGCAGGGAACGGAGATTAAGTCCATCCGCGCCGGCCGCGTAAACATGAAGGATTCCTTTGCGAAAATCGAGCGCGGCGAAGTGTTCCTCCACAACATGCACATCAGCCCGTACGAGCAGGGAAACCGCTATAACCACGACCCGCTCCGGACGAGAAAGCTTTTGATGCACCGGAAAGAAATCAATAAGCTGATCGGCCTGACGAAAGAGAAAGGCTATTCCCTCGTGCCGCTGAAGCTGTACTTGAAAAACGGCTTCGCCAAAGTATTAATCGGCCTCGGAAAAGGGAAGAAAACATACGATAAACGTGAAGATTTAAAACGAAAAGACGCCAAAAGAGAAATCGAAAGAGCGTTCAGAGACAGACAAAAAGGCTTCTGATGCCTGAGCCTTGATGTGATGATATGCCCTGTGCTATACTGTTCACACATCAGATTCACAGGCTGTTTATTGAAGATATTCCCAATTGAATTTGCCTGTGATCATGGTATAATAACAGTACAGCCAGTTGAGCAAGAGCTTGATAGATCTCCCGTATACCCTTAACAAGGGGACGTTACGGATTCGACAGGGATGGATCGAGCTTGAGCTGCGAGCCGAGAGGCGATCTCGTTAACACGCACCTAAATATAACTGGCAAAACTAAAAGTTTTAACCAAAACTTAGCACTAGCTGCCTAATAAACGCAGCGAGCTCTTCCTGACATTGCCTATGTGTCCGTGAAGAGCACATCCAAGTAGGCTACGCTTGCGTTCCCGTCTGAGAACGTAAGAAGAGACTGACAGACTAGCTCTCGGAAGGCCCGCCCGCAGGCATGAAGACGAGTGAAACACGAAATATGCAGGCTACGCTCGTAGACGCTTAAGTAATCGATGTTTCTGGACGTGGGTTCGACTCCCACCGTCTCCATACATAACGCCGAAACCGCAGTGTTATCAAGGCTTTCAAAGCTTTCGATGGCACTGCGGTAACATTTTGGTAACACTTTTTAAAATTCTTCGTTTTCTCCCTTTGTGCTGAAAGGAAGATGGCTTTCGTGTTAATGCCATACCTCCTCCTATCTAAATTCCTGCCTGTTCATTTTAATTTCTCTTACTACTCATTCAATACTTAAAAAGGATAATCTAAAAGATGTGCTGCTTTTGCTTTATCCTATTATTTTGTATTATCCGTTTGTATAATTTTGGCAAAAAAGCTGTCCAGGAAATACAGTAAAGAATAGAGATAAAGCCAACAGAATTACTATGCTCTTTGTTTTAATTGTTTTCAGAATGAAATGAAAGATAGGGATCGAATTGCGGAGTATTTTCTTCAGTCTCGTACATGGACTTCTGTTTAGATTTTAAATGAAATTGTTTAAATTTTTCGGTTTATACTTGAAGTTAGTGAAGAGTATTAGCTATTTCGGGAATTACATACAATATAAACTAGAATTAATTCATGTTATCATTGTTTTATGGGAGGTGACGACATGAGTAAAATGAAGAAGGCTCAATGTACCAACCTAAACGAAAGATTAAGCACTTAACCACCAATAAGTATTTTTGATGAGCATTGAAAAATTTTATAGTAAGGATTGAAAAGATTCAAGAATAGGGAGGGCAGATCATTGTTTTTTAAAACTAGTAGAAATACGGATGAAAAGAGCACTAATATAGCTTTCTATTCTTTATTCATCTATTGGTCAGGTTTTTTATTGATAAATAGTATCCTTGATTTTTTTAACAAGGGTTTAAAGATAAATTCACTTTTGTTATTAATATCAGGCTTAATAGTTTTTTTTGTTAGTGAATTTATATCAAAATGTATCAGAAAAATAAAAAATAAAAAATAAAAAAGTGTGAGCGAAAGCTCACACTTTTTTATTGAGACCTGCAACTATATGTATTCGTTGCTCCTGAACCCATTTTTGTAATAATAATGCCTTTACCTTTAGAATTGCAGGCATTTATAGTACCCATACCTAAAAGCGGTACCGCACCTAACATTAATGTAAGTGCAGTTGGGCTTTTAGCAAAAATTTTAGCTATAGCTGTAGCTGTACCCCAAAATCCACTATTAATTCCAACAGCAGCACTCAATTGTTTTATTTGTGAGTTGCTAATTTTATATTCTTTATAGTTTATAACTCCCATTGTTGTTACAATGTGTTCAACAGGTTTAATAACTTCACTTCTATTTAACTCGTCAATATACTCTTTGAATATGATCAACGCGTCAGTGCCTGTCAAAGAAGCAGATGTTTGATTTTCATAATTTACAATAGTATCATACAGCGTTTTTGCTGCTAAACTCAGTTGACTTATATCTTCTGGAGAATTAGATGATAGATTTTTCATATCCAATTTTTCATCTAATTCATTGATAGCATCAACTAATACTGCAGTGTTTTTTACATCTTTTCCAGGTACAGTTATCGTGTCATCTTCTGACGTTTTCACGGTGGCTAAAGTGCTAATAGGAAAAATGCTAAATAAAAGCACTAGCGATAATAGAAAAACAAAAGATTTTTTCATCTATAACCCTCCTCATAAGATTCAATTAAATTCTACCAATAATAAATAATACAGTAAATAACTAGAATATTAATTTCTCCTTAACAAGTGTGAGGTGAGTTATAATAACGGGTCGAAGGTAATGGATCAAGGTGTATCCTGCTAAATATAATTCGAAGAAAAAAGGAGTCCATGTGAATGATAGTCGTCATCATAGACGGAAAAGATGTTACAAGCACAGAAGCATTACACCGAATCTTAAAAGATCAATTAGATTTCCCGGACTTTTATGGTGAAAATCTGAATGCCTTATGGGATTGTCTGACAGGCTGGATAGAATATCCGCTGACTTTGGTGTGGAAGAATTTTGAGATCAGTCAGAAGGAATTGGGTTCGGATGCTGATGATGTATTAAGGATATTAAAAAAGGCTCAGGCAGAATTAGATGGTGAGTTTTTCATTCAAATTGATCAGCCGTCAGCCGGGACAACGGACAGGCACTAAAAAGTGCGTACTTCCCCTCATCCATTTTTCTACCCGATAATAGGGACGGAAGGTTTCAGGCTTTCGATTTCTGTCCATATATAAGAAGAGACTTGCGATAGGGAGGAATGGATGATGGACTTGCAGTTAAAAGGGAAGACGGCGCTTGTGACGGGATCTACGTCAGGCATCGGGAAGGTTCAACAATGGACGGTAACAGAGTGGCAACACTTTTTAAAAATTTCTTTGTTCATAAGCGCAACCTTTTCCTTTGTGGCAGAGGGATAGAGGTGACTATATGTATTAACGCTTTCACCACATTTTTATGTCCTAGCCTCTGAGCAATGACAAGAGGATTGCATCTTTTATGAATCAAATATGATGCGTGAGAGCGTCTAAATTCATGAATAAGGATTCTTTTGACACCAGACAGCTTTAAATATTTCTCGTATCGACTATCTATTGTACTTGTTGCGGTACTTTATAAAAAATATAAAACTTTATATTTATGTTTTTTAACTTACGCTATTTTTTTAGCGTTTTTTTATACCTTTTTAAGAACTAAAATAAATTTCACCGTCTCAATAATAACTCAGAACCGCAGTGCCTGCATATGACAGCGCTGCGGTTTTTTTCGTGTACCTTCCCTTCTAATTAGATAAATAATCCTCATACTTCTTACCTTATAATTAGTAAATTAATTAAATGAAAGTAAAAACTTTATAACTGCAAGGTTTTTATAGGTTGAAAAAACCATATTTTAGTGATATAACTATTAAGTTAAATTGTTGAAAAAAATATATATAAAGGAAAGGTGGAGTGTGCTTTACTCAATTTATAAATTTAACTTTATTTTTGATAATAGAATCTGGAGGACATTTTTGTGAAAAAAATCTTAATTGCTATTCTAATTATTTTCATGTTTTCAATGATTAATTTACCGAATTACATAAAGCCTGAAAAAGCAATTGCTGCTTCAAATGAAATAAACAAGAAGGATCTTACTGATTTAGACAAAGCATTAAATACGCTTTTAAAGCTTCAGGAAGAGTATCACAAATTAGACAAGTCTAAACAAACAAAATGGGTAGAAACAAAAAAGAAAGCAGTTAAAAAAATTATTGATAACGAAATTAAAAATGCAAAAAAATTAATAAGAACTAAGGTTATCCCTGTAGTACAAAGAGCAGTAGATGATTATAAAATTCTTGTGCGGACTTTGAAGGAAATTGGTAACGATATTGATGAAATAGTTGCTGCATTAGATCAATGTAATAAAGCTATGGATGAAATTAATGTTATTCTTGATGGCGAAGTAAAAAATGTTAACCAAATGAATAAAGCCATGGACGGATGGGTTAAAAACCTTGATGACATGAATAAAATAGTAGATGAAATGAATAGGGACTTAGATGATATGCAAGGAGCCATGGATCAGTGTAATCATGGTTATGATCAAATGAATCATGCACTGGTCGGTCTGAATAAAGCAACAGACGAGACGAATGCTAACCTTAAAGCTATTGATTCTAATATAAGGCAAATGACCAAATCAGTTGATCAGATTAATTCTGGAGTTTCGCAAGTATCCAAAAATATGAAACATGTGAATAATTCACTTGATAAGCTGGATAAAAACTTGGATGCTGTAGGTAAGACTAAAGTGAATTATAATTATCATTATTATTCTTCAGATGGTTTAACGACTACGAAATTAAATAAACTAAATAAAAAAACAAAGGAATTGGAGAATTCTCAAAAAAATATAAAGAATATAGAAGTTAATATAGACAATATCTCTCATTATGATGCAGGTAACCTAAAAAATGCAAAAAGCATGTTCTCTGTTACTGCTGATCTCATTCCAATTTTATCGAATATTAAAGGTGGGAGCGAAGCCATATCAGGTAAAGACCTGATTACCCAAAATGATCTATCCGCTTTTGATAGAACAGTAGCCGCATTAAGTATAGTAGGGGGAGATTTAACTAAGCTTCCAGGAAAATTGGCGGGAACCGTATCAAAGGCTAACAAAACATCAAAATATGTTGAGAATAGTGTTAAAGCTAATAAAGTACTGAATAGCTTCAGTGAAGTTGCTGATTATGTTTCCAAACATGGTAAGTTGCCGAATAACTACATTACAAAAGCAGAAGCGAAAAAATTGGGGTGGAAAAATAAAAAGGGAAATTTAGCAGAGGTAGCACCAGGGAAAAGTATTGGTGGAGATATATTTGAGAACGAGGGCAACCGTTTGCCTGCAGCAAAAAATAGAGTATGGCATGAAGCAGATATCAATTATACTAAAGGGTATAGGGGAAGTGACAGGCTGCTTTATTCGAATGATGGTTTGATTTACAAAACAACAAATCATTACAAAACATTTCATAAAATAAAATAATAATGGAGGACTTTATTGATGTTAAAAGTAGTTATTGATGGTAACGATTTTAAAAATATAGAAGCATTACACCGAATCTTAAAAGATCAATTAGATTTCCCGGACTTTTATGGTGAAAATCTGAATGCCTTATGGGATTGTCTGACAGGCTGGATAGAATATCCGCTGACTTTGGTGTGGAAGAATTTTGAGATCAGTCAGAAGGCATTGGGTTCGGATGCTGATGATGTATTAAGGATATTAAAAAAGGCTCAGGCAGAATTAGATGGTGAGTTTTTCATTCAAATTGATCAGCCGTCAGCCGGGACAACGGACAGGCACTAAAAAGTGCGTACTTCCCCTCATCCATTTTTCTATCCGATAATAGGGACGGAAGGTTTCAGGCTTTCGATTTCTGTCCATATATAAGAAGAGACTTGCGATAGGGAGGAATGGATGATGGACTTGCAGTTAAAAGGGAAGACGGCGCTTGTGACGGGATCTACGTCAGGCATCGGGAAGGCGATTGCGGCTTCGCTGATTGCAGAAGGTGCGGCCGTGATCATTAACGGCCGCCGTGAAGAAAAGGTGAACGAAACGATCCGGGAACTAGAGAAACAGACGCCGGATGCCCGTCTCTATCCGGCCGCATTTGATTTAGGCACGGCGGAAGGATGCGGCGCGATTTTTCAGCAGTATCCGGATGTGGATATTCTCGTCAACAATTTAGGAATCTTTGAACCTGCGGGATACTTTGATATTCCTGACGAAGAGTGGCTCCGGTTTTTCGAGGTGAATATCATGAGCGGCGTGCGGCTGACACGCCGGTATGCAAAGCGGATGATTGAGCGGAAGGAAGGACGGGTGATCTTTATCGCGAGTGAAGCGGCCGTCATGCCTTCTCAGGAAATGGCTCATTACAGCGCTACGAAAACGACGCAGCTGTCGCTGTCACGCAGTCTGGCCGAGCTCACGGAAGGGACGAATGTGACGGTGAATACGGTCATGCCGGGCTCCACGAAAACAGAGGGCGTCGAAACGATGCTGGAGTCGCTTTATCCCGGTGAAAACCTGACAGTGGCTGAAGCGGAGAGACGATTTATGAAGGAAAATCGTCCGACGTCGATCATTCAGCGATTGATCCGTCCGGAAGAGATCGCCCACTTTGTCGCCTTTTTAAGCAGCCCGCTGTCGTCTGCAATTAACGGATCTGCATTGCGGATCGACGGCGGCTTGGTGCGGAGCATTATATAAGATGAATATACAAAAACCCCCGTAAAGCGGGGGTTTTTTTAATGCGGATCACGCTGAAACCGGCTGATGATCCTGCTGATTAAATCTTTTGTGGCACAGTCAAAATGCTCTTCTTTTTGGTTTGTCAAAAGCCCGACCGGCGGTGAAATTGTTAAGTTATGGATCGGAATGACCTTCGTGCCCTCGATCGGCTCTGAATGCGCCGTCGCCGTAAAGATTGAGACGCCGATATTTTCCCTGACATAGTATTGGTGAGCCATGCTGCTGGTCAGCTCCATTTTTCGATAGCGGCTGCCGATGGCCCGCTGCAGGTGCTGTTCAATTTGAATCCGGATCGGGCAATTGGCGGGCGTAAAAATCAGGCATTCATTTTCTAAATCCTCGAGATTAACGCTTGCTTTGGCGGCAAGGGGATGTCTGTTGGACACGATGACATTGAGCGAGTCATGGAAAAACGGATCAAAGTAATTTTCCAGAATCAGCTCCGGCTCGCCGCATACCGCAAAATCAATGGCGCCCTCCAGCAGTTTGCGGCTGCATGTATTGGCATCATCCACGCTGACATTGACGGACATGTCCGGGTAATCATTTAAGAAACCCCGCAGCACGGCAGGGAAGATCAGGCTTGCCGTCGGTTCGGATATGCCGATCTGAATAAGGCCGGCCTGGCCCTGTCTGATATCGGCCAGAGTATGGTCAAGCACCTCGTATTGCGCGAGAAGCTGCCCGGCCCGCTCATGAAACAGCCGCCCCGCCCTTGTCAGCTTCAGCTTCTTTCCCCGTTCAAACAGCTGCGCGCCTACATCCTGTTCCAGCTGTTTAATCCGCATTGAAATCGTCGGCTGTGAGTAGTTCAGAATTTCGGCGGCCTTATAAAAGCTGCCTGACTGTACGATGGTATGAAACGTTTTAATGGTGCGTAATTCCAACGAAATCCCCTCCCGGCTGTTCATTAATTTTCTTGAACCTTTCCTTTACTTTTTTTGATTAGTCAAACAAATCAGTTTGCTTTATAGTATAAACAATCAAAGCTTAGTAAACAAATTGGAATTATATATTTTTTGCGGGGAGAGTGACCGGAATGAGTGAAGACATATTTCGATTGGCTGAGAAAAAGGATGCGCCGGAGTTTTTAGAGCTGCTGTACAGCGCGTTTCAGCCGATCCGCAATTTGGAGATTGACTGGCCGTCGGCGCGGGCCGACATCGATATGGTAACGGAAAATATTGAAAATCATTCAGCCGTCGTGCTCGAACGGGACGGACGGCTTCTTTCAACAATTACGATCCGTTTTCCGTGGGAGAGTGACACGCCTCCGTCAAAATATCCGTTTGTCTGGTGGTTTGCGACGCTTCCTGAGCTGAAGGGGCAGGGCATCGGCAGCAAACTTTTGACTTATGTGGAGGAACATGTGCTGCGGGATACGCTGAAGGCCCCGGCCATCACGCTCGGCACTTCGGCGCGCAAGCATCCCTGGCTTGTAGATATGTACAGACGGAGGGGATATGAAGTGTATTTTGAGCAGGAGAAAGACGGAGACATCGGAGTCATGATGAGAAAGGTGCTCATACCGGAGCGGTTTGACGCGTCGCTGTTAGGCACACCGAGCTGGGCGCAATGATAAAAAAACGGATCAGAGCCGGCTGTCTGCTTCTGCTGCTCGGCGTGCTGGCCGGGTGCGGGCAAGGAGAAAGCACGAAAGCGGGGAGCGGCGTGCAGACCGTTATCGTCGGCACGGGAACTGATTTTCCGAACATTGCTTTTATGGATGAAAAAGGCGAGCTGACCGGCTATGACATTGAAGTGATGAAAGCCATTGATGAACAGCTGCCGCAATACAAATTTGTCTTTAAGACGATGGATTTTTCGAATCTGCTTACAAGTCTCGGAAACCGGAAAATTGACGTGATCGCGCACAATATGGCGAAAAACAAGGAACGGGAGAAACGCTTTTTGTATCACAAAATCCCGTATAACTACTCGCCGATGTACATTACGGTGAAGGCGGATAATGACGCGATACACACGCTCCGGGATTTAAAAGGGAAAACCGTCATCGTCGGCGCGACGTCAAACGCGGCGGATTATATGACGGCATACAACAAGTCCCACGGCAGCCCGATACACTTGAAATACGCCGGGCAGGGCGGCAATGATACAGCGAACCAAATGGAGACAGGACGTGCTGACGCCACCGTATCCACGCCGTTTGCCGTCGATTTTCAAAATAAGACGCACGCGTTCAAACAAAAGACGGTCGGTGATGTGCTGCTCGATACCGAGGTGTATTTTATGTTCAATAAAAACAGCCAAACCCTGGCGGACGATACGGATCGGGCGATTCAAAAGCTTGAGAAGGACGGCACATTGAAAAGGCTGAGTGAAAAATGGCTCGGCGCGGATTATTCAAAATCAAGTTTCACGAAATAATTGAAGCAGAAAACGGGGCGATCACATGAAAATAAGACTGGCGGTCATGTCATTAACAATTGCGGCAACGGCGGCGTTATCAGCCTGCGGCGCGGGCGGGGAGGCGGCATCAGGCAATCAGAAAAACGTGAAGAACATTACGGTCGGCACCGGCACTCAATTTCCGAATATTTGCTTTATTGATGATAAAGGCAAATTGACGGGCTATGACGTTGAGCTGGTGAAAGAGCTTGACAGGCGCCTGCCGGACTATCGATTCACCTTTAAAACGATGGATTTCTCCAACCTGCTTGTCAGCCTTGGCCAGCATAAAGTCGATATCGTGGCTCATCAAATGGAGAAAAGCGCCGAACGGGAGAAAAAATTTCTGTTCAATCAAGTCGCGTATAACAACTTCCCGCTGAAAATCACGGTGCTCCAAGATAACGGGGACATTCACGGCATTGATGACTTGAAAGGAAAGCGGGTCATTACAAGTCCGACGTCAAACGGCGCGCTTGTGCTGAAAAAATGGAATGAAAAACACGGCAGTCCGTTTGAAATCGCCTATGCCGGCCAAGGTTCAAACGATGCGGCCAATCAGCTGAAATCCGGCCGCGCCGATGCAACGATTTCAACGCCGTTTGCTGTCGATTTTCAAAACAAAACAAGCGCAATCAAAGAAAAAACGGTCGGCGGGGTGCTGTCAAATGCCAAAGTGTTCTTTATGTTTAACAAAAATGAACAAACGCTGAGCGATGACATTGATAAAGCGCTCAAGGAAATCATTGATGACGGCACGCTTAAAAAGCTGAGTGAAAAGTGGCTCGGCGCGGATTATTCAAAGGAGCAATATTAAGTGAAAAAGAGAGGGACCGGCAATGGAAAAAGCGTTTGATATCAGTATGATCGCCTCCTTTGTGCCGACATTGCTCGGGTATTTGCCCGTCACGCTGTATATATTGGCGGTGTCTTTGCTGTTCGGCTTTCTTTTGGGGCTGCTTTTGGCGCTGCCCCGCATCTATCGCATTCCCGTTTTGAATCAGTATGCGAAGCTGTATATCTCTTTTTTCAGAGGAACGCCCATCATGGTGCAGCTGTTCATTGTATTTTACGGCATTCCGGCGCTCACGGCGCTCGCCGGAATTGATACCTCTAAAATGGACCCTTTGTATGCGGCCATCGCCACGTACGCGCTGAGCAGCGCGGCAAGAGCGGCCGAAATCATCAGGGGAGGTGTGAACAGCGTCGGCCGCGGGCAGGCGGAGGCGGCGTTCAGCATCGGGCTGAACGGGGGGCAGACATTCCGGCGCATCATTCTGCCGCAGGCGCTTGTGCAGGCCTTTCCCAACATCGGGAATATGGTGATCGGTTTCTTAAAAGATACATCACTCGCTTTTTCGATCGGGGTGATGGATATGTCGGGCAGAGGACAGACCTTGATTACATCGAGCAATCATTCTCTTGAAGTGTATATCTCGCTGTCTGTTCTGTATTACGCGGCCGCCCTTTTATTTGAATGTGTCTTCAGATGGGCCGAAAAACGAATCAAGAAAGATGAGACGCGCCTTGTGACGGTTTTTGACATGAGTGCGCACGGCTGAAAAGGAGGGAGAACAGTGGAGCTGGACATTCCATTTATCGGCACTGCGATAAAACAAATGTTGAAAACCGTTCCGCTTACATTGGCGATGACGGTCATTCCGATTATTGCCGGATTTTTCATAGCTCTCGGCAATATCACGGTGCGTATATTCCGCATCAAATGGCTGCTGGCCTGCTCAGCGTTTTACGTGTCTTTTTTCCGCAGCACCCCGGCGATTCTCCATATCATGCTGATTTATTTAGGGGTTCCGCTGATTGCCGAACAATTCAGCCGCGCGTTTCATCTCGGCTGGTCGGCCAATCAGATTCCGGTCGCCGTGTTTGTCATCATGGCACTGTCATTAACGGCAGGCGCTTATATGACGGAAATTCTCCGATCCGGGATCATGGCCGTCGATACGGGGCAGGCGGAGGCGGCATATTCAATCGGTCTGACGCGGGGCCAGATGATTCGGCGCGTAATTCTGCCGCAGGCGTTCATGATATCGCTGCCGAACTTCACCAATATAGGCATCGGCTTTTTGCATACCACTTCCATCGCGGCAATTGTTGCAGTGCCTGAAATTACAGGAACGGCGACGATTGCGGCATCCGATAACTATGCGTTTCTGGAAGCATTTATCGGGGCGGCCGTGATTTATTGGGGATTAACGCTGATTCTCGAAGCAGTAAACAGTCTGGCGGAAAAAAGAGCGGCCAGATATCAAGGAGGCGCATTATGATCGAAATCCGAAACATTCAGAAACATTTTGGCAGTCATCACGTGTTAAAGGGGATCAATTTAAGTGTCCGGAAAGGAGAAGTCGTGACGATCATCGGCCCGAGCGGTTCCGGGAAAACCACTTTTCTGCGCTGCCTTAATTTACTTGAGCGGCCGGATGAGGGCGCCATTTCGCTGCACGGTGAAGTCATTAACTGCAAAAAGCCTGCCAAAAAAGACATTCTCAGACTGAGGAAACAGACGGCGATGGTTTTTCAGCAATATCATTTGTTTTCGCATAAAACGGCGATTCAAAATGTCATGGAAGGCCTGACGGTCGCAAGGAAAATGAAAAAATCAGATGCGTACGCCATTGCCGAGCGGGAACTGGCCAAGGTGGGGCTTCAGGATAAATTGCATGCCTATCCGAATCAGCTGTCGGGAGGACAAAAGCAGCGGGTCGGGATTGCCCGGGCGCTTGCCATTCATCCTGATGTGATGCTGTTTGATGAACCGACCGCAGCCCTTGATCCGGAGCTTGTCGGCGAGGTGCTTGAGGTGATGCTTAACATTGTGCGGACCGGCGCCACCATGATCATTGTCACACATGAGATGGAATTCGCCAGAAGAGTGTCCGACCAAATTGTGTTTATGGATGAAGGAGCAATCGTGGAACAAGGAACGCCTGAGGAAGTTTTTCACAAGACGAAAAAAGAAAGAACGAAGAAGTTCCTCCGCCGCGTGCTGCCTGATTACGGTTATGACATAAAAGAGCGCATAAAGGAGCCTGTCGTATGATTCGTTTAAGCATTTTAGACCAAAGTGTCACCGCGGAAAACCAAACCGCAGAAGAAGCCTTGCGGCAAACGGTGAAATTGGCTCAGGAGGCCGAACAATACGGATATGACCGTTTCTGGGCGGCGGAGCATCATAACAATGAAGAGATAGCGGGATCAGCGCCGGAAATTGTTCTGGGGTATCTTGCCGCAAGCACGAAAAAAATCCGTCTCGCATCCGGCGGGGTGATGCTGCAGCATTACAGTCCTTATAAAGTGGCGGAGCAGTTCCGGGTTCTGTCCGCCCTTGCTCCCGGCCGTGTGGCGCTCGGTGTCGGCAAAGCGCCCGGCGGATTTCAGCTGTCAACCGATGCGCTGCAGCGGGAGCTTATCCAGCCCGCCCGTTTGTTTGAAGAAAAGCTTGAGGAGCTGACTCATTTCATCCGAAATGATTTTCCGGACTCGCACCGCTACGCGTCATTGCGGCCGACGCCGCATACTGAGTATGCGCCTGACATCTTTTTACTCGGCGGCAGCGCGGAAAGCGCGATATCCGCGGCCAAACTCGGCATTTCCTTCGTTTTCGCCTATTTCATAAACGGTGAAGAGGCTGCGTTAGAAAAAGCGCGCCACGCCTTTGACGAGCATCTGCCGAAAGGATCGAAGGCGGAATTTCACCTTGCGCCGATGGTATTTACCGCGCATACAAAAGCAGAAGCGGAAAAACACGTCGTATCGCGTGAGTCGGTCAAAATCATTCTCGAAGACGGCAAAAAGGTGAATGTCGGTTCCCGGGAACAAGCGGAAGGGTTTCTTGAACAAGTCACGCAGCCATATAAGCTGATCACACAAAAGACGGGTGTGATTGCCGGGACAAAAGAAGAGACCGCCGCCGAGCTGCGACGATTATCCGTTCAATACAGCATTACCGATTTTGTGATTTTGTCGCCTATCAAAAACGCTGAGGAAAAACGATTGTCTTACCGGCTGTTAAGCGAAGCGGTGCAGCCGGCCCCACAATTACAGGAGGGATGAACATGAGTCATGAAGTAAACGTAGTGGTCTGGAGCAAACAGGGCTGCTCCTATTGTGATGAAGTGAAAGGATATTTGCGGGAAAAAGCCGTGGCATACGAAACAATTGATGTGACAGAGCGGGACGAATTGCGTGACGTGCTGCAGACGAAGTACGGCATCCGTCATGTTCCCGTCGTTGAAATCGGCAGCGGTGACAGCCGTGTGTATCAGGCCGTTACTCAAGTCGGCATTGAGCATGTAGAACGGGCGCTTGCCGATTACGAGGGGAAAAAGGGGGAGAGAAAATGAGCCGGACGGATCTAATTCAATTCGGAGCCATGATTCACGGTGTCGGCGGCACAACGGACGGCTGGCGTCATCCCGACGTCGATCCGACAGCAAGCACGAATGCGGCGTTTTACAGGCAAAAAGCGCAGACCGCTGAAAGAGGGCTGTTCAGCTTTGCTTTTATTGCGGACGGCTTGTTCATTTCTGAAAAGTCCATCCCGCATTTCTTAAATCGGTTTGAGCCGATCACTATTTTATCGGCGCTTGCCGCCTCTACAACCCATCTTGGTTTAATCGGCACATTTTCCACCTCGTTCACTGAGCCGTTTACCATCGCAAGACAGCTGATGTCTCTTGACCATATCAGCGGCGGCAGGGCGGGCTGGAATCTCGTCACCTCTCCGCAGGCGGGAGCCGCGCGCAATCACAGCAAAGAAAGCCTTCCCGACCACAGCCGGCGCTACGACATCGCCCAGGAACATGTGGACGTGGTGCGCGGTCTGTGGAATTCCTGGGAAGAAGATGCCTTCGTCCGCAACAAAGAAACCGGGCAGTTTTTTGACCCTGACAAACTGCATCGCCTGTATCACAAAGGCGAGTATTTTCAAGTGGAGGGCCCGCTGAATATCGGCCGGTCCAAACAGGGAGAGCCGGTCGTTTTCCAAGCGGGGTCTTCAGAAACCGGCCGGTCGTTTGCCGCGAGGAATGCAGATGCAGTCTTTACGCACTCCAATTCACTTGAGGAAACGAAAGCTTTTTATGATGATGTGAAGAAGCGGGCGGCGGATTACGGCCGGGACGCTTCCAAGCTGCGGATCTTTCCGGGAATCAGTCCGATTATAGCCGGCTCACAAGAAGAAGCGGAAGCGAAATATCAGGAATTCGCCGAGCTGATACCGATAGAGAACGCCGTTAAATATGTGGCCAGATTTTTTGACGATTATGATCTGAGCCGTTTTCCGCTGGATGAGCCGTTTCCTGATTTGGGCGACGTCGGGAAAAACGCGTTTCAAAGTACGACAGACCGTATCAAAAGAGAGGCGAAAGCCAGGAATCTTACGCTGCGTCAAGTGGCGCGCGAAGCCGCGTTTCCGCGAACCAACTTTATCGGGACACCGGAACGTGTGGCATCATTAATTGAAACATGGTTTCAGCGGGAAGCGGCGGACGGGTTTATCATTCACTCTGACATCCCGGGCATGCTTGAAGCCTTTGTAGATCAAGTCATACCGATCCTTCAGGAAAAGGGGCTGTACCGAAAAAGCTATCCGGCGGATACACTGCGGGGGAATCTCGGGTTGGATATTCCGGTCTGCAAACCAAATCCGATTTTGAGCAGAAACTAAATGTTTCTGCTTTTTCTGCTGCTTGCCATTCCCGTCATTACAGCCTTTTTTAAAAAATATACTGATTTCGAGATATTATTGTTGCGAAAAGAATTTTTTGTAACTATAATTATTACAGAACTGATCAGTATAAAAAAACATTCATATTTCATAATAAATGTGTGTGTAATTTGAAAACGAAAGGGCTGTTAACAATGGCAAAAGTACTTTATATCACTGCTCATCCTCATGATGAAAAGACATCTTACAGCATGGCGACAGGAAAAGCGTTTATCGATTCTTATAAAGAATCAAACCCGAATGATGAGGTTGTACATATCGACCTTTACAAAGAGAACATTCCTCATATCGACGCGGATGTATTCAGCGGCTGGGGAAAACTTCAATCCGGCACAGGTTTTGAAGAGCTTTCTGAAAACGAAAAAGCGAAAGTCGGCCGTCTGAATGAGCTGAGCGATCAATTCGCGTCAGCTGACAAATACGTATTCGTCACACCGCTTTGGAACTTCTCATTCCCGCCTGTTATGAAAGCGTACCTTGATTCTGTGGCTGTAGCCGGAAAATCATTCAAATATACAGAGCAAGGCCCGATCGGCCTGTTGACTGACAAAAAAGCGCTCCACATTCAGGCGCGCGGAGGCTATTACTCTGAAGGCCCGGCGGCTGACATGGAAATGGGCCACCGTTACATCGGCATCATGATGAACTTCTTCGGCGTTCCTTCTTTTGACGGTTTAATCGTTGAAGGCCATAATGCTGAACCGAATAAAGCACAGCAAATTAAAGAAGATGCGATTGCCCGCGCGAAAGAAGCCGGAAAATCATTCTGATCTTAAAAAAAACCTCCCCGCCGTCGGCAGGGAGGTTTTTTTATATTAAAGGGCAATCGTCCGTTTTTGCTCGCTGCTTTTCATCGCCGCTTCAATGACACGGATGACATCGATGCCTTCTTCCGCCGTAACGGGAAGCGGTTTTCCGTTTAAGATGCTGTCCGCCAGCAGTTTGTAGTACGTAAGGTAAGAGCCGTTCTCAGAGGGGATTGTTTCTGTATGCCTTTTTTCATCCGCTGCGATTGTCAGCTCTCCGAAGTTGTCAGGGTCATCGGCGCCCCAGCTGTCGTCAATCGGCTTTTGGCCGGCTGAAAGCGCCTCTTCCTGTCCGTCCTTTCCGTATTTGATAAAGCTTGCATTCCGTCCGTGAATCTGATAGCGCGGGCCGTTTGCCGCATTTATAGAGCCGGATTGAAGAATGACCTGAAGCTTGCCGTAATGGAGCGCGGCCAGAAAATAATCGACGGTTTCACTGTTGTCCCGCTGTTTCATCACATGTGCCGTGACGGATTCCGGCATTCCGAAAAGCAGGAGTGTCTGGTCAATAATATGTGAACCGAGATCATACAGCGTTCCCGTGGCGGGTCCGCTTTTTTCGCGCCATCTTTCTTGGACAACCGGATTGTACAGATCGTAGTTGACTTGATATGTATGAATGTCTTGAAGCGCCCCGTCCCGAATCAGCTTTTGTATCGTTAAAAAGTCATTGTCCCACCGCCGGTTGTGGTACACGCTCAGTAAGACGCCTTTATTTTCAGCCGTTCTTCTCAGCTCCTCCGCTTCTGCTGAAGTCGCCGTCATCGGTTTTTCCACGACGGTGTGTTTTCCCGCCAGGAGACATTTCATCGCTGATTCATAATGCATTCCGCTCGGTGTCGTAACGATGACGAGATCAATGTCAGGATCACCGGTAATGTCTTCAATCGCGCGCACGGCTTCAGCCCCCGGCAGATCACGTTTGACCTCCTCCGTTCTGGAGGTCATGACTTTTTTGATCTGATAATCATCAAGGACGTCCAAAAGCGGCGCATGAAAGACTTTCCCGGACAAACCATATCCCAATATGCCAACCTGTATCGTTTTCAATGAACTTCCCCCTCATGATATGTGATAACAATATATACCCCGCGGGTGTACTGGTTAAACTTGTGTGTTGAAAATTTTTTACACCGGATTTTCAAGTCTGTATAATGAAGGTAACGAAGAACAAAACCGAGGTGGAAAATGGACAAACATACCGAGCATCAATCGTTAAATCATAAAAGCGCCAAAGAAAAAGACCAGATTCTGAACCGGCTGAAACGGATTGAAGGCCAAGTCAGGGGCATTCAGAATATGGTGGAAAACGAACGATACTGCGTGGATATTCTCGTGCAGATTTCAGCCGTGCAGGCGGCCATGCAGAAAGTCGCGTTTCATCTGCTGGAAGATCACGCCCATCACTGCGTAGCCGGCGCCATTGAGAGCGGAAACGGGGAGCAGGCGATTGCCGAGCTGCTTGATGTTGTGAAAAAAATCGCGAAATCGTAAAATAAAATGTTTTGAAATACCCTACAGGGGTATGGTAACATAAAAAAGAAAAAACAAGACGTGGAGGGAATCATCATGGAACAAAAAACACTGCAAGTCGAAGGCATGTCCTGTCAGCACTGCGTAAAAGCAGTAGAGACCGGAGTGGGAGAACTGAACGGAGTGACGGCGGTTCAGGTGAAATTGGAAGCCGGACAGGTGGATGTGACGTTTGATGAAAACAAAGTCTCCGTATCAGATATAAAAGACGCGATTGAAGATCAAGGGTATGACGTCGTATAGGATTTATCGCGCTTCGGGAACGGGCGCGGTTTTCTTTTATCATAATTATACCCCCATGGGGTTTATGAAGAGAGATGAGGACATTGAGTGAACCGAAAGAGATGACCATTCAGGTGGGAGGCATGACATGCGCCGCCTGCGCTTCAAGAATTGAAAAAGGGCTGAAACGGATGGACGGCGTCAATGACGCTTCCGTCAATCTTGCGCTTGAGACCTCAAATATTTCTTATCAGCCTGACAAAATCGAAGCTGGCGCCATAAAGGATAAAATTGAAAAACTCGGCTATCACGTCGTGACGGAAAAAGCCGAGTTTCAGATTGAAGGCATGACGTGTGCCGCTTGCGCCAACCGGATTGAAAAGCGCCTGAACAAAACAGAGGGCGTTGTGAGCGCACCGGTGAATTTCGCCCTGGAAACAGTCACCGTTGAATACAATCCGAAAGAGGTGACACCGAAAGAGCTGAAAGAGATCGTGGCAAAACTCGGCTACCGATTAGACGGGAAGAAAGCGGTTGATGGAGACGGCGGATTATCCCAAAAGGAGAAAGAGCAGCGAAAGCAGCTGATCAGGCTGATATTTTCTGCCGTTCTCTCCTTTCCGCTTTTATGGTCGATGGTCAGCCATTTTTCTTTTACTTCTTTTATCTGGATGCCGGATATCCTGATGAATCCGTGGCTGCAATTCGCGCTTGCCACCCCGGTGCAGCTCGTCATCGGCTGGCCTTTTTATACGGGAGCGTACAAGGCGCTGAGAAACAAAAGCGCCAATATGGATGTTCTCGTTGCGCTCGGAACGACGGCCGCTTACGCATACAGCCTGTACATGACGATTGCGTCTCTCGGGCGAGACGGACATGCTGAGGGGCTTTATTATGAAACGAGCGCCATTTTGCTGACTTTGATATTGCTTGGAAAGCTTTTAGAGATGAAAGCAAAAGGCCGCTCATCAGAAGCGATTAAAAAGCTAATGAAGCTTCAGGCGAAGACGGCGGCGGTTGAGCGGGACGGCAAAGTACAGGTGATTCCGATTGACGAGGTCCGGACGGGGGATATCGTATACGTGAAACCTGGAGAACGCGTTCCTGTCGATGGCGAAGTGATTGAAGGCCATTCCGCGATTGATGAATCGATGATTACGGGAGAGAGCATGCCTGTCGATAAGTCTCCCGGAAGCACCGTCACCGGGGCGACGATCAATGCAAACGGCTTTCTCAAAATCAGAGCGGTGAATGTCGGCAAAGATACCGCGCTTGCACACATTATTAAAATCGTGGAAGAAGCCCAAGGATCAAAAGCCCCCATTCAGCGGCTCGCGGATCACATTTCAGGCATTTTCGTCCCGATTGTGCTGGGGCTGGCCGTGCTGACTTTTCTCATTTGGTATGTATGGGCGGCGCCGGGACAGTTTTCTGAAGCGATCGGCAAATTCATCGCCGTGCTTGTCATTGCCTGTCCGTGCGCACTGGGGCTCGCCACTCCGACGAGCATTATGGCGGGCTCCGGCCGCGCAGCTGAATTCGGCATTCTCTTTAAAGGCGGGGAGCATCTAGAAAAGACCCAGCGTCTGACGACCATCGTACTGGATAAAACCGGAACGGTGACAAACGGCAGACCGGTGCTGACAGACGCCGTACCGGCAGCGGGAATGAACGAAGAGGAGCTCCTGCGGCTGGCGGCGGCCGCCGAAACGGGATCGGAGCACCCGCTTGGAGAAGCCATCGTGTCAGGAGCCGAAAAACGGGGGATTTCCATCCCGAAACTCGCCCGGTTCCAAGCCCGGATCGGTTCCGGAATCTATGCAGAGGCTGAAGGGAGAACGATTCTTGCCGGATCAAGACGGCTGATGGAATCAGAGCACATTGAACATGAAGCACTGCTTCCGCACATGGCCCGCTTGGAGGCGGAAGGAAAAACGGTGATGCTTATTGCGGCAGACGGCAAAGCGGCGGGGCTTATCGCAGTCGCCGATACCATCAAAGAAACATCTCCGGCCGCGGTGAAACGTCTGAATGATATGGGGCTTGACGTCATCATGATGACCGGTGACAACAAAAAGACCGCGGAAGCCATTGCAAAAGCCGCGGGCATCGGCAGCGTGATCGCAGAAGTGCTTCCCGAACAAAAGGCGGCAGAAATTTCCCGGCTGCAAAAAGAAGGCCGGCGCGTGGCGATGGTTGGTGACGGCATCAATGATGCTCCGGCGCTGGCTGTGGCCGATATCGGAATGGCCATCGGCACCGGCACCGATATCGCAATGGAAGCAGCGGACATTACGCTGATCCGCGGAGACCTGAACGGCATTGCCGACGCCATCGGCATGAGCAGGCTGACTATGAGAAACATCAAGCAGAATTTAGGATGGGCATTGGGCTACAACAGCATCGGCATTCCGATTGCGGCAGCCGGCTTTCTGGCTCCGTGGGTGGCAGGCGCCGCCATGGCATTCAGCTCGGTATCGGTCGTGCTTAATGCCTTGCGTTTACAGAAGGTGAAAAAAGACAAAATCGGCTGATGCCGGTTTTGTCTTTTTTATTGACACTTTATTCAAAGCCTGCATATAATAGAGAAAACACTTATATGAATATATGCTCATATATATAATTTCGTTTAGCTGTATTGATGTTATGGGAATCCTATTACGGAAAGTAGGGTGAGTCGAAAATGAAAGCAGCCAAAGGTGAATTTGTATTAGACGGACTTGATTGCAGCAACTGTGCAAAAAAAATAGAAAACGGCGTAAAAGCCATTGACGGCATAGACGGCTGTGCTGTCAATTTTGCGGCAAGCACCATCACGGTCTCAGCCGGCGGGAAAAACGAGCAATGGATGAAAGACGAAGTCGCGAAAAAAGTAAAGTCCATTGATCCTCATGTGACCGTTCGTTCGAAGCACGAAGACAAACCCGGTGAGGATGAATACCGCAAAAAGCTGCAGCTGATGTTAGTGAGATTGGCGGCGGGCGCTGTTTTGGCCGTCATCGCTTACTTCGCGCACACGGGCGCCGTCCTTGAGTTTCTGCTCTTTTTTGCTTCATATTTGATCATCGGCGGCGATATCGTAGCCAGAGCGGGAAAAAATATTGTCCGCGGCCAGGTATTTGATGAGCATTTTCTGATGGCGCTTGCCACAATCGGCGCATTTATCATTCATCAATATCCGGAAGGCGTCGCGGTCATGCTGTTCTACCAGATCGGTGAATTGTTTCAGGGAGCGGCCGTCAGCCGATCCAGAAAATCGATCAGCGCGTTATTGGACATCCGTCCTGAGTACGCCAATGTGAAAACGGAAAACGGCATGGCTGCCGTTCCCCCGCAGGACGTCAAAGTCGGACAGGTCATCATCGTGAATCCCGGAGAACGGATTCCGCTGGACGGAAAGGTGCTGAGCGGTTCCTCGATGGTTGATACATCCGCTTTAACGGGCGAATCCGTGCCGAGAAAAGCGGAGCCGGGGCAAGAGGTGATGGCCGGATTTATGAATCAGAACGGCGTGCTTCATATTGAAACCTCTAAAGGGTATGAAGACTCTGCCGTGTCAAAAATATTGAATCTGGTCGAAAATGCGGCCGGACGCAAAGCGAAAACGGAAAACTTTATTACGAAGTTTGCCAAGTACTATACACCGGCCGTTGTCATTGTTGCGGTGCTTCTCGCCTTTTTACCGCCGCTTCTCGTGCCTTCAGCCGCGCTATCCGACTGGGTGTACCGCGCGCTGATTTTCCTTGTGATTTCTTGTCCGTGCGCACTCGTCGTCTCCATTCCGCTCGGGTTTTTCGGCGGTATCGGGGCTGCGTCTAAAGCAGGGGTGCTCGTGAAAGGCAGCAACTATTTAGAAGCGCTCAATCAGGTGGCATACGCCGTGTTTGATAAAACGGGAACCTTAACGAAAGGCAATTTCGCCGTTACTGATATCAAACCGGCGGCAGGATTTACGAATGACAGCCTGCTTCATGCAGCCGCGCTTGCAGAAGTCCATTCCAATCATCCGATTGCTTCTTCCATCCGTGAAGCTTACAATCAACCGTTAGCGGCTGAGGAGATTGAAGAATATGAAGAAATACCCGGACACGGCATTAGGGTGAAAACCGGCGGATCAACGATTTTGGCCGGAAATCAAAAACTGATGGCAAAAGAACAAATCGCTTCCGGCACAGCTGAAAATAACGGAACCGTCGTTTATGTCGCCGTGGATCAGCAGTATGCGGGGGCAATCGTGATCGCCGATGAAATCAAAGAGGACGCCAAACAGGCCATTGCCAATTTAAAAGCGCTCGGCGTGAAGCGGACAGTGATGCTGACGGGTGATTCAAAGCAGACCGGAGAAGCTGTCGGCCGAGAGCTCGGTATTGATGACGTGTACACAGAGCTTTTGCCTGGTGACAAGGTAGACCGCGTCGAAGAACTTGAAGCCGCGCTTTCACCGAATGAAAAACTGATGTTTGTCGGCGACGGGATTAATGATACGCCTGTGCTTGCCAGAGCTGACATCGGAGCTGCCATGGGGGCTCTCGGTTCTGATGCCGCCGTCGAAGCGGCCGATGTCGTCCTGATGACAGACCAGCCGTCAAAAGCAGCCGAAGCCATCCGGATTGCACGCCGCACACGCCGGATCGTCTGGCAGAACATCGGATTTGCTTTAGGCGTAAAAATCATTTTTCTCTTGCTTGGCGCATTCGGATTCGCCACCATGTGGGAAGCGGTCTTTTCAGATGTAGGCGTCACGCTGATCGCCGTTGCCAACGCGATGCGCGTCATGAGAGTGAAAGCGGAATAATTGTCAAAGATAATTCGTTTTTCAGGGTTTTCTTAAACAAGGTTGTCTTGGTAAAATAGAGAAGCGGGCCATCCGGCATCCGCTTCTTTTTTATTTTAAAAACAATGAGGTGTCTGAGTGAAAAAGAAACAATCGTCTGCGAAATTTGCGGTGATTCTGACGTTAATCGTTGTCGTTTTATTTGCGGCCATCGTAATTATTAACAACCAAACGGAAAAAGCGGGCGAAACAGTCGCCGAACAGCCTTCCATTAAAGGACAGCCCGTGCTCGGCAAAGACAGCGCGCCTGTTACGGTAGTTGAATTCGGAGATTACAAATGTCCGTCATGCAAAGTATTTAACAGCGATATCTTTCCGAAAATCAAAAAAGATTTTATCGATAAAGGCGACGTGAAATTTTCATTTGTGAACGTCATGTACCACGGAAGCGGCTCGCGTCTGGCGGCACTTGCTTCAGAAGAGGTGTGGAAGGAAGACCCGGCATCATTCTGGGCTTTCCATGAAAAGCTGTTTGAAGAGCAGCCGTCAAGCGAACAGGAATGGGTCACGCCTGCATTGCTTGAAAAAACGGTCAAAAGCACCGCGAAAAAGGTTGATCCTGACAAGCTGAAGGAAAACCTTGATAAAGAGACATTTGCAAAAGAGCTGAAAGCTGACACTGACCTGAATGATAAATTAAACATTACGGCGACACCGACGATTTACGTAAATGACAAAGTGATTAAAGAATTCTCTAATTATGAGGAAATTTCAAAAACGATTAAGAAAGAGCTGAAAAATGAAAAATAGAATCGTATTTTTATATGCTTCTTGGGTGATAGCTCTTGCTGCCATGCTCGGCAGCCTTTATTTCAGCGAGATCAGAAAATTCATACCGTGCGAGCTGTGCTGGTATCAAAGAATTCTCATGTATCCGCTTGTCCTGATTTTAGGAATCGCCACCTTCCAGGGTGACACGCGCGTGAAAAAATATGTGCTGCCGATGGCCGTCATCGGCGCGTTTATATCGATCATGCATTACCTTGAGCAGAAGGTGCCCGGTTTCAGCGGCATCAAGCCGTGTGTCTACGGCGTGCCTTGCTCATCTGAATATATTAACTGGTTCGGTTTCATTACCATTCCTTTCTTGGCATTGACGGCATTTATTCTCATTATGATCTGCATGTGTTTTGTCAAAACGGAACGCACGGCAAAATAAAGAGCCTGCTCCATGGGGAGCGGCTCTTTTTCTATTATTTGTACCAAGCTTTGTTTGTCGCAATCTGTCTGTTATGGGAGCTGTCCCAGATATCCACGGAATAGGCATAATCATAATTCATGACGCAGCGGATGCCGCTGCCTTGGGCGTCATGCTGAAGTCCGAAGTTATGGGAAAACTCGTGCTGTGCCGCTTTCGCCGTGTTGGCCGTTCCTTGATCAAGGTTCACGCTGAAAGCCGGGCCGCTCGGTTTGCCGTTATATACATACGCGATACCGCCGGCGTCAAAACTTGATTTTGCGGTAAAACCGACGACGAAATGATAATTTTGATTTCTGAAGCTGCTTTGGAGATTCGATAAAATCTGAGAACTGTTTGAGCCGGAAGAATTCCAAGCCTGCACGGCCTGTACGACGAAATCAATGTTGTGATCACGGTTAAAAGCGACATCCGCCTGCTCCACGATCTGGACGATTCGCGTTTGCCAGTCGCTGTATTTGGCGCGGTATTCAGCGTCCGCCACCGCCAGCACTCTGACCTTCTGGGAGCCCGTGCTGGCTTTAGTTGAGGCTTTATCCTGACTGACATTGGCATTGAATCGTTTCGTGCCGACCTGCTTGCCGTTCTCATCCAGAATTTTTGTGTCAACCGTCTGTTCAACTTGGACCGGGCCCTTCAGATCTTTAAAATGATCGGCTTTCGGAAGCGGGTCCGTATATACCGTTTTCGCCGGCTCCGCATGAGTGTGCGAATGCGTATGGCTTTCGGCTGACGGCAGGCCGGGAATTAATCCGGCGGCCAATAAAACAGGAAAAACAAGTGAACTGATTTTCATCTCATAACCCCCTTTTTGTTAGAGAAAGTATTCAATGAAACTTCCAATAAACCTTCCATTAAAGTATAAAATAGGAAAATATTCTCGCTCTCAGCGGTTGCGGGTGAGGTTGTCCCGGATTAGGAATCAGAATCTTTCAAAAATAAGGTTGATTTTAAGAGAAAGCGATTATAAAATCTAATGGTCGTCAGAAAATTTAACAAATAAAAAGGAGCATATGGAATGGCCTGGGAGCTGCTTAGTGTAATCGGCATCATTGCGTTTGCGGTCAGCGGAGCGATTGTTGCGATGGAAGAGGAGTATGATATTTTAGGCGTGTATATCTTGGGGATTGTAACGGCGTTCGGCGGAGGAGCCATCCGAAATCTGCTGATCGGTGTTCCGGTCTCCGCCTTGTGGGAGCAAGGCGCGTTTTTTCAAATCGCTCTCGCATCAGTTACGATTGTCTTTTTGTTTCCGAAGCTGCTGTTAAGACATTGGAGTAAATGGGGCAACCTATCCGATGCCATCGGGCTATCGGCGTTTGCCATCCAAGGCGCTTTATATGCCGTGAAAATGGGCCATCCGCTCAGTGCGGTGATTGCGGCAGCGGTCCTGACCGGAAGCGGGGGCGGCATCATACGGGATCTGCTCGCGGGCAGAAAGCCGCTTGTGCTCAAGGCGGAAATTTATGCAGTCTGGGCCGCGCTCGGAGGGTTAATCGTGGGCCTCGGCTGGGCCGGGGATGCCGCCGGTTTGTATGTGCTGTTTCTTGTGCTTGTGGCATGCCGCATCTGCAGTTATGTGTTCAGGTGGCGCCTGCCGAATCGTTCCTATCATATAGATCAGTAAAAAACCGATTTCATAAAAGAAATCGGTTTTTCTGCATAACTCGCTTCTGATAAAAAAAGACGCCCGATATGATAAGAAAAAGGGTATTTGACCATAATGCTGAATAATATGTTGCATATATGTTTGTATGAGGAAAGCCGGATTTGTCAGCTTGATCTCGGAGGTGCCGCTGATGGCAAAACGTGATAAAGAGTGGAAAGAAGAGCAGGAAAGAATCAATTTTGTCATGAAGGAACTGGAACAGAAACAAACTCATCTTGAAGCCTCATCGGGCGGATTGAAGCAGGATATTGTCGGCCTGAGAAAAACGTTTTGGGATGATGTCACCGTGAATATGGATGACGCCCATGAAGCGGCTGAGACATTTTCAAGCATTAAACAGCAGGCGGAAATGCTTTCAGAACGTGAACGGACGCATCGGCTTCAATACCGGCAGCTTCAAAAAATCCAAAAGCTGAAAACCTCTCCTTACTTCGGCCGTGTCGATTTTACGGAAGAAGGGGAGTCCTCTTCCGAGCGGATTTATATCGGGCTGACTTCTTTGATGGATGAAAACAACGAGCAATTTCTCATTTATGATTGGCGCGCGCCCATCTCATCTCTTTACTATCAATATTCCCCGGGAAAAGCCCGCTATGAAGTTCCGGAAGAAACGATAGAGGGAGACATCACACTGAAGCGGCAGTTCATCATTAAAAACGGGACGCTTAAAGCGATGTTTAACACGGATATGACGATTGGTGACGAAATGCTGCAAGAGGTGCTGAGCGGTCATTCCGGACAGCATATGAAAAACATCGTGTCGACCATCCAAAAAGAACAGAACGAAATCATCCGGGATGAAAAAAGCAAATATCTCATCGTTCAGGGAGCCGCCGGGAGCGGGAAAACATCCGCGGCGCTGCAGCGGGCCGCTTACTTGCTGTACCGCGGGCGCGGGGTGCTTGATGCCCGTCAGATTGTATTGTTTTCCCCGAACATTTTGTTTAACAGTTATGTTTCCGCCGTATTGCCGGAATTGGGAGAAGAGAATATGGAGCAGGCCACCTTTCAGGAATATATCATCCGCCGTCTCGGACGAAAGTTTGATTGTGAAAGCCCGTACGAGCAGCTTGAATATTGCCTGACTGAACAAAATCAGGACGCACTTTCCGTAAGGCTTGCAGCCATTGCTTACAAAGCGTCATCAGCTTTTCAGGCCATGATTGACCGCTATGCCGGCTCACTTTCCTGCTCGGGCCTGATATGTAAACAGATCAGCTTCCGGGGAGACATCCTGATTTCAAAAGAGCGGATTGAAGCCTATTTTTATTCGCTTGATCAGCAGCTGCCGATTCCGAACAGAGCGGAGCTGACGGCGGAATGGCTTCTCGCGGAAATCAGCGCTCTCGAAAAAAAGGAGCGTAAGAAGGAATGGGTCTTGCAGGAGAGCGAGCTGCTTGATAAGGAAGACTATGCTGAGGTTTATCAAACACTCAAGAAGCAGGCGGCAGATGATGAACCTGCATTTGACGACCATCAGCGCGAACAGCGCCTGCTTGGCGCCATTATTGTCGGGAAAGCCTTTAAACCGATTAAGCAGGCCGTCAGACGGCTCGGCTTTCTCGATATAAAACGGATGTATCTCCGGCTGTTTTCAGACTGGGGAGCTGATGAAAAGCCCGATCATTGGGAGAGCATCGGCGCTTTGACCAGAAACGCATTTGCAGAACGGTCGCTTCTGTATGAAGATGCCGCTCCGTATCTGTATTTGCAGGATCTGCTAGAAGGAAAAAGAAAAAACACACAAATGAAGCACGTCTTCATTGATGAAGCGCAGGATTATTCCTCATTTCAGCTCACGTATATTCAAAGCATCTTCCCGGCGGCAAAGATGACGGTGCTCGGTGATGTCAGCCAGTCGATTTATGCTCACACCATTACGGGCCCTTCTTCCCTCGCCGGCTGCTTTCGCAATGGTGCAGAAAAGTATGTCAGCCTGAAGCGGACTTACAGATCGACGCGGCAGATTGTTGAATTTACGAAAGCGCTGCTGGCTGACGGCGATGACATTGAGCCTTTTAACCGGAACGGGGAAAAACCGCGTGTTTTGCGGACGGATACAGAAAATGCGCGGCGGGAACAATTGGCGGATACAATCCGGGAGCTCAGACAAAAAGGCTGGGAGACGGTCGCCGTCATCTGCAAAACGGCCGCGGAAGCCAAAAAAGTGTTTCAGGCAGTCAGCGCCGAGAGCGGTGTCCGCTTGATCAATAAAGAAAACCAGCCTTTTCAAAAAGGGGTATGCGTCATTCCCGTTTATTTGGCAAAAGGCATTGAGTTTGACGCCGTCATTGCCGCTGACGCCTCTGCTGCCCAGTACAATAGCGAACATGACCGTAAGCTGTTATATACGGCCTGTACGCGGGCGATGCATCATTTGACCATATTGTCTCCGGGAGAACCCTCTCCTTTTATAAAAGAAGTGCCCGCCGGCTTATTCGTATAAGCCCTTTGCCGAGTGCAAAGGGCTTTTTATCATTAGTAATCTTAATCGTTGTCATCATGATTATATATTTTACTTACATACAAACTTTCGGTAAAGTTTCAATTAGAATATTATTTTGACAATTCCTATAGAAATAACGTACGTTACGTTTAATTCCTTGTGAGGTGGATATCGTTGCAACTTCAGGTCATGAACAGTCCGTTTAATCAGGAGCAGGCAGAGCTCCTTAACCGCCTTCTGCCGACCTTGACAGAATCACAGAAAATCTGGCTGAGCGGTTATTTGGCTGCGGCCCGGTCCGAATCCGGTGAAACAGCCGCGCCCGCTGCTCCGGCTCCTGCAGAAAGCCCGGCAGTCTCGAAAGAAGTGACCGTATTATACGGATCGCAAACGGGAAATGCGGAAGGTCTTGCGAAACAGACGGTAAAGACGCTTGAGGAACGGGGATTCCAGGTCACCGTCGCGTCGATGAACGATTTTAAGCCGAATAATCTGAAAAAAGTAAACAATTTACTGATCGTGGTGAGCACGCACGGAGAAGGCGATCCGCCGGATAACGCGCTGGCCTTTCATGAATTTCTTCACGGCAGACGCGCGCCGAAGCTTGAAGCGCTCCGTTACTCCGTTTTGGCGCTCGGGGACAGCTCGTATGAATTTTTCTGCCAGACCGGCAAAGAGTTTGACGAGCGTCTTCAAGAGCTCGGCGGCACCCAGCTTGCGCCGCGGGTTGATTGCGATCTTGATTATGATGAGCCGTTTTCGGAATGGCTTGACGCGGTTATCGGCGGTTTGAACGAAGGAGCGGGAAATCAAACAGCCGAAGCGCCTGCCGAGACGCCCGCTCTCGGTGAATCCGTATATTCCAGAACGAACCCGTTTCGGGCGGAGGTTCTTGAGAACATCAATCTGAACGGACGCGGTTCGAATAAAGAAACACGTCATCTCGAGCTATCGCTTGAAGGATCGGGCCTCGCGTATCAGCCCGGAGACAGCCTCGGCATCTATCCGGAAAATGATCCGGCGCTCGTTGATGAGCTGATCAATGAGCTGAAATGGGACCCAAAACAGGAAGTGGCGGTGAATAAACAAGGAGAGCGCCGTCCGCTGGAAGACGCGCTTACTTCTCATTTTGAAATTACCGTCTTAACAAAGCCGCTTTTGCAAAAGGCCGCACAGTTTACGGCTGATCAAAAGCTGAGTGAACTTCTGGCCGAAGGAAACGAAGAGCAGCTGAAAGCATACACCAACGGCCGTGATCTGCTCGATCTCGTCCGGGATTTCGGTCCGTGGGAAGCTTCCGCGGAAGACTTTCTTTCCATCCTGCGTAAAATGCCGGCCCGGCTCTATTCGATCGCAAGCAGTTTAGAAGCGAATCCGGAAGAGGTGCATCTGACAATCGGAGCGGTCAGATATGACGCGCACGGCAGAGAACGCAAAGGCGTCTGCAGCATTCTTTGTGCGGAAAGACTCCAGCCGGGAGATACGCTTCCGATTTACATTCAGCACAACCAAAACTTCAAGCTGCCGGAAAATCCGGATACACCGATCATTATGGTCGGGCCGGGGACAGGCATCGCACCGTTCCGTTCCTTTATGCAGGAGCGTGAAGAAACCGGAGCTGAAGGGAAAACATGGCTGTTTTTCGGGGATCAGCACTTTGTCACTGATTTTCTGTACCAGACGGAATGGCAAAAATGGCTGCAAAACGGTGTTCTCACAAAAATGGACGTCGCTTTTTCCCGGGATTCGGAGGAAAAAGTATATGTGCAGCACCGCATGAAAGAACAAAGCAAAGAGCTGTATGAATGGCTGCAGCAGGGAGCCGCCGTATACATCTGCGGTGATGAACAGCATATGGCGCATGACGTGCACCAGGCGCTTCTCGATATCATTCAGGAAGAAGGCGGCATGAGCCGTGAAAAAGCGGAAAGCTTCCTGGCAGACATGCAGCAGAAAAAACGCTATCAGCGTGACGTATATTGATTTTGGTTTGAAAGGAGCTTATTCAGCATGGTGAACAACATTTTAAAAGCGCCGGAAGGCCCTCCAAGTGATGTTGAGGAAATTAAAGAAAAAAGTGATTATTTGCGCGGCACATTGAAAGAAGTCATGCTCGACCGGATTTCAGCCGGCATCCCGGACGATGACAACCGGCTGATGAAGCATCACGGAAGCTACTTGCAGGATGACCGCGATCTCCGTAATGAACGTCAAAAACAAAAGCTTGAACCGGCTTATCAGTTCATGCTGCGCGTCCGGATGCCAGGCGGCGTGTCAACTCCGGAACAATGGCTTGTCATGGATGAACTGGCGCAAAAATACGGAAACAATACATTGAAGCTGACAACGCGTGAAACGTTCCAAATGCACGGAATTTTAAAATGGAACATGAAAAAAACGATTCAGAAAATCAATGCGGCGCTGCTTGATACCATTGCGGCCTGCGGAGATGTCAACCGAAACGTCATGTGCGCTTCAAATCCGCACCAGTCTGAAATTCATGCGGAAGTATACGAATGGTCGAAGAAATTGAGCGATGACCTTCTTCCGCGCACGAGAGCCTATCATGAAATCTGGCTTGATGAGGAACGTGTGGCGGGAACTCCTGACACGGAAACGGAACCGATGTACGGGCCGCTGTATTTGCCGCGGAAATTCAAAATCGGAATCGCCGTGCCTCCGTCCAATGATATCGATGTCTTTTCTCAAGATCTCGGCTTCATTGCCATCGTGGAGGAAGGCCGTCTTATCGGATTCAACGTGGCAATCGGCGGCGGTATGGGAATGACGCACGGCGATACGGCCACTTATCCGCAGCTTTCAAAAGTCATCGGCTTCTGCAAACCGGAGCAGCTGTATGATGTAGCGGAAAAAACCATTACAATTCAGCGCGATTACGGAAACCGTTCCGTCAGAAAGAATGCCCGATTCAAGTACACCGTTGACCGTCTCGGGCTGGAAAACGTAAAAGCCGAGCTGGAAAACCGCCTCGGCTGGCAGCTGGATGAAGCGAAACCTTATCATTTTGACCATAACGGCGACCGTTACGGATGGGTGAAGGGCGTAAAAGGGAAATGGCACTTTACGATGTTTATCGAAGGCGGCCGCGTCACGGACTATGAGAATTATAAGCTGATGACGGGATTGCGTGAAATCGCCAAAGTCCATACAGGGGATTTCCGTCTCACTTCTAATCAAAACCTGATTATCGGCAATGTCTCGAGCCAGAAAAAGAAACAAATCAGCGCATTAATCGAACAATACGGTCTGACAGACGGCCGGCAGCATTCCGCCCTCCGCCGCAGTTCAATGGCTTGCGTCGCGCTTCCGACATGCGGGCTCGCCATGGCCGAAGCCGAGCGGTATCTGCCGAAATTGATTGATAAGATTGAAGACATTGTTGACGAAAACGGGCTGCGGGATGAAGAAATCACCATCCGTATGACCGGGTGCCCGAATGGCTGCGCCCGCCATGCACTCGGCGAAATCGGATTTATCGGAAAGGCGCCCGGAAAATATAATATGTATTTAGGAGCGGCGTTTGACGGCAGCCGTTTGAGCAAAATGTACCGGGAAAATATCGGTGAAGAGGAAATTCTGAGTGAGCTTCGCACTATTCTCCCGCGCTACGCGAAAGAGCGTGAGGAAGGCGAACACTTCGGCGATTTCGTCATCCGCGCCGGCATCATTAAAGCGACGACAGACGGTACGAATTTTCACGAATAAGATGAGCTCTTAAAACCAAGGATAGAGACACACTGGCGGTGGTTCTCTATCCTTTGCTAAGCAGCATAAACGCTGCACCGCGTCATGAAACAGATGACGCAGCTTGCGAAAAAGCCTGTTTTCAGAGAAAACAGGCTTTTTCTTTTTCCGGAAAAAATGTAGCCGAAGGCAAAAAAAGTTCGCCGTGAGCGCGTTATGAGAAATTTTAAATAAAAACGGGTAAAATAAAAGAAGAATGGTTGCGTGCGGAAAATATATTGAATCTGCCCGATCATCGGCTCCGGCCTTTGACAAGGGCAGAGAACAGACAATAATGATATGATGCAGCAGATGAAGGAGGTCAGCTTTGGACATATTTTTAGTCGTACTCGTACTTTTAACCATTATCGCGATCTCAAATATCGTAAATCGGTTTGTCCCCTTTATCCCGGTGCCTTTGATTCAGGTGGCGCTCGGTATCATTGCGGCGTCATTTCCGCAGGGGCTTCATTTTGAACTGAATACTGAATTGTTTTTTGTTTTGTTTATCGCGCCGCTGCTTTTTAACGATGGAAAACGGACGCCGCGTGCGGAACTTTGGAATTTAAGAGCGCCGATTCTGCTGCTTGCGCTCGGGCTCGTGTTTGCCACGGTGATTGTCGGCGGTTACACGATTCATTGGATGATTCCGAGCATTCCGCTGGCCGCCGCGTTCGGGCTGGCGGCGATCCTGTCACCGACTGACGTCGTCGCGGTCAGCGCGCTGTCAGGGCGTGTGAAGATGCCAAAAGGCATTCTGCGTCTCCTTGAAGGAGAAGGACTGATGAATGACGCATCCGGCCTGGTCGCTTTTAAATTTGCGATTGCGGCGGCCGTGACGGGCGCATTTTCGCTGGCGCAGGCCGCCTTCAGTTTCGTTCTGATTTCAGCCGGCGGTTTACTCAGCGGTGTCGTCATTTCTTTTTTGATTATCCGTTTCCGGCTGTTTATGCGGCGCCTCGGCATGCAGGATGTCACGATGCATATGCTGATTCAAATTCTGACGCCGTTCGTCATCTATCTCGCGGCTGAAGAAATCGGCGTTTCCGGCATTTTAGCGGTTGTGGCCGGCGGCATCACGCATGCGGTGGAGCAGGACCGTCTTGAATCAACGATGGTCAAACTGCAAATCGTCTCTTCAAGTACGTGGAATATTATTTTGTTCATTCTGAACGGTCTTGTTTTCGTTATTTTAGGTGCGCAAATACCGGACGTGGTTTCCGTCATCTTTAATGATACCGCGTTTAACAATATGATGGTCATCGGGTATATTATCGTCATTACGCTGACGTTAATGATTCTCAGGTTTTTGTGGGTGCTGTTTTTTTGGAACGGCAAGTGGTTTTTTAACAAGGATCAGAGCATTTATAAACCCGGCCTGCGCTCGACCCTGCTGATTTCGGTTTCAGGCGTCAGGGGAGCGGTCACGCTTGCGGGTTCCTTTTCCATTCCTTACGTGCTCTCTGACGGCTCACCGTTTCCTGAACGGAATTTGATTCTCTTTTTAGCCGCGGGCGTTATTTTGTGCACATTGGTGCTGGCGACAATCGTACTGCCGATTTTGACAGATAAGCCGGAAGACAATGTGAAAGAGAAGAAAGTCAAATTGCTGACAGCGAGACGGAAGCTGATAAAAGCTGCCTTAACCGCCATTAAAGAAAATATGAATGAGACAAACAAAACGGCTTCTTTTGCGGTCATTGCCGAATACAATGAGAAAATGAAAAATCTCAGGTTTCAGCAGTTCACCGTCAAAAACCGCACGAAAAAAGATGAGCGGAAAGTCCGCGCCCAAGGGATTCAGGCAGAACAGGAAGAATTGCTGCGGCTGATTGAGCGGGGCGACATCCCGGAAGAAACGGCTGACAGCCTTCAGGAACGGTTTGATGAACTGGAAGTGCTGTATACGAATCCGTTTAAAGTCGGCTTATCTAAGAAAAAGCTGAAACGCCTGATGTACTGGATCTTTTTCGGTGAACATAAAAAGCCGGAAATGTCGATTTTAAATGAAGAAGGCCTCATTCGCTCCACAAGGGTTAAAACGGCAAAAGCGGCCATTGAAAGCCTGAAAAAACACATGACTGAAGAAAATAAAGATGTGACGCTTGCCGTCATTTCCTTTTACAATCACTTGATTTTCAGGCTGGGGCACTCGTATCACGAACAGAGTCCGAGCCGCCGTTTTGAAAATCAAAAACTCGAAATCAAACTGCGGGCCGTACAGGCCATCCGCAACGAAATCCAAACATTATTCGAAGAGCGGGAAATTTCCCGCGACATGTCGCATGAGCTTCGCCAATACATCAATGATGTGGAAGCGGCCATGCTTGACGGAGATGAATAAAAAAAGTCCGGCATCTGTTCGCCGGACTTTTTTAGATTACGGACGATGGAATTCGACGTGATCGCCGTCGCGGTCAAACCAGCCTCTGAAGGCCCAGTTGATCCAGCCGCCATCTCCTTTGTTGGTGAAGCTTCCGTCTTCAAACACCCAAATGCCGTACGTGATGCCGTCATAAACGGCGGAACCGTAAAACTGAACGCCGTTAAAATGATCTTCATATTCCTGGCTTAAATTAAACACCATGACATTATATTTTTGTCCGGAAGCATAGAATGAAGATTCCATTAAGTTTTTGACGAAGCCGTCACGGTTTTGCGCCGACTTAATCGCGTCAGCAATCGAATTGCCGATGCCGAGCAGGTCAACGTCAATGTTTAATCCGACATCTTTTGCTGAGACATCTGATGATTGCTGTGCCATGTTTTGAGGGACCGGGTTTTCTTTTGCGGATACAAAGGACAGAGGAGTCAGAGACAAAGCGGCGCCAAGGGCAACGGACATCGGGATACGCATACGTTTCATATGATTTCCTCCTTCAATTGTGTGGTGGCTACAGTAGCGATTTACCCGGACAGTTACCCGATTAACCGTAATTTTTGAAAAATAGGAAAATAATAACGTTGGTGGTACTTGGGCACTAAAGATGGTTTTTGTGATAACGATGAGCGTATAATTGGTTTCTTACGGCGGAAATGTGAGATAATAATAACCGTTTACATAATGACTAGAAAGGATGGTTCAACGTGGCAAAAAGCTTAAAAGATACTGTAAAGCTTCATAATGGCGTTGAAATGCCGTGGTTCGGCCTTGGCGTCTTCAAGGTGGAAAACGGAAGCGTAGCGGCGGACTCCGTCGAAGCGGCAATCAGAAACGGCTACCGCAGCATTGATACGGCGGCTATTTATAAAAATGAAGAGGGTGTCGGCGAAGGCATCAGAGCTGCGGGCGTTGCCAGAGAAGAGCTGTTCATCACGTCAAAAGTGTGGAATGAAGATCAAGGATACGAAACGACACTTGACGCGTTTGAGAAAAGCCTTGAGCGCCTCGGCCTCGATTACCTCGACCTTTACCTGATTCACTGGCCGGGCAAGGATAAATATAAAGACACATGGCGCGCTCTTGAAAAGCTGTACAAAGACGGAAAAATCCGCGCCATCGGCGTCAGCAACTTCCAAGTGCATCATTTAGAAGAACTGCTGAAAGATGCTGAAATCAAGCCGATGGTCAACCAGATTGAATTCCACCCGCGCCTGACTCAAAAAGAAGTAAGAGATTTCTGCAAAGCGCAGGGCATTCAAGTGGAAGCGTGGTCTCCATTGATGCAGGGACAGCTCCTCGATAACGAAGTGCTGTCACAAATTGCGGAAAAACATAACAAATCGGTTGCTCAAGTGATTTTGCGCTGGGATCTTCAGAACGAAGTCGTTACCATTCCGAAATCGATTAAAGAGCACCGCATCATAGAAAATGCCGATATTTTTGATTTCGAACTGTCACAGGAAGAAATGGAAAAGATCAGCGCATTGAACAAAGACGAGCGTGTCGGACCGAATCCGGACGAGCTTCTGTTCTAAGAAAAAACAGCCCTTTACGGGGCTGTTTTTCTTTACATAAATGTCTGTGTCTGACGTTTTACGCTGAACCTGTATGCGGCTATTAATAACAGGGCGGCGGCGAAGGCTCCCAAAATGATGATGTTCAGCGTCAGGCTTTGGAGCGTGCGGCCGTGCTGCAATTGATCGACCGTATCAAGCACCCAGCGCTGAGGCAGAAATTCGGCGATTGTCTGCACTGTTTTCGGCATAATATTGCCCGGAAAAAAGCAGCCGGCGAGCAAGCATGTCGGTACGACGATCAAGTTCAAAAGCGCCGATGCCGAAGAGCTGCTGTTGGAAAAACCGACGGCAATAAAGGCGATCCCGATTGCGCTTAATGCAAATAGCATCATCAGGACGAACAGCTGCCACAGCGGGAATGACGGATGAATATGAAAAGCGGCGCCCATAAAGAGAACGGCGAATATAATTTGGACGGCCATGATGATCATATTCACCGCCGCGTTCGCCAATACATACTGCTTTGACGTGATCGGCGTTGACAGAAGCCTGTAGTACGTCCTGTTTTCTCTTTCTTTAATCATCAGTTCCGTCAGGTTGCCGGCGGAATAGAGCATAATGATAATGAGATACCCGATGACTGAGTAAGTCATTTCTTTATGGTTCGATGTATCTTGTAAAACAGCGGACTCCGTTTGAATCGGAGAATGCTTGAAATCGGCGTACATCGCCTGAAAGGCCTTCGCGTCTCCGCCGGAAGATTTGCCGATTGAGGCGGCGCTGTTCATATAATTGTACAAATAAGAGCTGACATATCCGGTGACCTGGGCGCCTTTCAGCGAGGTCATGCCGATGTGAGACGGTTTCCCGTCTTTTACGCTTTGGGAGAAGCCTTTTTCAAACGTAATGAGCGCCTCCATTTTTCCTGAAGCGATCTTTGATGAGGCGGACGCAGCCGTTTCCTCCGAAATCTTCACATGATCCAGTCCTTTTAAAAACGTGACCGTATCCTGTGCCACTTCTCCGCCGTCTTGATTGAGAATGCCGATATTGAGCGTTTCGGCTCCGCCGTTGGCATTGGTCATGAAGGAGAGGAAGACGCCGATCAGCGGAGCCCCGATATAAAGAATGAGCTGTTTTTTGCTTTTTGTAATTCCTTTGAGAGTGTGTGCAAACAGCCACCAGAAGTTTTTCATATTACAGTCCCTCCCGTCTTTGAAACGTAAATGCGGCGATCAGCAAAAAGAGTGCCGCCAATGCTGTATTTAAACCGAGTGCAGGCCATGCCGCTGATACATCATTTGCGTAAATGATGTTGTTAATCGCCTTATTGATCCAGGATAAGGGCGACAAGGCGGAAATCCCCCCTCCTTCATATTTGTAATAGGCACCGCCGATAATGGACATCACCTGCACGATGATGACGGTGATTAATCTGGCGCTTTCGGGTTTTCTGGTCAAATAGCTCAGGCTGAGCCCGAAGCTGACGGCCAAAAGAATTTCAGAAACGAGAATCAACAGCACAAGTCCCATGTGGCTGCCCCAGTTCGCTTTCAAGATAAATTTGCTGAAGGCGACAACGGCAAGAATCGTCAGAACATTCACAGCCAAAATGCCGAGCATCTTTCCGAGAAAGATATCGCTTTTCCGGAGCGGGGCGGCGATCAGGCGATCCGCGGTGTGCCGTATTCTTTCCCCGCGGAATAAGGAGCTGGCAAAAATCGAGGCGTACAGCCCGATCATCGTCGTCATGGATATCGCGTAAAAATCTTTCGCCTTCGGTTCTTTCGCTTTGTGTAAAGACGTCTGCTTCATATAATCGCTTTTGATTTGTCCGGCGGAAGGTTCCTTATGCGCCTTGTAAGCGGCGGCGCCTGCTTTGTATTGATTGGTAAAAGCGGTCAGCATGCCTTGGACGATCGTGCCGTTGATGCCGCTCCGGTCATTTGTATAGACTTGGAAACCGGTGTTTTTTACAGTGACGAAAGCATCCGCCTGATTTTCTTGAACCTCGTTTTTGCCTTTTGCCTCCGTGTCCGCTTTTTGAAAATAGACATGCTCTTTTTTGGCGGCTTTCATAAACTCAGTAAAATCATGAGAAAGAGGGCCGTTTGACTGGTCCGTATATACCACCTTGATGTTTCCGACCGTCACCTCTGAATCAAAGGCGTTAGATAATGCCGCGGTAAAAATCAGCATGAAGACAATCGGAAAAGCAAGCATGAAAATAAAAGTCCGTCTGTCGCGGAAACTGATTTTGATTTCTTTCCCTGCGATGTGCAGAATATTCATTTGCAATCCTCCTTTCAGTTAGGTCAGTCGCGCAGGCTTCTGCCTGTCAGCGTGAGAAATACCGTTTCTAAGTCAGGGGCCTGTTCCTGCAAGGAGCGGATTTCAATGCCTTTGTCCATGAAGTACCGGATCAGGCGGTTTAAATTGTTGACCCCTGTGTCAGAGCTGATTTTCACGCTGTTTTCTTCCAGTGCGGCGGCTCTGACGCCGGGCAGCTCCTGAATATCGCCGAGGCTGATGCCGTTTCCGGATGACAGCTCAATCACGACGTCCTTCGTGTCGGTAATGATGGAGGTCAGCTGTTCTTTTGTGCCTTCGGCGATGACTTTTCCGTGGTCGATGATAGCGATGCGCGTGCATATTTCTTCCACTTCCTCCATGTAGTGGCTCGTATAGATGATCGTGCATCCCATTTCATTCAGCTTTTTCACTGATTGCAGAATATAATTTCTTGATTGCGGGTCAATGCCGACCGTCGGTTCATCCATGATGATCAATTTCGGCCGGTGGGCAAGGGCGCAGGCGATATTAAGCCTGCGTTTCATTCCGCCGGAAAAATGCTTCGGCAAATATTTGTGTTTATCGCTCAAGCCGACGAATGTCAGGGCTTCCTCGACCCGTTCTTTCAGAGCCGCACCTCTCAGGCCGTACAGACCTGCGAAGAACTTCACATTTTCATAGGCGTTTAATTCTTCGTAAATCGCGAGGTCCTGAGGGACGATACCGATATTCATTTTCGTTGCTTTGCTATATTTGAAAATATCTTTTCCGAGAAACAGAATGTCTCCGCCTGAAGGTTTTAAAAGACCTGAGATCATATTGATCGTCGTGCTTTTTCCGGCTCCGTTTGCGCCGAGAAACCCGAAAATCTCACCTTCTTTTACGGCAAGCGACATCTGGTCAACGGCGGCATAATCACCGAATTTCTTACTCAGCTGTTTGAGCTCCAAAATGTTCATGTTTCCACCTCTATGTCTTATGATGCTCTTATTATAAAAAAAAGAATGAACGGCCGTTAGTGCAGCTGTTCATTCCTTTGACATGAGAATCTTCATATTTTTCACATGAAAACATTCACTTATTCAACCGGAAGCAATGTCGTGACGGAAAAACCGGCCGTGCCGTCAAGAATAACGGTTCCGTGCAGGACGGCCGCCCGTTCTTCCATACCGAGCATGCCGAGGCCTTTTTTAAAGCGGACGGCGCCGTTTCCGTTATCTTTCACTTCCGCTTTCACGGCTTTATTCAGTACATGGATATCAATGAAAATCTGCGTGGCATCGGCGTATTTCATCGCATTGGTCAAAGCTTCGGTTACGTTTTCCTGAATGACTCTCCAATGCATTTGCGTCAGCCTGTCCAAATCGCCTTGATGCGTAAACGGAACCGGCATCCCGTTTTTGGCCGAAAATTCATCAATAAACGTTCTTAATCTGTGAATGCCCATTTGTTCAGCGGGCGGTTTCATATTTTTCAGCGTTATGCGGATATCCTCTATGCCCTCTTTGGAAATGGTAATGGCGTTTTGGAGCAGTTCAGCCGCTTTGTCCGGATGAGAGCCGAGCATCCGCTTCGCCGCTTCCATCTGAATGAGCGCGCCGGTCATGGAATGGCCGATTTTATCATGGATGGCTTGGGATAATCTGTTTCTTTCCTCGAGTTTGCCGGTGTACTCCGATTGTTTGATATATTCCGTGCTGCTGTGCAGCTGTTTCGTCAGTTTTTCAATGCTTGAGCGCATGATGTCCGACTGTTCTTCATATTTCTTCAGCCGATTGCCGGACCGGGCGGCCAAAACGAATATCGCCAGACAGAACAAGGTCATGACGATATAAGTCGGAAGGTCGCCGTACGGGATAAATAAAAACGGCAAAAACACGAGCAGGCAGAACACATAGCGGTGAACCGGATATTCGGCAAGAACCGCAAAAATGGCGGGCGGCAAAAGAAACAGAAACGCCGGATGGCCTAAGGCGGAAAGCCAAGCGGTCAATGCCAGCGCCATGAGGGTGATCCCGCGCCTCCAAACGGGCGGCCTGATCATGCAGACCGCGATGCCCAAAGACAGATAAAGCAGCAGAAACAAGACGGCGTACGGCGTGTAAGGGCGGTCAGCCGATACGAACAAAAAAGCCGTATAAAAAATGGCGATCAGTCTGCTCATCAGCATCCAAAAATCCATACCGTTCAACGCCCGTTATCCACCTTCCCGGTGATATAAAAAATGGCGATCTGCGTTCTGTGCTCAAGCCCCGTTTTCCCTAAAATAGATGAAATATAATTGGCCGTCGTCCCTTCAGAAATGAAAAGCTGTTTTGAAATTTCCCTGTTCGACAGTCCTTTCGCAATAAGCGACATGATGCTGAGCTCTCTTTCAGTAAACTGGCTTTCATCAATCTGATGCGCGGCTTCCGCCGGCCGGAAAAGGCTGTCTTTTATTTTGTCCAGCACGGTGTCCTGAAGGATGCTGTGCCCGTTGAAAACGCTTTTGATCGCATCGCGGATCCGTTCCGGTTCGGTATTTTTTAATAAATATCCTTTCGCGCCGTTTTTAATTGCTTCTAAAATATACTCATCGTCGTCAAATGTCGTCAGGATCATCGGCTTCGTATCCGTTTCCTCAGCGATCCGTTTTGCGGCTTCGACGCCGTTCATCACCGGCATGCGGACGTCCAGCAAGGCGATATCGACGGGGGTGTGTTTACAATACTCTGCCGCCTCGAGTCCGTTTTCCAACGTTGCCGATACAGTAAATTCCTCATATGTATGCAAAATGATTTTCATTCCTTCTCTGATGAAAGAATTATCATCCGCGATAATGACATTAATCTTCATAGCCGCACCCTTTGTGTGTTTTTGTTTCATTATATACCATCCGATTTTAAATCAAAAAGCCTCCCGGCGAAAGGTGCGCGGAAGGCGGATCGGTCAAGCGGGTTTTTTCAATTGGATGAAAAACAGCATCAGAAAAGAAATGATCACAATACAGATCACCCACACCCAGGCGAGTGTTTCATTGCCGGAGTCCATCGCGACGTAAATCGCCGTCGGCAGCGTTTGGGTGACGCCGGGAATATTTCCCGCAAACATTAAAGTCGCTCCGAATTCACCTAGCGCCCTTGCAATACTGAGAATGCTTCCGGTCAAGAGGGAGGGAAAGGCAAGCGGGACGGAAATACGGGTGAACACCTGCCACCTGCCGGCTCCGTCTACTTTCGCCGCTCCCTCGATGTCAGCATCAACCGCGGCGAAGCCGGTTTTAGCGGACTGATACATAAGCGGGAAGGCGACAATGGCCGAAGCGATCACCGCGGCCGACCACGTGAAAATGACGGGCTGGTGAAAAATCCGCTCAATCGCCCGGCCGATAAAGCTGTGCTTCCCGAAAATGATAATGAGAATGAAGCCGACAACGGTAGGCGGAAGAACGAGCGGGAGCATAAACAGGGTCTCCACAGCCGTTTTTCCGGGAAATCGCGCTTTCGCCATCCAGGCGCCGGCAAGCGTTCCGAGAATGATGACGGCGAAGCCCGACGCCAAAGCCACCTCAAACGACAGTACGACGGGAGTGAAAAACTCCGAAGCCGTAATGTTACTTGGCAGTAAATCCATATTTCTTAAACACTTTCATCGCTTCATCTGACTGCAGATACTGATAAAACGCTTCTGCTTCTTTACGGTGCTTTGTATCCTTGACGATGCCGACAGGATACACGATCGGATCGTGCGTTTTCGCCGGTGCTTCATCGGTGATTTTCACCTTTTTCGAAATCAGTGCGTCTGTTTTATAGACAAGCCCGGCATCGACATTTCCGGTTTCAACATAAGAAAGCACCTGGCGGACGTCTTTTGCATAGACGACTTTATCTTTTACCTTGTCCCACAGGGATAATGCCGTCAGTGACTGTTTGGCGTATTGTCCGGCCGGAACGGATTCAGGCGTGCCGAGCGCGATTTTTTCCGTGCTGTCTTTTTTCAGGTCATTCAGATGTGTCAGGTGTGCGCTGTTTTTCTCAGGCACGATCATGACGAGATCATTTTTCAAAAGATCCGTGCTGTCCTTTTTGTCGATATCTCCGTCATGAACGAGCTTTTCGAATTTATCTTCGGCTGCCGAGAAGAATAAATCAGCTCCCGCGCCTTGGGAAATTTGTTTTTGCAATGTGCCTGATGATCCGAAGTTGTCTTGAATGGTTACGTTTGAATGTGATTTTTCGTAGTTGGTCTGGATTTCTTCAAGTGCATCCTGAGCGCTGGCTGCTGCAGAAACGGTCAGCGTGACTTTTTCGTTTTGTCCGCCTTTGGACGATTGTCCGGATGAGCAGCCCGCAGTTGCGAGGAAAACGGCCATAGCCGCAGTTGTGAGTAGTGTCGCTTTCTTTTTCAACATTGTGCACCCCTTATAGCTAAATATCATTAGATCAAACTAATTATAACGCAATTGTACGTGATGGTGCGGTTTTTTTTCAATATCTGAACAGTTATAATAAAAACGGAGCGTGATAATATGACAGAAGCCACTTCCTATACAATAGAAGAAGTTGCGGGCCTTTTGAAGGTCTCCAAACTGACAGTATATGATTTGATAAAAAAAGGACTCATTCCGGCGTACAGGGTCGGAAGACAGATGAGGGTCGATGAAGAGGACTTAAAACAATATAAAGCAAACATGAGAATGTCAAAAAAGCCATCCGCAGCAGAAGCGCCTGACCCGTCACGCGGGCGGGAGCCGGAAAAAAGGCAGTCTGTTATCATCAGCGGGCAGGATGTGTCGATGGACCTCCTCAGCAAACAGCTGGAACAAACAATACAGACGGCTCCGCTCCGCAAGTACAGCGGCAGTTTGAACAGCCTGATCGAGATGTACCGCGGGGCCTGTGACATCGTCAGTCTGCATTTATACGATGGGGAGACGGGGCAGTATAACATCCCGTATGTGAAGCGCATTCTTTCAGGGGAGCCGTTTGCGCTTTTTCATGTCGTGCTTCGTCAGGCCGGATTATATGTGAAAAAGGGCAATCCGCTGAACATTCAGGGCTTTCAGGACTTGAGCCGAAAGGATGTCCGCATCGTCAATCGCGAAAAAGGATCAGGCGCGAGGGTGCTGCTGGATGAACAGCTCAGATCATTCGGCATCACGCCGTCTGATGTCGCCGGATATCATGACATTGTCACGGATCATCTGTCAGCGGCTTCACAAGTATCAAGCGGAAAGGCGAATATCGGAGTCGGGTCGCAGCATGCGGCGCATATGGCAGGCACGGACTTTATCCCGGTGATCAGTGAGCAGTACGATGTGGTTGTGTTAAAACAAAACCGGGAGCTTGTTCAAAGCGTGCGGGACATTCTTAATTCTGAGGAATTCAAGTCTCAGCTTTCTCAATTATCCGGATATGATACGAAAATGACAGGACGGCTCATATATGAAACATGAAAAATCCCTCCATATAACGGAGGGATTTTTTTATTGCTTATAAAACCGCAGCAGGTCGCCGTTTAATATTTTATCGGAAAGCATCAGCTCTTGTTCCGCTTTTTCTTTCTCATCGCTGCACGCGCTCATGTCAGAAAGCGGTTCACCGGTTTTGCGGCTGTAACACGTATTTTTCGTATAAATATGATCATCCGTGATAAAGCTGCCGTTTCTCAGCACCGCAAACGGTGTCCGCTCTCCGGAAAACAGATCATTGCCGAACTGAATGTTGCCTTTCGTTTCAATGCCGAGCAGGTGAAGCAGCGTCGGCCTTACATCAACCTGTCCCGCGGCGGAAGCAATCGTTTCCGGCGCACAGTCGGTCACCCCGGGAATATGAATGATAAACGGCACGCGTTGAAGCTGAACCGTATCAAACGGAGTGATTTCCTCTTTCCCTAAGAATTCGGCAAGTCCTTGATTATGGGCTTCGGATATACCGTAATGATCTCCCATCAGGACGATCATCGCGTTGTCATACAGCCCTTCTTTTTTCAGCTTCTTGAAAAAGTGTTTCAGAGCCTCATCTTCATAGCGGACCGTCGTCACATAGCGGTTTAATAACTCGCTGCTTGTGTCCGGTTCCTCAATGAGCTGATCCTGTTGATCAATTTCAAAAGGAAAATGGTTGGTCAAAGTCAGCAGGCTTGCGTAAAACGGCTGCGGAAGCTTCTTTAATTTTTCCGCTGACTGTTCGAGAAACTCCTTATCCTTCAGGCCCCAGCCTGTTGAATTTTCCTGTGTCACCTTAAATTCATCCGCGTCGAAAAAACGGTCGATTCCGAATGCCCCGTACATCTCATCCCGGTTCCAAAAGGCTTTATGATTGGCATGCAGAACGGCTGAATAGTATTGATGATCTTTTAACATATGGTACATCGTATTGAACCGGTGGCCGCTTTTTGTAAAAAAAACGGCGCCGCTTGAAGACGGATACAGCGAATTCGCAGTAATGAATTCTGAATCTGAGGTTTTTCCCTGTTCAGTCTGCTGATAAAAATGAGTGAAGTCATAACTTTTTTTTCGCAGTTTGTTTAAAAACGGGGTAATCTCCCGTCCGTTGACCCGTTCATCCATTACAAAACGCTGTGTTGATTCGAGCGTAACAAAAATCACATTGCGCCCCTTTGCAAGCCCGAATTTTGAATCGGACGGCCTGCTGTAGCCGGCTTGAGTGTAATTCGCGACCGCCGCAAGGCTGTCTTCATCGGCAAACGCTTTAGCCCCTGCATTCAGTGTCTGCGAAATGGTGTCATACAAATGAAAGTGGAACAGGCCGATTCCTTTTACGAGCGCTTCACGATCAAAAGGGTGCTTGAACAGCTTCGGCTGCTCGGCCTCAGACAGCGCAAGGTTGCACAGCATGAGGCCGGCTGATGCCCACGCATACGCTTTAACGGTACGCCCGCCCGCTTTTCCTTGATCGGCTTTATGCCTTTTACCAAGATAAAACAAAACCGCAATATCCAAAAATAAAGCGATGTAAAGCGGGTGAAACAGCTCTTGGACGCTGCTTCCCATATCACCCATATTGCTTGCCTGAAACAAAACCGGTATGGTGATAAAATCAATATAAAACCCGTAAAACACCGTATTCGCGATTAAAATTCCCGTCAGCATCACATTTGCCGAAAGCAGAAAGATCCGCTGTTTTTTTTCCGTTAGCAAGAGGGCGATGCCGAACAGCGGCACAATGAAGCTCAGCGGATTAATGAGAAGCAGACATTCCTCAAGAACCGAATTGTTCTGCAGACCAAAACCGAGCTTATACACGGCATAGGTTTTCATCCACATGAACAGGATGGACAGGCATAAAAACCGATGATTGCTGAAAAAGGTTTTCTTCATATGTATGACTCCTCACCCTAAAAGCGAAAAGACGCTTTTTGTTTAAGAGATGCGGCCGTGAACCAGTTCGTATAAATAATAGCAGGATACAATCGTTAAGCCGGCCAGCACAAGCTGCTCCGAAAAGCTCCCCGTTCTCATATAAAGGGGAAGACGGAAGCGGATGGCGGACGGAAACAGCAGTTTAATGCCGTTGACGGTCCATGCGTCAAGCACAAGGTGGCTCGCCATTCCGATCATCAGTCCGGCGGAAATGCTCGGATTCGGAATATAGGTTGCCGTAATGAAAAACATAATAAGCATAAACAGCAGGCTATGTGTAAACGTTCTGTGGCCGAACACCGTGCTTACGATCTTGGACAGAACGGGCAGCGTTCTGCCGATTTTGCTTTTCGTATGGCATATGTCGGGAATCAGCGCCCCGAGGGCACCCGCTGAGGTCATAAGGACCGGATCATACCCATAATAATACGCAATTGCGGAACAAGAAGCGATGCCTCCCATGATGTGTGTTTTTCCTGTCATTTTTCGCTTCTCCTTTTTATTTTTGCCAAAATCCCCTGAATTACAAATATATCAAGAGAATGCATGTTTGATCAACAAACTTTACCTGTTCCGCCAAAAGGAAGGAGACGCGGATTCCGCATATTCTGCCGCGGAAAAAGACACATTATAGGTGTACCTATATTTGATAAAGAGGTGATACAGATGGCTTTCTTTAACAAAGAAAAAGGAAAAAACAGCGATAAAAACAAAAACGTCATTCAAGGCGCGCTTGACGACGCCAGTGCAGCGCTGAAAGACGATCCGCTTCAAGAAGCTGTTCAAAAGAAAAAAAACAACCGCTGACCATATAAGACGGGTAGGGCGAACGCTCTATCCGTTTTCCGTCTAATATTTCCCTTTGACAGATCTTTTTATCTCTGATAACCTCTGAGTAGAATTGAATGATAAAAATCCTCACTCTTTCTCGGTGAGGTAGAGGTTGCGCTTGATGATGAGTCGCACATGCCAGGCTGATAAGGGGCCGCAAAACATGTGTTAAAGGCATCAGCGCCGAAGTGTAAAGAAAGCCGATCCTTCTTTATGCTGGGACTGTATCTGAATAAGTGCAGGACTGCCGCGTGCTTTTTCGCGGAGGGCTATCCGGAGATCAAGGGTGTGTGTGTTTCTTTAAGCATGGACTTTTGTTCAGGCTTTTTTTGCGTGTAAATATGGTCTCGGGGTCTGGTCCGTACGAATGAACAACCAGGAGGTACAAGAATGGAACAGACGAAAAAATGGGGTTTTTGGTTATTAACGGCGTTTGTCGTAGGAAATATGGTAGGCTCGGGCATCTTTTCGCTTCCGAGTACGCTCGCAAAAATCGCGAGCCCGTTCGGCGCCACATCGGCATGGCTTTTAACGGGAGCCGGTGTGTTAATGATCGCGATGGTCTTCGGCCACTTATCCATCCGCAAGCCTGAGCTGACGGCGGGGCCGCAAAGCTATGCGCGTGCGCTGTTCAGCGATCGGAAAAAAGGGAATGCAGCGGGCTTCACGATGGTGTGGGGCTACTGGGTGGCGAGCTGGATCAGCAACGTGGCGATCATCACGAGCCTTGCCGGATATTTAACATCATTTTTCCCGATTTTAACGGATAAGCGTGAAATGTTTTCGATCGGCGGTCAGGCGGTTACGCTCGGCCAGCTGCTGACGTTTGCCGTATGTACAGTTTTATTATGGGGCACTCACACGATCCTCGTCACCAGCATTAACGGTGCGAGTAAATTAAATTTCGTCACGACGTTTTCAAAAGTATTAGGATTTATCTTCTTTATCATTGCAGGTTTGTTTGTATTTCAAACGTCGTTTTTCGATCATTTTTATTTTCCAGTTCAAACAGGTCCTCACACGGTTGAGGGAATCGGCGGACAGATCCACAATGCGGCGATTTCAACATTATGGGCGTTCGTCGGAATTGAATCGGCAGTCATTTTATCCGGGCGCGCCCGTTCGCAGCGCGACGTGAAACGCGCCACCATTACCGGATTATTGATCGCGCTCAGCATCTATATCATCGTGACATTGATTACGATGGGCGTGCTTCCGCATGGTAAGCTTGTCGGCTCGGAAAAACCGTTTGTTGACGTATTGTACGCGATCGTCGGCAGCGCGGGAAGCGTCATTATGGCGATTCTGGCGATTTTGTGTCTGTTCGGAACGATGCTCGGCTGGATTCTTCTCGGTTCTGAAGTTCCGTATCAAGCGGCGAAATCAGGAGACTTTCCCGCTGCTTTTGCAAAAACGAATAAACAGGGAAGCCCGGTTGTGTCGTTAATCGTAACGAACGTAATGTCACAGATCTTTATCTTTTCGGTTATTTCCCGGACGATCAGTGACGCGTTTACGTTTTTAACAACGGCGGCGACGCTTGCTTATCTGATTCCGTATCTCGTGTCAGCGTTTTACAGCCTGAAGCTCATTTTTACGGGTGAAACGTATGACGAGATAAAGGGCTCAAGAGTAAGAGACGGTATCATCGCCATCCTTGCCTGCATTTATTCTTTTTACGTCATTATTACCGGAACGGCCGATTTAACGACCTTTATTCTCGGTATCGGGCTGTTTTTCGTCGGTTTGCTGTTATATCCTTTCGTCTCAAAGAAATTTGCAAACAACAGACAATCGGTATGACAAAAAAAGACATCTCGCGTCTGTGAGATGTCTTTTTTGTTTGCGGCAGCGGATTACTTTTTGACGGCGTGTATATAATGAATGGTCTCGAATGCGGTTAAATGGTCAGTGCGTCCGCTGAAAAAACGGTCATTGACGTCTGCCGGAGATAAATGTTCATAAATAAGCAGACCTGAAGATTCTAATACCTTTTCGATTTCTTTATAACTGAAACACGATAACATCGGTTCTCCGCCTGCTGCAGCCATTTTCACCATGTTTTCCACTCTGTTTGACAGTCCTCTTTCTTCAAAGAGCGACTCATCTGCATAATCAAACACGATAGAGCTTCCCGGCGGGACTTCGGCAAATAATTGTGTGAGCAGGCGGGCGAGATGCTCTTTCGTAAGGTAGTATGACACTCCGAGCAGGCTGAAAAAGGTTTTTTGGCGTGAAAAACCTTCCTGATACAGACGGCTGAAAGAAAGCGAAGCGGCGAAGTTCATCGGTACAAAATGAAGATGATGGGAAATGTCGAGATTCAGATGTTTCAATCTCTTTATTTTGTCTTCCTGTGAAGCGGGATGATCGATTTCAAATATGTCTAACGCGTTTGTCACCTCAGGATGTCTGAAACAGAAAGTATCCAGACCCGCGCCAAGGATGACATACTGTTTGGCCCCGAGCTTCACTTCATTCAAAAGCACTTCTTCACAATATGCGGCACGGGCTAACGGTGTAGGAGACAGCTGTACTTGAGTCACCCATTTTAAGATGACATCCGGTTGGCCTTGAAGCCTCTGTGCCATGTCTTTGCTGAAAAATGATATACCTTGAATGAGATGATCGCGGATGTCCGAATGCTCTTTTTCAGAAATCAGATCTTGTGCCAAAAAATCATCAAATATCACCGGGGTGTCGTATTTACTATGGTACGCCCTTCCGAAAGCGGACAGCAGGGAAGTCATACTCGCCTTGTTTTCTTTCATATAAAGATCCTCCGTTATTTACATCAATCTCCGGCCGGGAGAATCTTATTATACATGTTAATCCAAAAATGTAAATTATAGCATAAATAAATTTTTTTGTCAAGTTTTAAGCGTAATAAAAAGCCGCTGTGACAGCGGCTTCGGGGTTACTTCGTTAAGCTTTTTGTGATGTAGTCGAGCTGGCCTTCAAGTGAGATCGGGTCTGAGAAATAGAAGCCGATCGGATCAATGCGGTAGACATGGTTTTGTTTGACGGCATCGAGGTTTTTCCAGATTGAGCTGTCAAGCACGCCTTTGTCGTCACCGCCGGCCTGCCATGGCCCCATAAAGATGTAGTCTCCCGCGAAGTCAGGCAGTTTCTCGAGTGAAATGCTGGCGTAGCCCGGCCCTTGATTAATGGCTTTTTCCTGCGTCAGTTTTGTGGCCTTCAGCCCGAGTTTGTCATAAATAATGCTTCCGCCGCGGCCGAAGTCTTTACCGAATACATAGATGTCTTTTCCGTTTGTCTGCATGATGGAGATGGTTTTTGAGCCGACCGCTTTTTGAACCTTTGTTTTAGCGGCAGCGGTTTTTTTATCCCATTCAGCCAGCCATTTGTCTGCTTTATCTTCAGTGCCTGTCATTTTCGCAAACTCTTTGAATTGATCAATGTTGCTGAGCTTGTCATATTTAATGGCGATTGTCGGCGCGATTTTTTCCAGTTTTTCAATATCGGTGCCTTGTGTCGTCCAGACAACGATTAAATCCGGCTTTAAGTCAATGATTTTTTCAACGGACGTGCCGTCGCCGATGTTTGTCACACCTTTTGTTTTCCCTTTGTAATAAGGGTTTTTAAATACGTTTTGCGGCGCGCCGACAACATTGATGCCGAGCTGTTTAAAGTCGCCGTAGTAGCCGTCAGCCATGACGACGACCCGTTTCGGGTGCTTCGGAATTTTAATATGGCCGTTTTCGGCTTTATACGTGATGGTTTCTTCTTTTTCAGAAGAACCTTTTGTGTCTGAAGAATTGCCGCATGCGGCCAAAGCGGCGATGAGCAGTATGGCAATCAGCGCTGCGCCGATTTTCTTGTATGTATGGAACATCTGACATTCCTTCTTTCATAAAAATTAGTGATAAAGAGAATCATTATCAGTGTGATTATATCACTGGTTTCATAGAGAAGCACGATCTTTTTTAAGAAAAACTTTCTTTTTTTATATGAAATTAGGTCTATTAAAAGAGAAGATAAAAGTGCTATACTGAAACAAGTCATTGATAATCATTATCATTACCATTCTTGTTTTGAGAAAGGAAGAACGAGTGTTGGGTCTATTGAAAAAGAAACAGACAATGACGGCTCAAGGGGCATCAGGGAGTGAAATCCAGTGGACGGCGCGTTCATTCAGAGCGGCTGTGCTGCTGTGTGCCGGTATTGCGGTTTTATTGATCGGCGCGGCTCTGTCTGTTTCCATCGGAGCTGCCGATATTCATCTGCGGACGGTGTGGGATGCTCTCTTTCACTTTCAGCCGCAAAATACATCTCATCAAATCATACGCGATCTGAGGCTGCCGAGAACCGCCGCCGCCGCGCTCGTCGGGGCTTTTTTAGCTGTGTCCGGGGCGATTATGCAGGGGCTGACGCGGAACCCGCTTGCTGAGCCTTCCATTATGGGCGTGACGTCGGGGTCAGGGTTTGCGATCGCATTGGCATTTGCTTTTTTTCCGGGTCTGTCTGCGGCGGGACTTGTTTTGTGGTCCTTTGCGGGAGCGGGAATCGGAGCGCTTATTGTGTTTGGCATCGGCCTGTTTTCAAAAGGCGGGCTGACACCGGTGAAGCTCGCGCTGGCCGGTACGGCAGTCGGCTATTTCTTAACGGGGCTTTCAAGCGCGATTGCGATCCGTTTTGATGTCGCCCAGGATGTGAAGTTCTGGTATGCCGGAGGAGTTGCTTCCGTGAAATGGGAAGGCGTGCAACTGCTGTTGGCGGCCGGTGTTATCGGACTATTGCTGGCATTTCTGATTGCGCGCTCAGTGACGGTGCTGAGCTTGGGTGAGGAACTGGCCAAAGGGCTCGGGCAGTACACATCGCTTGTGAAAGTAATCGGAATGTTTGTCGTTGTCCTCTTGACGGGGGCTTCAGTCTCAGTCGCCGGAGCCATTTCTTTTATCGGCTTGGTGATTCCGCATATCACCCGATTTTTAGTCGGGGTAGATTACAGGTGGATCATTCCCTGTTCGGCGGTATTCGGCGCCGTTCTGTTAGTTTTCAGTGATATTGCCGCAAGACTCGTCAATGCGCCGTTTGAAACACCGGTCGGCGCTTTAACCGCCCTTATCGGCGTTCCCTTTTTCTTTTATTTGGCGCGCAGGGAAAGGAGAGGGCTGTAATGAATGTAAAATCGAAAAAACCGCTGGCGGTCATGGCCGTTACGTTTGTGCTCATATGCATCGTCTTTTTTATCAGCTTAAACATGGGTGTGATCCGGATTGCGCCACTTGATACGATGCGTGTCTTTTTCGGACAGGGGGATGCCCGGGATCAGCTCGTTTTATTTGAATTCAGACTGCCGCGCATGGTGCTGTCATTGCTTGTCGGTGCAGGAATCGCGGTTTCAGGCGCGATTTTTCAAAGCGTGTCTCAAAATGACTTGGCGGAGCCGGGCATTCTTGGGATTAACGCCGGGGCGTCTTTGGCAGTCGTTCTGTTTATCTTCTTTTTCCAAGGGTCAGCTGTTGATCTAAGCATGGCCAGTACATGGCTGCTTCCGGTGAGCGCTTTGGCGGGAGCTTTTCTGGCTGCGCTGCTCATCTATGTGCTGGCTTGGAAAAAAGGCGTTTCACCTGTCCGGCTCGTTTTGGTCGGAATCGGTGTCAATGCGGGGTTTAATGCGCTTCTCTTGATTTTTCAGCTGAAAATGGACCCGCGGGATTTCATGCAGGCGCTTGTATGGATTTCCGGTTCGATTTGGAACGCCAATTGGAAAATGGTGCTGTCCATTTTGCCGTGGCTGCTGGTTCTTTTACCGTTCAGCCTCTATAAAGCCAGGTATTTAAATGTGCTCCAGCTCGGTGATCAGCTGGCGGCGGGGCTTGGCACCCGGGTTGAAAAGGAGCGGCGCGTTCTGCTGATGTCCGCCGTTGCCCTGACCGCGTCATGTGTTGCGGCAGCCGGCGGAATCGCTTTTCTCGGACTCATTGCGCCGCATTTGGCCAGAAGGCTTACCGGGCCGCGCCACCAGACGCTTATTCCGGTTTCAGCTTTGATCGGAGCATTTCTATTTCTGCTTGCCGATACGCTGGCGAGAAATGTGCTTGCACCGTCCGAAGTTCCCGTCGGCCTGGTGATTTCCGTACTCGGAGCGCCGTATTTTGTATATTTGCTGATGAAAACGAAATAGAGGAAGGAGACTGCCGCGATGAACTCATTATCGGCGGAACAGCTTACTGTCGGTTATGGCGACCGTTTGATAGCGAAAGAATTGGATATCGCCATCCCGAAAGGAAAAATTACAACGCTGATCGGTCCGAACGGCTGCGGAAAATCGACGGTTCTCAAAACGATGTCAAGAATCATGAAACCGAAATCCGGCGCCGTCTATTTAAACGGACAGGCGATCATGCAAAAATCCACGAAGGACATCGCCAAGGAAATGGCAATTCTTCCGCAGACGCCTGAAGCGCCGAGCGGGCTGACGGTGTACGAACTTGTTTCTTACGGCAGGTTTCCGCATCAGTCCGGAATGGGCCGCTTGAGTGATAAAGACCGTGACATGATCAAATGGGCGCTTGAAGAGACGGGGATGGCCGAATTTTACGACCGGCCGATCGAAGCGCTTTCCGGGGGGCAGCGGCAGCGTGTGTGGATCGCCATGGCGCTCGCTCAAGAAACGGAGCTGCTGCTTCTTGATGAACCGACCACTTATTTAGATCTCGCCCATCAGCTTGAAATTTTGCAGCTGCTGGACAAATTAAACAAGGAGCAGGGCCGCACCATTTTAATGGTCATTCACGATCTGAATCATGCCGCCCGTTTTTCCCATTACATGATCGCCTTGAAAAAAGGGCGCGTCATCAAGGAAGGAACGGCGGAGGAAGTCATGACTCCCGGCATATTGGAAGACGTGTTTCAAATTGACGCGCAGATTGTAAAAGATCCGCGCACGAACAAACCGGTCTGCTTAACCTACGATTTAATCCGGCATGAAAACGCAACGGTAAGATGAAAAAAAAACGCAGAGCCATTCCGGCCTGCGTTTTTTTATTGCGCCCGGGGCTTCTTTTGTCCGGAGACGCATTTATCCAAAACGAAAAAAACCCCCGCCACAATCAGCTCCTCCGTCGTTGACAGCCAAATCTTTTCAATCAGTTTATCCGTCGTATACGCGGTCATCCAGAGGAACAGCAGCTGAACGGTGCCGGCTAAAAGGAGAAAAGGCAGCCTGCCCGTCCCAAAAAAGGTAAAGCTATGTATCATCAGCCGTTCAAGCGGTTCAAAACATAAACCGAGAAGAATAAAAAGCACGGAAAAAAGCAGGACGTACGCCATCGATCCGTAGCTCGTCCCGGCTAATGAAAATACGGCCATCATCACGATGAAATACCCGAATAATACGGCAGCGGCTGCCAGGGCATACCGGAGCACCTGAAGAAAAAACATTTTCGTCCCGTTTTGATTGATCATCTGTTCAGCTCCTTTTCACACAGAGGAGACTTGCAGAGACGGAACTCTGCAAGTCGGTGTGTATCTTCAGCATTTCTTTTTGACGACAGGGTGTTTCTCTTTCGAAAGAATATCCGTAAAGTCTTTGCCCAGATCCAGATGCTGCTGGACGAATTTCTCAGGAAGCATGGCAAGCCATTGGTTCAGGGACACATCGGCATAGTGGTCATCCTTGAAGATTTCCAGGAAGACGAGCGGCTCATCCCCCAAATTCTCCACATAGTGGCCCATTGCGAACGGAACGTAACCGACATCCCCGGCCTGATAGTTAAATGTTCTTGCATGGCCGTCCGATGCAAAAACCGTCATCCGCCCTTTACCGGAAATATAATACTGCCATTCATGCGTATTCGGATGCCAGTGCAGCTCTCTCATTGCGCCCGGTTCGACCACGACAAGCGCTGAAGCGATCGTTTTGGACACTTTGAAGTTTGTGGAATCCGCGATATATACTTTGCCGCCGTCCGTCTCAGCAGTCGGACCTTCATCCAGCAGGCGGTAAGTGAACGGATAAGGCACTTCGCCGTTCGGGCCTTCCACAATGTCATCTTTCAGCTTCCCGGGAACCGGCTCTTCAAAGATATATTTTTCTTTCCCGGGCAGGCCGGCGAGGTCTTTTTCTGAAACCCCGAAGTTGTTGGCGATGACATCAAGCGGCGTGTGGGCAAGCCAGTCAGTCACTTGGAATGTGCTGTTTTCTGAGAAGGAACCGTCATCAAACACCAAGAGGAATTCACAGCCTTCTTTCAGCGCCTGAATGGAGTGCGGCAGGCCTGACGGGAAGTACCACAGATCTCCTTCCTTCACGTCATCGATAAAACTGCGTCCCTGTTCATCAACGATCGTGACCCGCGCTTTGCCCGTCAGCATATATGCCCATTCGGCTTCTTTATGCCAGTGCAGTTCACGGATGGCGCCCGGTTTTAAACGCATGTTGACAGATGCCAGATTTTCAGAAATCGGCAGCTCGCGAACGGTCACCTCACGCGCGTATCCGCCCTTTTCCAGCCGGTTGTGCACATCTGAGAAAGAGAATTTCATATTATCCACTGTGCCGTGATCCGTTTCCGGCGGCGTCAGCATATCCGGATTTTGGCGGTCTCTTTCAAGATTGCGCGGAATCGTGACGGTCGCCCCTTTGTCTCCTCTGATCGGCTGCGGGATATTGCAGTTGTTTTCTTTTGACATGTAAATCGTCTCCTCTCAAGCTTTGTTTTTTCAGAAAGAGAATGTGAAAGGCCTTTCGTTTTCCCTTCTGCTTTGTTAAGTGATGCGTTCCGATGAAAAGTCAACTTCGTGTGAAAATTAATTTTTCATTTTCTGCTCTTTCAGTTCCGTCATCAGTTCGATCAGGGCGTCAAACTTCTTCTCAAACCGTGTGAGAAGATACATGGCAATCAGAGCCGGAAAGCCGAGATTGCCGATCTGTCTGACCGCTTCTTCTATAAAAACCTGATCCATCACCAGCCACCTCCTGACTTGACCTGCAGTCATGTATATAAGTGAAAGAAAGAGCGGCTCCTGTAAACCTGATATCCCGGTTGAGGGTCTTTTTTTTGTTCCGGCAAATCCGGGACATAAGGAATGCGGAATCTTAGTCGGAAAGGAGTAGTTTACTTTTTTTTGCTTTCTTTCATTTAATTTAAATAGGGGGCGGTTTTATGGACTATCAAGTTCTTTTACGGTCAAAATGCAAGGAAATTATGAAACATCCGATCGTTAAACATTTTTTAAGTGACCCAAAGCATTACGAGAAATTTAAAAATGTGCTGGAACATTCAGACGAGAAGGATGCAAAATCATTGGACGACCATTTTAAACAGTTTTATAAGGAAATCCGGATCATCAAATATATGAACTCTATGATCCGGATTTTCTCCATCGATTTTGACAAGCGCATCCGTAAAAATCAGAATCGCTATCCGCTGACGGTGGATCAGCCGGAGGGAGGTGAAGCGCTTCCCTATGAAATGGGAAAAGACGCGTATGAAGAGTTTCTGCGGAAGCAGGGAGATTTGAGCCAGCATGTCCAAAACCGTGATTTATACGAAGCGCTTCAGACGTTAACCGATAAACAAAAAAGCGTGCTGACGAATATTTATCTTCACGGAGCGACGATGAAAGAGATTGCCGAGTCGCTGGGTGAATCACGGCAGAACATTTCCAATATTCATAAAAAAGGGCTCGACAATCTCAGAAAGCAGCTGGACAAGCAAAAAAAGGGGGAAAATAAGCAGTGAACGGGCCATTTGACTTCAACAAAGAGAACACAGATACCGACGAAATGGAACTTTTGATTTCACGTTTTTCGCCAATGATAAAAAAAAAACTGAGCAATACATCATACCAGGAAAGAGAAGACCTTGAACAAGAATTGAAGATTAAAATAGTTGAAAAAGCGGACATGCTGTTATGCCAGGAAGTGCCGGGTTTTTGGGAATTTATACTTCATCTTATAAATGAAAGCTCCTGACAAAAGCGGCGGAATGATGGATATTCCGCTCTGACACCGTGAGAAAAACGAGAAGAGATGTCCGGTCTCGTTTTTCTTTTCTGTTTCCCCGCAAGACCTCCGCACTAAAAAAGTACCAAATCTTATCCATATAATGATATGATGAAAAAAACAAAGAGAAAGGAACGTCCAAGGTGGAAAATGCGTCAATTTTAATTGTAGACGATGAGAAGGCGATCGTTGATATGGTCAAACGCGTTCTCGTCAAAGAAGGCTATCACAACATTAAGACAGCCGGAAGCGCTGAGGAAGCGATTGAGTTTGTTAAACATGAATCCGCGGATCTGCTCGTGCTGGATGTGATGATGGAAGGCATGTCCGGTTTTGAAGCATGCACCGAAATCCGGAACTATACCGACGCTCCGATCTTTTTTCTGACTGCCCGTTCTTCTGATGCGGATAAGCTGTCAGGATTTGCATTGGGAGCTGACGATTATATAACGAAGCCGTTTAATCCGCTCGAATTGGCGGCGCGGATCAGAGCGACGTTAAAGAGAACCTATAAGCGCGAAGAGAAAGCGGCGGTAAAAACGTATTCATACAGCCATTTTTCCTATTCGCCGCAAAACGCCGAGCTGATCGTCGGGGGCGAGCCCGTCAGCTGCTCCGCACAGCTTCTGCAATTGCTTCAATATTTCTGTGAACACCCTGATGTGGTGCTCTCTAAAGATCAGATCTATGAAAAAGTGTGGGGATATCCGTCTTACGGCGACAACAACACCGTCATGGTTCACATCCGCAAGCTCAGAGAAAAGATTGAAAAAGACCCCAGCAATCCGTCCTATATTGTAACGGTGCGCGGCCTCGGCTATCGGTTTATTCCCGATCAAGGAGAAAAAGGAACCCGCTCATGAGAATGCGCGGAAAATTTCTGCTCCACTTTTTCGGACAGCTTCTGCTTGTCATCCTGCTGATGTCCGTTTTGGCCGTCGCTTCTTTCTTCTATTTGGATTGGCGTTTCAGCGAAGCGGAAGCCAATGCGGGACTGACCAAAGCGACGGCAGACTCGTTTGAAGCGTGGCTTGATAAAAACGAAGACGGCACATGGGATGTCGATGAATTTTTAAAGATGTCGGTCAGAAAGCAGAAGGGCTGGCTGCAGATCATTAATGACAAAGAAAAAACCGACTACGCGTACAGAGTGCCGAAAGACGTCCCGAGCCATTACAGCAGAAAAGACCTCTTATCCATTTACCAGTACCGGAATTTTGACAACTACAAGCTGAATTACTGGACGGTCACGATAAATGATGAGACCTATTTGATTCTGTTCGGCTGGAAATCCGCCAGTGAGCAGCTTCTCACTTACATCGAATCACAGGAGCCATCCCTCGCTTCCCTTTCTCAATATAAAAAAAGCACGGTTGATTATATTAAACGGGAAAAAGGGGCGGTCTACCTTCTCGAAGACAGCGGCAGACTGCTCGGGGATATCAACAGCACGAAAAAAGAACGGAACACCGTCAATGAGCTTGAATTGCTGAAATACAGTTCCAAGCCGTGGAATTACAAACGGGAAATTTCTTTTAAAAGACTCGATAAAACGAAATGGATGGTCGCGTCGGTGCCGAACCCCGTGTACATCCCCGATCACGAGTTTAACAAATCATTTTTGAGAAATGTGATGAAAACCCTCTTCCTCTTGATCGGAATCTTAGTATTTATGATCTGCATCCTGACCATCTGGTACTCTTTCCGTTTCGGCTGGCCGCTGTTTCATACCATCAAATGGCTTGTCAATTTATCAAAGGGCCGGCTTGAAGAGCCGAAGAACCGCAAAGGACAGCCGGTCAGCAAAAACAAAAAAGGCAAAACAAAACAGCCGTTCCGCTTTTTCGCCGAGATTTTCGAATCGATGGATCAGCTGACCGACACGCTGAAGCGGGATAAGAAAAACAGAGAAAAAATCCAGGCGACAAGGGAAGAATGGATCGCCGGGCTGAGCCATGACTTAAAAACCCCGCTGAGCACGATTTACGGCTACAGCATGATGCTTGAATCGAAGCAATACGACTGGACACCGGAAGAAGTCAAAGAAATGGGGCAGATCGTCCGGGAAAAATCAGAATATATGTCGAAGCTGATTGAGGACTTAAACTTAACATATCGCCTCAAAAACGCGGCCCTCCCGATCGAACGGCGGCTGATCAACGTCGTGCCGTTTATCAGAAACGTCACGAACGATTTCACGAAAAACACGTTCTCGGAAGGCTATGACATCGCCTTTGAAACCAAAAAGGAAGACATTCTTTTCGCCATTGATGAAGCGTGGTTCCGCCGTATTCTGGAGAATCTGCTGGCAAACGCGGTTAAGCATAATAAGAAAGGGACCGCCATTCGGGTCGTGCTTGAGGAATCAGCCGAACAGCTCATTCTGAAGGTGAAAGATAACGGAAGAGGAATGGACGATGAAACGATTCACCAGCTGTTTAACCGTTATTACCGGGGAACGAATACGAAGGGGCCGTCAGAAGGAACTGGACTCGGGCTCGCCATTGCCAAAGAGCTGGTTCACCTTCATAACGGAACCATCCATGTCAACAGCAGAATCAGCGCCGGAACGGTGATTACGATTCTTTTTAAAAAAGATTGAGTTTGGACGCCGCTTTGTCGGGAATAACAATAGAAGACTGACAAGCAAAAGAGGTGTTCACACATGGAAGCAGCATTACGAGCAGATACGAGAGCAGTTATCGGAGAAGGCCCTTTATGGGACAAGGATAAGGAATGCCTGTACTGGGTGGATATACTGGGCAGCCAGCTCCATATCTTCACTCCGGCTGACGGAATCAACCGTTCCGTTAAATTCAAATCATTTGTCACGGCTCTGGCCTTGTATTCAAAAGAAGAGCTGGTGATGACGATGAAAGATGGGTTTTACCTGTACAATCTGCGGGAAGACACATTGACGAAGATGAAGCAGCCGAAAGACATGCGGGAAGATATCCGTTTCAATGACGCAAAATGCGACCCGTCCGGCAGATTATGGGCGGGAACGACGAGCATGGAAGGCAAAGAAGAGGAGGCTTCGCTGTACCGTCTGAATACGGACGGCAGCCTTGCCAAAATAAAAGACCAGGTCTCCACCTCGAACGGTTTGGATTGGGATCGGGACCGAAACCTGATGTACTATATTGATACTCCGACGCAGGAAATCGTCTGTTATGCATACGATCCTGAAACCGGAGCCGTATCAGATCCGAAAACGGTCTACCGCTTTCCGGAGTCGCAAGGATCTCCCGACGGAATGACCATTGACCGTGACGGAATGCTGTGGGTGGCTCTGTTCGGAGGCGGCCGTGCCGTCCGGATTGACCCGTTTTTGCATAAGGAAATTGCATCTATCGAAGTTCCGGCGAAATACGTCACCTGCTGCGCGTTCGGAGGCAGAGATTTGAACACGTTATACATTACGACCGCGACGGAAAAATTGACGGAAGCCGAAAGACTTGAGCAGCCGCATGCGGGCGGCCTGTTTTCAGCAGAGCTTGAGACGGGCGGCTGGGAGCCGGTTCCGTTTGCAGGCATGATGTAAAAAAAGCCCTGGCATATGGGGAAGTTCCCCTTGTGCCGGGCTTTTTTGTGTTAAATGGAGCGGATGATGCCGCCTTCAACCCGCTGTGCGGTGCCGTTAATGGCAGAAGCAGCTGATGAAGCGAGAAATACAATCGTATTGGCGACTTCTTCCGGGGTTGCATAGCGCTGAATTAAAGATGTCGGTTCATTCACTTTAAAATAATCCCGGACGAAGCTGTCCGTGTCTTCTCCGGCAGCCTTTGCGGCTCCTTCCATGTAAGAAGCGACGCCTTCGGTCCATGTCGGTCCCGGCAGCACGGAGTTGACCGTGACATTCGTGCCTTTCGTCATTTCCGCCATTCCCCGGGACAAGCTGATTAACGCCGTTTTCGTCATTGAATACGGAATCATTTGCGCAAGCGGTTTGACACCGGCTTCACTGGAGATGTTCAAAATCCGTCCGCTGTTTCTTTCAAGCATTTGCGGCAGAAAACGCCGGCACAGGCGCACGGCGCTCATAACATTCACTTCAAAATACCGAGTCCATTCATCATCAGACACCTCAGCGAAGTCCTTTACTTCAAAAAAACCGAGATTATTGACGAGAACATCGACTTCCCCGATTCCGCCGGCGCGCTTGATCAAGTCATCCGCCTCATCCTGACGCGATAAATCCGCAGCGATGCCGTGAACCGTTCCGTAAGCGGAAAGCTCCTCAACCGTCCGTTCCACAGTTTCTTTTTTTCTTCCGTTTACAATCACCTCGGCGCCTTCGGCTAAAAAGCTTTTTGCCGCGGCTTTTCCGATCCCTGAAGTTGATCCTGTAATCAACACGAGCTTTCGTTCAAGCTGTAATTCCATGATAATCCTCCTTTTTACACCATTGTGTAACAGTATACATGATGAATTTTAGTGTGTACGAACAATTTGCTTTCATGCAAAAAGGGCGGATATACAAGCCTTAAAGACTTATAGTATAATTACTGCGAAAAAAGGATACGAATGTCAAAGAGACAATCGTTTACCATAATCAGGGGGAGTTAAAAGAATGAAGAAGATCACTGCCGTCTGGGCGGCGCTCTTGGTCACCGCCTTTGTGATCGCCGGCTGTTCCGGCGCACAGGGAGAAGGAAGCGCGGCCAAACAAAAAGCCGTCTCAACCGAAGCATTCCCGGTAACCATTAAGGATGCCGCGAACGAAAAAGTAACCATAAAGCAGGCACCGGAAAAAATCGTTTCCCTCATGCCGAGCAATACGGAAATTACATACGCGCTCGGACTGGGAGATAAGGTCGCAGGCGTCACGACAAATGATACATATCCGAAAGAAGCCGTAAAAAAACCGAAAGTCGGAGATATGAATGTGAACGCTGAAAAAGTCATCGCGCTGAAGCCGGATCTCGTGCTTGCCCACGCGTCCTCTATGTCCGCTTCCGCCGATGCGATGAAGCAGCTGAAAGATGCGGGCATCACCGTCTTAACGGTCAATGATGCGCAATCGTTCCAAGATGTGTACAAATCAATCAGCATGATCGGAAAAGCGGCCGGCAAAGAAAAGCAGGCGGATCAGCTGATCCAATCGATGAAATCCGATCTTTCCGGCATAGAAAAGAAAGCGGCTGCCATTTCTGAAAAAGACGAAAAGAAAGTATTCGTCGAAGTGTCTCCTGACGGCTACACGACGGGGAAAGGCACGTTTATGAACGAAATGCTTGAAGATATACATGCGAAAAACGCCGCCGGCAGCCAGACCGGCTGGGTGCAGCTGACGGATGAAGCGATTGTCAAAATGAATCCGGACGTCATCATTACGACAGACGGCGTAAAGGCCGCTGAAGTGGAAAAACGCGCCGGCTGGGGTGCCGTCAATGCGGTCAAACACCACAATGTCTATTCTGTTGATCCTGACCTTGTCACACGCTCAGGCCCGCGCCTTGTCAAAGGGGTCGAGAAGCTTGCAGAAAGCGTTTATCCTGAAACGTTTAAAAAGTAACCGCCCGCTGGCCTACACGGTCAGCCTGCTGTTTTTAGCCGTTTGTACGGCACTCGGCATTTCAATCGGCAGTCTGCATATTCCTTTATCCGACGTTTTTTGGATCGGGATCGGCCGGACATCCTCTGTTGATCCCATGAATGTAAATATTATGATCAATATCCGCCTGCCGAGAGTCGTTCTGGCCGCTCTTGTCGGAGCCGCGTTATCCATTGCGGGGGCGGCGTTTCAGGGACTTCTGAAAAATCCGCTCGCCGATCCTTATACACTCGGGGTATCTTCGGGAGCCTCGGCGGGAGCTGTTATCACCTTGTTTTTCGGCATTCAGATTCCCGTCATCGGCCGGTTCACACTTCCGGTTGTCAGCATCGCCGCTGCCATTGCGGTTATGGCGGCGGTTCTGTTTTTCAGCCGCCTCGTTCATGCGTCGATGTCGGTTTCGACGCTCATTTTGACAGGCATCATTATGAATTCTTTTCTCGGGGCTCTCATTTCGCTTGTGATTGCTTTAACGGGAAATGATCTGCTCCCGATTGTCCGCTGGCTGTTGGGAAGCGTGTCCATGAGGGGCTGGGGCTATGTCGCGCTGTTTCTGCCTTTTTTTCTGGCCGGGACGGCGCTTCTGCTTATCAATGGCAGAGAATTAAACATTATGACTTATGGAGAAGAAAAAGCAAGGCTGTTAGGCGTCAGTACGGGAAAAAGAAAACTGCTGATGATCGCCGCCGGATCTCTGCTGACGGGAGGCGCGGTTGCCGTCTCGGGGACGATCGGGTTTGTCGGCCTTGTCATTCCCCATGTGACTCGGCTTTTATGGGGGACGGATCATCGCCATTTACTGCCGCTGTCAGCATTGACGGGCGCCGGGTTTCTCATTTTGGCGGATTTGTTTTCCCGCACCGTCATTGAGCCTGTCGAATTGCCGATCGGCATTATGACGGCCTTGGCGGGAGCGCCTGTGTTTGCCTTGATTCTGCTTCGCCAGCATCATGGAGGGAAACGCTTATGATCAGAGTGAGCAGCCTGTCCGGCGGGTACGGAGGCCGGATGATTGTAGAAGATGTCAGTTTTACCGCCGGAAAAGGTGAATTTGTCGGCATACTCGGTCCGAACGGCTCGGGAAAAACAACGCTGATGAAATTGCTGACGGGAATGCTCTCTCCGTCAAAGGGCGAGGTGCTCGTCGCAGGCAGGCCCGCGGGCAGATACAAGCCGCGGGAGCTTGCGAAAATCATGGCCGTTTTGCCGCAGCATACGGAGCAAGCTTTTACATTTACCGTTAAGGAAACGGTGTCCTTCGGCAGATACCCGTATCAAAAAGGACTCTTCAGACAGATGGATCAACATGACGAGGACATCGTCCGGGAAGCGATGGAAATGACGGGCATCGACCGATATGCGCAGCAATCCGTCCGCAATCTGAGCGGAGGGGAGCGGCAGCGCGTCTATCTGGCGCAGGCGCTGGCTCAGCAGCCTGAGGTGCTCTGTCTGGATGAGCCGACGACCTTTCTTGATCTCAAATATCAAAAAGACCTGCTTGATACGGTAAAGCGGCTGACGAGAGAAAGAGGCCTGACGGTCATCAGTATTTTTCACGACCTCAACGCCGCAAGCCAATATTGTGATCAGCTCCTGATGATGAAAGACGGACGCGCTTTTCCGAAGCAGCCGCCGGATCAGGCTTTGAAAAAAGAGACGATTGAAGACATTTACGGCATTACCGTCAGCGCTGTTGCCCGGCAATCGTCGCCGAAACCGCTGATCTCTTTTATGCCGGAAGCGCGGGAGGAAGGAGAGCCCGCCGGCGTTCCGTTCGCCTCTCTGATAAACAAAAGCGGAAATACCGTAACGCTTCATACAGAACGGCCGTTCAGAATGCTGTCAACCGCATCTGACGGCCCGGGCTTTTCGTGGAGCCGCCGGCTTTCCGGCTCAGCGGCAGCTGGTTTGATCTGCCGTACGTTTGATTCGGTTACGATAGCCGTGACTGCGCAGTATACCGTTTGGGTGCTGATCAGCGGACGTTTATCGGAACAGGGATTTGTTCGGCTGTTAACGGCAGCGGCTGAAGCGAGAATGCAGGCCCTTTCCGGCAGACAGGCAAAAGGCGACATTGTCATTTGTGCCTTGCAGACAGGAGAGGCAATGGACGTCCCTCACGCGGAAAGAGCCGTCAGAAGAGGAACCGCGGCATGTGTAAAAGCGGCGGAAGAAGGAGGAATACAACGATGAAGCTGTATACGAAAACCGGCGATCAAGGACAGACAAGCCTGATCGGCGGCAGAACAGATAAAGACAGTCTGCGGGTTGAAAGCTACGGGACGATCGATGAGCTGAACAGCTTTATCGGGCTTGCGCTTGCGGAGCTAGATGATTGTGAGAATTGCGGTGATGTGAAAGCCGAACTCCGAAACATTCAGCATGAGCTGTTTGACTGCGGCGGCGACTTGGCGACGGTCACTGAACATAGAAACTATACATTAAGAGAGACATCTATTTCCGTATTGGAAGACTGCATAGACCGTTACACGGCTGAAGCGCCCCCGCTTGAGAAATTTATTCTTCCGGGCGGGCATAAGGCGGCTGCTCAGCTTCATATCGCGCGGACCGTCACAAGACGGGCTGAGCGTCTCGTCGTGAAACTGGGCAAAACAGAAGAGATAAACGATACGGTGATGCGTTACTTGAACCGCCTGTCTGATTATTTTTTCGCGGCGGCAAGAGCAGTTAACGCAAGACAGGGCGTTCAGGATATAGAGTATGAAAGAAGCGCCGCGGTATTCCGTGATGATGAATAACGTTTTGTTCAGCCGGCAGCAGCAAGCCGGCTGTTTTTTTATAGAGATATCCATCAATTGAACCTTTATTGACAGAAGGAAAATGTATCTTATGCATTATTGACTGAAAAATTAAAAAATGAGATATTATAAGAAACATTGTAAAATAATGGGGGATTTGATAGATGGATACATATAATAAGAGCGAGAGCATCTGGAATAAAAATTTCACCCTTCTGTTTATCTCGAGGCTTGTTAAATTGTCGGGCGACGGTTTTGCCTTTAATTCCATTCTGTGGTTTTTGATTTTTGACGGGGAAGGCGCGATCGGCACGTCCCTGCTCATTGCGGTCACGTTCCTTCCGGAGGCGATGCTGGCGCCGATTACCGGGCCTTTTATGAAGCAGCATACGCTGAAATTCTGGATGTATTTCTCCGATCTCACGCGCGCGGCGGTCGTGTTGATCATTCCAGTTTGTTACTTTAACGGTTTTTCTCCTTTATGGTTTGTCATGCTTCTCATGATTTTGCATTCAGCCACGGGAGCCGCTTATAATCCTGCATCTATCTCATTAATCCCCAATATTGTCGGAGAAAACAGCCTGCAGAAAGCGAATGCGGTCATCCAGTCATCAGGGCAGATCGTCAGGCTTGCCGCCATTACGCTGAGCGGGGTGTTCTTAACATTTATCAGTCCCGCTTATTCTTTGTTTATCGCTCTTATATTCTATCTTCTATCAGGTTTTCTCGTACTCTTTATGTCATACCAAGTCCAGCATGCCAAACAGGATACCGTCGCCGTCAGACAGCGCGGGACGTATTTCGGAAGGCTCAAACGGGGGTTCGTTCTTGTCAGGAAACACCAGATTTTATACCCGCTCGCCATCTATTGTATCTTCATGAATTTTGCGGCCGCTCCGTGGGAGGCGCTCTCTGCCGTTTATGTTGCCGAAGATTTAAACATGCCGCCGATCATCTACTCGCTTTTGAAAGCGACAGGCACGGGCGGAGCCTTTTTAATGGGTTTTATTTTGGCTAAGGTGAAGGTGAACAAATACGGTCTCCTGTTTGTGTCAGCGGGAATCATAGAAGGGGCGGCATTTTTCATCACCGGCCTCAACACTTTTCTGCCGCTCGTCTTCCTCGCCGCGTTTGCGTTCGGATCTGCCGTCAGCGCGATTAATGTGCCGGAATATACGATTATTCAGACGTCTGTGGACCATGATGATCAGCCGCAAGTCTATGCCGTCATCCATATGATCTCAAACATATCCATTCCGCTCGGCGCGGTCCTTTGCGGATACGCGGCTAACGCCTTCGGTCCCGGAAAAGTCATTGCCGCCGGCGGTCTCGTTGAAGTCCTGTCCGGTCTCGGAATATTGATCTTTACAAAGCTGGCCAAAGCTGAACGCTCAGATCTCATCAGGGAAAAAGAAGCGAGCATCAGAATATAGATTTTTCGTGAAACGCCCTGCGCCGTCCGGTGCAGCGGCGTTTTTTTATGCGAAGGTCCGGGGGGTTATACGACTCCGGTCTGATATGAAAATCAATCTCTGACTCGTTTTGCCGGCCGCGGGATTTGTTTATAGTAAAGACAAGGAAAACGAAAGGAGGATCTGCATGAATATAAATGTAAAAACGGCAGGCGGCTTTCTGCTGATTGTGTTCGGACTTTCTGTCTTTTTCGGAGGAGGCCATTTCGCATTTATCATCCCGCTGGCGATCGGAGGCCTGATGCTTTACTGGGGAATCAAACGTTTTTCAAAAGGCCGGGCGGTATCGGGTATCATCGCGGGCTTCATCGGAGCTATGATTCTCGTCGGTTCTCTTCCATTTATCGTTGCCATCGGACTGGCCGGCGCCATGGTGTATTTCGGGTGGAAGATGATGAAGCAGGGCGGCTCAGACACCGCTTCCCGCCAGTATGAACCGGAAGCGGCATCACCGGGCTATCAATCCGGATTTGACACTGAATGGGAAGAATTTCTGAAGAAAAAATAAGGAGGAAGACAAAATGGTCTTAAAAAGAATAAGAAATATGTTCGTCGCATCTGTTAACGAAGGGCTTGATAAATTAGAAAATCCGAAAGTCATGCTGAATCAATATGTGCGTGATATGGAAAGTGACATCGCTAAGGCGAAACAAACGATTGTCAAACAGCACACGATCGTCCATCAGTTTAAGAAAAAACAGGAAGACGCCTCCGAAACGGCGGCAAAACGGAAAAACCAGGCTCAGCTTGCTTTTGACGCCGGGGAAGAGGAGCTTGCGAAAAAGGCGCTGACTGAAATGAAATACCTTGAGGGAAAAGCGGCCGAACATGAAAAAGCGTATGAACAGGCGAAAACACAGCTGGCAGAGCTGAAAGAGCAGCTGGAAACTTTAGAAACGCGCCTCCGCGACGTAAAGGATAAAAAACAGGCGCTCATCGCCCGCGCCAACGCGGCAAAAGCAAAGGAACATATGAACGCTTCTTTCGACAAAATTGACAGCGAAAGCGCCTACAGGGAGTTTCTTCGGATGGAAAGCCGCATTGAAGAAATGGAAGTCCGCGTCAAATACGGCACTTCAGCTGAGGCGAACACAGAATACAGCCGCTCCCAATATTCAGATGAGGTGGAAGCTGAGATTGAAAAAATGCGCTCGCTTTCTCTGGAGAAAACAGAGCATCAAAAAGCGGCTCATGAATAATGTGCACAAGGGAAGATCGGCGCTTTTACGCCTCTTCCCTATACGCACGTATCAATTCTCCGGCTTTTCCTTTATAATAAAATGAATGAAAAAGGATGGAACGTAATGAAGCGTAAGATTGCCAAAGGACTGATGGCGGCGTCCGTTCTGATCTGCTGTCTGTTTTTGGTGAAAGAAGTGTTTGCCGGGCGTTTTTTTCCGCTGTACGAAACAGAAGCGGAATCGGCAAGCATACCGCCGCGTGCCGTCAACAGCCTGTCGGTTTCATCGGAACAGACGGATGTAAAAATCATCGCGGAAGCGCGGAATGATATCGCGGCAAACATGGCGGGACCGGCGGGGAAAATGTTTGTCCAAAGCAGGGGAAAGACCCTCAATCTCAAAGCGCAGGAGAAAGGGTTTCAATTTCTGAATCTCTTTCAGCGTCCTCTGCTGATTGTCCGCATTCCGTATGATTATCATCGGGACATCACCGTCCATACGTCAAGCGGCACCATTGCCGTTGACGGAAACAAGGGGCTGTCTCTTGCGTACCTCGGTGTCCGTTCTGTAAGCGGGAATATGTCGCTGAAGCACGTGAAGACGGATGTGTTTGAAGCGAAGGGGCTGTCGGGCAACCTCACAGCAGCAGGCCTTGCGTCAAAAACGGGGGATATCCGCTTATCCTCCGGACATGTCGGGCTTCAACATGCGGCGGGCGCCCTTGACGTGCGGGTCGCTTCCGGCAGTGTCGACGCCTCGCTTGAGACGGCGGATGCTCCCGTATCCGTCAGGCTTGCGAGCGGCAGCGCAGCGATCAGCCTGCCGAAAGACGGAAGTTTTACGGTGAACGCCGAGACGGCAAGCGGAAGGATTCAGCCGTCTTATTCCTTTGAGAAAACGAGTAAGGACGGCGGGGCATTCACCGGTATGAAGGGCAGCGGCGCCAGGCCGATTGATATAAAAGTGACGAGCGGCAATATTGCACTGCAATAGTCAAGGAAAGGAGGGGCAGGCAGCTGATGGCAAAAAAACAGATTCTCGGACTTATCATCGCCTTATTAGGCGTCAGCATGTTTTTGCGTATTATCGGCATCGGCGACTTCTTGTTTTGGCCGCTCTTTTTTCTGATCACAGGCTATATTTTTAATAAATATTCCCGCGGCTGGCTCGGCTCCGTCCTGTATATCTTCGCCGCTTTTTTATTTTTGAGGAACCTGTTCAGCGCCACCTTTAACCTGTTCGGCTATGCCTTCGCCGCCTTTCTCATATACGCGGGCTACAGGCTCCTGAAAGGAAAGCGCGTGTATGAACATAAAGAGAAGAAAATCAATCTTGAAAAAGAAGAGCAGCCAAAGCCTTCCGCCCAGACGGAAAGCAGACAGCCGGACCTCCGCAGCTTTTTTATCGGCGAGCTGCGGATGATGAAGGACCCGTTTGAGCTGAATGATTTAAATGTTTCCGGATTCATCGGCGATGTGAAAATTGATTTGTCAAAAGCGATGATTCCCGAAGGAGAAAGCACGATGACCATCAGCGGTGTCATCGGCAATGTCGATGTGTACGTCCCGCCGGATATCGAAGTGTCCGTCAGTTCATCGGCTTTTATCGGCGATATGAACCTGCTCGGCTCTAAGAAAAGCGGCATGAGCCCGAATCTTTATAAAGTATCGTCTGAGTACGGCGACTCGCCGCGGCGGATTAAAATTTCAATTTCGTTATTCATCGGCGATGTGGATGTGAAGTATTTATGAGGAAAAAATTACTCGCCAATATTCAGTGGCGCGCCATGCGGATGACCGCGGGGCTCAGTCTGCTCCTTTGCGCGGTGTTTATTACGCTGATGCTGCTGTATTACGGGCTTGACCCGATGCTGCTGTTTTCTTCCGGCTGGTTCGGTATTCCGTTTGTGGTCATCCTGCTTCTGGCGTCTCTTTCGGCCGGATTGATTTCCGGTTATGTATACGGAGGCCGCCTGAAAACAAGAATGGATACACTGATTGAAGCGGTTTTGAAATTTGAAAACGGCAATTTCGCTTATCGGGTGCCGCCGCTCGGCGATGATGAAATCGGTCTGGCGGCAGATCAGCTCAACGAAATGGCCAAGCGGGTCGAGCTCCAGGTCACATCGCTGCAAAAGCTCTCCAACGAGCGGGCGGAATGGCAGGATCAAATGAAAAAATCGGTCATCACTGAAGAACGCCAGCGGCTGGCGCGCGATCTGCACGATGCCGTCAGCCAGCAGCTCTTTGCCATTTCTATGATGACATCCGCCGTCTTAGAGCAGGTGAAAGATGCGGATGACAAAATCGTCAAACGGATTCGCATGGTTGAACATATGGCGGGGGAAGCGCAAAACGAGATGAGAGCGCTGCTATTGCATCTGCGGCCCGTCACTTTAGAAGGAAAAGGCTTAAAAGAAGGGCTGATTGAGCTGTTAAAAGAGTTCAAAGCGAAGCAGCCGCTGGATATTGAGTGGGACATCAGCGATACGGGTGTGTCAAAAGGCGTTGAAGACCATCTGTTCCGCATCGTGCAGGAGGCGCTTTCCAACGTTTTCAGACATTCAAAGGCGACCAAGGTCACCGTCAGACTCGGCGCGAAACATCAAAAGCTGCAGCTTAAAGTCATTGATAACGGGGCGGGTTTTACAATGGATCAAGTGAAAGCATCCTCATACGGCCTGCATTCCATCAAGGAAAGAGCGAGTGAAATCGGCGGCATAGCGGAAATTATCTCCGTAAAGGGAAAAGGCACGCAGATCGACGTGAAAGTCCCGATTTATCAGAAAACAAAAGGAGAGAACGACAGTGATTCGAGTGTTACTGATTGATGATCATGAGATGGTCAGGATGGGTCTGGCCGCATTTTTAGAAGCACAGCCGGACATTGAAGTCGCCGGTGAAGCATCAGACGGGCAGCAGGGCGTCGATCTGGCCGCAGAGCTTTTGCCGGATGTGATTTTAATGGACCTTGTCATGGACGGCATGGACGGCATCGAAGCGACAAAACAGATCTGCGCGAAACTCAATGACCCGAAAATCATCGTGCTGACGAGCTTTATTGATGACGACAAAGTGTATCCGGTGATCGAAGCGGGAGCGCTCAGCTATTTGCTGAAAACGTCCAAGGCGGCAGAAATAGCCGAAGCCATCAGAGCGGCTGCCAAGGGCGAACCGAAGCTTGAATCGAAAGTGGCGGGAAAAGTGCTGTCAAGGCTGCGCCATTCAGAGAATCAGCTTCCGCATGAAACGCTGACGAAAAGAGAACTGGAAATCCTCTGTCTCGTCGCGGAAGGCAAGACGAATAAAGAGATTGGTGAAGAGCTCTTCATTACGATTAAAACGGTGAAAACCCACATTACGAATATATTGTCAAAGCTTGATGTCAGTGACCGCACGCAGGCAGCCGTATATGCCCACCGCAATCATCTCGTGACATAAGAAAAGGAGAGCGGCGCCGGCACACTCTCCCGAGGGACGGGGTCATTGGGACATTCCCTTTGTTCCGAAATCCCTGATGGCGACTTTGACTTTATATTCAATATCCGATTCACTAAAATGATGATCCCAGTCAGAGGATATCTTTTTCCATTTATCAGGATAATGAATCCGGACTTGATCGCCTAACCCGGTAATATCCACTTTCAAGTCATGCTGCATGTAATCAATGAATGTCATGACGTCTGAATGAATGCGGTGTTTTACCGCGTTTTTGATTTCATTTATATAGGACTCCTTGAAAGAATCTTCTTTCGGGTTCCAATCCTCAGACAGACGGCCTTCAACAAACCGGGTGACGATAAACTTGAATTTTCCGTTTTTATATTGTGTTTTTACATCATATTTGCTGGAAAATACCTCGAAGGATAAATAATAATTGTCATGCTTTGCAAACGTAACGCCTCCCTTTACCGTGCCTGTGAACAGGTTCATATTCTGGACTTGTAAAGGCGTTAAATTCGCATACCAGAATTTATTTTTAATAATGGTAGCGCCCCAGATTTCCAGTCTGCTGCCCACTTTGCGCACTTGAGGAAGGGCAAAGGTCTCGCCTTTGGCGATTTTCTCTGATATTTCCCCCAATGTCACGGGCTCCATCATCCGGATGGTGACCGCATTGTTCTCCGTTAAGTCATAGATCGTATTTGACGCAGGCTCTCCCTGGTCACTGATATTGAAAATATCTTTCGTTTTATCCGGCACCGTCATCACATTGCAGCTTCTTCTCGTACCGTTGTCCCTGATAAATTGGTTCATCAATGCGTCAAGCGGAATGTCATCCTTTAACAGCGCTTCGGAAAACAGCATGATACGCAAGTGCTGGGAGAAGGCGGGGTGATTTTTTAACGATGCCGTTCTTAATGCTTGATGGACGGTTTCCCCTGGAGTGGAAGTCACCTTTGTCGTGTCACCTGACGACGACTGCTGGGCACTTGCTTTTTGCGGAACCAGAATCTGCTGTGTCACTTCCACATTTTCTTCCGCAGGTTTATCGAGCCCGACTCCGATAACGAGGCTCAAGTCTTCTAAATTGCGGCTGTCCCAGCACCCGGCCAAAAGCAATGTGCAAAATATGATTACGATGTATTTCTTCATTGCGCTTTTTTCACCTTCCTTTTCACAGCGACGACTGCAAATATCAGTAAAGGCAGCAAAAAGAAAACCAAGAAGATATAGCCGAGAATATCACTGAACAGCATCAGCTTGTTCGCATCCTTTGGCATCAATGACCCCAAGAATGTCGCAATCCCGACGAAGATGACGCCCTTTTTCTGCTTCAGCCCGAAAATTTTATGAAGGCCTGATGTCGCGAAATATCCGTATGATACATAGGTGGCGAAAAATTGGATAATCCAGACAACAAGCAAAAAGGACTCGAACCTTTCAATAAAAAGCCCTTTGATTTCAAATGATTGAAAGAGCGCGATCGTAGGCCAAATCATTGTTTTGACATCCTGGGTGGTTAAGGCGCCGACGACGAGCACGTAGGTAATAATGTATAAAATAATCGGGATGCCAAAGCCCATGGCCGACATGCCGAACGTGTGCTTTTTATTTTTGAGGTACTCGGGGAGAAACAGCATAATCTCAATCCCCAAAAAGGAAACAGAAACGACGGTCAAGGAGGCCATAACGGGAGAAAACCCCTGTCCGAGCACCGGCCGCAGGTTGTCGATATCAAATATTTTAAAGCTGAAGGAAAACACCACCAGCAAAATAATAATCGTAATCGTTAAATAGAAAGGAAAGAGCCTGCCGATATCGCTCATGCCGCCGATAATTAAATAAACGGAACAGGCAATAAAGATAAACAGCGTGACCGGCACGGGCGTTCTTTCCAATAAAAAGAACTTGACCATTTCCGCCATCGCCCGGGCTTCGAAGCTGGCGACTCCTATAAAATAGAGACAGATCATCAGATTGACGATATTTCCCGCCCATTTGCCGAGTCCTTCATTCATATAATCAAATAATGATCCGTACTGATGCTTTTTCATAATGAGCGTATTGAGATAAATCAAAAAGATAAAGATGACGCCTTCCAGACATAACGCGATCCAGCCGTCCGGCGAATTTGCCCTGGATGACAGCGTCCGCGGCATGGTGAGGAGCCCCGCGCCGAGCATCGTGTTTGCAATCAATGCTGTCCCTTGATAGCTTGTAAGCTTATTGTGAGTTGTTTTCTGGCTCATTTATGTTTTTCGCCTCTTTTGGTTGATTTTTAATAGGGAGACGGAGAATAGAGTCGTTTGCGTTTTTTAAGCTGAAAAATCCATTCGGCGAGAAATACGGAGAACCGAAGCTTCGCTGTCTCGATAAATGAGTGTAGATCGCCAGCATAAATAAAATCATGCCGTACAGCCCGAAAGCTGCCGCGGTAAACATCGAAATGAAACGGAGCACACGGAACGACAGACCCATCCCGTACTGCGGCACCGTAAATGAAGCGAGCGCGACAATGCTGACCACGATGACCATGATGGAGCTGACAATATTCGCTTCAACGGCCGCCTGGCCGATGACGACTCCGCCCACCAATCCGATCGTCTGGCCGAGCGGGCTGGGAAGCCTCAAGCCCGCTTCCCTCAGCAGCTCGATCGTAATTTCCATCACCATCGCTTCAATAATAGGCGGGAAGGGAACGTTTTCTCTGTTCGCCGCGATGGTGACTGCAAGCGACGTCGGCAGCAGCCCTTGGTGAAACGAAACGAGGGCGATATAAATGGACGAAAAAAACAGCGTGATAAAAATAGACGTAAACCTGAGCGCCCGGATGAGCGAGGCGGAAATCCACCGTTCATAATAATCATCGGGAGACTGCATTAAAATTCCTAAAGAAGCCGGAACCACCAGCGCAAACGGCGAGTTGTCGACAAGGATGGCGACGCGGCCGTTGAACAAGGCGGAAGAGACTTTATCAGGCCGTTCCGTATTTTGTATTTGCGGAAAGGGCGAATACTTATTATCCTCAATAAGCTCCTCAAGCGTTCCGGAATCCTGGATGTCGTCCATCTTCACTTCGCTGAGGCGCTTTACAACATCGCTGACGACAGACGGGTCCGCCTTATCATCTATGTACATGACCGTGGCGTATTTTAACTTGTTTTCTCCGATCGGAACCTTTTTCGTTTTCAGCTTCGGATGGTTCGTGCGCTGCCTGATCATGGCGATGTTTGTATCAGAATCTTCTATGAAGGCGATTTTCGGACCTCTTACGACCTTTTCGGATGTGGGTTCATTCACGCTTCTTTTTTCTCTTTTTCCCGTGGACAAAATGTATACGCTGTCAAGTCCGTTAATAAACACGGCGCATTTTCCCCGCAGAATGGAGATGACGGCTTCCTTCGACGTAAAGACGGGACGGGCGTCGATCTTATCAAGACGTTTCGTCACCGTATCCAGCGTCAGAGTGTCTTCCTCACGAAGCAGCGTTTCAATCGCTTCTTTTATTTTGTCTTCGTCGTTCATTTCACTCAGATACATATAATAAAAAACAAGCCCGTTCGGAAGCATCTTTTTATTTTGAACCAGGTCATCATTCTGCTCTACGTGGGGAAGCACCAGTGCCAGATTAACGTGTATGTATTCCTTGAATTCCGATTGCGCCATCGACAGTCACCCGCCTTCCAATCCTTAATTGAGGTTATCTTTTCCTGTTAAAAAAATGATATACTATGATAAAGTATTTAATGGTACAAGTTTTTTTATGAAAGCGGAGGAGAGATGTGGCACAAGTCAGACTGGCAGGGAATGCCGAAGAAATTGAACAGCTCATCAAATCATTTGAAGCGCATTACGAAGTGGCTTACACGTCGAAAGAATACCGTAAAACAAATCCGAAGTATAAATATTCTAAGGATTCGCGCGTCTATCTTGAGCTGAAATTAAAAACGGCCAAGGCCGAAAAATAAAAAGGGTTTCATCTGTTACTGGCGAATAATACTCAGGGTGAAGCAACTGTTATGGAGGGATACATAAATGGACTACAGAATTGAAAAAGACACCATGGGAGAAGTTAAAGTTCCGGCAGATAAATTTTGGGGCGCTCAGACACAGCGCAGCAAGGAGAACTTCAAAATCGGTTCAGAAAAAATGCCTCAGCGTGTTGTGAAGGCGTTTGCAATATTGAAAAGAAGCACAGCGATCGCCAACGAACGCCTCGGCAACTTAGAGTCTGAAAAAGCACAGGCGATTGCCGCTGTATGTGACGATGTTTTAAACGGCAAATACGACGATAACTTTCCGCTCGTTGTCTGGCAGACGGGAAGCGGCACGCAAAGCAACATGAACATGAATGAAGTGGTGGCCAACCGCGCGACTGCTTTATTGAAAGAAAAAAATTCCGAGCTGAAGATTCATCCGAATGATGACGTCAACCGCAGCCAAAGCTCAAATGATACATTCCCGACGGCGATGCACGTTGCGGCGGTTCTTGCCGTATATGAGCAGCTCGTTCCGGCGCTTGATCAGCTGCGCGCGACGCTTGATGAAAAAGCGAAAGCTTATCAGGATATTGTGAAAATCGGACGCACGCATTTGCAGGACGCCACTCCGCTGACGCTCGGACAGGAAATCAGCGGCTGGGTATACATGCTTGACCGTTCGAAAGAAATGATTCTTGAGTCAACGGAAAAAATCCGCGCGCTTGCCATCGGAGGCACGGCAGTCGGCACGGGAATCAACGCCCATCCGCAGTTCGGTGAATACGTCGCGGAAGAAATCACAAAAGTAACGGGGCAGACATTCAAAAGTTCGCCTAACAAATTCCACGCGCTCACAAGCCATGATGAAATCACTCACGTTCACGGCGCGTTAAAAGCATTGGCTGCCGACCTGATGAAGATTGCCAACGATGTCAGATGGCTGGCTAGCGGCCCGCGCTGTGGAATCGGCGAAATCGTCATTCCTGAAAATGAGCCGGGAAGCTCTATCATGCCGGGCAAAGTCAACCCGACGCAAAGTGAGGCGCTGACAATGATCGCCGCGCAAGTGATGGGAAATGACGCGACAATCGGATTTGCGGCCAGCCAAGGAAACTTCGAGCTGAATGTCTTCAAACCGGTTATTATTTATAACTTCCTGCAGACCGTGCAGCTGCTCAGTGACGGAATGAATTCCTTCCATGACAAATGCGCTGTCGGTATTGAGCCGAACCAAGAGACGATTCAGGAAAATCTCTCTAACTCATTAATGCTTGTTACGGCGCTTAACCCGCACATCGGTTATGAAAACGCCGCGAAAATCGCCAAGCTTGCCCACAAAGAAGGCCTGACACTGAAAGAAGCGGCATTACAGCTGAACCTTCTGACAGAAGAACAATTTAATGAAATGGTGCGTCCGGAAGATATGGTGCATCCGAAAGCATAAAAGAAAGAACGGCTGCAGTCATTGCGGCCGTTCTTCTAAATAAACTGCTGTTTCAGTAAAAATCTGAGCTGTTCTGCATCTTCAGCCAGCAGGTCGGATTCCTTCAAATTCAAAATCATTCCTTTGATGATTGCCGGTTTCGGCGACTTTTTCTTCATTTCCGCTTCCAGAATATCCAAGCTCTCGGTGAATTCAGATGCTTGCGCCTTGTCCATCGTGCCGATGCGCGTGCGGAGGGTCTGCAAGATCGATTGACTTAAAGGATCGGGCTGCCCGTTATGAAGGGGCCCAAACAGTGAGCTTGCCTCATCAAGAGAAATAAAAGCTTCATCATGTCTGTCCGCCATTCCGTTTACGATGTCATCAATTCTGTGAATCACGGTATTTGCCAGAAGCGAAGGCTGTACGGACCGGCCGGTCAGAATCAGATACTCAAGATACATCTGACTGATTCCTTCTATTAAAAAACAAAGCTCGGCTGTGTAGGGTTCAGCTTTTTCTCCGTAAATAGCAAGAAGACTGTCGATATGAAACTGCAGGATCGACCGGCGGATTCTCTTTCCGCACTGCGCCGCTTCTTCGGTATAAGGAAGTGAACCGTCTTTCATCTGCACGGTAATAAAATCCTGATGGGCGAGAATCGATTCGTAAAATACCGCAAGCTGTTTTTGGTAAGCGGCTCTCGGACTGTCACCCTCCGTTTGGATCGTCGTGATTCGGGTAAACGTTTTATCATAGTAGTAATTCAGCATGGATAGGAGCAGTGCTTCTTTGGAAGGAAAGTAAAGATAAAAAGCGCCTTTTGAGATTTTGCATTCATCGGCGATTTCCTGAACCGATGTAGATTTGTACCCTTTTCGGGCAAACAGTTTGATTGCTGCTTCAATGATCAGCTTTTCTTTTTCCTTCAATGGTTCCACCCTTTCGGAGCCAGGAGGCTGGCTTGTGCTTCTCATGTATGACTATATGGTCATATTGATATTCCGTAAATTTAACCTGATTGTAACTTGTTTTTTTGTTTTGTTTTATTTATATTATAAAGTGAGCTGACCGAATGGTCAAAGTTCTGGCGAAAGGGTGAATCTGAAAATGAAAGAATTAGATGAAATGATCAGCCGCTTGCGAAACAGAGGAATTAAAGTCGAAAAGGTGAAATATCCGAAAAAGACAATTTGTGAAAAGAAATGGGTTCATCAATGCCAAAAACCGCTGAAAGCAAACTACAGAGATTTTAACGGCTATTCCTTCACATAAAAAAAGACTGCAATGAAACACTACAGTCTACTTTGGTATGATAATTCGGTAGATTACACCCGATTGGTCATTTTCAATTGAAATTGATGCTTTATGCAGGGTTAAAATCCGTTTTACGATGCTGAGTCCTATGCCAAACTCGCCTTTCTTCCCTTTATTAAAAGGCTCGTACAAGCTGGATAGCATCTCATCCTCAATCGGAGGCCCGTCATTTTCAACCGTCATGACAATCTGCTGCTGATTTTGGCTGATCTGAATGTGAATCGCCGTTTCTGCATAGCGGATTTGATTTTCGAGAATGTTTTCAAGAAGTTTGCTCCATTGTTCCGGATCACCGGGCATCATTAATGCATCTTCTGTATCAACGCTCCACAATAATTCCTTCCGGGCCCATTTGAGCCGTTCAATGACTTCTTCCGTGACCTTCACAATGTCAAATGTCTCATGGTGCACCCGCTGCTTCATTAAATAATCAAGCTTCGTTAAATATAATAAATCCTTAATTTTCTTCTCAAGTTTTTCTGCTTCGCCTTCAATGACATCAATTGTGGTTTCCAGATCCCCCTTAGGAAAAATCCCGTCCTTTATTGATTGAGTATAGCCTCTTATCACCATGACAGGCGTTTTTAAATCATGAGAGATATTTTGCAGGAGCGTTCTTTCCGTTTCATCCTTTTGTACCAGCTTGCTCCGCATGTCTTCAATGGTATGGCCTAATTTTCCGATTTCGTCTTTTCTGTCGACGATGACCGGATCATCCCAGTCCTGTTCGGAAATCCGTTTGACATGCTTCTCTAAGGAAACGAGCGGGCGCGAGAGATATTTGGCAAGCCAAATCGCCGGAATCCAGCTTAACAAAATCACGCCGGCAATGATAAAGAGAAGCTGCTTGAACAGGGTGAATGCCAGATCATCACGATAAGAATCAAGGGCGTAAGACAGCATCATCGCATCCTGGCCGTTAATGGTGAGGCCTTTTTTAATGACGAAAAATACTTTTTCACCGCTGATGTCCGCGCTGTATCGTTTCGTGACGCTGTGCTGGCGGCCCGCGAGCTTGTACACCTTATGGATAAAGGAAGAAGAAAAGTAGTTCAAGTCTTTGTCACTGGCCGATTCCTCCCGTTCCGGCAGAAGAACGTGCTGAACGGATCGGAAAGTCGTCGGAGCGGTCGCATCCTCGCTGTAATATCCCCGCTCGATCGATCCGGGCAGCCGGTACTCCGTCAGTACATGCTGTTCATTTTCAATCGTCGTATACGTTTCATCCGTGAAAAAATGACGCAGCGTATTTGAGAACAGCACGAGAAGCAGAATCGAAATGGCTAAGAGGATGCCTGAGATGACCACCCATATTTGAAAAGCAAGCGGCTTATTTTTCATGACGTCATCATCCTGTAGCCGAATCCGTAAATGGTCTCAACCTTTAACCCAGGCATTTTTTTTCTCAGCCTCCGCACAAGGTCATCGACCACCCGGTCAGTGCCGAAATAATCATGGCCCCATATTTTCAGCAGGATATCTTCTCTGGAAAAGGGGTGTCCTTTATGGTGAAGAAATAAAAGCAGCAGATCAAATTCCTTAGACGTCAAATTGACCAGGCTGCCGGTTTCATCATAAACCTCTCGGGCATCTTCGATCACATTGTAGGAAGAAACGGTGATGCCGGTTTTTTTTGCGGCGGGCTGTTCTTTATACACGAGCTCGAGCAGTTTCTGGACCCGTATAATAAGCTCTCTCGGCAAAAAAGGCTTGGCGATATAATCATTGCTTCCAAGCTCTAACCCGAGGACTCTGTCAATATCGGCATCCCGCGCGGAAATGAAAATGACCGGCACATCGGGATCTTTTTCTTTTATTTCTTTTATCAATGTATAGCCGTCCGTATCCGGAAGCATGATGTCAAGAATCCACAAGTGGGGAGACGGCTGCATCTGCTTTCTGGCATCTTCGCCTTTTGTGAAAGATGTAATGTTCCAGCCTTCATTCTCTAAATATTTTGTGAGCAGTTCATTCAGGTTATCCTCATCTTCAACTAGATAAATGGTGTATGACAAGGCATTTCACATCCTTTCAACGTCATTATACTAGTTTTAACATACTCAAGCCGCATTTTCATAATTTCACATATTCTTTTCATTTTTATCCCACAATGTTTGTTTATGATGTGTATAAGGGAAGAAAGGAAGAAAAAAAGCGGGGAAGATAACATGTTCAAACACATTTTGTTTTGGAGCTTTGCTTTTCTCCTTATTATTGGGACAATAGAACTTGTACATGCGATGAATATGTAATCGATAGAATGAAAACATGCTGAAGGAGTGTGCGTGAATATGAACGATCATCGAGATGACGGCAGAAGCCGCGATCAGTCAGATCTTTCACATACGGAGCAAAACAGAAATGAACAGCAGCAGATCAGCCATCAGGAGCCCGAGCTGCTTGAAGGGCCCGTCTCGAAAGAACCGGAAAACGAGACGGCTGCCGGTACGGAATTTGAAAAAACGGCTGCCGTGAAAAAAGAAAAAAAACGGAGAGCCGCTTGGCTGAGCCCGATTTTAGGCGGCATTATCGGCGGCGGCCTCGTGCTTGGCATCGTGCCGAACCTGCCGGGTGAGCAGCATAAGACAGAAGCCGTTTCTGATACGAAACAAGTTCAGTCTTCGAATTTTACGTCAACGCCTTTGAAAAATACCTCAAGCGTAGCGGATATGGTAGAAGAGTTGGAGCCTGCGATTGTCGGAGTGTCCAACTACCAAGCTTCGCAAAGCAGCCAGTTCGGACTTGACGGCGGTTCAAACTCTGAAACGGAAAGCGGCACGGGGTCAGGCGTCATCTTCAAAAAAGACGGCGAAAAAGCGTACATCATTACAAACAATCATGTCGTAGAAGGGGCGAACAAACTGTCGGTCACTCTTTACAATGGGAAAACCGAAACGGCAAAGCTTGTCGGAAAGGATGCCATCAGTGACTTGGCTGTATTGGAAATCAGCTCGTCCAATGTCAAAAAAGCGGCCAGCTTCGGGGATTCCTCCAAGCTCCGCATTGCTGATAAAGTGATTGCCATCGGCAACCCGCTCGGCCAGCAGTTTTCCGGCACCGTCACACAAGGTGTCATCAGCGGGCTGAACAGAACGGTGGACGCCGATACATCCCAAGGCACGGTGGAAATGAACGTAATTCAGACGGATGCGGCGATTAACCCCGGAAACAGCGGCGGCCCGTTAATCAACTCAAGCGGCCAGGTCATCGGGATCAACAGCATGAAAGTCAGTGAAAACGGCGTGGAGTCACTGGGCTTTGCCATTCCGAGCAATGATGTAGAACCGATAGTCGACCAGCTGCTTGCAAAAGGAAAAGTGGAGCGCCCATTTTTAGGTGTGCAGATGATTGACATGGCGCAAGTGCCGGAAACCTATCAGGAAAACACGCTCGGACTGTTCGGCGACCAGCTGTCTAAGGGTGTTTATGTAAAAGAAGTGCAATCCGGCTCACCGGCTGCGAAAGCGGGCATCAAATCAAATGACGTCATTGTACAATTGAACGGCAAAGATGTCGACAGCAGCGCCGATATCAGACAGATCTTATATAACCAGCTGAAAATCGGCGATAAAACGACTGTTCAAGTGCTCAGAAGCGGAAGCAAAAAGACGCTGAACGTCACATTAACGAAACAAACTGAAAGCGCAAGCTGAACGCATAAAAAAAGCTGAACCTTCAACTGAGGTTCAGCTTTTTTCTTCATTCTCCCAAGTAGGCTGACAGCATCCACACATGCTTGTCCGCTTCTTCAACTAATCCGACAAACAGGTCGGCAGTTGACGAGTCATTTTGTTCCTCGGCGATGCCGATGACAAATTTTGATTCGCGGCTGATTTGTTTATAGTCTTGAACCAGTGACTCCACCATTTCAGACGCCGTTTTTTCCTGACCTTCATCCGTAATGGAAGCTTGTTCAAGGTAAGTGTGCAAAGTCGCCGCAGGCTGTCCGCCGATGGCCAGAAGACGCTCTGCGATGGCATCCGCCGTTTCCGCCGCTTCGTTATACAGTTCTTCAAATTTTTCATGAAGCGTAAAGAAGTGAGGGCCTTTTACATACCAATGGAAGCGGTGCAGTTTAGAGTAAAGGATAAACCAGTTTGATAATTGTGTGTTCATTGATTTCTCAACAAGAGTTTCAGTTTTTTTCGCGTTTTGTGTATTCATATTCATCGTCCTCCCTGTGATCTGTTAATTTAATTATATCACGTATCAAATAAAAATCAATACTAAATTATAATTATTATAATTTAGTTTAAGTGAACAGCTTTTTCTTTATAATCGATTCCCAAGCGGACCACGGAAAGAGTGAGCGGAAAGCCAATGTCAGCTTAACGCCCCTGCCGATCGGATACCGCAGTTTCTTCAGCCGTTTTCTTTGTGCCAATTGATAAATCAGCTCCGCTACGTCATCAGGATCGCCGCTTTTGGATGCGTTGGCTTTGAAGTAAGCTTCAAGGGGCTGATAAAAGCGATAATAAGGCGAGTCTTTGCCGGGCGCCGTAATATGGCTGGAGAGAGACGTCTCCCAAATAGACGTTTTATAGGAGCCCGGTTCTATTAAAGCGGCATGAATTCCTAAAGGCAGAAGCTCGAGGCGCAGACACTCTGTAAACCCTTCAACCGCGAATTTGGAAGAGACATACGGAGATAGAGCCGGGAAACCGGTCAGTCCGCTGATACTGCTGATATTGAAGATTTTCGCCCCGCCATGTTTCCGCATATAAGGCAGCACGGTTTTTGTGACATGAATCAGACCGAATACATTTGTTTCATACTGCTGTCTGTAATGTTCCATCAGCACATCTTCAATAAACCCTCCGTACGCAGTGCCGGCGTTATTGACAAGCAGGTCAATCGGTCCGAAACCGCTGATGGTGTTCCCGAAGTCAGACACCGACTGCTCATTTGTCACATCTAAAGAAACGACCGTAATATGTTCGGATGCACCCGCTTGAGCGGCGGCCTCTTTCAGTATTACAGCTTTCTCCGGCTGTCTGGCTGTTGCGATGACGTGATAAGACCGGGTGAGCTTCAGCGCTGTCAGCATCCCGAATCCGCTCGTTGCGCCGGTTACAATGGCAACTTTTCTGTTCATCTTATAATCCTCCCCGTTTGTTCTTATCTCATAGTGTATAACATCTCGCGGAAAGAAGGAGAAATCGTTCGGAAATATGTCAGAATTGTTTTATAATGGAGTCAGCTTCGGGTAGAAAGGGGTAAAGAAAAGATGGCATTAGAGGGATTGAAGGAAACATGGGATTTAAACTCTATTTTTGAGGGCGGGAGCCGGTCGGAAGAGTTTCAGCAATACATACAAGAGCTCAAAAAGCATCTAAGCGCTTTTCAACATGCGGTTGAAGCATTTACAGTTCCGACGCACGCGGATGAAAGCCGGGAGCTGATCAACCTGATTGATAGGTTTGAACGGTCAGCGATCATGATCAGGCAGGCGGGAGCGTTCGTCGGCTGTCTTCAGGCTCAGAACACTCATGATCAGAAAGCGAATGAATGGAGGGCGCGGATCAATCAGCTGAGCAGTGATTTTAAATCCGCTCTGGTCACCCTTGACGATACACTTGCCCGGATTGACGAGCGGGTCTGGGAGGAGCTGCTGCAAAAACCGGAACTTCAGGATCTCACATATGTCTTAAATGAGAGAAGAGACCGGGTCAGAGAGAAGCTCAGCGCTTCAGAAGAAAGGCTGATTGAAGGCCTGGCCGTTGACGGCTACCATGCATGGGGCGACCTGTATAATGCGGCTGTCGGCAGAATGAAGATTCCGTTTGAGAATAAAGAGCTGTCGGTCGGCCAAGCGGAAAATATGATGGCGCACCCGGATCGCCGCATCAGACGTCAAGTGTTCAAAGAGCTTAATGAAGCCTGGAAAGGAGAAGAGGAGCTTTTCAGCAGCACGCTGAACCATCTGGCCGGCTTCCGCACGGAAATCTATAAAGCGCGGGGCTGGAAAAGCGCTTTGGAAGAGCCGCTTGCGATCAATCGGATGAAAAAAGAAACGCTGGATGTCATGTGGCAGGTCATTACCGATCATAAAAAGCCTTTTGCCGAATACCTGAATCGAAAGGCGTCTCTTTTAGGGCTTGAGCGCCTGAATTGGTATGATGTGGACGCGCCGATCGGCGAAGCTCCGAAAGAATACACATATGATGAAGCGGCTAATCTGATCGTCAGCCAATTTTCGACGTTTGGCAAAAAGCTGTCCGCATTTACGGAAAAAGCGTTCCGCGATCGGTGGATAGAAGCGGAAGACCGCAGCGGCAAACGGGTCGGCGGTTTCTGCACCAGCTTTCCCGACAGCGGAGAATCCCGGATTTTTATGACGTTTTCCGGAAGCGCTTCGAATGTATCGACGCTGGCGCATGAGCTCGGTCACGCGTTCCATCAGGAGGCCATGCTTCAAGTGCGGCAGCTGAACAGAGCCTACGCCATGAATGTGGCTGAAACAGCCTCGACCTTTGCGGAAATGATCGTCGCCGACGCCGCTTTGAAACAAGCGGAGACAAAGGATGAAAAGCTGTTCTTGCTTGAAGATAAAATTCAAAGAAGCGTAGCCATGTTTATGAATATTCATGCGAGATTTTTATTTGAAACGCGTTTTTATGAAGAGCGGAAGCAGGGCGTCGTTCCGGCTGATAAATTGAATGAATTGATGGAAGCGGCGCAGAAAGAAGCATTTTGCGATTCATTAGGGGAATACCACCCTCATTTCTGGGCATCAAAACTGCATTTTCATATTACGGGAGTGCCGTTCTACAATTTTCCGTACACGTTCGGTTATTTATTTTCGCTTGGAATATACGCAAGAGCTCTTCGGGAAAAAGCGGATTTTGAAGAAAAATATATCGCGCTTTTGTGTGACACGGCTTCGATGACCGTTGAGGATTTGGCGATGAAGCACCTTGGAGCGGATCTCACGGAACGGTCGTTTTGGGAAGACGCGGTCCGCCTTGCCGTACAGGATGTGCAGGAATTTTTAGAGCTGACTGAATGATAATCTGGAGATGAACCGGCCGGAGCTGTTACCGCTCCGGTTCTTTTTTGTTCCGTGAATGACAGCCGCCTCCCTTGGAAATACCTAAAAACGATCGGAATGGAATGGGAGTGAATCGCATGAAATGGATCAGAACGGCGGGCGTTTTATGTCTTACGCTGATGCTGATTGCCGGCTGCCGATTGAATGAAGAAAAACGGGAAGCGGAACAAGACAGCACCCCCGTGTCATCCGCGAAGCCGGTTCCTTACAGCAGCTTTTCCCTGCGCGTCAGCTACGGAGCCGGAGAGCATAACCGCTATGAAGGTTTGTATGAAAGAAAAAGCGGTCATGAAAAGGCGGACATCCGGGACAAGCTCTCAGGGGTTCACAGAGAGGGCGAGGAAGCGCTTGATGAAATGAAGATGATCCTCGGAGAACTTGCCGTAAACGGCCGGATGCAGGAAAGCGAGGTCGTCCGGCAGGTGCTTTCGGCTTTTAATTTAGACAGCCGCTATGAACATTTTTATCTGAAACTGAAAAAGAACGACGGAGAAATGACGGAAATAAAAAAATAACCGCCGTCCGCTGCTTTTTTGCCCAAAACTAATTGATAATGATATTCAGAGTCATTAATTTCTGTTACAATATAATCATGATCTCACGTTGAATGTTTAGGCAATTTGTTTATATACATAGTGTTGGGAAACTCAAAAAAGGAGCGGTTAGCGGTATGAGTGCAATTTCTACAGAGACGCTGAGCTTAGGGTACGGAGAGACTGTTATCATTGACGAATTGGATGTCGCGATTCCAAAAGGCGAAATCACTGTATTGATCGGAAGCAACGGCTGCGGAAAATCGACGCTTTTACGTTCATTGGCCCGGCTGATGAAACCGAGGGGCGGTTCTGTGCTTTTAGAAGGAAAAGCTATCGCTAAGCTTCCGACGAAGGAAGTGGCAAGAGAGCTCGCTATTTTGCCGCAGAGTCCGTCAGCTCCCGAAGGCCTGACGGTGCATCAGCTTGTGAAGCAGGGAAGATACCCTTATCAAAGCTGGCTGAAGCAATGGTCCAAAGAGGACGAAGACGCAGTCACAAAAGCGCTAAAAGCGACGAAGCTTGAGGAAATGGCCGACCGTCCTGTGGATTCCTTGTCAGGCGGACAGCGCCAGCGTGCATGGATTGCGATGACACTCGCTCAGGATACGGATATCATTCTGCTTGACGAGCCGACAACTTATCTCGACATGACGCATCAAATTGAAATTCTTGATTTGCTGTTTGAATTAAATGAAAAAGAAAAACGCACAATCGTCATGGTGCTGCACGACCTCAATCTGGCATGCCGTTATGCCCATTATCTGGTCGCCATTAAGGATAAACAGATTTACGCAGAGGGCCGTCCCGAAGAAGTCATCACTTGCGAGCTTGTACAGCAGGTCTTTGCGATGAACTGCCAGGTAACGCAAGATCCGCTGTTCGGCACGCCGCTTTGCATTCCGCACGGACGCGGCAGATGTATCGTGCAGGAAGCGGCCCTCACCGCCCGATTGTCATAATCATGAAAAAGGGAAGGAAACGGTATGGAAGAAAAACTGCAGCAGCAGCTGGACGGCCTGCTTGAGAAATACACGGAACTATTGCTTGGCGAAACAAACCCGGATGTAAAGGAAGAAGTCAGGCAGTGGATTTTGTATACACATATCGCAAAAAGCATGCCGCCGCTCGTCAAACATTGGAATCAATCCTACCCGGACGCCAAAGAGGGCATCAAAGCTGCGATACAGCACATTAAACAGCTCAATGAAGCTCACAGAAAAAAACAATAAAAAGCTTTCGGCATCAAAGAGAGGTGCCGGAAGCTTTTTTTGCTGAAAAGGAATCAATAAAGGCGCCGTTCAATTCATAACGAAGAACTTTAATGTAACTAACACACCCGTTTGTTTACTTGCTGAACCAAGAAAAAAGGACCGCCGCAGCAATCCCTTTCTCTCTTTCCTATATATCACATTTCCTTTCGGATACGTAATAACTCTTCATAGGCTTTTATATTTGTATCAAAATTGGGCACTGTTTGAGATTCCTCGGCACATTTGACTTGTGCTACAACCAAATCATTAAAAGGTGTTGAAATTCCAGTACCTTCTGCCATTTTGGGAATGACTCCATTAATATAATCAATTTCAGTTTTGCGTTTCTTCTCAAGATCCTGAAGCATACTTGCTCTTAAAAGCCTGGATGGTTCCATGGCTGCCCTAAATGTTTGAATACGTTCAGGAATCTCATTTTCACTTCTTAATTCCAAAGATTCTAAATCAAGGCCGCCCATTTTCGCAAATTTGACACCATTGGCGTGTCCAACCTTAATCGTCTCATCTGCGATATGAACTGCGCTGACAATGCCGATTTCATGGTCAAGAATGTCTCCGTATTCTCCGTTTAATGCTGCCGATAAACCACTGAACGCATTATTGATAAGTAATTTTGACCACTTCGTTCCAACTAAATTATCGGAAATATGTGTTCCGCCGATAAGGTCTAAAACCGATTTAATACGCTGGATTCTTTTTGTTGTTTCACCATTTAATTCTCCAATTTGAAAAGCGTACTCTTTAAATTGAGTATACTCAGTTGTAAGTCTGGATACGCCTGGTTCAATAAACGTAGCACCAAATTCAACAGAACCCGCAATAACACGTTCATCACCAACGATCGAAGCAACTTTCTGTTCAGGTATACCGTTTTGCAAGGAACATACTACACTGTCATCCTTTAAAAAAGGCAGTAACTCTTTAAGAATGGAGTCATTATATAATTGTTTCGTCAGAAGTAATATGAAATCATACTTGCCTGATTTGTTTTCAGGGGTAATGGCTTTCACCTTTGCCTGAAATGCCGTTGTACCAACTACTTTAGCACCTATTTGATTTAAAGTATCTACATGTTCTTTGTATGAATCAATCAATTCGACATCCATTCCGCCAGCAGACAGATATGCTCCAACTATGGTTCCTAAAGAACCTGCTCCTAAAATTGCAATTCTCATTGTAAACGTCTCCTTATTTTTCCTCTAAGTAGTTATAAACCGGCTGTGCTGCATTTAAGGTTAAATCCGTAATAATATGAGATGCTGAAACGACTTCTAATACAGGCAAATCTGCAAGAGGCGCCAGAGCATGTTCAAATAATTGAAGCCGCGCCGGTCCAGACCAGGCACCTTTAACTTCTATATTCGTTATTTGCGTCCGCACCAAATCGCAAACCCTTAAATCACCATTGTAATCAGTAGCAATCTTAACCATAAAATTAGGTCGGCAAATTTCCCTTTTCGCTTTTTCCTTGTCCATTTCGAAATGTTTATATCCCATAGTCGCAGCTGCCACGCGAAGACTGCCATAATCCAGTGTGCCGACAAGAGTATCAGAGTCTATATACAGCTTAGGGGCGCCCAATTTCTTTGGATATGCAGTAAGTTCCCGTCCGCTTGCAATAGCCGGGAAATTGTCTACATACATAGAGTGTACATAATCTCCTTCTTCACCATTAAAGCTGACAGGGATGACTTGTCCCGCCTCTGTATAGGCACCAAGTCCGGAAACATCGGGCATCCGCATCACTTCGAATTTCACAAAAGGTTCAGTAATTTCAAGAGGTTCTGGCACTGCCGCACGTAAAGCTTTTTCATCCGTTCGGTAAATAATATTTAAATATTCACGGTTAACAAATTTATAATTTGGGATAGGATAAGCAGGAGCCGTTAGTGGCGTATTTAAATTTTTTGCTATATCTTTCACATCAATTTTCATTGCATGACACCCTTTCCTTTTCTTTAACTATGCTATTATCTTACATCCGCATTTACATTTAATCTAATACATAATAAGTTATATATATATTTATTGAAATAAATGAGGGGGATGCAGACAGATGGAATTGCTGCAGCTAAAATACTTTCAGACAGTTGCCTATACTGAGCATATTTCTAAAGCAGCAGAACAATTAAAGATTGCCCAGCCTTCTTTAAGTCTCACTATAAAAAGACTTGAGAATGAACTGGGAACAGCTTTGTTTGAGAGAAAAGGCAGAAATATTAAGCTGAGTTCATCAGGGAAGATTCTTTTAAAACATGTAAACAGGATTTTTACTGAGATTGAAAATGCACAAACGGAGATTCAATTGGAGGAACATCAAATTTCTGACACCATAAGAATATCTATTTCTAATCCAAGATTCCTTGCAGGACTGATGAGTGAATATATCAACCGCTCCCCTCAATCAAAAATTCTCCAAGCCATCGGAGTTAAAAGCGGGATCCTAACAAGTTTAAAAAAAGGGGACATTGATTTAGGAATAACAGGTCATCCGATTCAAGATGAAGAGATAGAGAGTTGTGTGCTGGTAAATGAAGATATTGTTCTGGCTTTGCCCTCAAACCACCGATTTACGGGTAAAACCGAAATTTCTTTACGTCTTGTCGCCGATGAACCATTTATTACCCTTGCTAATAATGAGGAGTATAGCGGTTTTACAGCCTCGCTTTGTGAAAAAGCCGGTTTCACCCCAAATATTGCATTTGAGGCGGATTCTCATTTACTTGTCGAGATTATAAAGCTGGATCGAGGTGTTGCGTTGCTTCCTATTTCAGTTTGCAGAACATTGGGGCTGAATTTTATAAAAGTGACTGATCACTCTGCTTCATATCCAGTCGGCTTATCTTGGATGAGACATAGGCTGTTGTCTACTTCGGTAAGAAATTTTCGTGACTTTATTATGTCGTACTATAAAGATAACGATGAAATGTTTAAGGTTTATTAAATAATTTTCACCCCCGATTTCCAATGAGGCGGAAGACTGGACATTCGGAAACGGAGAGGCCCAGATGATATAAAAAAATCCCGCGGCATCCGCGGGATTTTTTTGTTAAACGGCTTTCGCCTTTTCTTCTTGTTTGCCTGTCTTTTTGTTTGTCAGCTTAATTGATTTAACAAACAGCGTGAGGATCAATCCGGCAGCGATAAAGGCCAGGCCTGTGAAAAACACGCTGTGAAGCGAATCCATCAGTGACGTTTTCAAAACCGGCACGATATGGGAAGAAAATGCGGCCGGAATCTGCTTAATCGATTCCTGACTGAACAAGGATTGAAGCAGCCCTTCAGGATTCTTGTCAATCATCCCTTTAAACTGGGCGGCAAAGGCACTTGCCTGTTTCGGGAGTGAATCTAAGTAAGGCACCAGTCTGTCGGTTAAAAGGCTTCCTGATCTGGCATTCATGACAGCGCCGAGCACCGTAATGCCGAACGTTCCCCCGATCATCCGGAAAAATTGGCTTGATGAAGTCACAACGCCCAGCTCTTCTTTTGAAAACGTTTCTTGCAGAGCGAGTGTGAGAAGCGGCATGACAAGCCCCATTCCCAGACCGATCACGGCCATATAGCATGTAGCCGCGAGCTTGCTTGTATCCAGCTGCAAGGTCGTTAATAAGAAGAAGCCGACGGCCATGATCAGCATGCCGATCATGATTTGCGGTTTAATACCGATCTTATAAACCAGCTGGCCTCCGATAATACTTGTGATAATCATAGATACCATCATCGGCGTCATAATCGTGCCGGACGCGGTGGCGCTGACTCCGATAATTCCCTGCATAAAGAAAGGAACGAACGTAACGGCGCCGAACATGCCGATACTCATGAAAAAGCCGATCAGATTCAGTACGGTAAACGTTCTGTTTTTAAACAGGTACATCGGCAGAATCGGTTCTTTTGCTTTGATTTCAGCGAAAATGAATCCGACAATCCCGGCAAGCGCAAGCGCAAAGAGACCGAGAATCTGCCAAGAGCCCCATGCGTAATCCTTTCCTCCGAAGCTGAGCGCGAGGAGGAGGCTGACGATTCCGACGATCATTGTGAAAATGCCGGCGATGTCAAAGTTAATCGGCCCAGTCTGTTTTCTGCCTTGAAGTCCTCTTGCGATAAAGATCACGGCTAAAATTCCGACTGGCAGGTTGATATAGAAAACCCATTTCCAATTTAATGAGTCAACAATCCAGCCCCCGATTTGCGGGCCGATAACGGAAGCAAGCCCGTAAATCGCTCCGAAAAGCCCTTGGAACTTGGCACGCTGTTTCCCTGTGAACAAATCCCCGATGACGATCATGGCCATCGGCATCATGACACCGCCGCCGATTCCCTGAAGTCCGCGGAAAATAATCAGTTCCGTCATGTTGCTGGCCATTCCGCACAGTGCGGAAGCTCCCATAAAAATCAATAAACCTGACACATAAACGACGCGGCGCCCCAATAAATCTGCAAGTTTCCCCGCAATCGGAACGATCGTCGTCGAAGTTAAAAGATATGCCGTGGTCAGCCACGTCATCATGCTTAATCCCCCGAGGTCACCCACGATTTTAGGAATCGCCGTTCCTACGATGGTGCCGTCAAGGGCTGAGAAAAACATGGCGATGATTAAGCCTGTTATTAATAATGTGCGTTTTGGATCTTTCTTTTCAATGCTCATGTTTTGGCAGCTCCTCTTTCTATTCGTTTTCTTTTTGATCAGCCGCGTATTTCTCGGCGGCTTCCGCTACTTTGCGGATGATGTTCACGGACTGAATCAGTTCGTCGTCAGTCAGAACGGACAGGTTTCGCGCCAGTATCGCTTTCCGTCCTTCCACAACATCTTCGAATTTTGTTTCGCCTTTTTTGGTGAGGCTGATGTCGATGACGCGTCTGTCCTGCTGGTTATGTTTGCGGACGATAAGTCCTTTTTGTTCGAGGCGGTCGGCCATCAGCGTCACTGCGCTCGGCTTTACCTCCATGCGTTCCGCAATTTCGGAAACTTTGCAGCTCCCGTGTTTTTTCAGGCTGGCTAAAACAAATAATTGGGCAGGCGTCACCTCGTGTTTTGCCATGCTTTCCACCATTTCAGGCTGTATGTTTTGCAGCAGCGTCTGAAGGGATTTCTGAATGTCAGACACATATTGATCCGCGTTTTTCATAACTCCTCCTCATCTTGTTCCTCGAGAAAATAATTAACATTAGTTAAATATAAATAAGGATTAATGATAAGTCAATCTTTTTGTGCAAAATTAAAAAAAGGACTGATGCTTGGCGAAAACATCAAATCCTTCTTCATTTTACTGCTGGTAGGGAGACTGCTGCTGAATGGTCTGCCGGAACTTCTGATACGATTGCTGAAGCTTTTGGGTATCGGCTGCTTCAATGGAATACCAGCCATTTTGAAACATCACATCGTATAATCTTCTTTGCGCTTTTTGTGACTCATCGAAAATCGCCTGAATATCTTGATAAAGAGACTCGTGGCTGAACTCGTGCAGGGCTGTGCAATATGAAGCCGTGATGTATTTTTCCGTCGTCAGCAGCTCATTGACCAAGTCTCTGTCATTCATTTGCGCCGTATTGGGCACGGGCGTTTGCGGATTCGTGATTTTTTGATTTTGCTGTTCCATGGATTGTCCTCCTATTGCATGTAGCCTGTTGTTGTCTGTCCGCCTTGATCGGGGTTCAAGCGGCCTAATATGTGCTGATAATGCTTCTCATGCATCCGGCCGATCTGATCAAGCTCTTGTTTTAACGTCTGATTCTGGCAGTGTTCCGCCATAAAATGCGCTTTTTTCATGGCAAGCAGATTCCAGTTCAGCATGTCCTCAAGATACAAATGGTCTTTCGTTGAGATGACGGCAGGCGGCAAGTTTCCGTGCTGCTCTTGGTTGTTCATATAAACGCCTCCTTCAATTCTGTTCTTTTTAGCTTTCTCTGCGACCGGAAATTCATACACGAATAAAAGAAAAAGGAGGGAGTTCATCCTTGCTGCGGAGCATATGTTTATTTTTGTCGAAAAATAAAATGCTTACAAAATTCGCCCAGGCTTACGGAATCCGCTTCGGCGCGGGAAGGTTCGTTGCAGGGGAAACGCTCACGGAAGCTGTGAAAACGGTAAAGCGGCTGAACCAAAAAGGGCTGTCGGCTTCGATTGATTATCTAGGTGAATATGCGGGTTCAGAGAAGGATGCGAAAAGGACGGCGGAAGAATGTAAAAAAGCAATCAGGGCGATTGCCGAGAATCAACTGGATTGTGAGCTGTCGCTGAAATTAACATCCATCGGTCTGGATATTTCCGAGGAACTCGCGGAACAGCATGTCAGAGACATATTGACGGAGGCAAAAGAACGCGGCGTGCCTGTAACGATTGATATGGAGGACTATTCAAGATGCGGCCGTACGCTTGAGCTGTATAAGCGGTGCAAGCCGGATTTTCCGATGCTCGGCACCGTCATTCAGGCTTATTTGTACCGGGCAGCTGAAGACATCAGCGGTCTGATGCCATATAAGCCGCGGCTCAGGCTTGTAAAAGGCGCTTATAAAGAATCGGCGGCCGTTGCGTTCCCTGATAAAAAAGCAACCGATCTTCATTTTCAGCAGCTGATTAAGCTGCAGCTTTTGAGCGGCCATGAAACGGCGGTGGCAACACATGATGATGACATCATTTCTTATACGAAAACACTCATCAGCGAGCATCAGATTCCACGGGAGCAGTTTGAATTCCAAATGCTGTACGGCATCAGAACGGAGCGCCAGAAGGAGCTTGCCGAAGAAGGATACAGGATGAGGGTGTATGTCCCGTACGGCACCGATTGGTACGGGTACTTGATGAGAAGAATTGCCGAGCGCCCGGCAAATGCGGCGTTTGTGCTGAAAGGGATCTTTAAAAAATAACGGCTGCTCCAAAAAGCAGCCGCAGTATGTTATTCCATGTTGTCTTTTTTATATTGCTGATTTTGGCTCGTCCGTTTGCCGCCGCCGTATTTTTGCTTCGGTCCCGCATTTCCTTTCATGCTGGCCGCGCTCACTGCGGCAGAAGACGGATCTTTTCTCCCTCGCACCATTCCCTTCACCTCCGGGTTTAAGTTTCCCGCCCGCGCCATGGAACATGCGGAAGCCGAAAAATTTAAAAAAATTCCATATTTGCTATTGAAGTCATCCTGAAAATCTTTTAAGATGAAAGAAGAAAAGGGTTTCATTTTTTTTGCCGAAAAAATGAATGACTATTCATTCAAAGTTCAAGGGGGATGACTCATGCACAAGTTTATAAAGAAAGCAGCCGTTCTCGGATCAGGCGTCATGGGATCCGGAATTGCCGCGCACTTGGCTAACATCGGAATTCCCGTCCTGCTGCTTGATATTGTGCCAAACGAGCTGACAAAGGATGAGATGAAAAAAGGGCTGACATTAGAAAGCCCGGAGGTCCGCAGCAGACTGAGCCGATCGGCCATGCAAAAGCTGCTGAAGCAAAAACCGGCGCCGCTGACTTCGGCTGCCAATCTCGACTATATAACGGCGGGGAATTTGGAAGATGACGCAGCTCAATTGAAGGATGCTGATTGGATTATTGAAGTCGTCGTCGAAAATCTTGACGTAAAAAAACAGATTTTCTCACTCGTTGATGAATACCGGAAACCGGGAAGCATCGTGTCGAGCAATACGTCCGGTATCTCCGTCACAAAAATGGCGGAAGGCCGATCTGCCGATTTTAAAGCTCATTTCTTAGGAACCCATTTCTTTAATCCGGCCCGCTACTTGAAGCTTCTGGAAATCATTCCGATTCAGGAAACAGATCCTGACGTGCTGGAGTTTATGACTTCATTTGCAGAAAACACGCTTGGGAAAGGTGTCGTCATCGCAAAAGACACGCCTAACTTTATCGCCAACCGCATCGGTACGTACGGCCTGCTGGTCACGGTAAGAGAAATGCTTTCTTCCGGCTGCCGCATCGGCGAGGTGGACACGGTGACCGGGCCTTTGATCGGCAGACCGAAAAGCGCGACCTTCAGAACCCTTGACGTTGTGGGGCTTGATACTTTCGCTCATGTGGCAAAAAATGTGTATGATAAAGCCGACGGCGCTGAAAAAGACATGTTTAAGCTTCCTGAATTTATGAATGACATGCTGAAAAACAATTGGCTGGGCAGCAAATCAGGCCAAGGATTTTACAAAAAAGAAGGTAAAACAATATATGAACTCGATCCGCTGACCATGACATACGGTGAGCGCTCGAAAATGAAGACGCCCGCTTTAGAAGCCGCCAAACAGGCAAAGGGTGCCAAAGGCAAAATGAAAGCGCTTGTATATTCCGATGACCGCGCCGGACGCCTGCTTTGGAATATCACATCGCAAACACTCTTATACTCAGCCCGGCTTTTAGGTGAGATCGCTGATGATATTAAAGCAATTGATGACGCCATGAAATGGGGCTTCGGATGGGAGCTCGGACCGTTTGAGATGTGGGATGCCATCGGCGTCAGAAAATCAGCGGAGCGGCTCGAAGAAGAAGGCGCAGCACTCCCCGGCTGGGTGAAAGAAATGCTTGATCAGGGCCATGAAACATTTTATATGAAGGAAAACGGAACACAATTTTATTATTCAGACGGCCAATACAGGGCTGTGAAAGAAAATCCGAAACGGATCAGCCTGCAAACGTTAAAAGAAACAAAAGGCGTTATCACTAAAAACAGCGGCGCAAGTCTGATTGATCTCGGCGATGATGTCGCGCTGCTGGAATTTCATACGAAAAGCAACGCGATCGGCTTAGACATTATTCAGATGATTGACAATGCGCTTGAGGAAACGGAGCGGAATTATAAAGGTCTTGTCATCGGAAACCAAGGCAGACATTTCTGCGCGGGAGCAAACCTTGCGATGATTTTAATGGAAGCCCAGGATGATAACTTCATGGAAGTCGATTTTGTCATCCGCCGTTTTCAGCAGACGATGCTGAACATCAAATACAGCGCTAAACCCGTTGTAGCGGCGCCATTTGGGATGACACTCGGCGGCGGCACGGAAGTCTGTCTCCCGGCGGCACGCGTTCAGGCGGCGAGCGAATCGTATATGGGTCTCGTTGAAACCGGCGTCGGCCTTATTCCGGGCGGCGGAGGAAACAAAGAGCTGTACATGAATTATTTGGACGGCGGAAGTGAACTCATGGACGCAGCGATTAAAACCTTCGAAACAATCGCGCTTGCCAAGGTGTCCGGTTCGGCACACGAAGCCCGTGACATGAAGATTTTGTCCGCGGCAGACCGTATCAGCATGAATCAGGATCACCTGCTGCACGATGCGAAACAGCTGGCTGCTTCCTTATATGACAGCGGATACCGTCCGCCTGCCCGCAAAAAAGTGAAAGTCACCGGAGAAACCGGCTGTGCGGCATTACTGCTCGGAGCAGACCAAATGAGACGGTCGGGTTATTTATCCGATCACGATATGAAGATTGCGAAGAAGCTGGCCCATGTCATTGCCGGCGGAAGAGTCCCGTTCGGCACGGAGGTTTCAGAAGAATATTTACTCGAGATTGAAAGAGAAGCCTTTTTAAGCCTCGCTGGCGAGGCGAAATCTCAAGCGAGAATGCAGCATATGCTCGTCAAAGGCAAACCTTTACGGAACTAGGAGGGTGTTTATGAGAGAAGCAGTCATTGTGGCCGGTGCGAGAACCCCGGTCGGTAAAGCGAAAAAAGGATCGCTTGCAGCCGTTCGTCCTGATGATTTAGGCGCGCTTTGTGTAAAAGAAACGCTGAAACGGGCAGGCGGCTATGAAGGAAATATCGATGACTTAATTATCGGATGTGCAACACCTGAAGCCGAACAAGGATTAAATATGGCGCGGAATATCGGTGCGCTGGCGGGGCTTCCTCATACAGTGCCGGCCATTACGGTGAACCGCTACTGCTCTTCCGGACTCCAGTCCATCGCTTACGGTGCGGAAAAAATCATGATCGGCGCGGGCGACACCGTAATCGCCGGCGGTGCGGAATCCATGTCGCAAGTTCCGATGATGGGGCATGTGACACGGCCGAATATCGCTTTGGCGGAGCATGCGCCTGAGTATTACATGAGCATGGGGCATACGGCGGAGCAAGTCGCCGAAACGTACGGGGTATCCAGAGAAGATCAGGATGCATTTGCAGTCCGCAGCCATCAGAATGCCGCAAAAGCCCTTAAGGAAGGGAAATTCAATGACGAAATCGTGCCGGTTGAAGTATCGCTGACAGAAGTCGGGGATGACCATAAGCCGCGGAAAAAACAATTTACCTTTTCTCAGGATGAAGGCGTGCGCCCCGGCACATCGGCTGACGTCTTGGCGAAGCTCCGCCCGGCTTTTTCTAAAACGGGAACCGTGACGGCCGGGAACTCTTCACAAACAAGTGACGGCGCGGCGGCTGTCATGCTGATGGATCGCGAAAAAGCTTCTTCGCTCGGATTGGCGCCGCTAGTCAAATTCCGTTCCTTTGCCGTAGGCGGCGTTCCCCCTGAGGTAATGGGAATCGGTCCGATTGAAGCCATTCCGCGGGCGCTCAAGCTTGCCGGACTCGAATTACAGGATATCGGGCTTTTTGAATTGAATGAGGCCTTTGCTTCACAGGCCATTCAAGTCATCAGATCGCTCGGGATTGATGAAGAAAAGGTGAACGTCAACGGAGGCGCCATCGCGCTCGGACATCCGCTCGGATGCACGGGGACGAAGCTGACCCTGTCACTCATTCATGAAATGAAACGGAGAAACGAGCAATTCGGCGTGGTGACGATGTGCATCGGAGGCGGCATGGGCGCTGCCGGCGTATTTGAGCTCATTTAAAACAAGGGGGAAACGAAGCATGAAACAGGAAACGGTCAACGTCAAAAAAGGCGGCAGCTTTCTGATTGAAGAGACGGGATATGATCAAATATTCACTCCGGAGGACTTTACAGACGAACATAAAATGATCGGCAAAACGACAGAAGACTATGTCGTAAACGATGTGCTTCCTTATATAGATGAAATTGAAAACCATCAGTTCGAGCATTCGGTCAGACTGCTGAAAAAAGCCGGAGATCTCGGCCTCCTCGGAGCAGACGTGCCTGAAGAGTACGGCGGAATCGGCCTGGATAAAATCAGTTCAGCCTTCATTACGGAAAAGTTTTCACGTGCCGGCAGCTTTTCGCTATCTTACGGCGCTCACGTCGGTATCGGTTCATTGCCGATTGTGTTCTTCGGAACGGAAGAACAGAAAAAAACCTATTTGCCGGACTTGGCTTCAGGACAAAGAATCGCGGCATACGCCTTAACTGAGCCCGGTTCAGGTTCAGATGCCCTCGGCGCGAAAACGACGGCTGTTTTGAATGAAGCGGGCACACACTATATTCTTAACGGGGAAAAGCAATGGATTACAAACTCCGCCTTTGCAGATGTCTTTGTCGTCTACGCTAAAGTGGACGGAGATAAATTTTCCGCATTTATCGTAGAAAAGAACTATCCGGGCGTATCAACGGGACCGGAAGAGAAAAAAATGGGGATTAAGGGTTCATCGACAAGAACGCTGATTTTAGATCAGGCGGAAGTCCCGAAAGAAAATCTTCTCGGCGAAATCGGAAAAGGCCATGTCATCGCCTTTAATATCCTGAATATCGGGCGCTACAAGCTTGCCGTCGGCACAATCGGCGCTTCAAAACGGGTGATTGAGCTGTCTGCCGCTTATGCAAACCAGCGCCGGCAATTTAAAACGCCGATCGCAAGCTTCACGCTCACTCAGGAAAAGCTTGCGACGATGTCAGCCCGGCTTTACGCCATGGAGAGCTCTGTATACAGAACAGTAGGCTTATTCGAAGATAATATGAGCAGACTGACGGAAGAGGAGCAAAAAGACGGACGCGAAGTCGCGAAGTCCATCGCCGAGTACGCGATTGAATGCTCGCTCAACAAAATGTGCGGTTCTGAAACGCTTGATTACATTGCCGACGAAGGCGTTCAAATTCACGGCGGTTACGGGTTTATGCAGGAATATGAAGTGGAGCGCGCCTATCGCGACTCAAGAATCAACAGGATTTTTGAAGGCACAAATGAAATCAACCGCCTGATCGTAACGAGCACGTTTCTGAAAAAAGCCGTAAAAGGTCAGCTGCCGCTCTTTGAAAAAGCAAAAGCGCTCCAAGATGAACTCATGATGCTGATGCCTGAAGAGCCGGGCTCAGAACCTCTTGAACAGGAAAAATACATTGTCAGACAGGCGAAAAAGATCGCCCTCTTGACAGCGGGTCTCGCGGCGCAGAAATACGGCAAAGAGATCGAAGGCGAGCAGGAAATCATGGTGAACATTGCCGATATTGTGAGCGCGCTGTACGCTTTGGAATCCGCCGTCCTCAGAACGGAAAAAGCAATTGCGGCGGACGGTGCCGAAAAAGCCGCGCAGAAGCTGTTATATACGGAAATCTTTGCCCAGGAAGCCCTTCAGAACATTGAAGCGCACGCCAAAGAATCACTGATCGCCATGGAGGAAGGAGATTCCCTCCGCATGATGCTTTCCGTGCTGCGCAAACTGACGCGCCTGACGCCGAAAAACCTCATTCAGAAAAAACGTGAAGCGGCAGCAGCCGTCTTCCGTGAAGAAAAATATACAGTCTGATCACATGCTGAAAGCGCTCCTTCATCAGGGGCGCTTTTTCATGAAGCAACGTTATAGGTTTTTACAAGTGATTGTGTTAAAATAACGACGATCATTTACAAGGGGTGAAGAAGATGTCGATAAATTTTTACTGGTACCCTAAATGCGGAACGTGCCGTAATGCGAAAAAATGGCTGGAAAACCGTGGTAAGGAAATAAACGAAATACATATCGCGGAGGAAACTCCGTCGAAAGAAGAAATTAAAGACCTCTATGAAAAGAGCGGTCTTGAGCTCAAAAAGTTTTTCAACACGAGCGGAATGAAATACCGCGAGCTGAACTTAAAGGAAAAACTGTACCATATGTCAGAGGATGAACAGCTCGAACTTCTGGCATCAGACGGTATGCTCCTGAAACGCCCGATTACGACAGACGGCGAAAAAGTCACTGTCGGCTTTAAAGAAGACCAATTCGAAAAATATTGGATGTAATGCCAGGTTCAAAGAATTATGGTATCTTCTTATTATAAGAAAAAAATGGAGGGATTTAGATGAGCACACCGAAAGATATGCGTTATTCCAAAGAGCACGAATGGGTCAAAGTTGAGGACGGAAAAGCCCGTATCGGGATTACACATTTCGCGCAAGCCGAACTTGGCGACATCGTATTTGTTGAGCTTCCGGAAGTCGGCGCCGAAATTAAAGCGGACGAGCCATTCGGCAGCGTGGAATCCGTCAAAACCGTATCCGAACTGTACGCACCGATTAACGGAACGGTGACGGAAGTGAACGAAGACCTTGATGACAGTCCTGAATTCGTAAACGAGTCTCCGTATGAAAAAGCGTGGATGATCGTCGTGGAACCGGCTGATGCTGAAGAAATCGAAAACCTCATGACTTCTGAGCAATATGACGAAATGACACAGGAAGACTGATCGGATAGCAAAGGGGCCATTTGGACACTCTATCTGTAACGGGAGGTGTCTAAAATGGCTTTTGATAAACAAAAGGTCGATGTGACGGAGAACGTCACGGGCCGCTTTCAAAACGGCCGGTTTTCCTTGTTTCATGAAAATGAAGCCATCGGCGAGATGACAGGCATGGACCAGTACGAGCTCAAACAGGGCTTTTCATTTGAAAATCAAAAATTTTATAAAACAGCCGATGTCATAAACGGCAGCGATCCGAAATATGTCGATTGCGATTATGAGAATGGCTGGTGTTAACAGTTGGCGGTGAATTTCACTGCCTTCTTTTTCAATCTGACGCTAAAACAATCGGCAGGTGACGCGCTTATGTACAACGGAGATGAAAAGGTCATTATCGTAGAAGGAAAATCTGATAAAATCAAAGTCAGGGAAGTGCTCATCGAACCCGCGGAAATCGTCTGTACAAACGGGACGATCGGCCAAACCGAACTGGAAGATTTGGCGGACCGCCTGTTTGACAGAGACGTCTATATTTTAACGGACGCAGATGACTCCGGAGAAAAACTAAGAAAACAGCTGAAACGGGAGCTTCCCGAAGCGCGCCATATTTATATAGACAGAACATACAGGCAAGTCGAGTCGTGCCCGGGCCATCATCTCGCATCTGTGCTGATCAGAGCCGGCTTTGATGCTGACACTGTATTTTTGAAAAAGAACGACCTGAGGTGGTAATCATGAAAGAACTCCAAGAAAATGAACTCGAATCGATTCAGGATGACGTTTATCTCCTGTATTTGTACACCCCGTTTTGCGGCACATGCCAGCTGGCGTCCAAAATGCTTACTGTCGTCGAAGAAATGCTGCCCGGCGCCGCCTTCTATAAAAACAACGTGAATTATTCCCCCGCATTCGCCAAAGCCTATCAGATTGAAAGCGTTCCGTGCTTTTTGCTGTTTAAAGGCGGAGAGCTTGTTGAGAAAGGATACGCCTTCCGCTCCGTTTCCTATTTATATGAGCTGATTAAACAAAAAACATCGCAAACGTTCCCGATGTGACAATATTTACAGGAAAATGTCGTGCGGTTTATAAAGGGTTCTGTCCGTTAAAAAGAGAAAGTGTATGTATGGCCATTAAAACGGGAGGTTATACGAGTGGAGAAAATAGAAGTTTCAGAGAATGACGGACAGCATCTGTTTTTGAAACCGCTATTAAACGCCTCAACGCTGCTGATTACATTCCAAGGAGAAACAGAAGCCTTAACGGTCTCAATTAACGGACAGGGAGAAATGAGAAAAACGTCGGCTTCAAAGGAAAAATCTAATTTGACCTTTTACGGAAACCAGACGGAAATCATCCATCTCCTGCATGGTGATGTCTCTTTGCAAAAGCTTATCCAAAGCGGAAAACTCAAAGTGAAAGGATCATTCAGAGCCCTGCTGAAGCTGGAGGCCATCCTCTGGCTGACAAACGGATTTTTTCAGGCGATCAGTAAACGGCCGTAACTGCCAATCTACTATGTGACAATAGCTTCCAATATTTATTTTATTGACTTTTTATCATTCGCCGTGCTATTCTACAGTAAGAATTTCCGGACGAAAATACGATATGTTTTCTCTTATCAAGAGAGGTGGAGGGAAGTGCCCTATGAAGCCCGGCAACCATCAACAATGTTGAAATGGTGCCAATTCACTCGAAGCGGTCTGCTTTGAAAGATGAGAGAAAGGCCTTTTTCAATAAGCCTTTCTGCTCATTTTTGCAGAAAGGCTTTTCTTTTGCGGAGAAACCCGGAAGATTTCTTAGAATAGTGTAAGGCGGGTGATTGCTTTGATCCATCTTCAAAATGTTTCAAAAATTTACAAAGCGAAGCATGGGGATGTCAATGCTGTCCAAGATGTCACTCTTGATATCAAAAAGGGCGAAATATTTGGAATTATAGGATATAGCGGAGCTGGTAAAAGTTCCTTAATCCGTCTCCTGAACGGCCTTGAAAAGCCGACGTCGGGAACCGTGGAAGTCGCGGGGACGGAATTAAATAAAGTAAGCAGCCGCGGGCTGAGAAAAGCGCGCCAGGAAATCAGCATGATCTTCCAGCATTTTAACCTTTTGTGGTCGCGCACCGTCCGGGAGAATATTATGTTCCCGCTGGAAATCGCCGGCGTGAAAAAAAGCGAACGGGTCCGCCGCGCTGATGAATTGATTAAACTGGTCGGATTAGAGGGGAAAGAAAAATCTTATCCGTCGCAGCTGAGCGGCGGTCAAAAGCAGCGTGTCGGCATCGCCCGGGCGCTCGCCAATAATCCGAAAGTCCTTCTGTGCGATGAAGCGACATCAGCGCTCGATCCGCAGACGACCGATTCAATTTTGGATCTTTTATCCGATATAAATGACAGACTCGGTCTGACGATCGTGCTCATTACCCATGAAATGCACGTCATCCGAAAAATCTGCAACAGAGTCGCCGTCATGGAAAACGGGAAAGTCGTTGAAGAAGGCGAAGTACTCCAAGTTTTCAGAAACCCGCGCGAACCGATGACCAAGCGTTTCGTTCAGCAGGTGACAGAACCGGAAGAGACGAAAGAAACCATCCAGCATTTTCTGCAGGAAACAGCGACAGGGAAAACGATTCAGCTTTCATTTGTCGGGCAGGCCGCCGAGCAGCCCCTCATTACGGAAATGATCCGAAACTTTGATGTGGACGTCAATATTCTGCAGGGGAAAATTTCACAGACGAAGGACGGAGCCTACGGTTCTTTATTCATTCATATTGACGGTCAGGAAAAAGAAGTAGAAAACGTGATCCGGTTCATCAAAGACAAACAGGTAGAAGCAGAGGTGATCACAAATGTTTGAAAAATGGTTCCCGAACGTTGATATAACCGAGCTGTGGACGGCCACATACGAGACCCTTTATATGACGGTCATCGCTTTAGTTTTTTCATTTATCATCGGAGCGATTCTCGGTCTTCTGCTCTTTTTAACGGGCAAGGGAAGCTTATGGGAAAATAAAATCATTAACACCGTGATTGCGGCGGTCGTTAATATTTTCAGGTCTATTCCGTTTCTTATTTTAATTATTCTGCTTCTCGGCTTTACTAAGATTTTGGTCGGATCGATTTTAGGACCGAATGCCGCATTGCCGGCGCTGATTATCGGCTCCGCGCCGTTTTACGCCCGTCTTGCGGAAATTGCGCTCCGGGAAGTCGATAAAGGAGTCATCGAAGCTGCCAGATCAATGGGAGCAAAGACATCGACGATTATCTTCAAAGTGCTGATTCCTGAATCAATGCCTGCGTTAATTTCAGGCATCACCGTTACGGCCATCGCCCTGATCGGATCTACCGCCATTGCCGGCGCTATCGGTTCAGGCGGACTCGGAAACCTTGCATATGTAGAAGGCTACCAGTCCAATAATACGGATGTAACGTTTGTAGCGACAGTATTTATACTCATCATCGTCTTTATCATTCAGATTATCGGTGATGTAATTACAAATATAATAGACAAAAGATAAGGGAGGATTTACATTGAAAAAGATTGTATTAAGTGCGCTGCTGCTTGTGTTCGCGGGAGTTTTAGCCGCCTGCGGATCAAACGGCTCGAATAAAAAGGAAATCGTCGTCGCCGCGACAAAAACACCGCATGCTGAAATCTTAAAAGAAGCGGAACCGCTCTTGAAGGAAAAAGGCTACACATTAAAAGTAAAAGTGCTGAACGATTACAAAATGTACAACAAAGCGTTAGCTGATGATGAAGTGGATGCGAATTACTTCCAGCACGTTCCTTACCTTGAACAGGAAATGAAAGAAAATAAAGATTACAAACTCGTGAATGCCGGAGCCGTTCACCTTGAGCCATTCGGAATTTACACGAAAAAATACAAATCACTGAAAGACCTGCCTAAAGGCGCGACCATCATCATGACTAACAATGTCGCTGAACAAGGCCGTATGCTGGCGATGCTTGAAAAAGCCGGACTGATCACACTTGATCCGAAGGTAAAAACGATTGAAGCGACGACGAAAAACATTACGAAAAACCCGAAAAACCTGACATTCAAAAAAATCGCCCCTGAATTAACGGCGAAAGCATATAATGAAGAAGAAGGCGATGCAGTCTTCATTAACGTCAACTATGCGATTCAAAACAAACTGAATCCGTTAAAAGATGCGATTCAAGTGGAATCAACGAAAAACAACCCGTACGCAAACATCATCGCCGTACGCAAAGGTGACGAAAAATCAGAGAAAATCAAAGCGCTTATGGAAGTGCTTCATTCTAAGAAAATCAAAGACTTTATTGAGAAAAAATACGACGGAGCCGTGCTTCCCGTATCTGAATAAAGCGAAAACCCCGGATGATCCATCCGGGGTTTTTTTCGGGTATTAATCGAAGAACTGTCCATAATAAAAAGGAAGGTTAACGATTGGAGGGAATGGCAGTGGCTCAATACCAGGATAACGGAAAAAGCGTGCATGACGCATTGAAACAATATAAAGAAGGTTTAGGCATATTCGAGCAAAAAATGCCGATGATGGGGCGGAAGTTTAATGAATTTACTGAGCAGTGTTTCTCAGCGGATTCATTAACTGAAAAAGAGAAACAATTAATCGCTCTGGGCATCAGCATCAGCGCTCAAGATGAATTTTGCATGATTTATCATACGAAGGGCTGCCTTGACCAAGGGGCCACAGAAGAAAACATCCTTGAGGTCATCAGCGTCGCGGCGGCATTCGGGGGCGGCGCGGCTCTCAGTCAGGGAGTGACCCTCGTGCAGCAGTGCATTCAGGAATTCGGACATACGACGCATTAGAATGAGCAATCGTGTGAATACCGTTTTTCAGATAAAGCGAGCGCCGGTTTCCGGCACATTCGAAAGGATTCAGGGGCACACACTCTTTGGCCGGAGCAGCGGATCATTGTTACAATAGAAACAAATATATGAAGGGATTGATTCATTATCTGCACCAGCCACGAGAGACTGGACCTTGACTATACGCCTGAAATGGAAAAAGCGATGCAGAAGTCACACGGCATCGGCTACGAGGAATACGGACGGCGTCTTTCAAAAAGGATGGAAGTCGAACGGCAGAGGGAGCTTGAATATCAAAAAAGCAAGTTCCTCGCAGCGCAGCTTAATGAGAAAATCGGTCAGTAAAAAAGGGTGGATTTCCGCCCTTTTTCTGTTTCAAACAGCTTTAATTACGCCTTGATCTTTGATAAACTTTAGGAATGTTCCGGGTAATATAAAAAGTTGTATTTACTTTTCATTTGTTATAAAATTAGAATGAGAATAAATTGAGAATAATGATTATATATTTTGGAGGTATAGATATGGTTGCTTCAACATTAACGATCAAGGATCTTCACGTTGAAATCGAAGGAAAAGAGATCTTAAAAGGTGTAAACCTTGAAATAAAAGGCGGCGAATTCCACGCTGTCATGGGGCCGAACGGTACCGGTAAATCCACGCTCTCAGCAGCGATTATGGGACACCCGAAATACGAAGTTACAAAAGGCAGCATCACGCTTGACGGCAAAGATGTACTGGAAATGGAAGTGGACGAGCGCGCTCAGGCGGGTCTTTTCCTTGCGATGCAGTACCCAAGCGAAATCAGCGGTGTGACAAATGCTGATTTCCTTCGCTCTGCGATTAACGCACGCCGTGAAGAAGGCGATGAAATTTCTCTTATGAAATTCATCCGCAAAATGGACGAAAACATGGAGTTCCTTGAAATGGACCCTGAAATGGCGCAGCGTTACCTGAACGAAGGTTTCTCAGGCGGGGAGAAAAAACGCAACGAAATCCTTCAGCTTATGATGATCGAGCCGAAAATCGCCATTCTTGACGAGATCGATTCAGGTCTTGATATCGATGCGCTTAAAGTCGTTTCTAAAGGAATTAACAAAATGCGCAGCGAAAACTTCGGCTGCTTAATGATCACTCACTACCAGCGCCTTCTGAACTACATCACGCCTGATGTCGTTCACGTTATGATGCAGGGACGCGTAGTGAAATCCGGCGGCGCGGAGCTTGCACAGCGCCTTGAAGCGGAAGGTTATGACTGGATTAAACAAGAACTAGGCATTGAAGACGAAACTGTAGGCCAAGAAGCGTAAGCGTTAGGGGGATAATCATGACATTGGAAACGAAACTATCCGTAGATCAGGAATATGTCAAAGGCTTTTCCGAAAAGCATCAAGAACCTGCCTGGCTGAAAAACCTGCGCTTACAGGCTCTTGAAAAAGCTGAAGATCTGCCGCTGCCTAAGCCTGATAAAACAAAAATCACAAATTGGAACTTTACAAAGTTCAACAAGCATACAGTAGAAAACGCGCCGCTTGCTTCTTTAGAAGATTTAGCTGATGAAGCAAAAGCGCTGATCGATATCGAAAACGAAGACAAAACGTTATATGTGCAGCGTGATCAAACGCCTGCTTTCCTTTCTCTTTCCAAAGAACTGAAAGACAAAGGCGTCATTTTCACGGACATCTTAACGGCTGCCCGTGAGCACAGCGACCTCGTTGAGAAATACTTCATGAAAGACGGCGTTAAGGTCGACGAACATAAACTGACTGCGCTTCATGCGGCATTAATGAACGGCGGGGCATTCCTTTATGTTCCTAAAAACGTTCAGGTGGAGACGCCTGTTCAGGCCGTTTACGTTCATGAAAGCAATGACACGGCATTGTTCAACCACGTGCTGATCGTCGCTGAAGACCACAGCTCCGTCACTTACGTTGAGAACTACATCAGCACGGTGAATCCGAAAGAAGCGGTATTCAACATTATCAGTGAAGTGGTCACAGGTGATAATGCCAGCGTGACGTACGGCGCTGTTGACAACCTGTCAGCAGGTGTCACAACATACGTCAACCGCCGCGGAGCCGCGCGCGGACGCGACAGCAAAATCGAGTGGGCGCTCGGACTGATGAACGACGGCGACACGATTTCTGAAAATACGACAAACCTCTACGGAGACGGCACATACGGCGATACGAAAACCGTAGTTGTCGGAAGAGGAGAACAGACGGAAAACTTTACGACGCAGATCATCCACTTCGGTAAGGCTTCTGAAGGCTATATCCTGAAGCACGGAGTCATGAAAGATGCCGCATCTTCCATCTTTAACGGAATCGGCAAAATCGAGCACGGCGCGTCTAAAGCAAACGCTGAACAGGAATCCCGCGTCCTGATGCTGAGTGAAAAAGCACGCGGAGATGCAAACCCGATTCTCTTAATTGATGAAGACGATGTAACTGCAGGACATGCGGCATCTGTCGGCCGTGTGGACCCGATCCAGCTTTACTACTTAATGAGCCGCGGAATTCCGAAAGAAGAAGCGGAGCGCTTAGTCATTTACGGATTCCTTGCTCCGGTGGTAAAAGAGCTTCCGATTGAAGGAGTTAAGAAACAGCTCGTCTCCGTCATCGAAAGGAAAGTAAAATAATGAATATCACCGATATTCGTGAACAGTTCCCGATCCTTCATCAGCAAGTGAACGGACATGACCTCGTGTACCTTGACAGCGCGGCGACTTCCCAGAAGCCGCGGGCTGTCATTGAAGCAGTGGATCAGTATTACAGCAAATACAATTCCAATGTTCACAGAGGCGTTCATACTCTTGGCACGAGAGCGACAGACGGCTATGAAGGTGCGCGTGAAAGAGTCCGCAAGTTTATCAATGCGAAGTCAATGGCTGAGGTCATTTTCACAAAAGGCACGACAACTTCACTGAATATGGTGGCGCTGAGCTATGCCCGCGCCAGCTTAAAACCCGGTGATGAAGTAGTCATCACCCAAATGGAGCATCATGCGAATATCATTCCGTGGCAGCAGGCAGTAAAAGCAACCGGCGCGACTTTAAAATATATCCCGATGCAGGAAGACGGCACGCTTTCGCTGGACGACGTCCGGCAGACTGTCACAAGCCATACGAAGATCGTGGCAGTCGCTCATGTGTCAAATGTGCTCGGCACGATCAACCCGATTAAAGAGATCGCCAAAATCGCTCATGATAATGGCGCGGTCATCGTGGTGGACGGGGCGCAAAGCACACCGCACATGAAAATCGACGTCCAGGACTTGGATTGCGACTTCTTCGCGCTTTCTTCCCATAAAATGTGCGGCCCGACGGGAATCGGCGTGCTGTACGGCAAGAAAGAACTGCTTGAGAATATGGAGCCGGCCGAATTTGGCGGCGAAATGATCGACTTTGTAGGGCTTTATGAATCAACTTGGAAAGAGCTTCCGTGGAAATTTGAAGCAGGCACGCCGATTATCGCAGGCGCGATCGGATTGGGAGCCGCGATTGATTTTCTTGAAGAGATCGGACTCGACGAGATTTCCCGGCATGAGCATAAACTTGCAGCCTATGCGCTTGACCGTTTCGAGCAGCTAGACGGCGTGACGGTATACGGTCCGAAAGAGCGGGCGGGACTTGTGACATTTAATCTTGATGAGGTTCACCCTCATGATGTCGCGACTGTCCTCGATGCTGAGGGCATTGCGGTCAGAGCCGGCCATCACTGCGCCCAGCCGCTCATGAAATGGCTGGATGTATCTGCTACTGCGAGAGCGAGTTTTTATCTGTATAATACAGAGGAAGAGATCGATAAGCTCGCGGAAGCCCTCCAAAAGACAAAGGAGTACTTTACAAATGTCTTTTAATGCAAATTTAGATACATTATACAGACAAGTGATCATGGATCATTACAAAAATCCGCGCAACAAAGGGGTTTTGGATGACAGCATCGTCGTCGATATGAACAACCCGACTTGCGGCGACCGGATCAGACTGACAATGAAGCTTGACGGCGATACCGTTCAGGAAGCGAAGTTTGAAGGGGAAGGCTGTTCCATCTCCATGGCTTCAGCTTCCATGATGACGCAGGCGATTAAAGGAAAAGATATTGATACCGCCCTTTCCATGTCTAAGGTTTTCTCAGACATGATGCAAGGGAAAGAGTATGACGACTCGATAGATCTCGGGGATATTGAAGCTCTTCAAGGCGTTTCGAAATTCCCGGCCCGGATTAAATGTGCCACCCTTTCATGGAAAGCACTTGAAAAAGGAGTCGCTGGCGAAAAAGGCGGCAATTAAAAGATTGGAGTGAAAATGGATGGCTAAAAAAATGCCTGAAATTGGTGAATACAAGTACGGTTTTCACGATAAGGACGTTTCCATTTTCCGTTCAGAGCGCGGATTGACAAAAGAAATCGTAGAAGAAATTTCACGCATGAAAGAAGAGCCTCAATGGATGCTTGATTTCCGCCTGAAATCTCTTGAGCATTTCTACAACATGCCGATGCCGCAGTGGGGCGGGGATTTAGACTCTTTAAACTTTGACGAAATTACGTACTACGTAAAACCGTCTGAGCGTTCAGAGCGTTCTTGGGATGAAGTGCCTGAGGAAATTAAACAGACATTCGACAAACTCGGTATTCCTGAAGCTGAGCAAAAATACCTTGCCGGTGTTTCTGCACAGTACGAATCTGAGGTTGTGTACCACAACATGAAAGAAGATCTTGAAGCGCAAGGCATTGTCTTCAAAGACACAGACAGCGCGCTGAAAGAAAATGAAGACATTTTCCGCGAGCACTGGGCGAAAGTCATTCCGCCGACTGATAACAAGTTTGCGGCGCTGAACTCAGCTGTTTGGTCCGGCGGATCTTTCATCTACGTGCCTAAAGGCGTGAAGGTTGAAACACCGCTTCAAGCTTACTTCCGCATCAACTCTGAAAACATGGGTCAGTTCGAACGTACGCTGATCATCGTTGACGAAGAAGCAAGCGTTCATTACGTAGAGGGCTGTACGGCTCCTGTGTACACAACAAACTCGCTTCACAGCGCGGTTGTTGAAATCATCGTCAAAAAAGGCGGCTACTGCCGTTATACAACAATTCAAAACTGGGCGAACAACGTTTACAACTTAGTAACGAAACGTACGGTTTGTGAAGAAAACGCGACGATGGAATGGGTTGACGGAAACATCGGTTCTAAATTAACGATGAAATATCCGGCTGTCATTCTGAAAGGTGAAGGCGCGCGCGGCATGACGCTTTCTATCGCTCTTGCGGGCAAAGGACAGCATCAGGACGCAGGTGCGAAAATGATTCACCTTGCACCGAATACGTCATCCACAATCGTATCAAAATCGATTTCGAAACAGGGCGGAAAAGTAACATACCGCGGTATCGTCCACTTCGGACGGAAAGCGGACGGCGCCCGTTCAAACATCGAGTGTGATACGCTCATTATGGATAACAAATCAACTTCTGATACAATCCCTTACAATGAAATCCTGAACGACAACATTTCATTGGAGCACGAAGCGAAAGTATCAAAAGTTTCTGAAGAACAGCTTTTCTACTTGATGAGCCGCGGTATTTCTGAAGAAGAAGCAACAGAAATGATCGTTATGGGCTTCATCGAGCCATTCACAAAAGAACTTCCGATGGAATACGCAGTTGAAATGAACCGTTTGATTAAGTTCGAAATGGAAGGCTCCATCGGTTAATAGTAAAACCCCGCCATATGGCGGGGTTTTTTTATTTATTGAATAGTGAAATTTCCGTATTCGCTTGACCGGACATGAATCGGCCCGTTTAAATTGTAGTTCTTCTCTTTGACAATATCGCGGAAAACGTCGACTCGGGCAACTGATTCTCTCCATTCATCCTGGGTGTCCTCATCTGACGGATTCATCAGATCGTCATAGCGCACATCCAAGAATTTATTGAGCCATTTCTTCTCGTCCGTTCCGTCTTTCGGTGACCCGCCCATTTTTTTGTTCGTGCGTTTAATCAGGGCATAAAAGGAGTCTGGATCATCGCCGTCACCATGCTGAATCACCGTATCGTACATCACCACTTTGGCCAAGGCCGTTTTCAGTCCGGCATTTTCTGAACGTTTCATCGCCGGCTGATAATACAAGCTGTCATTTACCTTATCCTGGGCAGCGCGGAAGGCTTTATCATTGCCAAGTGAGCGCCAGGCAGAAGCGAATCCTTTCAGATTGCTGATGTCATCGCTTTCGTCCTTCGCAAGACGGCGCAATTCAGGCAAATACTTTTTCAATTTGTTATTCGGCACCGCTTTCGTGTATACTTCGACTACTTCCAGCGCATCTCCGGTAGCCGTCGTAAAGCCGGCCCGCCCGCAGGTGTAACCTCTTCCGTCATCCAACGCTTCAACATATCCGTATTGGATTTCCGTCTTTCCGTTTTCAAAGATGCTGGTCAGCTGTTCCGCCCGGCGCTTCTGATCCTTATTCAGCCCGGCCGCAAAAACCGTACCGCTCATCATCAGGGTAAAAAACATGGTGAAAATAAGAGATGAAACCGCCGTCTTCTTCCAAAAACCTGCTTTTTTCTTCAAACTGATTTTCATTGTCATACCCCTTTCATATGTAAGTTACGCACTCAGTATACATGAGGGGGTGGTTTTGTTGTTGAAAACACACGAATTTGTCAATATTTTGAATACTAAGCCCTATCCGGTGCTTCATAAAAAGAACGCATCTTCACCAGACAGACAATCCCGTTCTCGCGTCATTCTCATCTGTAACATAGTCAACGCGGTGAAACCCGCATTGTACAGCCTGCTGAAAAAGGGCTTCGAGCATGTCCGGATCTTTGCAATATAACGTTACATACGAGCAATCTGCAATGAGAAGCACAAGTTCACAGGAACTATCCAAATATTCCTCATACGTATTGATTTCCGTTACCATCCTGCTCGGGAAAGCTTTCAATTCAGCAAAAATCATATAATAAGGGTCTCCTTCCAGACGCTGACGGAGTTCTTGGCCCTGAATGATGCGCTGATTTTGCGGAAACAGGTCTGTATCGGTGTCTTCATTGAATTCAGTATACGCCTCTCCATCACCGATAAACCATGTATAGGAAGAGATGGGGAACGGTTGTAATATATCTGCCGCAAACCGTCCGATTTCATTTGGGATGTCAAAAGTAATGCCGCGTTTCATATGGTCGTATCTCCTTTCGGCTTTTGCTAGAATAATATGGTATGCCATTTGGATAAATATTGAAAGGGGTGAGTGTTATGACAACAAGATACGGAATTGATGCGCCTTATGGAGCGTTTGGATTTATCTTTCTTGCGCTCCTTTATGCCGCAGGCACATTATACGGCATGATTCCTCTTTTCTGGGGCTGGCTGACGGGTGCCTTGTTTTTAGTGCTCGGTCTTTGGATGCTCTTGTATTCAACGGCCATTAAACTTTCACACCGCCATCGCATTCTTGCGCTTTCCGGGTTAAAGCCGGACATGAAAGTGCTTGATATTGGGACGGGACGGGGGCTGCTAGCCATCGCCGCGGCTCAAAAAGGCGCTGACGTCTCAGCGATTGACAAATGGTCAAGCTGGGATCTGGGCGGAAACGGAAGAGACGCATTTGAAAAGAACAGACGGGCAGAAGGAGCGCTGGAAATTGATTTGTATGACGGACTCGCGCAAGCCATGCCGTTTCCTGATAAATCGTTTGACCTTGTCATTTCGCATTTTGTCGTACACAACATTTCAGGCAGAAAAGAGAGGGAACGGGCGATCACGGAAATGGTGAGGGTGCTGAAGCCTGGCGGCACATTGGCCGTGTCAGATATAAAAAATACATCACAATACAGAGCAATTCTTGAGGAAAACGGCTTTCACACAAGAACATATTCCTTTTATTATACGTTTCCGTTTTCAAAACTCATTGTCGCCGTCAGGACTCCGGTAGGAACCGGGCGCTCCATTTGTTAAAATAAATAAGACAAAACAGATAGAAAAGGTGTTACACATGAAGTCTTATATAATTATCGGAGCCGGCATTCTCGGTGCGTCCGCGGCTTATCATCTCGCAAAGGCCGGTGCGGATGTAACGGTCTTTGACAGGAAACACCCGGGGCAGGCGACTGACGCCGCGGCAGGGATCGTCTGCCCGTGGCTGTCGCAGCGCCGCAATCAGGCATGGTATGCGATCGCAAAAGGCGGAGCCCGCTATTATAACCAATTGATACAGCAGCTTGAAGCTGACGGAGAAACGGACACCGGTTATCAAAAGGTCGGTGCCGTCAGCCTCCATACGGATGAAAAAAAGCTCAGCCAAATGGAGGAAAGGGCTTATAAAAGAAGAGAGGACGCCCCTGAAATCGGTGACATTACAAGACTGACACCGGCAGAAACGAAGGCATTGTTTCCCGCGCTGTCGGAGGAATACGGTGCGGTTCATGTCAGCGGCGCGGCCCGGGTGAACGGGAGGGCGCTTCGTAAGGCGCTGTTAAACGCGGCCGTTAAGCACGGAGCTGCTGTTTACAATGAAGAAACGTCAATATTGACAGAGGACGGTGCCGTCATCGGTGTGAAAACCGCAGAACGCACGCTTACTGCTGACCAGGTTCTCGTAACGGCCGGCGCTTGGGCGAGAGAGCTGCTTGAACCGCTCGGCATCCGTTTTTCAGTATCATACCAAAAGGCACAGATCGTTCATTTAGAGCTTCAGGGAGAGGATACGGGCGGCTGGCCCGTCGTCATGCCCCCAAACGATCAATACATTCTCGCCTTTGACAGCGGCAGAATCATAGCGGGCGCGACTCATGAAAACGATACCGGCATGGATTTGCGGGTGACGGCCGGCGGCCTCCGCGAGATTTTTGACAAAGCATTAACTGTGGCGCCGGGGCTTTCAGACAGTACTGTGATAGAGACAAGAGTCGGTTTCAGGCCGTTTACTCCCGGTTTTCTTCCCGTCATCGGCAAAGTGCCGAATATCAGCGGACTCCTCGTTGCCAACGGGCTGGGCGCCTCAGGGCTGACGAGCGGGCCGTATCTGGGGGCGGAACTGGCAAAACTCGCACTCGGCCAGCAGACGGAAATTGATTTGAGCCTTTATGATCCGGCCGGGGCGCTTGAATAAAAAATAGCTTTTGGCGCATTCTTATGATAGGATGGAGCTTTAATGAATAAGAGGACGTGACCCATTTTGATAAAAATAAACCTTCCTGCTCCTGATGTAACCATTACGGAACGGCAGCAGTCACCGTCGGAAAATGAACCGGCGATTAAAGCGATTTACGGTTTCATTGATTTTCACCAAATTCCGAGAGACAAAGGCGGCATCTTTATGTTTTATAACATTCATGATGAGCTGCTGTTTGTCGGGAAAGCCCGTAAATTAAGACAAAGAATCAAAAAGCATTTTGAAGACAATGTGTCGCCTGTTAAACATCACAGGGACGAAGTGTATAAAATTGAAGTATGTGTCGTCAATGATCCGATGGAAAGGGAGATTTACGAAACGTACGCGATCAATACCCTTCAGTCGAAATACAACATTGAGAAAGTATTTTATAAATAAGGAAAACCGGAGCTTAAGGGCTCCGGTTTTCTTTATGTTTACAGTGCCAGCCACATCACTGCAATATGCACGATCAGCAGACAGTAAACGACGAGGAACAGCTGGACGACCTTTTTTCTGAATAACATGCAGATCATCATGAGCACAGGAAAAATCAGGACGCCGGCCGTTTTATTGATTGAAGTATTCGGACGGTTCGACACGTCATAGTGAATGGCCATATCAGCAGGAAGAAACGGATAAAACACAATCGACAGAATAAAGGCGAGAACCACAGCTCCCCACAGCACCTTATCATTCATCAAAAACATATGAACACTCCCTTTTTACATATAATAGTATATTAGTCCGAAAAATCTAATTTATCAATATTTTACCTGCTGAATGGTGTATAATCATGTCAATGAAATTTCCATACGCTAGGAGGGTTTCAATTGACTGACAAGAAGCAAACCAGCATGTTTTCATTCTTTCTTTTTATCATGGCCGCCTGGATCATCGTTTTGTTTTTTACCATCATCGCGGCACTGCCAAGCTCCGCCATCCAATTAACCAACCACCAATCCAAAACCGTTTCCATGATTTATCCGCAAAGCTGGGGATTTTTCAGTAAAGATCCGAGAGAAGACAGCTTGAACATCTATCTTCTTGATGCCGATGAGGAGCTCAGATGGCCGAATAATTCTCTGAAAAATGTCATCGGCTTAAACCGTTACGGCCGGACGCAAGGGATAGAGCTCGGCCTTATGCTGGAAAAGCTGCCTTCCAAAGAGAAGTGGAACGACTTCACGACTGGCCAAGACATTAAGGATACCACATTTTTGAAAATGAAAAATGAGTCTCCCTCCCCAAGGCTGAAAGGGAAAATGATCATTACATATGAACGCATTACCCCATGGGCATGGAGCCAGCATACCGAAACGAAAAGAACCATCAAAAAATACATCGGAGTGGATGTCAATTGATTCAGGATGCAAAAAAGCAGCTCACCTTATGGATGATGAAGAATCCGCCTTGGACAAATGTGTACGGGCTTGCCAGAAGCTTAATCGCGCTCGGCACGCTGCTGACATTGCTGTTCAATCCGGCGTCTGTCTTCTTCAAAACGCAAAATCAAATGCTCAGCTTTTCCGACACGTTCAGCCTGTTTCTGCTGTTTCCCGATTTCCGTTACATTGAGATCGTCAAAGCCGTCTGTATCTGTATGTTAATCCTTGTCGTCATTGGCTGGCGGCCCCGCCTCACCGGTTTTTTTCACTGGTGGATTTCGTACAGCTTCCAAAACTCCGCCGTTACCCTTGACGGGGGAGATCAAGTGGCTGCCGTTTTTACGCTGCTGCTGCTCCCGCTGACATTAACCGATCCGCGGAAATGGCACTGGTCTCCGTACGAGGCGTCTTTTGAGAAAAGGCCGCTTGAGCCTTATTACCGCTCCTTATGCTGGGCGACACTGACAATCATCAGAATACAGGTCGCGATGCTGTACTTTAACTCTGTCATTGCCAAACTGATGGAAGAAGAGTGGCAGAACGGGACCGCCGTTTATTACTATTTGAATGATCCGATGCTGGGTCTGCCGGATGCGCTTCACAGTCTGTTTGACTTTATCCTGCAGTCCAAGCTTGTCATCATCCCGACTTGGGGCACGCTCATTGTGCAAACCATTATGTTCTGCGCTTTGTTCGCTCCGAAAACATATTGGCGTCCGATATTGTTTATATCCATTTTTATGCACGAAATCTTTGCCGTTATGCTGGGACTGACCTCGTTTTCCATTACGGTGGCTGGTATTTTGGTCCTGTTTTTGGTGCCGGCAGAGAAAACAGTAGCTTTGAACCATTACAATCCCCTTTTTATCAGATACAATTTTTTCAATAAAAGGAAAAGGAGGAAATTATATGGTTAAAAGCAAGAAGTCCGCAGCTGCCATGATGCTGGTGTTTGTTTTAATGGTCGCATTAGTCGGCCCGCATGCCGCGGCAAAAACTGAGCCGTCCGTCTCTTATTCGGGTGAAGACATTTTTTCCGGCATCTTTTTCGGACAAGGTGAGGTCGCAAAGCTCCTTCCTGAAGTATGGGATACCAAGGCTGTTAAAAAGATTGATCAGGATGAATTAAAGCAAGTTTCCGATCAGGTGATTGCTGATATTAAAAAGTCATCGCCAGATTATTTTAAAGAGTTAAAAGCGGCGGTCTACAGCGGCGATTATGAGAAAGTGAACAGCGTCATTGATCAAGGTTCGCAGATTATGGCGAAAGTGCTGAAAGAAGAGTTTGACAAAAAGAGCATGGACAAAGGAAAATCAACGGCCATCGGCCAATGCGCAACGGCTGTATGGGTATTCTTAAACGCGGCGGCCGCCATTGAGACGATCGCTCTTGCGGTAGCGGCCATCATTTTGACAGTAGCAAGCGTTGACGAAGATTCCGACTTAGGAAAAGAGCAGCTCATCGCTAATGTCGTTGACCGCATTAACGCGCAGCACTGAGGCTGAAGAAAGAAAACGCTAAGGAGACGAACCTTAGCGTTTTTTTGATTGAAGCATCTGTTTTAAATATGCTTCTGAATCAAAGCCGAGTTCCTCGTCGGCTTCTTTTTTCAGTTCAAGCTGAAGTCGCACATACGTGTCATATTTCGGGCTGAGCTTTTGAAGTAGATTGCTGAAAGGCGATCCTTCCTTCAGCGCGGGCAGATCAGAAGCGGATTCTCCGACCTTGATCAGGCTTTCTCTGTATTCTTCATCTGTCTGCACTCTTTTCACAAGCTGAATGATGATGTTTTTATGAGTGTCCCAAGTGGCGGGGTCTCTTTCCAAAATCCGCTCGATAAATTGGTCATGCTGGACTTTGTGCTGCTGGAGCTGAGCCGGGTCCTCCTTACCGACCAGCTGCATCATCGGGTGTGCAGCCGGAACTTCTTCCATATCATCCAATACTTTAATAAGCTTTGCCCATATCGTTTTTTTCTCATCTGTATCAATAGAAAAGTCGAGGAACGGTTCAAACAGCGCGGCGATAAATTCTCCGAAATCTCCCGGGAACAGTTTTTTCAGCTGAAGTCCCATATACTTCGGTTCATCTATTTTGACCTCGCCGATATCATGCAGAATTGAATCGACATTTTCCGCATCTTCCACGCGCTTGATCAGCATTTCAGTCAGTTTCCGTTCCTGCTCAAGCTCTTCAATCTGCCGGCTGAGCTTTTGATGCTGCTGGCGCAGTATATCATGCAGACTGCTGCCCTCTAAGAGGAACGCTTTAATATCGCTTACAGACAGTGCCAGCATTCGGAGGGCGGCAATCATTTTCAGCGTATTCACGTTCTGAGCGGAATACTCACGGTATCCGTTATCAGGGTTTTTGCTGACGGTGATTAAACCTTCCTGCTCATAATATTTGATGGCTTTTTTCGTGAGACCCGTCTGCCTGGCGGCTTCTTTTATATTCATTCTGAATCACTCCCTGCTTTTCATTCTAAACGTGTCTCTAAGGGTCAGGTCAAGAGAGGGCGGGAAATTAGACGGGTTTATTCTATATTTTAGAAATTTCAGAAAATATGATTGACAACGCACCTTTGTTGCGATTAATATAACGTTATATAATGTTATATAACATTATATAATAAAACACTGAGGAGTGAAGGATTTGAGTCAAACTGCCGCACAAGTGAATCACAAGGTTCAGGCTTTCTTGGATGATCTGAAAGGAAAAACGATTGACCACGTCTTTTTTGTCGCTTGCGGGGGTTCTTCAGCCATTATGTATCCGAGCAAGTACGTGTTTGACAGAGAGGCGAAAGCCATCAGCTCTGATCTCTACAGTTCAAATGAATTTATTCAGCGCAATCCCATTCAGCTCGGAGAGAACTCTCTCGTGATTTTATGTTCTCAGTCAGGCAATACGCCGGAAACGGTGAAAGCCGCCGGTTTCGCCAGAAAAAAAGGCGCGCTTACGATTGCGATGACCTTTGAGCCTGATTCGCCGTTAGCGAAAGAAGCCGAATATGTCGCGGTGTATGACTGGGGTGAGAACGCACAGGCGATAAATACGAATTACGGGGTTCTGTATCAAATCGTGTTCGGCGCTTTACACGTGCTGGAAAACCATTCCGCGTTTGAGCAGGCGATCGACGGACTCAATAAACTCCAGACCGTATATGACAAAGCGCTTAAACAAGAAGCGGATCACGCAAAGGCATTCGCGAAAGCCCACGAAAAAGAAGATATCATTTACACGATGGCAAGCGGTGCGAACTACGGCGTCGCTTACTCCTACAGCATCTGCATTCTCATGGAAATGCAATGGATTCATTCCCACGCCATTCATGCCGGAGAATATTTTCACGGACCGTTCGAAATCATTGATGAATCCGTTCCATTTATTATCCTGCTCGGCTTAGACGAAACAAGACCCCTTGAAGAGCGGGCGCTTTCCTTCTCAAAAAGATACGGCAAAAAACTGACTGTGCTTGATGCGGCAGCATATGATTTTTCCGGAATTGACGATTCTGTAAAAGGCTACCTGGCTCCTCTCGTATTAAACCGGGTGCTCAGAAGCTATGCGGATGCGCTGGCGGAAGCAAGGAACCATCCGTTAAGCCAGCGGCGTTACATGTGGAAAGTCGAATATTAAGAACGCGCATTATATTTCACCGGACTATAATGATATATAACGTTATAGTCCGGTGACAAAGGAGGAAAAGCATCTGAAAAAGCTCATCTGCCTGTTCGTTCTGTTAGCTGTATGTCTGTCAGCCGCCGCCTGTTCAAGCCAAAGCAGTTCCTCTGACGGAAAAGTGACCCTGAAGTTTTTTCACAGGTGGCCGAAGGAGCCGGAAAAAAGCTATTTTGAAGAAGCGGTCAAAGAATTTGAAGCCGCTCATCCGGATATTCATATCCAAACGGAAGCGGTCTTAAACGATTCTTATAAAGACAAGGTGAAAGTCATGCTCGGAACAACGAGCCCCCCTGATATTTTCTTTTCATGGAGCGACCGGTTTGCTTATAAATTCATCAAAGGAGATAAAGCCCTCGATCTGTCGTCTTACTATCAGCAGGATAAAGATTGGTCCTCACAGCTTGTGCAGTCACAAATCAAACCCTTTACGCATGACGGAAAACAGTACGGTGTTCCGTGGCAAATGGACGCTAAATCATTCTTTTATAATAAGGACATTTTTAATACATTACATTTGAAGCCCCCGGCGACATGGGATGAACTGATCACAGTCTGTGAGAAATTGAAAGAGAACGGATATATTCCGATCAGTTTCGGCACAAAAGCGCCTTGGACCATTTCTCATTATATCGGGACGCTGAACCAGCGTATGGTGGATGAGAAAACGCGGGCGAAGGATTACAGCCCGGAAACCGGGGAGTTTACGGACGAAGGCTATGTCAAAGCGCTTGAAAAGCTTCAGGAACTTCTGCCGTACTTTACAAAGCACGTGAACTCCGTTGATCACGAATACGTGCGCCAGCAGTTTACGAGCGGCAAAGCGGCGATGATTTATGCGGAAACGGCAGAAATTAAGCTCGTCGAACCGGTCAATCTGGGCTTGTTTCCTTTCCCGAAAATCAGCGGCGAAAAGGGATCTCCCCGTGCACTGACCGGATCTCCGGAAGGATTTATGATTTCCTCAAAAACGAAGCACCCGAAAGAAGCTATGGAATTTCTTCAGTTTTTAACCTCGAAAAAAATGGGAGAGAAGCTGATAAAAGACGTCGGTAAATACAGCGCGGTTCAGGGAACGGCGACAGAAAACAATTCCACCCCGATCCAGCGCGAAGCCGTGCAGGATATCGTCCGCGCCGAAACAATGGTGCCGTGGTTTGATATGGATGTTGATGTTGAAATCGCCGATGTGTATGCGGCAGGCGTTCAGCAGATGCTCGGCGGCACAATGACACCGCGCGAGGTGATGAATTCCGTGCAGAAAGCGGCGCGTCAGGTCAAAGCGTCATCTGAATAGAACAGATTTCTTTGGAGAAAGGAGATGAGGATTTCCTTGGTCAGCCGAAAACGTTTCATTCCGTATCTGTTTCTCGCGCCCGCGCTGATTTTTCTGCTGTTCGTTTACATTCCGATTATTGAAAATGTGTTTTTCAGTCTGTTTGAATGGAGCTCATTTCAACCCGAAAAGACGTTTATCGGTTTGAAAAATTATATTGACCTGTTTCACGATCCCGTGTTTTTTACAGCACTCCGCAACAATGTGCTGTATGCGGTTATATCGCTGATTTTCCAGGTTGGCGGCGGCTTAATTCTGGCGGCCGTGCTGGAAGACAGATTGGTAAGAAAATGGTCGCCGTTTTTCCGTACGGTATTTTTTCTTCCGGTCGTCATTTCCATGACCGTCATTGCGCTGTTGTTTGATTTTATTTATAACCCGGAAATCGGGCTTTTGAATCAGCTGCTGGAAGCGGTCGGACTTGATGAACTGACCCGCGCGTGGCTGGGCGATGAAAACACCGCTATGCTGTCTGTCATTTTTGTGTCTCAATGGCAGTCTGTCGGTTACATCGCCATGCTGTACATTGTCTCGATTCAGAGCATTCCCGCTGAATTATATGAATCGGCGCAGCTGGACGGAGCCGGAAAAATCCAGCAGTTTTTTCACATTACGGTGCCGCAGACGAAAGAAATGTCGTTTGTTGCCGTGGTGATGACGCTGACCGGCGCATTTACCGTATTTAATGAACCATATATTCTGACCGGCGGAGGGCCGGGCAATGCTTCAGAAGTGCTGAGCACATTTTTGTATAAGAGTGCTTTTACAAAGGATATGATGGGCTACGCTTCTGCGATCGCCACGGTGGTGCTTTTGCTGACGCTTGCTCTGTCGCTTATTCAGATGAAATTCTTTAAGACCGGAAAGGAGGAGTAGCCGATGCTTCCTGAAAAGACGGACTTGCGTCATGCCCGTCAGGCCGTCAGAACAGGCGGAAAACCGAGAAAATGGTATGTCGGAGAAACGTCTGTGTGGCTGTTTCTCTTTATCTACCTCATTGCCGTTGCTTATCCGCTGTTATGGATGGCGGTCAGCGCCTTTAAAAGCTCGGATGAGATTTTTGAGCACAGCTGGTCGCTGCCCTCTGTCTGGCATCCCGAAAACTTCGTATCCGCATGGAACCAAGGGATTTCCGCTTATTTTATGAACAGCGTCATTGTGACCGTGCTGACTTGTCTCATCACCGTATTTGTGAGCGCCTGGGCGGCATACGGGCTGGCCCGTTTTCAATTTAAAGGAAAAGGGTTTGTGCTGATCATTTGTCTTGGCGGCTTGATGCTGACGCCGCAGGTCAGTCTTGTGCCGCTGTACTCCATTATCCAGTCATTGGGACTGTACAATACGTATTGGGCATTGATTCTTCCGTACGCAGCCTACCGTATTCCGTTTACCGTGATTCTGATCCGTTCCTATTTTTTGTCGATTTCCAAAGAGCTTGAGGAAGCGGCCTATCTGGATGGATGTACAAGTTTCGGAATATTTTTCAGAATATTCTTACCTATGAGCGTGCCGATTCTGGTGACATCAGGCATTTTGACGGCTTACCATACATGGAATGAGTTTATGTTTGCGATTATTTTTATCGATGATGAAAATTTACGGACGATTCCGGCCGGGCTGATGCAGTTCAGAGATGCGCTGCAGACGGATTGGGGCGTGCTGCTGGCCGGGCTGACGATTTCTGCTGCTCCGATCATCGCGCTGTTTTTATTGATGCAGAGATATTTTATCCGCGGCATTGCAGCGGGAAGCGTGAAAGGATAAGGGGGATGAAAAGATGAAACTGATAGCGGCCGGAGATAATGTAGTAGATTATTATCAGGATCAGGAGACGTTTTACCCGGGCGGAAATGCGTTAAATGTAGCCGTGCTTGCCCGGCGCTTAGGCCACGAAACTTCTTATATCGGGATTCTCGGCAGTGATGAAGCGGCGGATCACGTATTGAATGTGCTGAAACTGGAAAAGGTGAATGCCGATCTGATCCGCCGGGCATACGGAGAAAACGGGATGGCGGTCGTCACGCTTGATGAAAAAGGGGACAGGATATTTGCCGGATCAAATAAAGGCGGCGTGCAATCGCGTCTGACGCTCGCTTTTCAGGAGAATGACATCTCATTTATCTCCGGACATGATCTGCTGCATACGAGCGTATACAGCAGGATAGAACGTGACCTTCCGATGCTGAGCGGCCATGTGCCGATTTCCTTTGACTTCTCTGTAAAACGTGACGAAGCCTATTTAGAAGCGGTCTGTCCGTACGTAACGTATGCATTTTTTTCCGGGAGTGATTTGAGTGAAAGTGAATGTGTGCGGCTTGCCGAAAAAGCCCGCGGTTTCGGAGCGAAAATCGTCTGTCTGACAAGGGGAGAACATGGCGCGGTGTTATCGGATGGGGAACGCGTCTATCATCAGCCGGTGGTAAGAGCTGATATAATAGATACATTGGGCGCGGGTGATTCTTTTATTGCCGGGTTTCTTACCGATTTCTTCGAGCATCAGGATATTCGGCGAGCGCTTACTGCGGCCGCCGGGACGGCTGCCAAAACATGCGGAGGGTTCGGAGCGTTCGGTTACGGGCATCCCTACAGGCCGGACGGCGGGAAAAGCAGTGAAAAAACGAGAATACGATAAGCATTGTCTCGTTTTTTATACTTGTTACGCATAGGGGCTGTTAATGGTAAACGTAACGCGGTCGGTATGCATTAAAAACAGCGAGCTGTATATCGGCTGGTCTTTTGACATAAAAGCGGTTTTGTCAATTTCAAAAAGCGCATCCCCGATATCACAAGCCAGATAGCGGCTTTCTTCCTGCTTGGCGTATACCACATTTAACAGCTTCGTATTATGGGTGGGCACCACCTGATAGTGCTGTTTCAAAATGTCATGCATCGACACGCCGCCTTTAATACGCTTGCCGATGTCGGGAAATAAACCGAGCGGATAGTGGGCGATTTCGAATGAGAGCGGCTGGTCGTCGTGAAATAAAATGCGTTTTAATTCAAGAACGGGACTTTCGGAAGCGACGCGAAGTTTTTGAGCGATGGATTTAGGCGCTTCAATGATTTCATGGGAAAGGATCTGGTGTTTCGGTTTTTTTCCCGTTGATTCCATAAATTCAGAGTAGCCGTTGACCGCGATGAGCTCCCGCTTCAGTTTAGGGCTTTTAACGAACGTTCCCTTTCCCTGCTGCCGGACGAGCCAGCCTTCTTCCACAAGATCAAGGATGGCCTTCCTGACCGTTATGCGGCTGACGTTGTACGTTTCGCACAGCTCATTTTCAGTCGGCAGTTTTACGGACGGCGAATAAACGCCCTTCTTGATATCGTCCGCGATAATTTGTTTAAGCTGAATATATAAAGGTTTCGAGCTCCCGTTATTTAACAATGGGACGGACCTCCTTTGTCAAGTAGTAGTACTATTATATGTATTATGACGTTATAATACAAATTTGCTTTTCATTTATGAATCTGTCAGAAACCCCGAACATTTTTAACATAACAGAAAGATGTGGCGGTTTCCAGTATTGGAGGAGGTTTCGAATGGCATCATTAACATTTGACCATATCAAAAAAACATACGGCGCCCAATCGGCGGCAGTGAAGGATTTTCACTTAGATGTAAAGGATGAGGAGCTGCTGGTGCTTGTCGGTCCCTCCGGCTGCGGCAAATCTACGACACTCAGAATGATTGCCGGACTGGAGAGCATTTCTGAAGGGAAGCTTTATATCGATGGAGACGCGGTGAACGATCTGCCCCCGAAGGATCGTGATATCGCAATGGTTTTTCAGAATTATGCGCTGTATCCCCACATGACGGTGTTTGACAATATGGCGTTCGGTTTGAAGCTCAGAAAGCTGCCGAAAAAAGAAATCGCAGAGCGAGTCCGGACGGCCGCTGATATTTTGGAAATCGGGCATCTGCTCAAGCGGAAACCGAAGGCTCTTTCAGGCGGGCAGCGGCAGCGGGTTGCGCTCGGCCGGTCGATCGTGCGGGAGCCGAAAGTGTTTCTGATGGACGAGCCGCTTTCCAACTTAGACGCGAAATTGCGTGTGACGATGCGCGCCGAAATCAGCAAGCTCCATCAGCGTTTGAAAGCGACCATCGTTTATGTGACGCATGATCAGACGGAAGCGATGACAATGGGCGACCGGATTGTCGTGATGAATGAAGGAGATATTCAGCAGGCCGCAAGCCCCCATGAGATTTATCATTATCCGGCGAATATGTTTGTGGCGGGTTTTATCGGTTCTCCGAGTATGAATTTTATAAAAGGCGTCATAGAAGAAAGTCACGGGCAATGGTATTTTGCCGGTTCGTCCGTTCGTCTGCCCATTCCGAAAGAAAAAGCGGCCGTTCTTGTGCAGAAAGGATACAGCGGTAAGGAGATGACTGCGGGGCTGCGTCCGGAGCATTTGACGCTTGCCGGACAATCAGAGCACCCGCCTGAAGCGGTGTGCCGCGCTGTGGCGGAAGTATGTGAGAACTTAGGCGCGGAGATGTACGTTCATGCGGTGAGCGGAGATAACCGCATGACGATCCGTCTTGACGGCGCTTCAGAGGTGAAACCCGGCGATGCCATTCTGCTTGCGGTCAATATGAACCGGGCCGTCTTTTTTGATGCCGACACTCAAAACGCCGTATATTGAAAAAGGGAGCCTGATGATGGGGCTCCCTTATCACTTCTTATGATACGATTACCAGATTTCGTCCGCCCATTCCGGGTGGTCGATAAACGGATTGCGGTTATGCTGATAGTCTTCGTAAATGATTTCGTTCCGCCGTTTTTCCTTACTGTCGACGGGGTCTTGTTTATTCCATTTGAGCAAAACGGACAGTTTTCCCATGTAAGGAGCTGAGCCGTTTCCGGTTTTATCATTCAGCTCAAGGTCGGGATACCCGTCGCCGCCTTCATAACGCACCGCCATGTAAAACAGCATGCGGGCGACGTCTCCTTTGACCTCATCGCGCGGCTCCCAGGAATCACCGTCGTAATAATTGCCCGGCGCTTTCGGGTATTCTGAGCCGCCGTTATCAAAATCCATGTTTCCTCTGGCGCTGTTCACCTGGACGTCTGCAGGGCGCAGATGATGAATGTCCGTCCCGGGGCCGGCAGCTGTTCCGAAGTTTCCGTGTGACTTTGCCCACACGTGTTCACGGTTCCAGTCCCCGACGCTGCCGCCGTTTTTACTTTTGGCCCGTGATTCCTGGGTGTAGAGCAAGATGACATTGTTCGGATTTGCCGGATCTTCGTCAGTTTCCTTCAATGCATTCCATACTTGGCTGTAAGACAGCTTAGTATGTCCGCTGATGATGCGGTGCAGGGCGCTCTTTAAGGCTGTTCCGCTTTTTCCGGAAGCTTCTTTGTAATATGTGTCCGTATCCGCAGACGGAGTGATGACAGCTGAGGCAGTTTGCGGAAAAAGAGTTGTGCCGCCGGAAGTTGAAACCGCGAGCCGGCTGTACAGATTTGTGTCAGCCGGCGCGCCCGCAGAGGCTGACGGCGCAGCCCATCCAAAAATGAAAAACAGGCAGACAATCGGCAGAAACCAAAGTTTTTTTGTCATGACTTGCCCTCCTTTACCTCTATTATCCAAAAAATAAATCTAATATTCTATCTTTTTTGAAAAATGGTTCCTTCGGCTTATGGGACAGAGGGGCGGTTTCTTGGTCAAAGTATCCGGAAAATCATTGATTTTTTAGAGGATATGATAATGAACTCATAATGCGCTCCTTCTATAATGAAGATCATCTTGTCAGTTTTTCAGTTTAAAAGGAGGGCGTGTATGGAACATCAGCAGCTTTCGGCGGCGAATATCGGGATTTCCGACGACATACAATGGCTGTCTCAATTCGGCGCTTCCGCTTCCGGCGGAGTGACGAGGCTTTTATATACGAAAGAATGGATGGACGCCCAGCTTGCCGTCAAAAAGAAAATGGAGGCGTTCGGGCTGGAAACGGCATTTGACGATGTCGGTAACGTATTCGGCCGTCTGAACGGCACAGAATCGCCTGATCAGGTGATTCTGACCGGGTCGCATATTGACACCGTTATTGACGGCGGCAAATATGACGGTGCGTTCGGCGTGCTGGCGGGCATGCTGGCGATCCGGCATTTGCATGAGACGTGCGGGCGTCCGAAAAAAACGCTGGAGGCTGTGTCACTCTGTGAAGAGGAAGGGAGCCGTTTTCCCATCACCTATTGGGGCTCAGGCAATATCACCGGTGCTTTCTCGCTTTCAGATGCGGAAACGCCGAAAGACGCGTCCGGCATTTCTCTGAAAGAAGCCATGCGGCAGAACGGCTTCGGTGCAGGCCGTTATCCGGCGCCGCTGCGCACTGATATTAGTGCCTTTCTGGAAATTCATATAGAACAGGGGCAAACGCTTGAACGATCGGGAAAGGATATCGGGATTGTCACCGGGGTTGCCGGACAGAGACGCTATACCGTTACGCTTGACGGTGAATGCAACCATGCGGGGACCACTTCAATGAAATGGCGGAAAGATCCGCTCGCGGCGGGAAGCAGCATCATCCACGAACTCATGCTCTCAGCGGAAAGACAGCCGGAAGAGCTCCGCCTGACGTGCGGGAAAATGACGGTTGAGCCGAATATGGCGAATGTCATTCCGGGCCGTATCCAGTTTTCCGTTGATATTCGCCACCAGCAGGAAGACGTGCTGGCAGCCTTCCGTCAGAAACTGGTGTCGATTATTGAAAACATCAGCCGCAGCAAAGGAGTCAGACCTGTTATTGATGAATATATGAGGATAGAGCCGGTTCAAATGGATCAGACACTGACACGAACCGCAGCAGAGGCTGCAAAAGAGCAGGGGGCGGACCCGGAGAAGATCGTAAGCGGAGCGGGACATGACGCCCAGATGCTCGGCAGAACCTTTCCGGCCTGCATGCTGTTTGTGCCGAGCCGTGGCGGGATCAGCCACTCGCCGCTTGAATTCACACCCGCACATCAGCTTGAAACCGGCGTCCTTACGCTGGCGAATGTATTACATAAACTTGCCTATTAACGTAAAGGGGGAATCGGCGTGCCGACCAGAAAAGAATTGTGCATTCCGCAAAGAACGATTATGACACCGGGACCGACAGAAGCTGAACCGAGAGTGCTGAGGGCGATGGGCGCTCCGATCCTCGGCCAGTTTGACCCGGCATTTACCGGCATCATGAATGAAACGATGCAAATGCTCCGTGAATTGTTTCAAACTGAGAACCGCTGGGCCTATCCGATTGACGGCACATCAAGAGCGGGGATTGAGGCTGTTCTCGCAAGTGTGATAGAACCGGGCGACAGCGTGCTCGTTCCGATATACGGACGCTTCGGACACCTGCTGACTGAAATCGCCGAGCGGTACGGAGCGGACGTTCATACGATCGAGTGTGAATGGGGAACGGTCTTCCGGCCTGAAGAGATTATCAGCGAGATGAAAAAGATTTCCCCGAAAATCGTCGCTATGGTGCACGGAGAAACATCAACGGGGCGGATTCACCCGCTGAAAGAAATCGGGGAAGCGTGCCGCGCCCAAGACGCACTCTTTATCGTGGATGCCGTAGCCACGATTGGCGGATGCGCCGTAAAAACGGATGAATGGAAGATTGACGCAGTCATCGGGGGAACGCAAAAATGCCTATCGGTCCCTTCCGGAATGGCGCCGATTACCTATAATGACCGGACGGCAGCTGTCATTGCCGCGCGTAAAAAGGTAGAACGGGGCATTGCGACGGCAGCTGACGGTAAAATGCTGTCCGGTCATCGGCCGGTTACGAGCAACTATTTTGATCTGAGCCAGCTCGAAGATTATTGGAGTGAAAGAAGGCTGAATCACCATACAGAAGCGACAGCAATGCTTTATGCGCTGCGGGAGGGTGTGCGCCTTGTCTTGGAAGAAGGACTTGAAGAACGGTTCCGCAGGCATCAGCGTCATGAAAAAGCGCTTACGGCGGGACTTGCAGCGATGGGCCTTGATTTATTCGGCGATCCGGAAGCGAAGCTGCCTGTCGTCACATGTGTGAAGATTCCGCCGGAAGCAGACGGCGAATCGATCAGGAGTATGCTTTTGTCTCAATTCGGAATTGAAATCGCCAGCTCGTTCGGTCCGCTGCAGGGGAAAATTTGGCGAATCGGAACGATGGGCTACAGCTGCAGAAAGGAAAATGTGCTGTTTGTGCTGGCCGGACTTGAGGCGGTTCTGATCAGACACGGAGTTGCAGTTAAAGCCGGGGAAGCGCTGCAGGCGGCCCTTAACATATATGATCTGCCGACTGAAACCGGTGTGCTGTCATGAGACATGAAAACGAGATTGAAATCATCTGGACTTTTTTCCCTTTTCCCCGTTATACTGAATGATATAAAAAATGACAAATATGGAATGATCATCTGTTTGTCTGGGGAGAAGGTAAGAAATCATGGCGTACATGGGGCGATTGTCAATTTTAATGCTGAATATGTTTATTGCGATGCTTGGGATCGGATTGATTATTCCGATTATGCCCGCATATATTACCGAATTCGGAGCGACGGGGAGCACGATGGGTCTGCTTGTTGCGGCGGCGGGGCTTACACAGCTTTTATTTGCGCCTATTGCCGGGGAAATAACCGACAAATACGGACGGCGGAAACTGATTATTTTCGGCATTGCCGCCTTTGCCGTGTCACAATTGATCTTCGCCTTTGCCGGAAGCCTGTGGCAATTGTTCGCATCCCGGCTTTTGGGCGGGATGGGCGCGGCGTTTTTAATGCCGTCAATGTTCGCTTACATTGCGGATATTACGACGGAAGAAGAACGCGGGAAAGGAATGGGGCTGTTCAGCGCGGCGATGACGCTCGGTGTCGTCATCGGGCCCGGTGTCGGAGGCTATTTGGTTCATTACGGCATGTCTGTGCCGTTTATCGTGTCCGCAAGTCTCGCCTGCTTTTCAACGGTGCTTTCATTTTTCTTTCTTCCCGAAACGCTTGGACGTGAAAAGCAGCTGGAAGCCCGGGCAAAAACGGAAAAACGTGAGCATCTGTTTAAGCAAATGTCACGCGCGCTCAAATCGCCGTTCGCGTTTATGCTGATTCTGGTTTTTGTGCTGAACTTCGGAATTATGAACTTTGAATCCGTTTTCGGCCTTTACGTTGACCATAAACACGGATTTAAAGCCTCTGATATTGCCTTTATTATTACGGCTGCGGGTCTCATCGGCGTGTTTGTGCAGGCGGTCGGCGTCAGTTATCTCGTCCGCAGGTTCGGGGAAAAGCGCGTCATTAACGTGACGTTGATCGGGGCTGCTGCAGGACTTGTGTGGTGCCGGTTTGCGGGTTCATATTGGGCCGTTTTTGCTGCGGCAATCTTTTTTCTGACGCTGACATCGCTGCTCCGGCCGGCCGTTAACACGATGCTGTCGAAGCTCGCCGGTGACCAGCAGGGGTTTGCCGGCGGGATGAACACCTCATTCATCAGCTTAGCGAATATCGCCGGACCGTCAGCCGCCGGTTTTCTCTTTGATGTAAATATGGAATTTCCGTATATGCTGGGAGCGGCCATTCTCGCCATCAGTTTTCTGGCCGCGCTTGGCTGGGGCAAAAAGACACAGACCCGGCCGTTCACGCAGCAAGGATAAGAATCAAAAGCCTCCGGGTATCCGGAGGCTTTTTGTTGATTGTCGTTTATTCTGCGGCGGTCTGCATCTCTGAAATTGCAGGGATGCGCATAGAGGGAAAATCATATCGAACCAGTTGTTCCGTATGCAGGGGGGAGAGCATTCTGATAAACCGGGTCATTGAAATAATACGAACTGTTCAGAAAGGGGCGATTGGTGACAACAAGGAGAGGTTATCTTATAACCTCTCACGGAAGATGTTGTGATGGTTCTCCTGCACGAATTTTGCAGATTAAAACCCGCAATTAGGCCAACACACAATTATGCAAGAGACAATCATCTAAAAAGGGTGTCGGTAAGTACAATATGGTGTACGGAAAAGGAGTTGAAAATGTTGTATTATTACCCGTCATTCCATTTGTATCAGCGGCAAGAATTTAATTATTATCCATGGGCCCATCAATTGACTCATTCAGGGAGCTCTCCCTATGTTTCCGCGCGCCCTCCTTTTTATAATTCTCCATGTTACAGAGAGTGCATAAGAAGCGGAGCGGATAGTTATTTCTGCTGCTATATCTGCGGTTTCTGTTAAAAAGAAAGACTTATAGAAGTAAGTGATCTTTCCAAGATGACAGTGAGACCATTATCCAGACAGCCATTAGTCAACACACAAAGCTTTATTACGGTTCACGGAGGGGAAGCGCCCCTCCTTTTTTGGAGAGATTTTTTCCGCTGTGAACGGAGAATGTATCAGCGTAGCCAAAACTCCGCGTGAAAAAGGAAAAGAGCATTTCCTCTTTCCTTTAGGAGGAAGTCATTTCTGCGTATCAAAATTTAAACAATGAAAGTGCCTTCTCGGGAGGGCGACTGAAGTATGCAGTATTGTGCGCGATAGTCACGGGGAACACAAGCAGTGAAATCTCATTGCAAGGAAAGTCTTTTTAAACCGGCTCTTCATTTTCTTTGCTTACCTTCTGAGGAATAAAGCGGCGGGCCGCAAATAAATAAAAGCGAATAGCGTAAGGCGGTGCTTATTCGGCAAGGAGAAATGAAAGAAAGATGAAGATGAGAGACGTTTTATCTGCTGACACGAAACAGCAGCTTAAAAAAGTGTTAAGTCCTTCTACAAAGGCAGATGAACAGGAATTGGGAAGAAATCATGGGAACGAGACGTGACACCTCAGACGTATAGGCGGCTGTATACGTAGGAAATGCGCCTTTTGTTCCACACACGAATTTTCAATATATGGAATATACAATTATTGTAAGGTGAATTCATTATATAGGAAAGAGGTAAATGTTCAATGTATCCAAATTATTATTACCCATATTTTGGGGAAAGTCGTGCTTTTGAAGGTTTAATTGGTCAATTTCACACTCTCCTTTTTAATCTAACTTTGCCAAATGGACGGTTGCTTACTGCTGGTACACGTGTGTTTATACACAGGTCTGAGTATACACCAGCAGGTCAAGAATTTGTTACTATAGTATTTCCTTTGTCTATTGGCGGAAACTGTATAGCTGGTTCAGCTGTAGTTTCGGCTAGTCAACTCACTCCTGGAGGAATCCAAACAGTTAGATAAAATACTAATTTAAGTATCATCGTTTGAGATGATACTTATTTATTTTGAGGAAGAGAGGTAAGTGAAGATCCTTGCGAAAGAAGCAGACGCACAAAAACTTGTTTACGGTATCGTTTATGAGCCGGACACAGTGGATGCTCACGAGGATTTCATGACAGCTGCAGAAATTGAGAAGGCCGCTCACGGCTTCCTGAAAGGATACTCGTCAGGATTTTGATGGCAGCATTTTTTGAGGATTTAGCTGAATGAATCCCCCTTAAATAAGATGCGGGAGAACACCCGCATCCTGGTCTATGGCTGAATTTTAACCGATCAGCCGCTGCATTCTCAGCGCGAGCCGCAGGCGCATCGTCGTCTCCGGATCTTTTAAGCTTTTGCCGAGCAGTTCCTCGCATTTTTCTAAACGATAGATCACCGTATTTCGATGGACGTACAGGCGCTTAGCCGTTTCTGAAATCTGGCAGTGGGTCTCCAGGTAAACAGACAGCGTATGAAGCAGGCTCTGATCTTCCTTTTGCCGGTCGGCCAGGCTTTGGAGGGTGGCTTCGTAAAACTTCTTCACATCTTCCGCCGGAAGCAGGCGGAGCAGCTCCGGCACGTCTTTGGCATGATAGATTTGAATAAACTCCGCGCTTCTGGACAAATGCCCGGATGAAATGGCGTCTGAAGCTTCAGTAAAAGCGTCAGGGACATCGATCAGCTTTTGGCATATGTTTGAGATGCCGAAGGAGACAGTCCGTTTAAATTGCGTCCGGACCTGTTTTTGAAACTGCTCCAAAAAGCTGATGACAGACGCGTGCATTTCATTCCAGCTGTCTGTCGCTTCAATTAAAAGAATACCGACATTTCCTTTAATAAAGAGATGAGGGGGAAACGGAAAGGATGACAGCTCCCCTTCAAGCAGATCAAATACATGATCGGAAACGAGCTGATTTTTGGTAAAGCTGATCGTTTTCTCATTTCGGTCGAGTTTTCCGCAAATGCACATGTATTTCTGATCCCAGCGGAGCCGGAATTCTTTGGCGCGGCTTTTGATTTCTTCATGGCCTGTAAACGAGCGGTCGATGAAATTGCTGAAAAATTCATTGCGCGCCCGTCTGCCGAATTGTTTGACGGCATTTTCTTTCAGCAGTTCAAAGGAAATGACGTTGGCCGCCTGTTCAATTGTCAAAATCATGCCTTTATCAGCGGTCTGCACCAGCTCCGGAATCACCAGATAACCGCAGTTTTTTTCAACATTCAGAATCGGCAGGACAGAATACGCCTTTCTGTCGGAGAGCATGGAAAAGCAGGTGAAATAAGGACCGGAAAGGGAATAACAGATGTTTTTCAATAAAGACGTGTCAATGGGTATGCTGTGGGACGATGATAAGAGTTTTGTATGTTGATCCAAAAGCAGCACGGGAAGCCGGAGAATGTCTGAGAGCTTCTTAAGCAGGGATTGCAGCCCTTTGCCGCTCATGATGTGGTTTGTGAATTTTTTATGGGCGTAAATGGCCTGCTGCAGCTCATTTGAACGCATATCAAGAATATGGCTCAGTGTGGCGTTGACGATATCTCCCAGCCTGATGTCTTCCGGCAGCTCAATAATCGGAAATTCATACCGGTCGGCAAGCTCCGCGGCATCTTTCGGAATGACATTAAGATAGCGCTTCGTTTTGATCCCCAGTCCCGCGCAGCCCCGTTTTGCCATGAGGCGGATCAAATCTTTCAACAGCTGCGGGCGGTCCTTCAAGTGGTAAGCCGTCGTGACGAGCAGTTCATTTTTATGTAAAAAATCAGCGATGTCCGGCGCATCCATCATGTTGACGTGCTGCACCTCCCTCCAGCCGCCGGATCTGCCTGCGATTAATGCCGCCCGCTCATAAGCGGGAATCTTCATCACATCATAAATGTTCATCAGTCAATCTCCTTTCAGGTTCTAAAGACAACCATTAGTTAATATGAATAAAAATCATCAAAAAATATAGCGGTTTTGCTGATGTATTACGATCATAGTAGCAGTAAACTGGCAATCATAGACGCATGTTGTGATAAAAACTGACAGAAAATCGTCATCCTTACAGGGAGGAAGATAAAATGGCCTATGACGTAATTGTAAAGGGTGCGAAAGCTGTGCGAAAAGGCGGGACAGAGCGGGCCGATATCGCCGTCAAGGACGGGAAAATCGCATTGATCGAGCCCGGCATTGACGAAAACGCGGACCAAGTGGTGCAGGCAGACGGCATGTATGTGTTTCCGGGCGCGGTCGATTGTCACGTGCATTTCAATGAACCCGGACGCGAAGAATGGGAAGGCATTGAAACCGGCTCAAACATGCTTGCTGCCGGCGGCTGTACGGCATATTTTGACATGCCGCTTAACTGCATTCCTTCGACGGTAACTGCTGAAAACCTGCTGGCAAAGGCGGAAATCGCCGAACGGAAGTCAGCGGTTGATTTTGCGCTTTGGGGCGGTTTGATGCCCGGGTATACCGAACATATCCGGCCGATGGCAGAAGCGGGAGCAATCGGGTTTAAAGCGTTTCTGTCTAAATCGGGAACGGATGAATTTCAATCAGCCGATGAACGGACTCTTTTAAAGGGAATGAAGGAAATCGCGGCGTGCGGCAAGATTTTGGCCCTGCACGCAGAAAGCGACGCCCTCACCCGATTCCTTGAAGCCGAGTACGCGCTCCAAGGGAAAATTGATGCCCGCGCTTACGCTTCCTCCCGTCCGGAAGAAGCCGAATGCGAGGCTGTGCAGCGGGCAATTGAATATGCAAGAGCGACGGGATGCGCGCTTCATTTTGTACATATCAGCACGAAACGGGCCGTGCTCTCCATTCAGCAGGCGAAAAAAGACGGATTGGATGTCACCGTTGAAACGTGTCCGCACTACTTATTATTCAGCTTTGAAGACTTCCTCAAAAAAGGGGCGGCCGCCAAATGCGCTCCGCCGCTCCGCTCAGAGGCTGATAAAGAGGAATTGATCGGGGTTTTGGCTGAGGGCCTGATTGATATGGTGTCTTCGGATCATTCTCCCTGTCATCCGTCTTTGAAACGCGAGGATAATATGTTCCTGTCGTGGGGCGGGATCAGCGGAGGCCAATTTACGCTTCTCGGCATGATTCAATTAGCGATCGATCATGGGATTCCGTTTGAACATGTGGCCCGATGGACGGCCGAAGCACCTGCCAAGCGCTTCGGTTTAACGAATAAAGGCCGGCTTGAAGAAGGATTTGACGCTGATTTTGCCATTGTCCGGCCGGAACCTTTTACCGTCACAAAAGAAACGATGTTTTCCAAACATAAGCAAAGCTTGTATGAAGGCCGCACCTTTCCATACCGAATTGCTGCGACCTACAGCAAGGGGCGCTGTGTGTACCAAGATGGTCGTAAGCAGAGCGGGGCTTTCGGAACATTCCTGAAGCCTTCTGAAATAAAAGAGCCGATTCTCTGATGAGAATCGGCTTTTTTTGTCGTTTGGAGAGCGGGTCTCGTGGTATCTTTTTATAAAAAGGAGTAAAACACATTGTATAATCAAATCTTGAACATATTAACGGCATCCTGGTCGCGCAAGACCAGTACAAAATGGACGGAAGATTGCCCGGCCAAAGGCCAGTGCGGCGTGACGGCTTTAGTCATCCAAGATGTTTACGGCGGTGACATTCTCAAAACAAAAACCGGCACAAGCTGGCATTTTTATAATCGAATAGACGGGGAGATATATGATTTCACGAGCAGTCAGTTTTCAGAGCCGATCGTCTATCAGCACATTCTTTCTTCCAGAGATGAGGCATTTTCGGACACCAATGAACATCAGTACCGTTACCTGAAAAGTGCATTCAGAAAAAACATGGAAACGCACCTGTGATAAACTAGAATGAGAGGTGAAGGATTGTGATTTATATCGGACTGACGGGGTGGGGGGATCATGACAGCATCTATCCGCCTAAAACAGCGGGCCCGCAAAAACTGCAGGCGTATTCCTCCCATTTTCCCATCGTTGAGCTGGACGCGAGCTTTTACGCGATACAGCCCGCCCGCAATAACGAAAGATGGGTCAAAGAGACGCCGGAATCTTTTCAATTTGTCATTAAGGCATATCAAGGAATGACGGGTCATCAGCGCGGCGATATTCCCTTTGAATCGAAGGAAGAAATGTTTGAGGCGTTTAAGCTGTCATTATCGCCTTATATAGAGCATGGAAAGCTTGCCATGGTGCTGTTCCAATTCCCGCCGTGGTTTGACTGCAAGAAAGAAAACGTCGCATATTTAAGATGGTGCAGGCAGCAGATGGGGGATATCCCGTGCGCGCTTGAATTCCGCAACCGGTCTTGGTTTTCCCCGCCATTTTACGAGCAGACCCTTTCCTTTATGAAGGAGGAAGGCTGGATTCACAGCATATGTGACGAGCCGCAAATCGGCGAGGGCAGCATTCCGACCGTCCTGAAAGCAACGGATGAAGAAAAAACGCTTGTCCGTTTTCACGGACGGAACAAGCAGGGCTGGATTAAACCTGACGGCGGACAAAACTGGCGTGAGGTCAGATATTTATACCGCTATAACAAACAGGAGCTCAAAGATTGGAAAAACAATCTTCAGGAGCTGAAAAAGCAGTCGCGCAATGTGTATGTGCTCTTCAACAATAACTCAGGCGGAGACGCCGCCGATAACGGGCTTGAGATGCTTGAAATGTTAGATATCTCATATACCGGGCTTGCTCCGAAGCAGCTCGACCTATTCAGCTAGAAAAGAGGTTTCAAGACACATGTCTTATCTTATTTTGATCATATTGGGATTTATCGCGGGAACGGTCGGCAGCCTGATCGGGCTTGGGGGAGGAATTATCATCGTGCCGGCGATGCTCTATTTAAGCACGATGACTCCGTTTTTCCATGACGTAACACCGCAGACTGCCATCGGCACGTCCCTTTTGGTGATTATTTTTACGGGCCTGTCATCAACTCTGGCCTATATGAAATATAAAACCGTTGACTACAAAAGCGGACTGATCTTTTTTATCGGTTCCGGCCCGGGAAGCATCATCGGCGCGTATTTGTCTAAACTTTTTAATGCGCATACGTTTTCCGTCTGGTTCGGACTTTTTATGATTTTGATTTCTATTACATTAATGCTGAAGGCGAAAGCAAAACCGGTCAATAAAGCGCATAAAGGCATGATCCGGACTTATGAGAATGAATCGGGTGAGCTTTATACATATTCGTACCGTATTTTTACCGGTATCGCCATTGCCTTTTTCGTCGGTTTATTGGGCGGTCTTTTCGGCATCGGCGGCGGCTCTCTTATGGTTCCGGCCATGATGCTGTTATTTTTGTTCCCGCCGAAAGTGGCTGTGGCGACGTCAATGCTCATTATTTTCTTATCCTCCGTGACGGGTTCCGTGTCACATATCGCAGAAGGCCATGTCAATTGGCTGTATGCGCTGTGCCTCGTTCCGGGCGCGTGGTTCGGCGGCAAAATGGGCGCGTGGGTCAATAAGCGGGTGCAGACGAAAACGATCGTGCTTTTCATGCGGGTCGTCTTGATTTTGATCGGCTGTGAATTGATTTATCAAGGGATATTCAGCTAAAAGGTAGGAGAGATGGTATGTTAGAGAAGCTCCGTTTATATCATACGAATGATTTGCACAGCCATTTCGAAAATTGGCCGAAAATCGTACATTATATTGAGCAGAAGAGAAGTGAGCATGAAAAGGACGGGGAGGAAACACTCGTATTCGACATCGGCGATCATATGGACAGATTCCAAATGATAACGGAAGCGACCTTCGGCAAAGCGAATGTCGACTTGTTAAACCGTCTTGAGATTGATGCGGCTGCTGTCGGGAATAATGAAGGGATTACGCTGCCTCACGATGAGCTGGCGGATTTATATACTCATGCCGCGTTTCCCGTCATTGTGTCCAACCTGTTTGACGCGGACGGACAGCGCCCGGAATGGGCCAAGCCCTACGTGATCAAAACGCTGAAAAACGGGATGACCGCCGGCATACTAGGCGTCACGGTGCCGTATTATCCCGTCTATCAGAAACTCGGCTGGACGGTGACGGATGCGGAAAAAAGCATTCAAGAATCACTTGACGATATCAAGGGTAAAGCGGACATCATCATTCTGCTTTCTCATTTAGGCCTGATCGATGACCGGGCCGCAGCGGAAAAATTTCCCGACATCGATGTCATTCTTGAATCACATACGCACCACCTTCTTGAGGACGGACAGGATATAAACGGCGTATTGCTTGCATGTGCGGAGAAATACGGGAACTATGTCGGCTGTGTCGAGCTCACGATAGAAAGTGAATCACGAACCATTGTCAGCAAACAGGCATCTGTACAGAAAATGGCTGATTGGCACGGGGAATCTGAAGATACGGCGGCTTTTCTGAAAGAGAAAGAACGGGAAGCGGAAAACCTGCTCTCCGTACAAGTCGCCAATCTGAATGAAGAAGCCGGCGTGAAGTGGTTTGAGGAATCGCCGCTGCCGCTTCTATTAGCCGAAGCGCTGAAAAGCTGGTGCGGCTGTGAAGTCAGCATGGTGAATTCAGGCGTCATTTTGGGGCCTTTACAGAAGGGGCCTGTCACAAAACTTGACTTGCACCGCATCTGCCCTCATCCGATCAATCCGGTCGCCGTTCGTCTTTCAGGCAGGGAACTCCGGGAAACAATCAGCCAGGCAGCCTCGGAACAAATGGAGCAGCTGCGGATTAAAGGCCTCGGCTTCCGCGGGGAAGTGATGGGCAGGATGGTATATGCCGGAGCGGAGGCAGAGGCCGGCATCCTTGAAGACGGTGTGACGCATCTCCTCAATGTGAAAGTGAACGGAGAAGAGGTGGATCCGGAGCGGATATACTCGGTTGCCGTTCTCGACATGTTTACACTCGGAAAGCTGTTCCCTTACATCCGCGATTCAAAAGAAAAACAATACTTTATGCCGGAGTTTTTAAGAGATCTGCTCGCCTGGGAGCTCGCGCGGCAGCCGTAATGTCAAATAGCTGCCCGCCGTTCCATCTCATTTGAGTGAAGGTAAGCTTGACTTTTTAAGAGTAAAAATAAAATACTATGTCCCCCCTTACAAGCATACATTGTGATATGTAAGGGGGGATTTTTCTTGCCTAGATACCGGAGCGCTCTTCGCAAGAGAGGGCCTTTGCCTTTTCGATATGTGCTTCTTCTGTCGTTTGCTTTTTTTATCATATCGACGGTCATCAGCATCTGGATGATCAACTCCTCAATCAAACCGGTGCTGATGAACATAGGAGAAATGGAAACCAAACGGGTGGCGACAGAGGTCATTACGGAATCCATTGAAGAATACATGTCTCACAGCGACAATGTGAAAGATATGGTCGATATGAAAACGGATGAAAACGGAAAAGTCACAACGATGGATTTTAATACACAAATGGTCAACAGTATGAAGGCGAAAGTGACAAAGCAGCTTCAGGCTCATTTGAAGGAAGCGGAGTCGAACAATAAGCAGCATGAAACGGAAAAAGGCGCCAAAACGGCCGATGAAATTATGATTAACATCCCTTTAGGGCAGGTCACGGGAAACAGCATTCTCGGAAATCTGGGGCCGAAAATCCCCGTGCGCTTTAACCTGATCGGTGATGCGTTAACTGATGTGAAAACAAAAATAAAGCCGTACGGCATTAACAATGCCCTGATCGATATCAGTATTTTTGTGGAAATTAAGGTAAAGGTTATTATCCCGTTTGCCAGTAAAACATCAGTCGTGACAAATAATATACCGGTCTCCATTAAAGCGATTCAAGGAGAGGTGCCGCAGTTTTATAACGGAAGCAGCGGATCAGGTGTGACGCCTTCCATTCAGCTGCCGAATGAAAAACAGAAGAAAGATAAATAAAAACACACAGCCGCAATCTTTCCTGGCGGCTGTGTGTTTACTTTTTCCTGCGGATTTCTTTTCGCTCCCATGCCCTTAGATGAGGATACGGGTCAAAAGACCATTCCGATCTGCCGTTATCTTTATACATCCCGTAGTGAAGATGCGGCGGAAATTTTCCCGCGGTGCCCGGCGGTCCGTATCCGGAACTGCCGACAGAGCCGATCACCTCTCCGGGTTTGACGATCTGGCCTTTATGCACACCTTTTGCAAAACCGTTCAGGTGAGCGAAGTAGTGATACGTGTTATTGATATCCCTGATGCCGATTCTCCAGCCGCCGAAACGGTTCCAGCCCTTCATTTCAACAATACCGTAGCAGGTCGATCTGACGGGGAGCCCGTAATGGGCGAACAGATCCGTTCCTTCGTGAATCCGGCGCCCGCCGAAACCCCGCGCGGCGCCCCATGTGCTGCGGTAGCTGTAATCCGTCTTCACGGGAAGCGGAAAAGCGTGCTCTCCGAGATCAAGGCGGCCGAACGTTTTAAACAGTGTCATGAATTCGGTGATAATGCCGACCGTCTGATCACGGCGGTAATAATTCCAGAGGCCGATGCGGATATGGTCAAGATCCGTTCCGAATCCCGCTAAATACTGTGCAAATGTATAAAGAATATCCTCATCATTGCTGACCTCGGCTTTTCCGTCGCCGTCGCCGTCCAGGCCGATCCCGTCAAATACTTTAATGCTGAGGGGCGCCTCGTCCTTAGGATTTGGATTTTCAGGCCCGCTCCACAAATGATCCGGAATATAAATGCTGATGATTCCCGCTTTTTCCGGCAGATCCTTTCGGTTCGAGCGGACATTTTCTTCATATTGATCAACCGCCGCAAGTACATACCAAGGAATCTGCGTGACTGCTTCGGCTTTGCGGTACAACTGCATCCGTTCGCCGTAAACAGGAGCCGATTGTTCTTTCCCGCTTGCAGCCGGACAGAAAAATGATAAAAGGAGAAGAGCAGATAACAGAACTTTCACAACATGATCTCCTTTCAGGATTAATACAAATAGTTTGCGGCAACAATCCGAGAAAATGTAAGTAATTCTCTTCCCTTGTCGAGAAATTTTTCCTATGTTAAAGTGACTATTGAATAGAAATCTGCAAGTTTTATATCCATCGTGAAATAGAAATTTTTCGCACACGAACATGAATAAAGGGATAATGGAGATGATGGGGAAATGGCAAAGAAAGACGAGCATCTGAGAAAGCCGGAATGGCTCAAAATAAAGCTGAACACGAATGAAAACTATACGGGTCTGAAAAAATTAATGCGTGAAAATAATCTGCATACCGTATGTGAAGAAGCAAAATGCCCGAACATCCATGAATGCTGGGCTGTCAGACGTACGGCGACGTTCATGATTCTCGGTTCCGTCTGTACGAGAGCATGCCGCTTCTGCGCTGTCAAAACGGGTCTGCCGACTGAGCTGGATCTGCAGGAACCGGAACGCGTAGCTGATTCGGTTGCACTGATGAACTTAAAACACGCCGTCATCACGGCCGTGGCGCGTGATGATCAGAAAGACGGCGGAGCAGGCGTCTTTGCGGAAACGGTCCGGGCGATCCGCAGAAAAAGCCCGTTCACGACAATTGAAGTGCTGCCATCCGATATGGGCGGAAATTACGACAACCTGAAAACATTAATGGATACCCGTCCTGATATTCTGAACCACAACATTGAAACCGTGCGCCGCCTGACACCGAGAGTCCGCGCCCGTGCAACATATGACCGTTCTTTGGAATTCTTGCGCCGTGCGAAAGAAATGCAGCCTGACATCCCGACGAAATCAAGCATTATGATCGGTCTCGGCGAAACGAAGGAAGAAATTATTGAAGTGATGGACGACCTGCTTGCGAACAATGTCGACATCATGGCGATCGGCCAATACCTGCAGCCGTCGAAAAAACATTTAAAAGTCCAAAAATATTATCATCCGGACGAATTTGCCGAACTGAAAGAAATCGCGATGCAAAAAGGCTTCAGCCACTGTGAAGCAGGCCCGCTTGTCCGTTCTTCCTACCATGCGGATGAACAAGTGAACGAAGCGTCTAAAAAACGCCAGGCCCAAGCATAAGATAAGCCGAAAAAACCCAAAACGCCGCAGGTTTTGGGTTTTTTGTGATGGAGCCGTCTGTGCAGGGAAAAAGTCATTCTTGAATAAGGATCGTCAGAACCGCTACACTGGATTAAAAGGGGAAAATTTTTCCGTCCGTCAGAACCGTCTCATTTTGCAATTGATGGACAGAAGTCAATGAATTATGATAGTAAAGAGTGATAAAAGAGGTGAAGATATGATTCTTATTCAAAATGCCGAGTTTGAACTCGTACACGATTTTAAAAACGGCTTTAATGAAGAAGCGTTCAAAGCCCGCTATTCGGACATATTAAATAAATATGATTACATTGTGGGAGACTGGGGATACAGTCAGCTGCGGCTCAAAGGCTTCTTTGATGACCAGAATCAAAAAGCAACCTTTGAAACGAAAATCAGCACATTGGACGAATACATTTATGAATACTGCAATTTCGGCTGCGCGTATTTTGTTTTAAAACGAATCAGAAAATAATTGATGCAGAAGGGGATGCTGTCACGTGTATTTTGTTGACAGAAATAATATCGAACAAACACTCCGTTTTTTTGAGACCCAGCTGGCGCTGTTTGACAGCACGCCTGCATGGCAGAGCGAAATCGAAAAAAGGGCGCTTGAGCGGATCAGCCATCTTATGATCGAATGCATTCTCGATGTCGGAAATGATATGATTGACGGCTTTATCATGCGCGATCCGGGGAGTTATGACGACATCATGGATATTCTGACGGATGAAAAGGTGGTAGCTGAGGATGAAGCGAATAAGCTCAAGCAGCTGATCTCTTCCAGAAAGCGGCTTGTTCAGGAATATCAGCAAGCCGATCATCAGGAACTGTTTACGCTGATCACGTCAAACAGGGATGTGCTGAAAGCCTTTCCGGCCCGTGTAAGAACCTACCTGGAAACAGAATTAGGGCCTGTTTCCGCATTTAAATAACAACGAGTGAGAAAATCCACAGGAGTGTTGAGTATGAAGGATTATAAAGGATATTTGATAGATTTGGACGGCACAATGTACAACGGGACGGAAAAAATCGAAGAAGCGTGTGAATTCGTGAGAACGCTTAAAGCGCGCGGCATTCCGTATTTATTCGTGACGAACAATTCTTCCCGGACGCCGAAGCAGGTGGCGGACAAGCTGATGAGCTTTGACATTCCGGCATCTGAAGAGCAGGTCTTCACGACGAGCATGGCGACTGCGCAGCATATCGCCCAGCAGAAAAAAGACGCGTCGGTGTATGTGATCGGCGAAGAAGGCATCCGTCAGGCCATTGAAGAAAACGGGCTGAGCTTCGGAGAAGAAAACGCGGACTTTGTCGTTGTGGGAATCGACCGCGGCATTACATATGAAAAGTTGGCAACGGGATGCCTTGCGATCAGAAACGGCGCCCGGTTCATTTCAACAAACGGCGACGTCGCCATTCCGACTGAAAGAGGGCTTTTACCAGGGAACGGTTCGCTCACATCCGTTTTGACGGTGTCAACGGGCGTTGAGCCTGTCTTTATCGGCAAGCCTGAATCGATTATTATGGAACAGGCGATGCGTGTGCTCGGAACGGATATTTCCGAAACACTCATGGTCGGCGATAACTATGCAACGGATATTATGGCCGGCATCAATGCGGGCATGGCTACGCTGCTGGTTCATACCGGAGTGACAAAGCGTGAGCATATGGCAGATTACGATCGGAAGCCGACATATGCGATTGACTCTTTAACCGAATGGATTGAACATCTATAAAAAAGGGACGGCCATGACGGCCGTCCTTATTCTGTATTTCTGGCGCTGTGGGCAAGCCGGCTTGAAGCCGCTGCTGCGATTGCGCCGACGATATCATCAAGAAACGTATGGCATTCGCCCGTAGATTTATCATTTAAACGCCCGAGAATGCCGGGTTTTTCTTTGTCAATGTAGCCGTAATTCGTAAAGCCGATTGAGCCGTATATATTCACGATAGAGAAGGCGAGCACCTCGTCAACCCCATACAGGCTTTCATCAATCGCCAGAATGGTCTGAAGCGGTTCAGACAGCTTTTTTTGTTCGGCGAGCACATCTAATTCTATTCCCGTTAAAATGGCGTTTTGCACCTCGCGTTTTGCGATGACACGGTCCACATTGAGCCTGCATACTTCCATCGTCAAATCAGGATGATATTTTTTCTGAAGGAAATACACCAGCTCGGCAATATCGTCCGTCTCAACCCCCCGTTCTTTTAAACGCGCTCTGGCGACAGCTTCCACGTGATTCAGTTGTTCCTTTTCTGACATTTGCTTCACCCAATCTTTTTTTACTAGTTTATACAACACCCTTCCGATGTGTACGATGTTTCTCCACTTGACTCAAAGGATTACAATATGTATTCATAATTCCGCCGGCGTATGACTACGATGTGAATAGCTCTAATTTTTCAGGCAGGTGATTATGATGAAAAGCATCATTAAAGAAAAGTACGGCATCCACGTCAGACAGCTTTCCGTTTATCAGAAATACCAATGCTTCCAGACGCCTAATTCCTTCTTTCTTATTATTCCCGTTTCCGGATTTTCGCAATCAGAGCTGACGGAGCTTTACTACATGAGTCAGTATTTACAAGAACAAAGTGACCCATACGTTTCAGTGTTTATCTTTACGAAGGAAGGAGAACTGACCTTTGAGGACGAAGGCAAAACGTATGCGCTCTTAAAAGCGCCGATCCCCGTCGCAAACCGGTCGTTTTCTGTCGGAGGGGAGCTTGCCGAATTTCACAGAAAAGGGCGGGGTTTTCCGTACGAAGTGAAAGAAGCGGGCAGGATCGGCCAATGGAAGGACTTATGGGGAAAACGGGTGGATCAGCTGGAATCATTCTGGATGCAGAAAATTCATATGTCTCCGCTTGAACCGTTCGAAAAGAAAATGATCGAAGCATTTCCTTATTATTCAGGCTTAGCGGAAAATGCGATTCAATATTTAGTGGATACGGAGCTGGATGACAATCCCGGCGCAGAAGACTCGGGGACAATCTGCCATCAGCGGATGGAACGGGATACCTGGTCGGAGGAATCATTGATCCGCATTCCGGGCGATTGGGTATTCGACCATGCCGCCCGTGATATTGCGGAATATATGCGCAGCACATATTTGTATCATCGTGACGACTTGCTTAACGAAGGGTTTTTGTTTTTGCAGGAATATGAGCAAGTTACGCCGTTATCCTCCTTTTCCAAGCGCCTGTTTTACAGCCGCCTGCTGTTTCCGCTTCATTTCTTTGAGACGGTGGAGAGCTATTACATTTCTCATGATTCTGAAAAACAGTTTTACGAAGAGCAGCTGGACTACATTCTTGCAGACTGCACCCGCTATGAACAGTTTTTGCAGACATGTCACGACATGCTGAATGTCAGAGCGGCGCAGGTTTTTGTCCCGCCTGTGGCGTGGCTCGGAAAAGGAATCAGTTCGTAAGAAAATATGACGTAAAAATATTTAGAAAATAGGGAATCTTGTCATATCAGTGTGTTAAGCGTTTTCATAGCCGCAGAAACAATATTCAGCCGCTTGTCAAAACAAATGCGGGCTTATATAATATTTGTAACTTAAATGTCTGTGAAGGGTTAACAATTGTCCTTTTCTAGTGGACAAAAGGAAGAAAGGTGGAGTTTCTCTTTGGAAGCGATTCGTATTGGACTGTTAGGACTGGGAACCGTGGGAAGCGGAGTCGTCAAAATTATACAAGATCATCAGGATAAGCTTATGCACCAGGTCGGCTGTCCGGTGACGATCAAAAAAGTGCTAGTTAAAGATATTGATAAAAAACGAGACGCAGACCTGCCGAAAGAAGTGCTGACGACAGAAGTCTATGATGTGATCGATGACCCTGAGGTCGACGTGATTATTGAAGTCATCGGCGGTGTCGAACAGACGAAGCAATATCTTCTTGATGCCTTGAAAGCGAAAAAACATGTTGTGACCGCAAATAAAGATCTGATCGCCGTATACGGGTCAGAGCTTTTAGCCGCCGCAAAGGAAAATGGCTGTGACTTGTATTATGAAGCGAGTGTCGCCGGCGGAATCCCGATTTTACGCACGCTCGAAGAAGGCCTTTCCTCTGACCGGATCACAAAAATGATGGGAATCGTCAACGGAACGACGAACTTCATCTTAACGAAAATGATTAAAGAAAAAAGCCCGTATGAAGAAGTGCTGAAGGAAGCGCAGGATCTCGGATTCGCGGAAGCGGACCCGACCGCCGATGTAGAAGGACTCGATGCCGCACGCAAGATGGCGATTTTAGCCCGTCTCGGCTTCTCTATGAACGTCGATCTGGACGATGTCAAAGTAAAAGGAATTTCCCGGATTACGGATGAAGACATCAGCTTCAGCAAACGGCTCGGCTATACGATGAAGCTGATCGGCATCGCCCAGCGTGATGACAATAAAATCGAAGTCAGCGTTCAGCCGACACTCCTCCCGGATCATCATCCGCTCTCTGCCGTGCATAACGAGTTTAATGCCGTTTACGTGTACGGAGAAGCCGTAGGCGAAACGATGTTTTACGGCCCCGGAGCCGGAAGCATGCCGACTGCGACATCAGTCGTTTCCGATCTGGTCGCGGTCATGAAAAACATGCGTCTCGGCGTAAACGGAAACAGCTTTGTCGCCCCGCAGTTTGAAAGAAATCTGAAGCAGCCGTCTGATATCTACGCCCAGCAGTTTTTAAGAATTCATGTCAAAGACCAGGTCGGCTCTTTTTCAAAAATCACATCAGCCTTCTCAGAGCGCGGCGTCAGCTTTGAAAAAATTCTGCAGCTGCCGATCAAAGGCCATGACGATCTCGCGGAAATCGTTATCGTCACGCATCATACATCGGAAGAAGATTTCAGTGACATTCTGCAAAACTTAAATGACCTCGAAGTGGTACAAGAAGTAAAAAGCACATATCGTGTAGAAGGGAACGGTTGGAGCTAATGTGGAAAGGACTCATCCATCAATATAAAGAATTTCTGCCGGTGACGGATCGGACGCCGGCCCTGACATTGCATGAAGGCAACACGCCGCTGATTCACCTCCCGAAGCTTTCTGAAAAGCTCGGAATTGAACTGCATGTGAAAACAGAGGGCGTTAATCCGACGGGATCTTTTAAAGACCGCGGCATGGTCATGGCGGTCGCCAAAGCGAAAGAAGAAGGCAATGATACCATCATGTGCGCCTCAACAGGCAACACATCCGCGGCGGCTGCGGCATACGCGGCGAGAGCCGGTATGAAATGCATCGTCATCATCCCGGACGGGAAAATCGCCTTCGGAAAGCTTGCGCAGGCCGTCATGTACGGTGCGGAAATCATCGCGATTGACGGAAACTTTGACGACGCGCTGGCCATCGTCCGGTCGATTTGTGAAAAATCACCGATTGCATTAGTGAATTCAGTAAACCCTTACCGGATTGAAGGGCAAAAAACAGCAGCCTTTGAAGTATGCGAACAGCTCGGCGGAGCGCCGGACATTCTGGCGATCCCGGTAGGAAACGCCGGGAATATCACGGCCTACTGGAAAGGGTTCAAAGAATATCATGAGAAAAACGGCACCGGACTTCCGAAGATGCGCGGTTTTGAGGCGGAAGGTTCTGCGGCCATCGTTCGCGGCGAGGTCATTAAAAATCCCGAAACCGTTGCGACAGCAATCCGGATCGGGAACCCTGCCAGCTGGGACAAAGCCGTGCTCGCTGCGGAAGAATCAGCCGGAAAAATTGATGAAGTCACAGATGGAGAAATCCTTCACGCTTATCAGCTGATTGCCCGTGAAGAAGGCGTATTTGCCGAGCCGGGCTCCTGTGCATCCATCGCCGGTGTTTTAAAACAGGTGAAATCCGGTGAAATTCCAAAAGGAAGCAAGGTTGTCGCAGTCTTGACCGGAAACGGCCTGAAAGATCCGAACACGGCTGTGGACGTATCTGACATAAAACCGATCACGCTGCCGACAGATGAGGACAGTATTCTGGAATACTTAAATGGAGCGGCGCGTGTATGAATGAGGCGGAGATGCTGTTTTCCATTACGGTTCCGGGAAGCACCGCCAACTTAGGGCCTGGGTTTGATTCCATCGGGATGGCGCTCAGCAGATATTTGAAGCTTTCCGTTTTCCGAAACGATGAATGGCAGTTCTCGGCGGAAACCGAAACTGTCGCGGGCATCCCTCAAGGAACGGACAACCTCATCTACCAAGTCGCCAAACGGACGGCTGACCGCTATCAGAAAGAGCTGCCGCCCGCCCATGTCAAAGTATGGAGTGACATCCCCCTTGCGCGGGGGCTCGGAAGCAGCGCGGCCGCTATCGTCGCCGCCATTGAGCTTGCGGATGAGTTATGCGGCCTGCAGCTGTCGGAAAGCGACAAGCTGCACTTAGCCAGTCTTGAAGAGGGACACCCTGATAATGCCGCTGCTTCCCTTGCAGGAGGGCTTGTGATCGGCCTTCACGAAGAAGATGAAACACATATCGTGCGTGTTGCCGAAGCGGATATCGACGTTGTGGCAGTGATTCCGTTTTACGAAGTTCTGACCAGGGACGCAAGGGACGTGCTCCCGAAAGAGCTGCCGTACCGACGCGCCGTTAAAGCAAGCGCAGTCAGCAACCTTCTCGTTGCTGCGATCATGTCAAATGACTGGGCGCTCGCCGGGAAAATGATGAGAAAAGACATCCTCCATCAGCCGTACCGCGCCATGCTTGTTCCTGAGCTTTCAAAGGTGGAACATGCGGCCGAAATGAAAGGCGCTTACGGAACGGCGCTGAGCGGAGCGGGACCGACGATTCTTGTCCTGATTGAAAAAGGAAAGGGAGAAGAGCTGAGAAAGCAGCTTTCTGAGCATTTCCCTCACTGTGAGATTGCGGCGCTTACTGTCCCGTCAGAAGGAAGCGTAATTGAACGGAATCCTTTAGAACAGGTGAAAAGTGTATAATGATAAAAAAGCGTTCTTCCCATCAGAGAAGGACGCTTTCTTTTTCTGGAGAAGGATTTTTATTTAGGGAAGCGAAATAAAAAAGAAAAGGAGGAGAAACGATTTGAAAAAACTCATAACCGAGGAGGACATTGCGTCTCTCGTATCCGTGACAGACCCGCAATATGCCCCTGACGGCAGAAGAGCCGCTTACGTCCGGACAACAGTCAATCATAAGCGGGATTCCTATTCCTCAGCCATTATGGTATATGACACAGAATCCGGCATCTCAAACCCGTGGACTTTCGGGGACGATAAAAATACAAGTCCGCGGTGGTCGCCTGACGGACGGCGCCTCGCCTTTGTTTCTGACAGGGAGGACGGCATCCCTCAGCTGTACATCATCGACGCTGCCGGCGGAGAGGCGGAACAGGCGGCCGATATTCCTTGGGGCGTATCAGATCCGATATGGGCGCCCGACGGCAGATCCGTGCTTGTGTCCGTCAGTCTGACATCAGCGGAGCGCGCCGAGGAGAAAGAAAAAAAGAAGCATGACGAGTATGAGCCGGTTGAGATTCAGTCATTAACATATAAACGTGACGGGAAAGGCCTGCTGAACGGAAGCTGGGCCCAGCTTGTGCTGATTCATCTTGAAACGGGTGAGATTCAGCAGCTGACGGATTATGAAGCGGATCATTATGGCGCGGCCTTTTCACCGGATGGCAGGCAGCTTGCGTTTACCGCCAATTTATGCGAGCCGGGTGACGCCGGAAAGCCGAGCGATGTCTATCTGATGAATCTGGCGGACGGAAGCCTGAAGCAGATTACGCCGCACCGCGGTTCTTTCGGTTCCTGCGTGTTTTCACCGGACGGTTCTTATATCGCGATGCTGGGCCATGAGAATGAATTTCGCAATGCGACTTTAGAGAAAGCGTGGCTGTACGACGTGAAAACTGAGCGGCTGTCCTGCCTGACCGATATGCTGGATGTTCATTTGAGCGATGCGCTGATTGCGGATTCAATCATAGGAGGAGTGACGCCCCGGCCGGTATGGGCAAACGACGGGCAGGGTTTTTACGTTCTCGGGAGCGAGCAGGGAAGCACCGTTATTTATTATATCTCGATTGACGGCCTCGTATATCCGATCCGATTAGAAGAAGAGTACGTGAACGGTTTTGCTTTTCATCCCGATCAGAAAAGCTGTATCGCCGCAATCGCCAAACCCGCACAGCCTTCCGAGCTTTACAGCATTTCACTTGAAAATGGGGAAGAGAGGCAATTGACATTTTACAATGATCGGTTTATAGAGGAGCGTATCATATCCGTGCCGGAAAAGCTGCAATATGAAACAAAGGACGGGCTGACGGTAAACGGCTGGTTTTTAAAGCCTGCCGTTTTTGAAGAGGATCAAACATATCCCCTCATTCTATACATACACGGCGGGCCTCACATGATGTACGGCCATACGTATTTTCACGAATTCCAAGTGCTGGCCGCACAAGGATATGCTGTCGTGTATGTCAACCCGAGAGGAAGCCACGGCTACGGACAGGATTTTGTCAATCGTGTCAGGGGTGATTACGGAGGCGGAGATTACCGTGATGTCATGCAGGCGGTGGATGAAGCCGTTCAGGCGTATCCGTTTATAGACAGCGGCCGTCTCGGTGTGACGGGCGGAAGCTACGGAGGGTTTATGACGAATTGGATTGTCGGACAGACAGGCCGTTTTAAAGCTGCCGTCACGCAGCGTTCCATTTCAAATTGGTTCAGCTTCCACGGTGTCAGCGATATCGGCTTCTTTTTTACCGACTGGCAGCTCGGACATGATTTGTTTGAGGAAGCGGATAAGCTTTGGGATCGTTCTCCTGTAAAATATGCATCCCGCGTTTCGACGCCGCTTTTGATCCTGCACGGTGAGCGAGATGACCGCTGTCCGATAGAGCAGGCGGAGCAGCTCTTTACCGCGTTGAAGAAACTGAACAAAACGACGTCGTTCATCCGATTTCCGAAAGCTACGCATGAGCTGTCGAGAAGCGGCCATCCCGAACAGCGAATGAAACGCATCCGTTATATTTGTTCATGGTTTGATGACTATTTGTAAAAATAAAAAAACCAGGCTGTCATGCAGCCTGGTTTTATGATTAAAATACTTGTTCTACTTCAACGACACCCGGTACTTCTTCAAGAAGGGCGCGTTCAATTCCGGCTTTCAGCGTAATCGTTGAACTTGGGCAGCTGCCGCATGCGCCAAGGAGGCGAAGCTTTACAATGCCTTCGTCTACATCAACAAGCTCACAGTCACCGCCGTCACGAAGCAGAAACGGACGTAATTTATCCAATACTTCCTGTACTTGCTCTTTCATTTCAACCTCAGTCATGAGATTCGCTCCTTTCATATACATAAAACCATTATATTCACAGTAACGGTAAAAATCTAATGTTTGGTTTGCAAAGCTGCTTTCTCCATTATAGCATATTTAAACTTGAACATAAAAACCGTTTTTTATACAAAAGCTGCCCCGTCCTTTGTATACTGGTGTAAAGGGGATGATATACATGACAAAGCCGGTTACGCTCAGTGTTTACGGCGCTGAAACGCTTTGCGCAAGCTGCGTGAATATGCCGAGCGCCAAAGATACGTTTGAATGGCTGGAGGCGGCGCTGAAACGGAAATACCCGGAGCAGCCTTTTAACATGCGGTATATTGATATTGACGCACCGCCTCAGCAAAAGGAGACAGAAGAGCTTGCGGAGCGCATCAAGAACGATGAATTTTTCTATCCGCTCGTGCTGGTGGAGGATGTCATTGTGGGGGAAGGGAATCCGCATTTAAAAGATATATATGAAGAAATGGAAAAGCGCGGCTATGTGGCGGGCTCTTAAAAATGGCCGCTGATCGCAATCAGCGGCTTTTTTCTTATCAGCCGTTATGATGCTTGTACATCCATAAAAGGCCTGATTTTAATAAACGGGGCACACGCCCGATGAGCGGACGGTCGTTGACAAGACCGAAGCCCGCTTTTTTTCCGAGTGAACCGAGGACGCCTTTCAGCTTAAATTGCGGCATTGTTTCCGGCAGCTCTTCATTGTTCCAGCGTTTCAGGAGGATCTGCACAATTTGTTCCGCCTGTGCTTCAGCCAGCTGGGCGCTCGGCGCATGCGGCAGGCTCGCGCAATCACCGACGACGTAAACATGCTCATCGCCCGGAAGGTTGTGATGCGGTGTTAAAACGATGCGGCCTTGCGGGTCTTTTTCAGCGTCCAGTTCTCTGACGGCTTTATTCGGCTGAATTCCCGCCGTCCACACGATGGCATCGGCCGGTATTCCTTCATCATGATTATAAACGATGCCGTCTTCCACTTTTGTAATATTCGCATTATTGATAATGGTGACGCCGTGTTCTTCAAACCATTTCTGAACGTACTTGCTGAGTCTTTTCGGAAAGCTTGATAAAATCAGGTCGCCCCGGTCAAATAACATAATCTTCAGGTCGTCACGGCTCTCTCTTAATTCACTGGCAAGCTCCACGCCGCTTAATCCCGCTCCGACGATAGCGACAGATGCATTGGCGCCGAGGTTGTTCAGCTTTTGATAGGCTTCGCGTGACTGATCAATGGTCTGAATGCTGTAAGTATGTTCCGGCGCGCCGGGCACGTTATGATACTTATCCTCGCAGCCCAGTCCGATCACCGCGTCATCGTAAGAAATCGGTTCGCGGTCATGAAACAGAACCTGTTTGTTTTTCGTGTCGACGGAAGCCACCTCACCGTATTGAACATCCAGATTCGGATGCTCAGGAAAAGACACCCTGATATGATGATCAGAAATCGTGCCGGCGGCGAGCGCATAATATTCTGTTTTTAAGCAGTGATACGGGTTTCTGTCAATCAGCGTGATGGATATATCTGACGGAAGCTGGTTCGGCAGTAAGCGGTGCAGCACCCGCATGTTTCCGTAACCCCCGCCGATCAAGACCAATTTTTTCATAATGATTCCCCTTTTGCCCGAAAAATATGGTAGTCAATGTTGTTACAAAATAACGAACTATGTAAAATAACATCTAGAATTATATCGAATTTGATCTAAAACCACAATAATAGTTTTAAAATAACCTACAAATTGACCAGAAAACACGTAATAGTAAAACCTTTAACCTGAATTAATATGTTACGATAACATTGAGCGTGAAACTGGATCTTTGACGAATAGAGGAAATTCCGTTAGGATAAGGTACATATGTGAGGTGAAACCGCATGAATCCGATGATTGAATTCTGTGTCAGCAATTTAGCGCGCGGTTCCCAGGAAGCACTTGAGATCTTAGAGAAGGATCCGAACTTGGACGTGCTTGAGTACGGCTGTTTAAGCTACTGCGGAAAATGCATGGAGTCCCTGTTCGCCTTGGTTAACGGCGAAGTGGTCACGGGGGGCACGCCTGCTGAATTGGTTGACAACATATATACATTCATAGAAGAAAATCCGATGTTTTAATCAGAGGCTCCGAACGGGGTCTCTTTTTTATTGCGCCCCGGGTTTTGGCAAAATAAAAAATTTGTAGACAGCAAAAATAAATATTGTTATCTTAATAAAGACTTTTTTTAAATAAAATTTTAGAGGTGGATTCATTGAATATCGTTTGGGGGCTGCTCGGGGCAGTTGCTATATTAGCCATTGCTTTTTTGTTATCAGAGAAGAAAAGCAAAATTAACCTGCGAACCGTCATTGTCGGTTTATGTTTACAAATGGCCTTCGGATTCATCGTATTAAAGTGGGACGCCGGCCGGGCCGTATTTTTATGGTTCTCAAGCCGTGTGCAGCTTCTCATTGATTATGCGAACGAAGGCATCAGCTTTATTTTTGGCCCGCTGTTAAAAGTGGGCAGCAGCCCGGCTTTCGCGCTGAGCGTTCTGCCGGTCATTATCTTTTTCTCAGCGCTGATTGCCGTTTTGTATCACTTGAAAATCATGCAGCTCATCTTTCGCGTTATCGGAGGCGGACTGTCAAAACTTCTTGGGACAAGCAGAACGGAATCGCTTGCGGCGGCTGCGAATATTTTTGTCGGACAGTCTGAATCACCGCTTGCCATTAAACCGCTGATTGCGGGATTGACCCGTTCCGAGCTGTTTACGATTATGACGAGCGGCCTTTCGGCTGTAGCGGGTTCGACGCTTTTCGGTTACGCCCTGTTAGGCATTCCGATCGAATACTTGCTGGCGGCCAGCTTTATGGCGGCTCCCGCCGGTCTCGTGTTCGGAAAAATGTTAATACCTGAAACGGAAAAAACGCAGACGATAAAAGGCGATTTTAATATGGACGAAGAAGGCGAAGGCGCCGCTAATGTGATTGATGCAGCGGCAAAAGGCGCATCCACGGGCCTTCAGATTGCTCTGAATGTCGGCGCCATGCTTCTTGCGTTTGTCGCGCTCATCGCCGTAGTGAACGGAATTCTCGGCGGAATCGGCGGCTGGTTCGGTTTCAAACATATTACATTAGAATCCATTCTCGGTTACGTGTTTTCACCGATCGCATTTGTAATCGGCGTTCCTTGGCATGAAGCGCTCGGAGCGGGAAGCTATATCGGACAGAAACTTGTGCTGAATGAGTTTGTCGCTTATTCAAACTTCGGTCCGCATATTGCGGACTTTTCTAAAAAAACGTCTACGATTATCAGCTTTGCGCTGTGCGGATTTGCCAACTTCTCTTCGATTGCGATTATGCTCGGCACACTGGGCGGTTTGGCCCCAAGCCGCCGTTCGGATATTGCGCGCCTCGGATTAAGAGCGGTTATTGCGGGAACACTCGCAAACCTTCTCAGCGCGGCGATTGCCGGCATGTTTATTTAGTAAACGATAAAAGCTCCCTGCATATGCAGGGAGCTTTTATGTATGAAAAACGGGGGATATTTGTATTGTGTCCGAGGGGAAGAGCTTTTATACTAAGTAAAAGAAAAAAAGTTGGAGGCCGATATGAATTCATTCCGTTTTACCAAGATGCACGGTCTTGGAAACAGTTATATATATGTAAATCAATTTGAAGAACAGCTGCCGGAAGAACGGCTGGCTGAGATTGCCGTTAAAGTGTCCAGCATTCACACGGGCATCGGCTCTGACGGAATGATCCTCATCTGTCCGTCAGAAAAAGCGCCGGTCAAAATGCGGATTTTTAATAATGACGGCTCAGAAGGGAAAAATTGCGGCAACGGCCTTCGCTGTGTGGCAAAGTACGCATACGAACATAAGCTGACAGAAGAAACGTCCTTTTTCATTGAGACGCTTTCAGGTCTTGTGAAAGCAGACATTACGGAAGACAACGGGATTGTGCGTGAAGTCGCCGTCGATATGGGCGAACCGCGCCTCACCAAAAAAGAGCTGCCGATGCTCGGCAATGAAGATGAACGGACGATCGATGAAACTTTTGTTTTTGGAGAAACGGAGCTTTCCGGAACAGCCGTATCAATGGGAAACCCCCATATTGTTTTTCCGGTTGCGGATATCAATCAAGCGCCTCTTACAACGCTCGGTCCCGTCATTGAAAAAGACCCGAGATTTCCGGAAGGCGTCAATGTCGAATTTGTGGAAACCGTCAGCGCCGATGAACTTCATTTCCGCGTATGGGAACGCGGCTCCGGCATTACACAGGCTTGCGGAACGGGCGCCTGTGCGGCGGCTGTCGCATCCGTATTGAACGGTGTTTCCGAACGAAACCGGGATATCACCGTTCATTTAGCGGGAGGCGACCTTGTGATAAATTGGCAGGACAACGGGCACGTGCTGATGACGGGACCCGCCGAAACCGTATGCAGCGGCGTCTATTATTTGTAAACAGCTCGTTTGAGAAATACGCTCCTCAAGGTTTATAATAGTATCAGCATCCGTTTTTAAAAAAGGAGGTCTACCTATGAGTGTTCCAGTAACCATCACTGAAGCAGCGGCTTTGCATATAAAAGATATGATGAAAGAGCATGAGGAAGAAAACGCGTTTCTCCGTGTGGGCGTAAAAGGCGGCGGCTGCAGCGGCCTGTCTTACGGAATGGGATTTGAGCACGAAAAAGGCGAAAAAGACAGCATGTTTGAACAGCACGGAATCACCGTTTTGGTCGACAGCGAAAGCCTTGATATTATGACCGGCACGATCATTGACTTCAAACAGTCCATGATGGGCGGCGGTTTCACCATTGACAACCCGAATGCCATCGCTTCCTGCGGCTGCGGATCTTCTTTCCGCACGGCCAAAAACGCCGGTACGCCGGAAGAGTGCTAAGGGTCAGCCCGCCATTCTCAGGATGAAAAAATATGACGTCTTTCTTTTCGATGGCGCTTGCACCATTGTTAAGAAAGGCGTTTATCTGTTTAATAAAAGCAAAAACCCGCTCAATAGAAGCGGGTTTTTGCTTTTTCAAAGATGTTATTCAATTGTATGTTTCATCGCATTGTACATATTAGCGGTATGTTCATCGGCTTTATCCCGGGACATGCGCAGCCGTTCCGCTGAAGAACCGTATCCGATTTCTAGTTTGCCCTCTTTCAGTCCTTTAAAAATCCCATCCGCGAATTCATCCAGCGGTTCTCCTTGAGTATGCAGCCCTGCTCCGCCTAAATCTGTATTCACCGCCGGAGGCGCAACTTCAATCACTTCTACAGATGAATCAGAAAGCTGATGTCTCAGACTCATTGTAAATGAGTGAAGCGCCGCTTTCGTTGCTGAATAGATCGGTGCAATAGCAAGCGGTGTAAAAGCCAATCCCGAAGAGACGTTAATGACAGCCGCATCTTCTTTTCCGGCAAAAAACGGAGCGAACAGCATAGACAAGTGGAAGGGAGCTTCAATGTTCGTTGTGATTTCTTTATTAAAATAGTCCCAATTGTCCTTCGCATCCGCTTTCAGCACATGAAAACGTTGTTGAATCCCCGCGTTGTTTACTAACACATTCACTTCCGGATAATTTTCTTTCACCCAATCAAACAGTGATATACGTTCAGATGGAATGCTCAAATCACTGACATAGGTAATAAGATCCGGGAATATTTCCTTTGCTTTTTGAAGAGCGTGCTCACGCCGTCCGGTCACGATGACTTTATTTCCCGCTTTTAAAAACCGTTCTGCGAAAGCCAATCCTATTCCGGCATTTCCGCCTGTAATCAGTGTTGTATTTCCCGTCAGTTTCATATTAACTCCTCTTTTCCGATTGTTTTACATTTCTTTGTCAACATTTCAGCTTTGATCCAATCAATATATTGCCTCATCCCGCAAACTAAGACAGCAGTGATTCTGTAAAATTGATTTTTAGATCACCGGGAAACCCGCCAAAACTATTCTTTCCTTGTCACAATATGATGATACGGCTTATAGCGCGGTTTAAGTCAACAAAAGAACCTTGTGATTTCGTTTGCACGAAAGGAGGTGAACGTAAAGTCTTGGATTTTCTCGATGCGATAAAGCGTACCGTATAACAAGGGTGAGAGGCAATTAAAAAACGTTTCTGATCAAAACAAAAGGATGGTGATGCTGATGTATATGCAGGAGGAGACAGCGTTGATATCAGGCCGCTCAGCCTGAATGATGCAGAGCAGGAGCTGGTTTTGCAGACGGAAAACCGCACGTTTTTTGAAAGGTTTGCCATGTCGGGACAGGAGGATTTTTATACGCTGGAAGGCCGGAAAAACGAATTGAACAATCACTGAAGAATGCGGAAAATGACACAGAATACAACTTCTTCGGCATTTTTCTTCAGGATCAGACCCTGATTGGCACGATCAGCCTTTTTCAGGTGGTTCGGGACGCCATCCAAAGCGCTTTTATCGGTTATTTTTTTAGATGGCAAACATAACGGGAAAGGCTATGCGACGAAGGCTGTCAAGCTGGCAGTCGATTATGCATTCAATGAGCTGAAACTGCATCGGATAGAAGCCGGAGTCATGCCGCACAATAAGGCGTCAATCCGGGTGCTCGAAAAAGCTGGCTTTCATAAAGAAGACATTGCGAGAAAAAATGTAAAGATAAATGGAAAATGGGAAGATCATCAGGTGCTGGCGATCATACATCCGGAGGATAAATAACAATATCCTCCTTTTTTATACCCTGCGTCTCATTCCACAGATCATTCTTCTCTAATACCTCAAATCCATTGTCCGAATCATACTATTTGCAAATTCGGAAAAAAATAAAGGGTATATAGAATCAAAAAATCTGAAAGATGTGCTCTTAGTCAACACGTTCTAAAGTCATATTTTTCGAAAGGATATTGATTTTTTGATAGGAATAAACTAAATTGTAAAAGTATAGAATAGTTAATTTATTTTGTAAGAAAAGGATGATAATATGATAGGTCAATTGAGCAATAAAAAAATATTTTTAAGTTCTTTTTTCATCATTTTGATCTGTTCATTACTCTTCCAATTCAGTATTTCCGATAAAGTTCTGCAGTCGTATTATTCTTCCGTCGGAGAAAGTACCTACGATATCGGGGAGAAAAGTGTTCGTACGATTGTCATGTTTCTGCAAGGGTTTATGATCTTCACCACTTTTGTGGAAATTCTGATAGGCGGATTTCTATTATTCGTTGCCGCTTTTATTCTCGGTACAAAAAAACCGAAAAAAATATATTTGCTTCTATATACACTGACTTCTTTAATTTCGGCATTTAAAATGTTGATTCTTTCAGTTGTTAACTACTTAACGGCTGATTCCTCGCTTATATATTCTGCCGGCGGCACCAGCTTGAGTCTGCAGCTGCTGGATCCATTTCTGCTCATATCAATTGCGGCTCTTTATGCTGCCGCAGGAAAACTGACCGATCTCAGTAAAGGCAAGAGAATCATTTTGACTGGATGTTTTGTTTTATTAAAACTCTTTACTATTTTCTTTAATTATTTTATGGCGGATAAAATTTAGCTCGGGAGAGAGTCAATTAAGCTGAATTTTATTATAAATTAAAAAAACAGAGTAGGGAGATGTTATGATGAACTTAGTAAAATCTAATAAAAAGTCTTTCATTTTGTTTGGCGCGGCTCTTGCTGCAGCAACATTGGTTTATGCACTATTATTAACGGGAACTGAATTAAACGTGGCGGCGGCTCATGCATTCTCAGCCAATGCTGAATTAGCTTCGACTCTGGGCATCTCTACAGCAGCAGCTAAAAAAGCAATTGATATTATTGATGCGGCATCAACAATTGCTTCTATCATTTCTCTCATCGGTATCGTTACAGGCGCAGGCGCGATTTCTTATGCAATCGTTGCAACAGCAAAAACAATGATTAAGAAATACGGCAAAAAATACGCAGCTGCTTGGTAAAATCGACCAATAAATAATTGCTCTTTTTGTACAAGCTGCAAAAAGAGCCTCTCTCCCAAATACATATGTAAGGATTGAAAGTATGATAGTCAAACAAATTGCGGCTCTTATCAAATATAATACCCTGTCATCGTTTCGAAAAAGAAAGGAAGATTGGGGCATTCCTCAACTCAACAGCAAACTGCTGTCTGCCATTATTATTTCTCTGTTATGTTTATATCTCGTTTTCCTGGGATGCGGTGTTGTATTCGGGACAAAACTGATTCAGCTGCCCCTCAGCGCATGGGGGCAATTTGTTTTAATCGCCGTTTCACTTGAGCAGCTTTTTTGGGCTGCCGGCTTCTTTAAAGAACATCACAATGCCTTTCTGCTGGATACGCGCAAGGTCATTCATCAATTAAAAAAGGTGCGTTTTTTACAGCTGTTTTCTGTTTTTGCCGGCCAGGCGATCAAAAAAACCATTTTCGTATGGTATCTTTTTGTTTTTCCGGTCTTTTTGTTTTTATCAAGCGCAGGCATGACCGGGTCTGCGGCGATCATCGTATTTTTCTTGGGCTTCGTTTATTTTCTTCTCAATTTATTTTTATCTATGCTGTTTTCTTATGTTGTTTATCTTCTTACAAATATATGGAGCAAATTGTTTTACTTGAAAATCATGAAAGGCATTTTATTCAGCGTCAGCCTGCTGGTTCCGCTTGCAGTCGGGTATGCCGTTTATCTTCTCGTGTTTGGGGAGTATACCGCAAAGGATATTTCAAGCTTTACGGAGTCACCGGCTTTCCGGAACATCCTCATGAATACGCCGTATGTATGGTTAGCATTCCGCTCACATTCCGTGCTCGTTTTCGCTGCGGTGTTTGCGGCCGCCGTCCTTTTAACGGCGGGGATGTTTAAACTGTGGTCGGCCACGCTGAAGAAAATGGACCTTATTCCTTATATGTTTTTGACAAACGCTGATTTTGCGCCAAAGCTGAAATTATATAGAAATAACAAAATATTTCATGCCGTTTTTCAAAAGGATCTGCTGTTCTTATCGAGAATTGACGGGTTTTTTATCAGGAACTTCGGCAGTATGCTGTATTTGTTCATGCTGTTTTTAGGTTTTTGTATTCCGCTTCTATCGCATCACTTTATCGGGTATTCGGCAGCCGCCATCGTGTCTGCGGCGGTTATCATTGCGAACTTTTCGTATCAGCTCGTCGGAGATGCGCTCAAAACAGTATTATCAGTTGACGGGGAAATAAAAAATCAGCATCTGTTTCACCGGAATATCAAACATGCGTGGCAGCTGGTGTTTCCGAAAGTATGTATTTATAATCTCGCCGCTCTTATCTATTCGTTCATCATCACCATTTTGATTACGGTGTTTTTTCCGTCTTCCGCGGCGCTGACGATCTACTTGTTTATTGTGTTTTTATGTTCGGGTTTTTTATACAGTCTTGTCCAGATTTCAAGCACCGCCCTGTATCCTAAGAAAAACTGGGAGCATCTGTACGAAATTGGAGAAGCGGGGAAAGCAAAGACGTATAACAACTTATACAGTTCTTTCATTTTCATTGTGTCGCTTCAAATCGCTGCGATCACGTCCTATTTTATCTATAAAAAGCCGGAACTTGAAACGATGCTTATTCATTCTGCATCAGGTATTTTTGTCCTGTTCACACTATTAAACTATGGAGTCATGTTTCTGTTTCTTCGCAGAATCAATATGGCGGAAAGGTTAGCGAATAATGATTAAATTAGTGAATATACAAAAAAACTATAGTGAAAAACAGGTATTGAAAGATATTTCGTTTGAGGTGAAAAAAGGCTCAATCTATGCTTTGCTGGGGACTAATGGAGTCGGGAAAACAACGACTTTGAAAATCATTTCGGGCCTGCTTAAACCGACTTCAGGCCGCGTCATGATTGACGGCAAGGAACTGGATTCAGAAGAGGGGGGGCAAATATCGGCTGATATCGGTTTTGTGCCCGACCATGCCTTTTTGTATGATTATTTAACGGGAGTCGAATACTTGCGCTTTACAGCGGAGATGTTTCAAGTTCCGTCTCAGCGGACAAATGATTATATAAAGAATATGTTGGAGACGCTGAAGCTTTCTCAAGACGGAAATCAGCTGATTAAAACTTATTCACATGGAATGAAACAAAAATTATCAATTGCGGCAGCGCTCATTCATCAGCCAAAGATATTAATTCTTGATGAGCCGCTGACGGGCATTGATTTAATCAGCGGTAAAACGATACGGACGTTATTAAAGGAGTACGTCAAGCAGGGAAATACAGTCCTGTTATCGACTCACCTGCTGGAGCTGGCGCATTCGCTGTGCGATACGATCGGTATTATACATGAAGGCGTTTTTGCGGCGGAGTATCAGTCATCTGAGCATTCATTAGAAGAGATTGAAGAATTGGCTGAGCGTATCTATACATGATGAACCGCATGTTGCCGGCAATCAGAACGTCCGCCATTCCGTTAATCGCGTCAGTGCTGTTTTTTTCAGGCGGTGTGGTCGCTGCGTTTTTTTTCGATCACTTTGTTTCATCAGCGGCTTACAACGGCTCGTCAGGCGCGGTTGAACTGCTGAAAAATAATGCAATCGCTTGTCTGTTTTTAGCCGCGGGTTTTCTTACCTTTGGGTTGACCTCTATCTTTTATTTATTCACTAATGGGTTTATTTTAAGCGGCTCTATTATAGAAAATCTGCATAGCGGGGTTCCTTTTTATCAGATTTTTTTACTGCTAATTCCTCATGGTATATTTGAAGTTCCCGCGTTATTATTAAGTGGCGCCATTGGTTTTAAGGGCGTTGAATTGGTCATCAGGCTGTGTTTTTCTAAGGAAAAAAAGATAATGGCTTCAATGTTCAGGCATATTGGAATATTGGTGCTGCTTATTATTTGTCTGCTGATCGCCGCTGCCATTATTGAAGCTTACATCACACCAATTTTTAAGTAAAAGGGGCAGAAATCATATGAGAAGTAAATTATCATTAATCGGTGTGCCGATTGTTATGATTATCGGTTATATCATTTCTTTATCCTTTGAGTGGCTGTTTCCTGTTCTTACTTTTGGGGTTGCAGGACTATATCTCTTTATATTTGCTCCGGTGCAAAATAAATTCATTCGTTACATCTTTTTGTTTATTTTTGTGATTAATCTGTTAGCCAGTGCGGCTCTTTATTTCGGTATTTAATAAAAAAAATGACATTCATATTGAATGTCATTTTTTTTATCTTCGAGCGGCTCTGCTGCGTGTTAAAATCTGTCGCCGTTGAAAATAGAGTTTTTTACGATTACATAGTCGACATTACGGATGGCTTCGAGTGTATTGCCGCCTGCGTAAGAGATGGAAGATTGCAGATCCTGCTCCATTTCAACCAGCGTGTCCTGCAAAGACCCTTTATGTTCGACATGCATTTTTTTGCCCTCGACGTTTTTCTTTTCGCCTTTTTGAAATTCAGAAGCGGAGCCGAAATATTCTTTGTACAGCTTTCCGTCGATTTCAATTGTTTGTCCCGGTGATTCTTCGTGGCCGGCGAATAATGATCCGATCATGACCATAGACGCGCCGAATCGGATGGATTTCGCGATATCGCCGTGCGTGCGGATGCCGCCGTCAGCAATGATCGGTTTGCTCGCAGCTTTTGCGCACCAGCGAAGCGCGGCTAATTGCCACCCGCCGGTTCCGAAGCCGGTTTTAATTTTTGTGATGCAGACTTTCCCGGGGCCGATTCCCACTTTTGTCGCGTCAGCGCCCGCGCGTTCCAGCTCCCTTACGGCTTCAGGCGTCCCGACATTCCCTGCGATGACAAAGCTTTCCGGGACATGTTCTTTAATAAATTGAATCATGCTGATCACGGCATTGGAATGGCCGTGCGCGATATCAATGGTAATATAATCCGGCACCAGCTCCTGTTCTTTCAGCTCCCGGATAAATTCATAGTCATTTTCCTTCACGCCGACACTGATGGAAGAAATCAGTCCGCGCGCTTTCATATCCCGGACAAAAGCCAGGCGTTTTTCCGGCTCGAAGCGGTGCATGATATAAAAATACCCGTTTTCCGCGAGCCAGGCCGCGATGTTTTCATCTATAATCGTCTGCATGTTGGCCGGTACGACCGGAAGTTTAAACGTGTGTCCTCCCAACGTAACTGATGTATCACATTCAGATCGGCTTTCAACAATGCATTTTGCAGGAATCAGCTGAATATCTTCGTAATCAAATACATTTTCCATATATAACACCCCTAAAAGCGAATAATATAATTAAATAAAATTAAAATGTTCGTCTTTTTATAATGTACTTTGTTTTGTCAGGAATGTCAAATGATTTCATGCTGCCTCATATGCGGTCAGCTTGTCATCCATTTGCAGTTTGGTTATCATAGTAGTATTGGTTGTTGTAAGACATTTGTTACGATAGATAGATTTGCAGAAGAAGGGAGGGGCCGGTATGGAACAAAAACAGCCCGGGCACAGCCCGAAAGCCCAGAAAATTCAGGACCGGATTATTTTAGGCACGATTTGGGTCGTGTCAGCGCTTGTCATTGCGCTCGTTGTCGGAACCGTCATGAATTATATTTGGATGTTTAAATAAAAAAGAGTCTGTGCCGGTATGACACAGACTCTTTTTTATATTATTTTTCAAACATGCTTGTAGAATGCAGTGGCTGGACGCGCGCTTTCGGGTCCATGTAAGCCTTCGCGTTGTTCACGGCTGTCGGAGCTTCGCCGAAACCGCTGGCGATCAGCTTGACTTTGCCTTCATATGTGCAGATATCTCCGGCGGCAAAGAAGCCTTCAATATTCGTTTCCATCGTGCTTTTGACGACGATGGAATTTTTCTCGATGTCAAGGCCCCAGTTTTTAATCGGGCCGAGAGAAGAAACAAAGCCGTAGTTTACGATCAGGTCATCAATTTCAATGATTTCTTTACGGTCGCCTTTCACTTCTTCGAGAACGAGCTGTTCGATCCGGTCTTCACCGACAAGTTCAGCGGGAACAAACGGTGTCAGCACGTTGACTTTAGAATTATGCAGGTTTTCGACACTGTGCTCATGCGCGCGGAATTTATCACGGCGGTGGATGATGCTGACTTCTTTAGCAATCGGCTCAAGCATGAGCGCCCAGTCAACAGCGGAATCGCCGCCGCCCAGAACGGCAACGCGTCTGCCTGCGAATTGATTGAGGTCGTCAATGAAGTAGTGCAGGTTTTTGCCTTCATATTGTTCCGCTGATTCCAGCTCAAGCTTTCTCGGCTTAAATGCGCCGTTTCCCGCGGTGATAATGACCGTTTTTGAATAATGCGTTTCTGAATTCGTGACAAGCTTAAACACACCGTCCGCCTGTTTTTCAACAGATTCGACGGCCTGCTCTAAGCAGATGGTCTGATCGAACTTTGCCATTTGCTCTTTTAAGTTATTCACAAGTTCCTGGGCGCGGATTTTCGGGAATCCGGCTACATCATAAATATATTTTTCAGGGTACAGCGCGCTGAGCTGGCCGCCAAGCTGAGGCAGGCTCTCGATGATTTTGACGCTCGCCTGTCTCATTCCCCCGTAAAAAGCGGTAAACAGGCCGACCGGGCCGCCGCCGATGACCGTAATATCATAAACCTTTGAATCCTCTTGCATACCAAATTGCCTCCTAATTGAAAATTGTTATTAATTATAACATAGAATTTGAAAGGATGACGAGTGCCGAAAACCGCCCGGCCGCTTCATTCTTGAAAAAAATTGCGGCCGCCGCTAAGATGGGGACAAATTCCAATCTGTTTTTTCCTGAATGTTTTCCGATTCTTCCGGATAGTATGGTGATATGCAGACATGTGCGGTTTTCTAAAAAATTTTATATTTCATTTCATAAAATCCCGCCAATAAGCTGAAGCTAATACAAATGTTGATTTGATTATGCGTCTAACAGCAAAAAAAAGAAGGTGGATGTGATGGCATTGAATAAACCCAAAATCGTGGTTTTAGGTGCAGGTTATGGTGGATTAATGACAGTAACAAGGCTTCCGAAGCATATCGGGGCAAATGACGCCGACATTACTTTGGTCAATAAACACAATTATCATTATGAAACGACATGGATGCATGAAGCGAGCGCAGGAACGCTGCATCATGACCGCTGCAGATATCAAATAAAAGATGTAATCAATGAATCACGGGTTAAATTTGTGCAGGATACCGTAAAAGCGATAGATGTGCAAAATAAAAAGGTGACGCTTTCACAAGGGGACATCCCTTATGATTATCTCGTCATCGGGCTTGGCGCCGTCCCTGAAACATTCGGGATTAAAGGCTTAAAAGAATTCGCTTTTCCGATCGCGAATATTAATACGTCGCGCCAGCTGAAAGACCATATTGAGCTCCAATTTGCGACATACAATACGGAGGCCGAAAAACGCCCTGACCGCTTAACCATCGTTGTCGGCGGAGCGGGCTTTACGGGAATTGAATTTCTCGGTGAACTTGCGAACCGCAAGCCGGAGTTATGCAGATATTATGATATAGATGAAAGTCTCGTCCGGATCGTCTGTGTCGAGGCCGCCCCGACGGTTTTGCCGGGATTTGATCCGGAGCTTGTCGATTACGCCGTTCAATACCTTGAGAGCAAAGGCGTTGAATTTAAAATCGGCACCGCGGTTCAAGAATGCCGCGCAGACGGTGTCACAGTCGGCAAGAAAGATGAAGAGCCGGAAGAAATCAAATCGCAGACCGTTGTCTGGGCCGCGGGCGTGCGCGGACATCCGATCGTGGAGGAAGCGGGTTTTGAAAATATGCGCGGCCGTGTCAAGGTCAACCCTGATCTTCGGGCGCCGGGACATGATGACGTTTTTATTCTCGGCGACAGCTCGCTCTTTATCAATGAAGAGACGGAACGGCCGTACCCGCCGACTGCTCAGATCGCGATGCAGCAAGGAGAAACGGTCGCCAAAAATCTGGGCGGTTTGATTAAAGGAGGCCAGCTTGAAGAGTTCAAGCCTGACATTAAAGGAACGGTCGCCTCCCTCGGTGAGCATAACGCCGTCGGAGTCGTATACGGCAGGAAGCTCAAAGGAACGCCGGCGTCCTTTATGAAAAAGGTCATTGATAACCGCTCGCTCTTTATGATCGGCGGGCTGGGCCTGACGCTGAAAAAAGGGAAGTTTAAATTCTTCTGAAAACCCGCAGCCGCGGGTTTTCTCTTCTTTTAAAAAAGAGCGCTATAAAAAGCATGTAAAAGAAAAAAATGAATGTTTCCGCTTACATGAGTTGTTATGTTACATATTCTGACTTGTTGCTTGACAAGTAAATATGATATATTATCAGAAAATTAAGAAAAAGGGTGGTCCGCATGAAAACGACAGCAAAAAGCACGGCGGCGTGTCCGTTCTGCTCAGGTAAAGGGTATTTTCAATTGCTTCTTGGCGGCTCCGAAACATGTCCCTCCTGCCAGGGAAGCGGCAAAGAGAGACGCTGATTTTTCCAGACGTTGACTTTTTTACCGCCCCCGAGGTACACTGAAAGTGCTGTAGGGGGTGGATGTTTGTGATTAGTTTGCCGGTTGTCCTGATCTCAATCGTACTATTTTTTGTACTGTTTTTCGGCATAGGCTTTCTGTTGAACATGCTGCTTAGAATGTCGTGGATTATGGCTGTTGTCTATCCGATTGTATGCCTTTTCATTATCAGCAATAAAAAGATGATCAGTTACGTGCAGGCGCCGGGGGAATCCTTTCAAAGCCTGTTTCAGCGCATCATGTCATTAGCGGTTGCGGATGTCGTGATTTTGGCGGGCGGACTGGCGGGAGCCATCATGTCAGGCATTGCCATAAAGGCGCTCAGAAAAAGAGGATATCAAATGTTTTAAGCCGCTTTCTTATTCAAGAAAGCTTTTTTTGTGTCGCGGCGCTTTTTGTATAGCACCTCACCGAGTTGGGAACAATGACTCGGAGGAGAGTGATTTCAGATTGACGATAATCAGACGCGTATTCATGATCGTGCTCTTTTTGGGCGCATGCCATGCGACATACTTTTCCATAACCGGTGTTGAAGCAAAGGATCTGACAAATTGGATGACGGAACATCGCGGCGCCGTTTTGAAAAACATCGGCACTCCGTTTCAATCCTTACAGAATCAGCCGGAAAAGAAGGCATCAGGCAGGGTAAAGCCGCTGGAAGAAGCTTTTGACTGGGAACGCTATCCGTCACAAAAGGTGACGGCCACCGGTTATACCGCCGGAGCGGAATCTACCGGAAAATCTCCGGGTCATCCGCAGTACGGTATTACATATTCAGGCGTGAAGGTCAAACGCGATTTATATTCAACTGTTGCGGCCGATCCGTCTGTTTTCCCGATCGGGACGATTCTGTTTATACCGAATTACGGTTACGGGGTTGTCGCCGATACCGGCTCAAAAATTAAAGGCAGCCGCCTTGACCTCTACTTTGACACCGTCAAGGACGTCTATAACAATTGGGGCAAAAAAACACTTGAGGTCTACATTATTAAAAAAGGGAACGGCACAGTGACCGAGGACGAACTTGTAAAGCTGAACGAAACAAAGTCGCTGCAAGTGTTCAGAAATCAATACAAAACGGTAAAAGAATAAAAACGCTTCAGCATCCGCTGAAGCGTTTTTACATAAAGAAATAATCTAAAATCAATGTCAGCACAATACCGGTGACGCCGCCGAAGAACACTTCAATCGGCTGATGGCCGAGCAGCTCTTTCAATTTCTTCTGTTTTTCTTTCTCTTCCGCTTTCTGAAAGTCCTTCGCTTCGCTGACAAACCGATTAAAGTCGATGACCAGTTTATTAATGACTGTCGCCTGTTCACCCGCATGCCGCCTGACACCTGTAGCATCGAACATCGTAATGACGGCGAAAATCGCGGCGACTGCAAACAGGGGCGAGTCCAGTCCCTGTTCCAAAGCGATTCCGGTTGACAGCGCGGTGACGGCGGCGGAATGGGAGCTCGGCATGCCGCCGGTGCTCGTCACAAGAGACCAGTCAAGTTTTTTGGATACGATAAATTGAATAGGCACTTTTACAACTTGGGCAAAAATAATGGCGGCAAAACTCGCCAGTAAAGGAAAATTCATAAGTACATCCATATGCGACATCCTTTCTGTATCTGCTGATTCCGATCGTATCGAAAAACTGCAGAAAACGCCCTTAGTTTGGTAAAATAAAATCAATGAAAAATGTTTTTTCATTATACCACTTTACATAACAAATACCCACATAAGGAGTGTGTACTCATGTTTTATGCATCTGATCAACTGCGGCATCCCGAAACACTGGTCATCGGTCTTTTTCAAAAAAGCACGCTGAACGGATTTACGAAGGAATTGGATGATAAATTGGACGGTCATCTGACCCAGCTGTTAAAGGATGGTGATGTGTCCGCCAAACGCAATCGTGTATCAAAAGTATACCCTCCGGCTGCGACCGGTATGAAACGTATTTATTTTATCGGCCTGGGAAGAGAAGCGGATTATTCGTTTGAAGATACGAAAGAATGCTTTGCACGAGTATTTCAGCAGATTCATCAAGATAAAAAACAGGAAGTATCCGTGTTGCTCGATACATTCGTCTCCGGGGAAGTGCCTGCCGCCGATGCCGCTCATGCGCTTTCGGAAAGCTGTCTGCTTGCGGTTTACGAAGTGCAGGATTATAAACATAAATCGAATGAGCCGGATCAGGAACTGAAATCAGTCTGCGCCGTGACCGAAGAAGACCTGAGGGAAGTGCAGGCCGGCCTGAACGTCGGCGCGGCATACGGCCAAGGGACGAATTCAGCCCGCACGCTTGTGAATATGCCGGGTAATATGCTGACGGCCACTGATTTGGCGTCATATGCCGCTGAGCTTGCGGCAAAATACGATTTCGAGTGTGAAATTTTAGAAAAAGATGAAATGGAAGAGCTCGGCATGGGCGGGCTGCTTGCTGTTAACAAAGGCTCATCCGAACCGCCGAAAATGATCGTTCTGAAGTATCAGGGCAAAGATCAGTGGGAAGACGTCATCGGCCTGGTCGGTAAAGGAATTACCTTTGATACGGGCGGATATTCAATTAAGCCGAAAACCGGCATCGTCGGCATGAAAAGCGATATGGGAGGGGCCGCCTCGGTATTGGGCGCAATGGAAATTATCGGCGAACTCCGGCCTGAACAAAACGTGCTCGCCGTCATACCGTCTACGGACAACATGATTTCGTCCGATGCTATGAAGCCTGATGACGTCATCGTCTCGCTCAGCGGAAAAACCATTGAGATCCTGAACACCGATGCGGAAGGGCGTCTCGTGCTTGCCGACGGCATCACATACGCCAAGCAGCACGGAGCCTCTGTCCTTGTAGACGTCGCAACGTTAACGGGCGGTGTCATTGTCGCCTTAGGGAACGAAATGACGGGCGCCATGACCAATCACGCCGCGTTTTATGAACAAGTGGCGGAATCGGCGAAAGAATCCGGCGAGCCGATCTGGCAGCTTCCGATTACAGAAAAGGATAAAAAACGGGTGAGAAACAGTCAGATGGCTGATTTGAACAATTCCCCGGGAAGAGAAGGCCACGCGATTATGGCGGGGGCATTCCTTGGTGAATTCGCGGAAAACACGCCGTGGGTTCATCTCGATATTGCGGGAACCGCGACGGCGAATAAAGCGACATGCTTCGGCCCTGCCGGCGCAACAGGCGTCATGGCAAGGACGTTGGCTGTTTTGACTGAGCGGTTTACGCCCGAAAGATAACAGCATCCCGCTGCCTTGATGCAGCGGGTTTTTTGATTTCCAAAATCTTTAGTTGACTAAAGCGCAGAATGTATGTTAACTTTAATTATCTACTACATTAGCAAACTAAAGGATTTTTGGAGGGACTCATCAATGAATGCTGTTGTTGTCGCAGTATTGCTTATGCTCGTCTTAAGCCTGCTGCGTGTCAATATTATTATAGCTTTAATGATCGGCGCGCTTGCCGGCGGGCTGACCGGCGGCTTAGGCCTCGGAGAGACGGTGAAGGCTTTTACGGACGGTCTCGGCGGAAATGCCACCGTCGCGGTCAGCTACGCGCTGCTCGGAGCATTTGCCGCGGCGCTGACGAAGACGGGGCTTCCCGATGCAATGGTGGAAGCGTCTGTCAAACTAATCGGAAAAAAGGAAGATTCGCGGAAAAAAGCACTGTCAAAAGTGTTAATCGTACTGGTTATTTTAATCATATCCTGTTTCTCGCAAAACGTGGTGCCCGTTCACATTGCGTTTATTCCTGTATTGATTCCGCCGCTTTTAAAAATATTTAACGAACTTGAAATAGACCGCAGACTGATCGCGTGTGTGATGACATTCGGACTGACTGCGCCGTATATCGTTCTGCCTGTCGGATTCGGACAGATTTTCCAAGGGATGCTGAGAGATAATATGGCGTCAGCCGGTTTAAAGGTGCCGCTCAGTGATATCCCGTATGCTTTAATCATCCCGACGGCCGGGATGGTAGTCGGATTAATTTTATCCGTCATCGTCTTCCGGAAACCGAAGAAATATGAGACGAAGGAGATTGCCGGACTGTCGTCTTCTCCTTATACGAAAAAAAGCATTGCCATCGCCCTGATCTCCATTGCCGTGTCGCTTGCCGTTCAGCTCTATCTGTCACAAGTGCTCGGAGTGGAAGGTATGATCATGGGCGCGCTTGCCGGTTTGTTTACGCTGTTTATCAGCGGAGTCATGAAGCGCAATGAAGCGGATAAGCTGATCACGGACGGCATGATTCTGATGGCTTTTATCGGGTTTGTCATGCTTGTTGCGGCCGGTTTTTCAAATGTATTGAACAAAACGGGCGATGTGGCTTCCTTGGTCAAAGCATCAACAGGCTTTATCGGTCACAGTCAATCATTAGGCGCGCTCCTGATGCTGGTGGTCGGTTTATTAATCACGATGGGAATCGGATCATCATTTGCAACCGTACCCGTCATTACGACCATATTTGTCCCGCTGTGCGCTCAGCTCGGATTCAGCCCGATGGCGACGATCGCCGTAATCGGAGCGGCCGCCGCGGTCGGTGATGCGGGTTCTCCTGCAAGTGACAGTACGCTCGGGCCGACGTCAGGCCTCAGCGCTGACGGACAGCACCACCACATTTGGGATACGTGCGTACCGACATTTATTTTCTATAACATTCCGCTTGTGATATTCGGGTGGATTGCCGCGCTTGTTCTGTAAAAAAGGCTCCCGGAAAGGGGAGCCTTTTTGTATGCTGAGAACATCTTACGCCGGATTTCTGCTGAACCCCGTCGCTTTATGAATAGACCTGTATACGGCAGGCGCGATAGATGCCAATAACAGTGCTAAAATGATATCTTTTATGAAAAACCATATCATGTAAAACCAGGCCATTCCGTAGCTGATCGGAGCATGAAGCCATAATTTCAGCGCAATATACGTATAGGACGTGCCAATGATATAAATGACGGCGGTACCGATCAAAGAGGCCCATGCATAATGCAGGCGGCCGGGTTTTTTTGTTTTTTCCAGCAGCCATCCGGCTGCAAATGCCGCCGGAATGTAAGCGAGAATAAATCCGCCGCTCTTTCCGATAAACGGCGCAAAGCCTGCTGAGAATTGAGCGAAAACAGGCGCCCCCGCGAGTCCGGCCAATGCGTATACCGTCATTGCAATGGCTGCCCGTCTGGCGCCGAGAAGCATCGCGGCTAACAGACAAAAGAAAGGCTGCAGCGATAACGGAATTCCCGCAACTTGCAAAAAAGGAGCCATTGATGTAATGTTGGCGCCGACGGCCATCAGGGCGGCAAACATGCCGATAAGCGCCATATCGCCCGCGCGAAGGTTGCGTTGTTTCATTTGTTTTTCCCCCTTACACTTGTACCAGATTAGCGTAATCGAAGGGTGATTGATTGTCAACAAAGATTTAATACAGGTTTACTAAATGGAGGGAGCCATATGTTTTTCGGGAAAACGAAACAAACAAAACAGTCGGAACGGATTCCGCCAAATCAAAATGTCACAACGAAGTTTCCCGTGCTTCACGCCGGAAATGTTCCTTATTATGAAGATATGTCAAAATGGAATCTGCAAGTGTACGGGCTTGTTGACCGTCCTATGCTGTTAAGCTTTGAAGATATCAAAGCCTTTCCGGAAGCCGAAGTGAAAAATGATATTCATTGCGTCACGGGCTGGTCCCGTCTTGATAATATCTGGCAGGGAATACGCGCCAAAGACATCGCTGAGAAAGCGGGTGTGCACAAAGAAGCGGGATTCGTCATTCTGCACGCTGAAGAGGGCTGGACGGCCAACCTGCCGCTTTCTGATTTTACGCGGGAAACATCCCTGCTGGCATATGCGCATAACGGCGAGCCGTTAACGCCAGAGCACGGCTATCCGCTCAGAGGCGTTTTCCCCCATCTTTATTTCTGGAAAAGCGCAAAATGGCTGCGCGGCATTCAGTTCACAAAGGAAAACCACCCCGGCTTTTGGGAGAAAAACGGCTACCATATGAGGGGAGATCCATGGAAGAATGAGCGCTTTACATGGGATTAAGCCCCTATCCCTACATAGTTCTTAGGTACCTTATTGAAATAAGGTGCTTTTTTCATATCAAAAATCCATTGACTTTGTTTGGCAAAAAACCTATTATTTGAGGTGTCTTTTGATATTGAAAATCATTATCAATAAGGATAGATAAAGCAATTGCCACAAAGGGGTTGAACACATAATGGACGGAAAACAACAAATAAACCGGGGGTTCGCGCCGGCCGGCCGATACGCGGTTCCGGGCACAGAAGTAAGAGAAATGCGCTCAAAAGGAGGCCGTGAGTATCGTATCTTTGTCTCTTTTCCTCAGGAAGAACCGCCTGCATCCGGCTTCCCCGTCATATACCTGCTCGATGCGAATTCCGTGTTCGGCACAATGGCCGAAGCTTTGCGGGTACAAAGCCGACGGCCTGAAAAAACAGGCGTTGTTCCGGCGGTGATTGTCGGAATCGGCTACCCGACAGATCAGCCGTTTTCCGCCGAACGGCACAGTGATTTTACGATGCCGCTTTCTGAATCAGAATTGCCGGTGCATCCGCGCGGCGCGGCATGGCCCGAACAGGGAGGGGCGGAAGCGTTTCTGGAGTTTATAGAAGAAGAAGTAAAGCCCGCGATGGAGCGGGATTATCCGATCGACAGAGACAGGCAGACGATTTTCGGCCATTCGCTGGGCGGTCTTTTTGTGCTGCAAGTGCTTTTGACGAGGCCGGACATGTTCCAGACCTATGTTGCGGGAAGTCCGTCAATTCATTGGAACAAGCGTTTTATTCAGGAAAATGCGGAACGTTTGTCAGACCGGCTCTCTGTGGAAAATCTTCAAGTCAGCGTATTGCTGGCTGCGGGAGAAATTGAAAAAACACATAAAAGCAGAATCCCGGAGCACGCAGAGGCGCTGTACGCTTTATTATCCGGATTTGAAGATGATGGAGTCCGCGCTGAATACAGCGAGTTTGAAGGAGAGGGCCATATTTCTGTCCTGCCCGTTTTAATCAGCAGAGCCCTGCGTTTCTGCCTGAATCCGGGAGGGCCGCATACCCCGTATTCTCCCGCATGAGAAAAAACAGGCCCTTCGAACTAAATGCGGCTGATTCTAATTTTCTAATTGACTGCGTGTTTTGATTTGGATATGATTGTCTTGAATCATAATTGATAATGATAATCATTATCAATATAGAAAGGGAATGATAATATGGACGCATTGGGAATGAAAGGGAAAACGGCCGTTGTCACCGGCGCCGCTCAAGGCATCGGAGAAGCAACAGCGCTTGCCCTTGCTGAACAAGGCGTAAATGTGGCAGCTATAGATACAAATGAAGACCTGCTTCCCGGGCTTACTGACAGACTCCGGCAAAAAGGCGTGCAGGCGCAGGGGTTTGCCGCAGATGTATCTGACAGTGCGGCTGTCAATGATATCATCGCTGCCGTTGAACGTGACATGGGGCCTATTGAAATATTGGCGAACGTTGCGGGCGTGCTGCGGCCGGGTCCGGTGCAATCCCTCAGTGATGAAGATTGGGATCAAACATTTTCTGTTAATACGACCGGCGTATTTCATGTATCGCGGGCTGTCAGCCGGTACATGATGGAGCGTCAAAAAGGCGCCATCGTTACGGTCGGTTCGAATGCAGCCGGCGTTCCGCGTGCTTCCATGGCGGCTTATGCGGCGTCAAAAGCGGCTGCCGCCATGTTTACGAAATGCCTCGGACTGGAGCTTGCGGCCTATCATATCCGCTGCAACATCGTATCTCCCGGTTCAACGGAAACCGACATGCAGCGTGCGCTGTGGCGGGATGAAAACGGAGCACAGGACGTTATCAGAGGTTCGCTTGATACATATAAAACGGGAATTCCGCTTCAAAAGCTGGCAAAGCCTTCTGATATTGCAAATGCCGTTTTGTTTCTGGCCTCTGAACAGGCAAGCCATATCACGATGCATGATTTATGCGTGGATGGCGGCGCTACTTTAGGCGTTTGATGTAACGAGAAGGAGGGATAATCATGACAAATCAACATGTATTGACGGAAGTGTCTGCAAAAGAGGTGCTGGACGCTTACAAGCCCGGGGCGTTCTTTTTAGCTTCCCCGAAAAGGACGCTCCTTGCAGAAGGTGTGTTTGCAAAAGTGCCGGATGCAGACGCGGAGAATCAGCTGGACTCACTGCCTGAACGTGTGAGACAGACGCTTCTTGAGGCAAAGCAAGCCGGCATCAAACATCCGATTGCGGCCGGCGCCATTCCTTTTGACGGCAGAAAAGCTTCCCGGCTTTTTGTACCGAAGAATGTCCATACGGCAGGCCCGCTTTCGTTTGCGGAATCTTCCGCAGAAAAGCCGCAATCCAATACATATGACATCCGCCCTGTTCCGGAGCCTGAGGGCTTTATGAGCGGTGTGGAACAAGGCGTATTCAACATTACGGACGGCCCGCTCAGCAAAATCGTGCTGTCAAGGACACTTCATCTGACCGCTGAAAAGGATATCGACATTCCTCAGGCCGTCAAGCATTTGGCGCAGCACAACCCGCGCGGCTATACATTCGCTGCCGATGTGACGGGAACGTCAGAAACAAGAAAAACGCTTTTCGGCGCAAGTCCTGAACTGCTGCTGTCCAAAAACGGAACATCGATTCTGTCCAATCCGCTGGCAGGTTCCAGACCTCGCAGCACAGATCCCGCCGAGGATCAGAGAAGAGCGGAAGAACTGCTGCAATCAGCAAAAGATCTGCATGAACATGCCGTAGTCGTGGCCGCCGTGGCCGCCGCCCTTAAACCGTTCTGCCGTGTGCTTGATGTGCCGGAAAAACCGTCACTCATTAAAACTGAGGCGATGTGGCACCTGTCCACTGAGGTAAAGGGAGAGCTTAGTGATCCGTCAACGACATCACTTGAGCTGGCCATCGCCCTGCATCCGACGCCCGCGGTATGCGGAACACCGACGGATGCGGCGAGAGAAGCGATTCAGGATATTGAACCGTTTGACCGCAATTTCTATACGGGAATGGCGGGCTGGTGTGATGCTGAAGGCGACGGAGAATGGATTATCGCACTCCGCTGCGCCGAAGCGGAAACAAGGTCTCTCCGGCTCTTTGCGGGTGCCGGGATTGTCGCCGGATCAAAGCCGCAGGATGAATTGGACGAGACATCGGCGAAATTCCGCACTATGCTCCGGGCGATGGGGCTTTACCAAGATGAGTTGTAAAAAAGGAGGGAACGGATCGTGCTGACTGGATTTACGCCATGGCCGGAAGAATGGGCTGACAAATACCGAAAAGACGGCTGCTGGAAGGGTGAGACGTTCGGAGGAATGCTGAAAGAGCGTGCGGCTTTATACGGAAATCAAACTGCCGTGACGTGTAAAGATGTACATTGGACCTACAAAGAATTAGATGAAAGGGCCGATCGTTTAGCGGCGGGGCTGCATAAGCTCGGAATTCAAAAGGAAGACCGCGTTGTCGTGCAGCTGCCGAATATCGCTGAGTTTTTTGAAGTGATTTTCGCGCTGTTCCGCCTCGGAGCACTGCCCGTTTTCGCGCTGCCTTCTCATAGAAGCAGTGAGATTACGTATTTCTGCGAGTTTGCAGAGGCGAAAGCATACATCATTCCTGATACGCATTCAGGTTTTGATTACAGGGCGCTGGCCAGACAGGTGAAAGACAAACTTCCGGATTTGGCGCATGTCATTGTGGCCGGCGAAGCTGAAGAGTTTCAGGAACTGAGCAGCCTGCATAGAGAGCCTGTTCAGCTGGAAGAGGTAAGCCCGGCGGAAGTCGCCTTTTTACAGCTTTCAGGAGGCAGTACGGGGCTGTCCAAGCTTATTCCGCGAACACACGACGATTACATATACAGTTTGCGCCTCAGCGCGGAAATATGCGGCTTGGATCATCACAGCGTTTATTTGGCCGCTCTGCCGACAGCGCATAATTATCCGCTCAGCTCGCCGGGTGTGCTGGGAACTTTATATGCCGGAGGCCGGGTTGTTCTGTCACCGACGCCGAGTCCGGATGACTGCTTCCCGTTAATTGAAAAAGAACGTGTCACGATTACAGCGCTCGTCCCGCCGCTTGCGATGGTGTGGATGGACGCATCCGGTTCGCGAAGTGATGATTTATCAAGCCTTCAAGTGCTGCAGGTGGGAGGCGCCAAATTCAGTGCTGAGGCGGCCCGCCGCGTAAAGAGCGCTTTCGGATGCACCCTTCAGCAGGTTTTCGGAATGGCGGAAGGATTGGTGAATTATACGAGACTGGATGATCCTGAAGAGATCATTGTCAATACGCAAGGCAGACCGATGTCACCTTTTGATGAGGTAAGGGTTTTAGACGATGACGGGCGGGATGTCGCCCCCGGTGAAGCGGGACATTTGTTTACACGCGGCCCTTACACGATTCGCGGATATTATAAAGCGCCTGAACATAATGAAAGATCATTCACAGCCGACGGATTTTATCAGACCGGCGATATCGTCAAACTGACGGCGGACGGCTATATCATCGTCGAAGGACGTGCGAAAGATCAAATCAATCGGGGCGGTGAAAAAATAGCCGCTGAGGAGGTGGAAAATCACCTTCTTGCGCACCCTGCCGTTCATGATGCGGCCATGGTTTCAATGCCGGATGATTTCCTTGGAGAGCGATCCTGTGTGTTCGTCATCCCGAAAGGAGAAGCGCCGAAACCGGGAGAGCTGAAAGCATTTTTACGTGAGCGCGGATTGGCGGCATATAAAATCCCCGACCGGATTGAATTTATCGCTTCTTTCCCGAAAACCGGCGTCGGCAAGGTCAGTAAAAAGGATCTTCGCGAAACGATCGCCCAAAAAGTAAAGCCGGCTGAAATCAAACAATCTTAAAAAAAGGAAGTGTTTACATTGGCTATACCGTCTATTCCCGCATATGCGCTGCCGACAGCGTCAGATATGCCTGAAAATAAAGTATCGTGGACGCTGAATCCGAAACGCGCGGTGCTTCTGATCCATGACATGCAGAATTATTTCGTCGATGCTTTTGAGAAAGGGAAGGCTCCGATCACGGAGGCGGCTCAGAATATCAAAAAAATAAAAGAACAATGCAAAGCACTCGGCATTCCGGTGGTGTATACCGCGCAGCCGGGCAGCCAAGACCCGGCGGACCGCGCGCTGCTGACGGATTTTTGGGGGCCGGGGCTGAAAAGCGGGCCTTATGAAGAAAAGGTCATTCCGGAGCTTGCCCCGGATGATCAGGACATTGTCCTCACAAAGTGGAGATACAGCGCGTTTAAACGGACGAATCTCCTTGACATCATGCGTGAAAGCGGCAGAGACCAGCTCATGATTACGGGAATTTATGCACACATCGGCTGTCTCGTCACAGCCTGTGAAGCATTTATGGATGATATCCAAAGCTTCTTTATCGGAGACGCCGTTGCTGATTTTTCTTCAGAAAAACATAAGATGGCCATCGAATATGCGTCTCAGCGCTGCGCTTACACGGCTTTGACAAACGAAGTGCTGGAGCTGCTGGGCGGCGCGCCGGTTTCTGAAGGAGAAGGGAAGACTTCCGCCGTATTGACAAAAGACCGGGTGCGGGAACAAATTGCGGCGATTCTTCAAGAATCACCGTCTGATATTCCGGATCATGAAGACCTGCTGGACAGAGGCCTTGACTCCGTCAGAATCATGAGCCTTGTCGAACAATGGCGCCGTGACGGAGCTGAAGTGACGTTTGTGGAACTGGCGGAGAACCCGACGCTGGAAGAGTGGTGGAGACTTCTTTCTTCCCGATCTCAAAAAGTCTTGCCGAACGCAGATTATTTATAAAGGGAGAGAATAGAATGCATGATACACAACAGCTGCCTCTGACAGGCGCACAGGCCGGTATCTGGTTTGCGCAGCAGCTTGATCCTGATAATCCGATTTACAATACAGGCGAGTACGTTGAGATAAACGGCGCGATCGATGTGAACATATTTAAAACCGCTCTCGAACGCGTGCTGACGGAAGCTGCGTCATTACACGCCCGCTTCGAAGAGGGAGCAGACGGGCCGAAGCAGATCATCAATCCTCCATTTGAGGCTGCGATCGATGTCATAGATGTGAGTTCAGAAGCTGATCCGAAGCAGGCCGCACTCAGACTCATGCAGACAGATTTGGCTGAGCCCGTTGATATGGCGGCCGGGCCTTTGTTCCGCGACATTTTATTTCAGGCGGGACCGGAACACTTTTTCTGGTATCAGCGCATTCACCACATTGCGATAGACGGCTACGGTTTTTCACTGCTGGCACGGCGTACGGCGCAAATGTACACCGCAATACGGGAAGGACGTCCGGATAACGGGCGCTCCTTCGGCTCTTTGGAGGAGCTGGTAAAAGAAGATCAAGAATACCGCGCGTCTGATCAATTCCTGAAAGATCGGGAATTTTGGATGGAGAAATTTGCGGATGAACCTGATGTCGTCAGTTTGGCAGAAAGAGCGCCGAGAACGTCAACAAGCTTTCGGAGAAGCACGGCTTATCTTTCTGAAACGGCTTTGCAGCATGTAAAAGCGATTCCGAACTGGCATGAAGCCGTCACAGCCGCAGCGGCGGTATATGTCCACCGGATGACAAACGCAGGGGATATCGTGCTCGGCTTACCGATGATGGGGCGGATCGGCTCGATTTCACTGAATATTCCGAGTATGGTCATGAATCTTCTGCCTTTGCGGCTTTCTCTCCGACCGGATATGAATTTTCATGAGGCCGTCAGCCAAGTGGCAAAAGAAATCCGAAACATTCGGCGCCATCAGAAATACCGCCATGAAGACATGCGCCGCGACCTTAAATTGCTCGGAGAAAATCGCAGGCTGTTCGGCCCGCAAGTCAATGTGATGCCGTTTGACTATGCGCTTGATTTCGCCGGAGCGCCAGGCACCGTCCATAACTTATCAGCCGGGCCCGTTGATGATTTGTCAATTAACGTTTACGACAGAGCGGACGGAAGCGGAATGCGTGTGGACTTTGATGCGAATCCGGAAGTGTACAGCGCCGAAGATATTGAAAACCATCAAAAACGATTCCTGCTTCTGCTGGAATCCGCTGTGAAAGACCAGACACAAAAAATCGGCACACTCAACCTTCTGCCTGAAAGTGAACGTCTCTGCGTACTGGAAAGCTGGAATGACACGCGCAAGGCCGGGAAGCAGAAAAGTCTGCCGGAGCTGTTTTACGAACAGGCCGTAAAAACACCGGACCGGCCGGCAATCATCACCGAAAACGAAGAGCTCACCTATGCTGAATTGAACAAGCGCGCGAACCAGCTTGCCGGCATGCTAAAGGAAAAGGGGCTCGGACCGGAACAATTTGCCGCTTTGCTGCTTCCGCGGTCACAGGAGTTGGCCGTGAGCATGCTGGCCGTTTTGAAAACGGGAGCCGCATACCTGCCGCTTGATCCTGATTTTCCTTCTGAGCGGATCACATACATGCTCAAAGATGCACAGCCTGCATGCCTGATTACAACGATGGAATTATCCGGCCGCATGCCGGAAGACAGTGATGCAAAAAGGATCATTCTCGATGACCCCGATACGGTAAAAACCGTTGCCGCTCAAAATGCTGACTGTCCCGCTCAGGCGGAATGTTCGCCTTTGCACCCCGCTTATATCATCTATACATCGGGTTCAACGGGCAAACCGAAAGGCGTAGTCGTGACATTAAAAAGCGTAAGCAATTTCCTCTTATCCATGCGGGAAATGTTCCCGCTCGGCGCACAAGACCGCCTGCTTGCCGTTACGACTGCGGCGTTTGATATTTCCGGACTTGAGCTCTTCCTTCCGCTCATCAGCGGGGCGGGGTGCGTCATCGCACGTAAAGAGACGATTCAGGAACCGCGGGCGCTTGCGAACATGATTCACTCATACGGTATTTCAATCATGCAGGCAACGCCGACATTGTGGCATTCATTAGTCACCAATGAACCGGATTCACTCCGGGAGCTGCAGGTGCTTGTCGGAGGTGAGGCGCTTCCGAACGCGCTTATGCATGCTCTGCTTGAATCAGGCTGTACGGTGACGAATCTGTACGGGCCGACTGAAACAACAATCTGGTCGGCCGCACAGCCGCTTGCAAAAGACCATACAGGGGCCCCTCCGATCGGAAAGCCGATTTGGAACACGCGGGTATACGTGCTGGACGCCGCATTGCAGCCAGTCCCGCCGGGAATTGCGGGCGAGCTTTATATAGCGGGCGAGGGGCTTGCCAGAGGTTATTATAATCGTCCTGATTTAACAGCTGAAAGATTCATTGCCGATCCGTACGGACCCGCGGGCGCGAGGATGTACCGGACGGGAGATCTCGTGCGCTGGCGTGAGGACGGCTCGCTTGATTATATCAGCAGAGCCGATCACCAAATTAAAATCCGCGGGTTCCGGATAGAATTAGGAGAAATTGAGTCAGTGCTGTCGAAATACCCGGGTATTTCGCAGGCCGCCGTCATTGTCCGTGAAGACCAGCCGGGAGATAAGCGGCTGGCGGCTTATGCTGTCGCGGATCAGCCCCTTGATATCGGCGGACTTCGTGAATATATAGGCGAAAGCCTGCCGGATTATATGGTGCCGGGCGCGTTTGTACAGCTGAAAGAATTGCCGCTGACGCCGAATAAGAAGCTCGATCGCAGCGCTCTGCCTGCACCTGATTTTTCCGCTGTCCTGTCTGACAGAGGGCCGCGGACGCCGCAGGAAGAAATATTATGCGATCTGTTTGCCGAAGTTCTCGGTCTCGCGCGGGTCGGAATTGATGACGGGTTCTTTGAATTGGGCGGACATTCGCTCTTAGCCGGACGCCTGATGAGCCGGGTCCGGGAGACGATGGGCGCAGAGCTTGGCATCGGCCGTCTGTTTGATACGCCGACCGTTGCCGGGCTCGCCGCACAGCTTGACACCGCAAAGAGTGCGCGCCCTAAGCTCAAGCCGTTTGACCGGCCGGAGCACATCCCGCTGTCATTTGCGCAGCTGCGTCTTTGGTTTCTCTACTGTCTTGAAGGGCCGAGCCCGACTTACAACATTCCGGTGATTGTCCGCATGTCAGGCAAGCTTGACCAATCAGCGCTGAAACACGCCTTTTACGATGTTGTCAGCCGTCATGAAAGCCTGCGCACCGTTTTTCCGGAAAATAAGGGATCATCCCATCAGCTCATTTTACCTGCTGAAGAAGCCCGCCCTGTGTTTACAGTGACACAAGCAGACAAAAACGAGCTCCAAGACATGCTTGCCGCTGCGGCACGATACCGGTTTGATCTCGCTAAAGAGCCGGCCGTCCGGGCTGAGCTGTTTGATCTTGGTGACGGCGAATATACGCTGATGGTTCTCCTGCATCACATCGCAGGCGACGGCTGGTCCTTGAATCCGCTCATGCGTGACTTATCCATAGCCTATATCGCCCGGAAAACAGGTGAAAAAGCTGAATGGGCGCCGCTGGCGGTTCAATATGCTGATTATGCGCTTTGGCAGCAGCAGCTTTTAGGCAGCGCGTCTGATTCTGAGAGCTTAATTGCGCGCCAGCTGGATTTCTGGAAGAAAACGCTTGAAAATGTACCGGATCAGCTGGAGCTGCCGTCTGATTTTCCGCGTCCCGCTGAATCAAGCTACAGGGGCGGCGTCATTCCGGTCAACATCGGCCAAGAGCTTCATGCCCGTCTTCTCTCACTTGCCAGAAATCAGCGCGTAAGCCTGTTTATGGTGCTTCAATCAGGGCTTTCCGCACTGCTGACCCGGCTCGGGGCGGGAACCGATATTCCGATCGGCAGTCCGATAGCCGGCCGCAGTGATGACGCATTAGGAGACCTTGTGGGTATGTTCATTAATACACTCGTACTGAGAACCGATACCTCTGGCGATCCGAGCTTTTGTGAGCTTCTTGAAAGGGTCAGGGAAATGAATCTCGCAGCATATGAACATCAGGACGTGCCGTTTGAACGTCTCGTGGAAGAATTGAATCCGGTTCGCTCCCGGTCAAGACATCCGCTGTTCCAAGTGATGCTCGCATTCCAAAATACGCCTGACCCTGTACTCAGTCTTCCTGATATGGAAACAAGCCTGCAAATCAGCAGTGTCGGATCGTCCAAATTTGATTTGACGCTGGAATTGGCTGAACAGCGCCATGACGACGGCACGCCTGCCGGTATTGATGGCCTGCTGGAGTTCAGTACGGACTTATTCAGAAAAGAAACGGCTGAAGCACTTGCCGGACGCCTGCTTCTTTTGCTCGAAGATGCCGCATCACATCCGGATAAACCGATCGGAAGCTTAACCATTCTTTCTGATGAAGAGCGCCGGAAGCTTTTGCCGGTTAAACAGGCAAAACAGCATATTCAGCCTCGGCAGACACTGCCTGAACTGTTTGAAATACAGGCCGCCGCAAAATCGGATGAAACGGCGGCAGTATTTGAAGAGAGCGGACTCACTTATCAAGAGCTGAATGAAAGAGCCAATCAGCTCGCCCACATGATGATTGCCCGCGGCGTCGGCCCGGAGCAGTTTGTCGCACTGGCGCTGCCGCGTTCTTTAGATATGATTGTCGGGCTGTTAGCCGTCCTGAAGACGGGGGCAGCGTATTTGCCGCTTGATCCTGATTATCCCGCGGACCGCATCGCTTTTATGTTACATGATGCCAAGCCTGTATTTATGCTCACCAATCGTGAAGGCGCAAGTAAGCTCTCTGGCGAAAACGGCATGCCGGCCTTCATCCTGGATGATCCGCAGAATAAGGAAACACTTCGGCAATATGCCGTCACGAACCCTGAGAATGCCGACCGGATTCGTCCGCTGTCACCGCTTCACCCGGCCTATGTCATTTACACGTCGGGATCAACCGGTGTGCCGAAAGGTGTCATCATTCCGCACAGCAATGTTATCCGGCTGTTTGAGTCGACGCGGCATTGGTATCACTTTAATTCTGATGATGTGTGGACGATGTTTCACTCCTACGCTTTCGATTTCTCTGTCTGGGAAATATGGGGGCCGCTGCTTCACGGCGGACGTCTCGTCGTCGTGCCGCATGACATCAGCAGATCGCCGGAAGCGTTTCTGCATCTCCTCGTGAAAGAGCGAGTGACCGTACTTAACCAAACGCCGTCAGCGTTTTACCAGCTGATGCATGCGGAAAAAGAACACAAAGAGCTGGGGCGTCAGCTCGCACTCAGATATATCATCTTCGGCGGCGAGGCGCTTGAGCTGAGCCGGCTTGAGGATTGGTACAGCCGCCACGCGGACAATCAGCCGGTGCTTGTGAACATGTACGGCATTACGGAAACGACGGTGCACGTCAGTTACCTTGAATTAGACAAAAACATTGCCGAACTGAGAGCAAACAGCCTCATCGGCTGCGGCATTCCTGATCTGAACGTATATGTGCTTGATGACCGGCTGGAGCCTGTGCCTCCGGGCATCACGGGCGAAATGTATGTTGCCGGAGGGGGCGTGGCACGAGGCTACTTAGGGCGGCAAAGTCTGACCGCCGAACGCTTTGTGGCTGATCCGTACGGCCCGCCGGGAACGAGAATGTACCGGACGGGGGATTTAGCCCGTCTGCGGACGGACGGTTCTCTTGATTATATGGGCAGGGCGGACCACCAGATTAAAATCCGCGGCTTCCGGATTGAATTGGGGGAAATCGAAGCGGTTCTCGTCAAACATCCGGATGTCGAGGATGCCGCCGCAGTCGTCCGTGAAGACCGGCCGGGAGATAAACGGCTGGCCGCCTACCTTGTCCGATCTGCCGGCAGCACCTTGGACACTGGGGACGTGCGCCGGTTTGCCGAAGAAAGCCTGCCGGATTACATGATTCCGTCAGCTTTTGTCCAAATGAATGAACTGCCGCTGACACCGAATGGAAAGCTTGACCGAAAAGCGCTCCCTGCGCCTGACTTCCAAACGGAGGTCACCGGCCGGGGACCGAGAACGCCGCAGGAAGAAATGCTGTGTGAGCTGTTCGCAGAGGTGCTTCATCTGCCGCGTGTCGGTATTGATGACAGATTTTTTGATTTAGGCGGCCATTCTTTGCTTGCGGTTCATTTAATGAGCCGTATTCGGGAAGCGATGGGAGCCGAGCTCAGTATCGGAACATTATTTGAAGCTCCTACGGTGGCAAGCCTTGCTGAAAGACTTGAGTCAGGAACGGGCACAAGCGCGCTTGATGTTCTTCTTCCGCTCAGAACGGCAGGAGAAGAAACACCGTTGTTCTGTGTCCATCCGGCCGGCGGTCTCAGCTGGTGTTATGCCGGGCTGATGTCTTCTTTAGAGGCTGATTATCCGATATACGGCTTACAGGCGAGAGGCATCGGAAAAAAAGAACCGCTTCCGCAAAGCTTAGATGACATGGCGGCGGATTATATTGAAAAAATCCGCACCGTGCAGCCGAAAGGGCCGTACCGTCTGCTCGGCTGGTCTCTCGGAGGGAATGTCATTCAGGCCATGGCGACACAATTACAGAGCCGGGGCGAAGAGGTTTCGCTTTTGGTGATGCTTGACGCGTATCCGAATCATTTTCTGCCGATAAAAAATGCGCCTGATGACGAGGAAGCGGTCATTGCGCTGCTTGCCCTGGGAGGGTACGACCCGGACAGCCTCGGGGATCAGCCGCTTGATTTTGACACCGCACTGACCATTCTCCGCCGTGAGGGAAGCGCATTAGCCAGCCTGGACGAGTCAGTGATGATGAATCTGAAAGACACGTACGTTAATTCTGTCGGGCTGTTAGGAACATACAAGCCGAAGCCGTTCCACGGAGATGTGCTGTTCTTCAGATCCACGATTATTCCGGAGTGGTTTGACCCGATTGAGCCGGATACTTGGAAACCGTATATTACGGGGAAAATCGAGCGGTATGACTTAGACTGCCGCCATAAAGATATGTGCCAGCCGGGCCCGCTTGCCGACATCGGCGCGATTCTGGCAGAGAAATTAAACGGACGGCGTACAGTCCGGTAAAGAAAGGAAAGAGATGATATGACAAACCCATTTGAACGGGAAGACGGTTCATACCATGTGCTCGTCAATGCTGAAGGCCAGTACTCACTGTGGCCGGCCTATCTGGATGTGCCGGACGGCTGGGAAACCCGCCTGACGAATGAAACCCGCCCCGTTTGTCTCGAATATATTGAAACAAACTGGCGTGATATGAGGCCGGAAAGCCTGAATCGGGCCGAAGCCGCTAAAATGTAATAAGAAAAGCCTGCCGTTATCTCGGCAGGCTTTTTATGCGGACATCAGCCGTTAAGCTGTGTATGATCACAAAATGTATAAGGGTGGCCTTCTTCATCCGTGCACCATGACTGAGACAGAAAAGCCAAAAAGACCGCGGCCCACTGGTCTGCAAACTGGATTAAAATACCGCCGTCGTGCCACGTTCCGTTATCCTTCTTCCAGCGTGTATCAATTGGGTTTCCCTGATTCATATGAATATTATGCATGCCGTTTGTCGGCTTGAACCCGAAAATCTTATCAGCGCCCGGCTCCGGCCCAAATTTAGAGCCGTAAATATAGACGGTGGCTTTTTCTGATTTGGCTTTTTGCATGTACGTCTCAATAAAGTCATTTAAGTCATTATCCGGACCGGTGACTTCATGCGGGAGGGGCACCATGTTCCGGGGATCAAACAATCCGCCGCGGACATAATCCAGCGCCAGCTCACGGCTGGTTTCATCAATTGGGGTATATCCATACGGAATGTTCGGCAGCAGGGTGATCGCGCTTGCGTCAAAATGATCGCGTGCCGCATACAGAACCTCTGATTCTTTTGAACTTGACATGACATTGATCGCACAGCGATAGCGCGTATCAGGCTCGCCTAGCACCTCGACTTGAAAATGCGGAGAATCATCATCTGTTTCCCTTTTCATATCTAACACAGTGCCTTTTAATACACCATAGTGCTGAACAGCCATATGAATCCTCCTTTTTCTTCCGGGATATGAATTGATATTCGAGACAGGGGGCCGTTTTTCCTTTTGTGAGAAAGAAAAAAAGACAGCCCGCTGATCAGGCTGTCCTCTTCATCTCTATTAAGCTTTTGCAGCCGAACCTTGCATTGCTTTTTCAGCAGGCACGTAGTCATAGCCTAAGTCTCTGGCTACCGCTTCATACGTGACATGTCCGTTAGCCGTATTTAAGCCCGCTTTAAGCGCAGGGCTGTCTGCAATGGCTTGTGCCGCGCCTTTATTGGCGATTTGCAGCGCGTAAGGAACGGTTACATTCGTTAATGCGAGCGTAGACGTACGCGGTACGGCGCCCGGCATATTGGCGACAGCGTAGTGAACGACGCCGTGTTTTTCGTAAGTCGGATTATCGTGGGTTGTAATATGATCGACGGTTTCCACAATGCCGCCCTGATCGATGGCAACATCAACAATGACGGAACCCGGTTTCATTTGTTTAACCATTTCTTCCGTAACGAGAGTCGGCGCTTTGGCTCCCGGGATGAGCACGGCGCAGATCAGAAGATCCGCTTCCGCGACGGAATCTGCAATATTTACAGGGTTTGACATCAATGTTTTAATCTGATGCCCGAAAATATCATCAAGCTGACGCAGGCGGTCTGCGTTCAAATCGATCATTGTCACATCGGCACCGAGTCCGACAGCCATTTTCGCGGCATTTGTTCCGACACCGCCCCCTCCGATGATCGTGACTTTTCCGCGGGATACACCCGGTACGCCGGCTAATAAAATTCCTTTTCCGCCCTTTGGTTTTTCAAGAAACTGTGCCCCGATCTGCGCGGCCATTCTGCCGGCCACTTCGGACATCGGCGTAAGCAGCGGAAGGGAACGTCCGTCCGTTACCGTTTCGTACGCGATAGCTGTCACGCCTTTTTCTGTAAGCGCTTTAGCTAATTCCGGCTCTGCGGCCAAATGAAGATAAGTGAACAAGACCAGACCTTGACGGAAATACGCATACTCTTCAGCCAGCGGTTCTTTTACCTTCATGACCATTTCCGCATCCCATACTTGCTTTCTGTCCTCCAGAATTTCCGCCCCTGCTGATACATAATCTTCATTTGTAAAGCCGCTTCCGAGTCCCGCTCCGGATTCCACAAGAACCCGATGGCCGTTTCCGATAAGCTGTGAAACGCCTCCAGGTGTTAATGCCACTCGATTTTCATTGTTTTTGATTTCTTTTGGAACCCCGATAATCATGTCTGTTTCCCCCAATGTTTGTGTGATGCTTCAAGTGTAGCGCGATTTTTGCGAAAATTCTTTGTTTGAAACAGAAAATAAAAAAACACGGATTTGTGAAATTTCACGAACCCATGCTGCGAAGTTTGATATCCAGGTAAATCGTAAACTTCTCATTCACATTTTTTAAGTCGATTTCTGCGATCTGGCTGATTCTTTTCAGCCTGTAATTCAATGTATTGACATGGATGTTAAGCGCTTTAGCGGCGGTGTTGACGTTGCTGTCGGCATCAATAAAATGTTCGAGGGTTTTTACCATATCGGCTTGGTGCTCCCTGTCATACTGCTCAAGCTTTGACAGGGAATAGTTCATATAGCCGCTGTGCTTGCGTTTTTCATCCAACACATCAAGGTACTGATAAATGCCGAGTTCAGAAAAGCTGAAAAGGTGTTTGGTTTCTCTCACAAACCGCTCTTTCGCTTTTAATACGGAAAGCGCTTCCTGATAGGATCGGTAAACGTAAGAAATCGATTCGTAAATACCGCCGAAAGCAATCGACGCATCCTCAATTTTATATCGTTCCTTCAGCTGTTTTTGAATATGAAGAGCGAAGTGCTTTAAATCTTTAAAAGGCTGATCGGTTTTCGGCGCGGCTAATAAGATTAATTCATTTGAATCAACAGTCGCCAGCATGACATGAATCTGCTGTGTCGTTTCCTGCAAATATTGCAGCTGTTGTTCCGTCTTTTCAGTCAGCTCATCATGTAAACGGATGATCATGACGCTGAACACGGACGGCAGCGCCATTCCGAGCTTATGAAACCCTTCGGCCATCTCGGCTTCCTGATAAATATGGCCGGTCAGCATTTTCCAAAAAAACTCCTGGCCCCGCTCTTCGATTTTCGTTTTGCGGATCTGCAGGTGCAAAAGCTTGTTCCGCACCGCTTTGGCGGCCAGCTGAAGTGTCTTCAGATCTTCGTCATTGAGCTTTTTTTTGATCTCAAGCGCCCAAATAAATCCGAGAACCTGGCTGTTTTTCCAGATGGAAATCGCCACGCGGTTGCTTAGGCCCACCTCGTCAATTTCTTTCACTTTGATCGGCTGGTCCGTTTTTAAAAGGGCCGGAATGGTTCCGTCTTTCCACAGTTTGTTGATGACTTTTTCCGGCACCCTCCGCCCGATAATCGTCGACGTCCGGGCCGGATCTGTACAATCGCTGTGCGTGCTGTATGCAAGCAGTTTATGATTAACGTCTTCTATTGTAATGGGGCATTGAAGAACTTCACTGATATGGTCGGCAACATCTTCAAGTCTGTCGAAACTGTACTTAAATGGATCCTTTGGATTGGTCATCTGTATCCCTACTTTTTCATAGCTTCATATCTTGATCTTACCATCTTGCTTTTCAGACTGAAAGATAATGATTTACCGGTAACACTCTATAGCAGATATGGAAACGGAAGAGAAAAAGACTTCTTATCTGCTTCCTGTTATTTATGCCGTCTTGATCCTCCTCGGGATTGCGGCGATGATCTATCTGATCCCGAAAGTCACGGCGCAGGAAAAGGCAAGGCGGTAAACGGATCGCTTGTGTTTGCGGGAAGACAGCCCGTAAAATAAGAAAAAAAGGAGGAGTTTCATGCAGTTTTTTCTTATAACAGGCGCGTCAAAAGGCTTGGGCCGGGCGCTTACGGAACAGGCGCTTCAAGAAGGAGCCGAAGTCGCCGCGCTTTCAAGAACGATAAGCGGGGAAAAGCGCGAGGGACTGACAGAATACAGTGTTGATCTAACCGATCTCGCAGATACCGGGCGGCAGATGAAGGCGATTCTTGATCAAGCAGAGGAGAAGGGGTACTCCGCCGTCACACTGATCAACAATGCCGGAATGGTGGAACCGATCAAGCGGGCGAAAGAGGCTTCCGCCGAAGAATTGAACCGCCATTACACCCTTAATCTGACGGCGCCCGTTTTGCTCAGCCAAATGTTCACAAAGCGTTTCGAAGCGTTCAGCGGCAGCAAAACAATTGTCAACATCACATCGGGCGCGGCGAAAAATCCTTATAAAGGCTGGAGCGCATATTGCAGCTCAAAAGCGGGGCTTGATATGTTTACGAGAACATTCGGGTTTGAACAGGAAGATGAAGAGCTGCCGGTCCGCATGATCTCATTCTCGCCGGGAGTGATGGATACAGACATGCAGGCTGTCATCCGTTCTTCGTCAAAAGAAGATTTCCATGACATCGAACGGTTCCGCAATCTGAAAGAAACGAAAAACCTCAGAAGTCCTGAATACATCGCCGGCGTCATTCACTCACTGATCGCGGGCGAGCCGGAAAACGGACGGATATACGATATCAAAGAATTTTTGTAGAGCAGCTTTCACGCTGCTCTTTTTTTGTTTGTACAATCACTTAGGGGTCCGGCGGCATATGATGAATGAAACAACATATAAGGGGTATAAGAAATGTATCAGATGAATTGAGTTTCTTCTCGATTTATGTTAGGATTCTAAAAATATATGAAGGAGGGGTTTCCATGAGAAATGTAACGTTAATGGATGTCTTCACCCATCCAATCGCACAAAAGTATTTACAGCGTTCCGGTGTCGCCCATGCGATCGCCTGCGCGTTTCATGCATACCGTCTTGCCGTAAAAGCAGGTGTCAGCCCGGATCTGGCGGCGAAAGCGGCATTACTGCATGACGTCGGCCATTATGAATGGTACACAGACGGCAAATGGGATTATGAAAAGTACAGAAGAAACGATATCCATGCCATTAAAGGCGCGGAACGGGCGCATAAGCTGCTCATCCGGCTCGGTGAAGAACCGAAAGCGGCGAAGGACATTGCGCTGGCGATTCTGCTTCACACCGATTCCTATCTGCCTGAAGGCGAACTGGACAAGAATACGCTCCAGCAAATCGTGAAACAAGCGGATGAACTCGATGAAGAACCCGGCGGACATCACCATTACCGCCAAATGGATCACACGGCCGCGCTCAAACAAATCCAAAAGCTTGATCAGTTAATTGACCGAGCCCAATATCCCATAAGAAGCTCAGTCTAGGCCACTCATGCGGCCTTTTCCGCTTACATAACTCCGCATGCTCACTAACACCTTTTCCGCTCCGATAGACGTACTGTGTCAAAGCCTTTGTCCGCTGCATATGCTGAAGGAAAACATAGTAAAGGGGATCAGCGAAAATGGCCCATCAAGGAAGCCCGCAAATCGTCTCGTTAGTGGATCCTTACGTTTATCAGACCATCCATAAGCTTATCGGCTCAAGGTTTATCATTCAAACCGTCAGACGCATTGTCAGAGGACGGCTGATTGATGCCACTCCGGATCACATCGCCATTGAAGAGACGCATGACCGTGTATTTTATATCAGAAACCGCCATGTGGTTTCCGTCATGCCTGATTATACCGAACGCGTGTAACAGCCCGAAAAGGCGCAAACCGGAGGCGGCACTATAGAACCCCGGTGCGTCTTCTTTTTTGAGATACATAGATGCACGGCGGCTTTTTTTGGTACAATCACAGTACAAGTTCACATGACAATAGGAGGAAACCGCTTGTTGAAATCAAAGGTCCATTTTTGGACGCTGCAAATTTTGCTCGTTTTGCTCATTATTTACGTATCAACGAAAGTCTCGTTTATTTTTCAGCCGTTTTTCGGTTTTATCACCACTCTGTTTTTTCCGATTTTGATCTCAGGCATTTTGTTTTTCATTTTTAATCCGATCGTGCGCCTGCTTGAGAAAAAAATCCCCCGGACATTGGCGATCCTGCTCATTTATCTCGTTTTCATAGGCCTGATTGCCTTTATGTTCACTGCCATCGGGCCGATTGTGGCTTCCCAGGTCACGGGGCTGATTAACAATTTCCCTGATTACATTCATCAGATTCAAGTCTTGACTGCGCAATTATCCCATTCCAAATGGTTTACGTGGATGATGACGCAGGATTATGTGTCGATAGAAAAAATCCAGCAGTCTCTGACGGGATTTTTACAAAGCCTTCCGCAAAATATTACGGCAAGCCTGTCGGCCGTGTTCGGCGTCGTTACGAATATCACGCTTGTCGTGATCACCGTTCCGTTCATTTTGTTTTATATGCTGAAGGACGGCCGGCGGTTTCCGCTCTTGGCGGTCAAAATCCTGCCTTCTTCCTACCGGGCGGAAGGTCGGAAAATATTTAACGACTTATATGTCACATTGGCCGCCTATTTCCAAGGCCAGCTGCTGATTTGTCTCTTTGTCGGAACGGCATGCTTTATCGGATATTGGATCATCGGCCTGCAGTATGCGTTAATTCTCGGGATGGTGATCGCCGTCACCAATATCATTCCGTACCTGGGGCCGTTTCTCGGGGCGGCGCCCGCGGTGATTATCGCGTTTATGGATTCGCCGGCTAAGGCGCTCTTTGCCGTTATTGTTGTCGTTGTCGTCCAGCAGCTTGACGGGAACCTGCTTTCTCCGCTTGTGATTGGGAAACGGCTGAATACCCACCCGCTCACCATTATTCTTCTGCTTATCGGAGCGGGCAGTTTCGGCGGCATTCTCGCAATGATTCTGGCCGTGCCGGTTTACGCAGTTTTAAAAGCTTTCGTCTTAAATATCGTCCGGCTTATCAAACTTCGTCAGCGGTCAAAGCTCGAAGACAGCCGCAAGCCGAAATAAAAACGGGCACAACTCCCGGTGCAGCGCATAAAATGCTGTAAAGAAAAGCGGAGGTGTGGGTATGCCTGCAATTGTGGGACCGATTTATATTATGAGTTTAGCCGGAGACGCTGCGGCGAGCTTCGGTGACGTGTTTGCCATTTCTCCCAAAGCCGTTGACCACTCAGGCGCGGGGGCAGGGGCGTTTCATTCCGGAGATTTTGTCAAAATTACTAATAAATTCAGCAAAACGCGCTTTGAAGACATCGATGTGTTTGACGAACCTGATTGGTTTAACGCGTGACAGCCTCCTTTTAGGAGGCTGTCGCTTTTTTGTAGTATAATAGAATCAGTCTTTATAAAAGGGGAATGTTTTATGAAAATCAGAAAAGCGAATATTACCGTGCAGTCCGGAATGATCGGTGATGTATATCTGCATGAAAATAAAAAAGAACAGCATACCCTTGTAGCCGTTCCGGAACTTGAGTGGAGCACGATCATTTCCTATGAGGAAGAGAAAAAGGCGCTGGCGCAGCGGCTTTTACAATCATTCAGCAAGCTGATTGAAGAAGAACCCGCCGGAGAGCTCGCCGGCAAGATCTCCCATTGGGTGGCTGAAATGTAACGAAAACGGTTTACCGCGTCCCGTCCGGGGCGATAATTGTAAAACAAGCTGGGAGGGACAGGCCGATGAGCGACAAAACGGTTGACCTTTATTTACAGCAGGGGATGTACGGCCCTCTGCAGACGAAACCGGATGAACGCCATTTATTTTTAGGCTCGCTGCGTGAAAGAGTCATCATTGCCCTGACGAAGGGACAGGTGCTGCAAAAGCAGCCGTATGAAGAAGTGAAACAGGCGCTGAAAAGCCGAAAAGACGCGGTGCTCTATATAAACGGAAGGCTCCCGTATCATGCTTATTCACCATATATGAAGCTTGCCGCACTTGCCGGTGTCCGAAGCTCCGTCATCTCGGACCTTCAATTCGAAACGCCGCTCGGCCTGGTTTTTGCCGCCGATTATGCCGTGAACCTTGACGGCATTTACGTGCAGGATGACATTTTTCAGCGCTCACTCCTGAAATCTTAAAAGGGCAAAACACCGTTTGTCATTTTACAATGCCAATTCACTTACAAGTGGAGATAGGATATAATGGTTTTCATATGAATGGCGGGGAGGCCGGCTATGAAAAAAGCATTTATATGCATTGATTATACGAATGATTTTGCAGCTGAGAACGGGGCATTAACTTGCGGAGAACCCGCGAGACAGATTGAAGATACGATTGTCAGTTTGACGCAAGCATTTATAGAAAACGGTGATTACGTTGTCTTTGCGGTAGATTCGCATGATGCAGACGATGACTTTCATCCCGAGACACACCTGTTTCCTCCGCATAATATTAACGGCACGGAGGGCAAAGAGCTGTACGGAAGGCTATCGCCTCTTTATGAGAAACATAAACACGCAAAAAACGTAAATTATATGGAAAAAACGAGATATTCTGCTTTTGCGGGAACGGATTTAGAGCTGAAACTGCGGGAACGGCAGATCACTGAGCTGCATCTTGCGGGCCTGTGCACCGACATCTGCGTTCTTCACACGGCGGTTGACGCCTACAACAAGGGCTTTCAGATCGTCATTCATCAAAACGCTGTGGCCAGCTTTAATCCGGAAGGGCATGAATGGGCCCTGTCCCATTTTAAGAACAGCATCGGAGCGCAAGTGGCAGAGTAAGGAAGGGGAAAACAATTTTGGTGGAGCATGGTTTTAAAGACGACAGTTTGTCTTTACATACAGATCTTTATCAAATTAATATGGCCGAAACGTACTGGAGAGACGGCATTCATGAGAAAAAAGCGATTTTTGAGCTTTTTTTCAGAAAGCTTCCCTTTGAAAACGGCTATGCGGTATTTGCGGGCTTAGAAAAAGCAATCGAATACTTGGAGAACTTCAAATTTACCGACAGCGATCTGAATTATTTAAAAACGGAATTGCACTATGCTGATGATTTCATTGATTATTTACGGGATCTTTCTTTTACCGGATCTCTTTACAGCATGAAAGAAGGCGAGCTCGTTTTTAACAACGAACCGATTATGCGGGTCGAAGCGCCCCTGATTGAAGCGCAGCTGATTGAGACGGCTCTGCTTAACATTGTGAATTACCAAACATTAATCGCCACGAAAGCGGCCCGCATTAAAGGCGTTGTCGGTGACGAAGACGCCCTCGAATTCGGAACGCGGCGCGCCCATGAAATGGATGCGGCCATGTGGGGAGCGAGAGCGGCTTTGATCGGCGGCTTCAGCGCGACGAGTAATGTAAGAGCAGGAAAGCGTTTTAATATACCGGTATCCGGCACGCACGCTCATGCGCTCGTACAAGCGTACCGCGATGAATATACGGCATTTAAGAAATATGCGGAGACCCACAAAGACTGCGTATTTCTCGTAGATACGTACGATACGATCCGTTCGGGCATGCCGAATGCGATTAAAGTCGCAAAGGAATTCGGCGACCGGATCAACTTCATCGGCATCCGCCTGGACAGCGGGGACTTGGCGTACCTGTCAAAAAAAGCGCGTGAAATGCTTGATGAAGCGGGTTTCACAGACGCAAAGGTCATTGCTTCAAGCGATCTTGATGAGCACACGATATTAAATCTGAAATCCCAAGGAGCGAAAATCGATACGTGGGGCATCGGCACGAAGCTGATTACCGCATACGATCAGCCGGCCCTCGGCGCGGTTTACAAACTTGTCGCCATTGAAGAGGACGGCAAACTGACCGACACCATTAAAATTTCGTCAAACCCTGAAAAAGTGACAACGCCGGGAAGAAAGAGAGTATACCGGATTATCAACAAGCTGAATCACCACTCGGAAGGTGATTATATCGCGCTTTATGACGAGCGGGTAAATGATCAGAAACGCTTAAAAATGTTCCATCCCGTCCACACGTTCGTCAGCAAATTCGTCACTGATTTCTATGCGAAAGACTTGCATGAGCCGATCTTTGAAAACGGCGTTTTATGCTATGATAATCCCGAAATTACCGACATCCAGCAATACGTGCAGGATAACCTCAAACTTCTGTGGGAGGAATACAAACGGATCAGCAAGCCGGAAGAATATCCGGTCGATTTAAGCGAAGACTGCTGGAGCAACAAGATGCAGCGGATTCATGAAATCAAAAGCAAGCTGAAACGGGAACTTGAATAGAAAACAAAGCGGCCTTTCCTATCTCTGGAAAGGCTTTTTTGTTGTGATAATATTTTTCACATTTAGACAAATTTCGTCAAGTTATTTGATATACTTATGTTCGAAGGCCGCATCTAAGGGGGTAAATGAATGAAGGTGTTTGTTGCGAGACAGCCTATCTTCAACAGAAACGAACAGGTTGTTGCTTATGAACTTCTTTACCGGGAGAGCGAAGAGAACCGTTATTCGGCCGCGGACGGAGATAAAGCTACGACGGATCTCATTATTAACAGCTTTATCAACATCGGAATCGAAAAGCTGACTGAGGGGAAACGCTGCTTTGTGAATTTTACAGAAAGCCTGATGTTTTCAGATCTCCCTACCTCCTTTGATCCTGACCAGCTTATTATCGAAATTCTTGAGGACATACCGATCACTCCGGCACTCATCTCAAGATGCAGACAGCTGAAGAAATTAGGATATACATTAGCACTTGATGATTTTTACGCCATCAATCCGGAAAATGAAGAGTTAGTGGAACAGCTGATGAAATATATTGATATTTTAAAAATCGACTTTTTGCAATCCTCGCGTCTGGAGCGCAAAAAAATCATTCAGACGTACAGCTGTAAAAGTCTGATTTATTTAGCGGAGAAAGTGGAGACGAGAAAAGATTATAAACAGGCGGCCATAGACGGCTTTCACCTGTTTCAAGGATATTTTTTCAGTGAACCGCGTGTCATCAGCGGAAATGATCTGACGTTTCATTTTCATTCTTACTACCAGCTTTTAAGCGAATTAAACAATGACCAGCCCAATATACAGCGCGTGACGGAATACATAGAGCGGGACGTCAGCTTATCGTATCAGATTCTGCGTTTTTTAAACGGATCGCAAACAAGGCTGAAAAAAAAGATAGACAGCATCCAGCAGGCTATCATGATGCTCGGGCTGAATGAGATTAAGCGCTTGATTTACATTCTTTCATTCAGAGATTTAACGGCGAAAAGCCACTCAAGCCAAAAAGAAATCATTAAGATTTCCTTAATCAGGGCCAAACTGTGCGAACTGCTGGCGAAAAGAACCGGAAGGCCCCAGCCCTCTTCTTACATGCTGATCGGCATGTTTTCGCTCATCGATACGCTTCTCCACAGGGAGCTGGAGGATATCATCAAAGAACTGCCTTTAATCGATGAAGTCGGACAGGCGCTGCTCGGTTATGAAAACGATTATTATAAGATGCTCGCGCTCGTCAAAGCCATTGAATGCAACAACTGGGACTGCGACGAGTGGGGAAAAGAACTGAACAAAGAAGAAGCGTATGAATGTTACTTACAGGCGATCGAATGGTGCCGGCAGCTGATCGATTGAGCCGCTTTAAGCCGACCACCTGAGGGCGATGATAAACCTGCTTTGCTCTCTGATCAGACTGACACGGATGCCGTCGGGATTATACGTCACGTCAAAGTCATTTTTGATGCCGGTCTGCTTAATGAGCCGCTTGACCGCTGCGGTGTCAGATGATTGCGCTGCGGTGAGGATGCTGCGCGCAAGCTCTTTTGACGCCGACAGCCGCGCAAGGAGCAGGCGCGCATCCTCCAGCATGCCCGCAGCTTCTTTTGCGGACGCTGTCAAAATATCTGCGTGAACCGGGGCACTGGGCGCTGGATGCCGGTATGGCGCGGCGAAAACAGGGCAGCATGGATACACATAATGCATACGGCGGCCTCCTTCCTGAGAAAACATTCGTTATACATGAGTATAGGCGGCGTGATAACGAGTTATGACATGCAAAAAGACCACAATGCGGGGGTTGCGGTCTTTTCGGTGTTTGTCGGTGGTTATGCGACGCTGTTCGCCCATTCTGTTTTGAAATTGCGACGGCAGGGACTATAGTCCCTGCCGGTTTGTCGGAAAACCGTTGAAAAAACAGCAGAACCGCCAGACTGGTCTGCTTTATCCTAAACGTCTGCCTTTATGGTAGTTATATAGTCCTGTTCGCTAAATGCCCTGTTCGGGACTATGGGATTACCATGGTTTGCGGTGTCACGCAGATACTTTTACACATACTTTTCGGTGAAAAATCCCGCAAAAACGTTTACACTATTAGTAACAGATCAAATACCTAGGACTCGTTCACCATACACAATTCATTGATCTTTCAAAAAAAGGAGTGTGGAAACGGTGGAAAACAAATTAGAAGAAGTAAAGCAATTATTATTCCGACTTGAAAATGATATCAGAGAAACAACCGACTCATTACGAAACATTAACAAAAGCATTGATCAGCTCGATAAATTCTCATATGCAATGAAAATTTCTTAAAAAGACTTGGAAACAAGTCTTTTTTTTGTGCATTTTTTATCCATTTCATGGATAAAGTATTATACGATTGTTAAAAAACGAAAAACCTGCTGTCTTTCATCACCTGCATTTAGTAAAATAGAATGGGAGGGTGAAGACAATTATTGAGCAAATGTGTTTAGATGCCGAAACGATTAAAGAGAAGATGAAGGAAATTGTAAATGATAATCTTTACAATTCAGATTTGATCAGTCTGCTATGCTCTTTCATTGAAAACAAAGAATCCTTCCTTTTTGGAAACCTGGCATATCAGCATTACATAGCATTTCAAGGAGCAAATCTCAAAGAAATAGAGATGCTGGCTGCAGGAATTGAATTGTTAATCTTATCATTTGATATTTTAGATGATCATGAAGATGAGGACAATGGAAGTGCTCTTTGGATGAAAATAGATCGCTCAGTATCGTTAAATGCCTCAACTACTCTCTATACAGTTAGTATACAGTTCATTAATTCTCTTTGTACAGTTTCTGACTTTTCTCGCTTAGCTTTAAATTATGCATTAGAGGCTATGCAAGGGCAGCATGATGACCTAAAGAATTCGGCTGAAACGGAAGAAGAATGTCTCGCAATGATAAAACATAAATCAGGTTCACTTATTGCGATGCCATGTGTTTTAGGGACTATGCTTGCGTGCGGAGAGTACAACAAAACTGTTGAGAATTATTCCTATTTTATGGGGATTGTGAAACAAATAGAGAATGATTATCAAGGGTTGTTTAATAGTGAACGCAGTGATATTAATAAAAAAAGAAATAATTTAGTTTTATTATACTTAAAACGAAAATTTAACCCGATGTCAGTATCAATCCTCAATATAATGAATTCAAACAGGGAGTATCAATTATTGCTATCTGATATAAACTCATTTAAACAAAAACTTTGGGAGGCCGGAGTGACTCAATATGTTTCGGTTATGATCAAAGTATACGAGGATAAAATAATGACTGAATTAAACAAACTCAATATTAAACTTGAATTTTTCAATTATAAATCATTGAATGAGGGCGCACCATTATGAACCAAGACATCGTAAATTTTTTAATGAGGAATCCAGAGGTTGTGGAAAAGCTAGGAAGGGGAGAAGTGAGCTTAATAAGTATTCCTGACTCGCTTATTCCTGATATTATTAAAATCTTTAACAATAAATTTAAAATAGGGAATGATGATCCTGCTTGGCGTACTTAAAAAACAAGTGAACCATGGTATTTTGAAGAAGTTTTTAAAGTTTTTTTCGGTTGCCTTATTATTGTTTAGTATTTTCTATTTTACTTTTGTAATATATTATACTCAAAATGGAATAATTATAGGTACCAATGTCGTTCAAGTTTCTAATCAAGAACTGAAAGTCGTTGATATGACAAGGTCTTCCTATGGAAGATTAATGGGGTTGGAAATTGGAGACAAAATTGTTGAAATAAATGGACATAAACCAAATAAAGAAAATATTTATGGCTCTTACCTAGCTAAAGTTAGACAATTAAAAGTTGTGCGTAATGATAAGTTAATTAAATTAGATAACTTTGAATTTATCTATTTAGATAGCCCGTACAGTTTCTTTTCATATATTGTACCAAGTATTTTTTATTTACTAAGCTTAATATGTATTTTTTACATCTTTAGAGTTAACTTAAAGAAAGACAGCATATCGGCATATATTCTGATTTGTTTTTTGCTATGTATATCTATTGCTTATTTAAGTGCCGGAGGAGTGACAAGGGGTTACCCTATAAATCGTTACATTAATCTTTATACATTTTTAGCAGTGCCTGTTCTGTATCTTAATTTCCTGTACCAATATTTTAAAGAATTAAACGTGAAATTTTCACGAGGGATTTATATTTTAATTTTATATAATCTACCTTTAGTGAATATCATATGTGAACTTTTTGAGAAACATATAAAGTATGATGTAATTACAAGCCTGAATCTCTTAACTTTTTTATTTGAAATGATGGTGGTTTATGTATGTCTTATACTTTATCAAATAAAGCATAGAAAAAAAGATTTTGCTTATTTGTTAAAAGTATTATTAGTATCTAATACCATTGCATTCTTACCTTTTACTTTATTATATATTGTTCCTCTTGTGATCTTTGGACAATATGTATATAGTGCGGTAATCACTGCACCTTTTCTTTTGCTTATACCGTTAGCACTGGTATATCAGTTTGTTGTTAATAAGATATATAATATTGATTTTTTGCTGGGGCGCCTGCGTTATTATTGTTTATTAGCGGTTATTCCTACAATTGGAATTGTCTGGGTTTTTGTTGTGTTTATGAACAAAAATAGAGATTTTAATACTTTTCAAATCACCTTGTTTGTTTTTTTGATTATGCTTTCTGTTTTTTATTTTAAAGAAGTGCTGGACTATAAGTTTCGCTTAAAGCGTTTCTCAGAAAAGTATAATTATCAAGACAGTATTTTTAAATACACACAATTGATTAAAAGTGTGTCAGTCTTGAACCAAGTTTTCACACATCTTAAAGCGACGATTTTAGATGTTTTGCCAGTAAGCAAAGCTTATATTTTTGAAATTAGTTCTGGCGGAGAAATTGTGTATTTTGACAAACAAAGTACAGAACCAAATTGGTATCCCCATAAAGACAAATTTGAAAAGGTCAATTCGGAAATCGGCAAAATCATTGAGATTAATCAAGGGTTCCTCATGAAAATTGGCGAGAGAGGAACAAGTTCTTATGTTTTGCTTTGTTTATCAAGCATAAATACACCGAAACTTACAATGGATGAGACTTCATGGCTGAAGACGTTATCATTTTATACCAGTGTATCGATGGAAAACGTTTTGCAAATTGAGGAACTTATGGATCACCTTCAAAACCTAAAACAACAAGGCTCAAACCCGGTCTGGCTCAAAAAGCTGATGTTTACGATCGAGGAAAAGCAGCGTTCGGATTTGGCCCGTGATCTGCATGATTCGGTGCTGCAGGATTTGATTTCTTTGAAGCGCCAGTGTGAGCTGTTTCTGGCCGATTTTAAGAAAGAAGAGCCTTGCCACATAGAGGTGCAGGACAAGCTTCATCAGATGAATGAGCAGATGTCGGATGTCATTTTGATGACCCGGGAGACGTGCCATGAGCTTCGGCCTCAGCTGCTGTATGATTTGGGTCTGGTCAAGGCGGTATCCAAGCTTGCCGCGCAGCAGCAGGAGCGTGCGCCGTTTCATATCCGTCTGAATACGGGCCGGTTTACGGCGGCGCTGGATTTGGATACCCAGCTGAATTTGTACCGCATTATTCAGGAATTTCTTTCGAACGCCATGAAGCATTCACAGGCGAATGAGGTGCTGATTATGCTGATCAGCATTCAAAATAAAGTGATTCTCCATTATGAAGACGACGGTGTCGGCTGCAATCAGGAAGAAGGCGGCGGACAGTCGATGAGCATGGGTCTTTCGGGTATTAAGGAACGCGTCCGTGCACTTGACGGACGGATGAAAATCGACACAAGTGAAGGAAACGGTTTTAAAGCGGATATTGAAATGGAATTGTAACCAATTTATCACCAAATCGACTTGGCAGAAGCCAAGTCTTTTTAATAAAATGGAAATGAGTGAGTAAAAGGGAGGAAACCATGAAAAAGATACTAGTGATTGATGATCATCCGGCTGTCATGGAGGGCACCAAGACGATTCTGGAAACGGACACGAATCTTTCTGTCGATTGCCTTAGTCCTGATGCCAGTGAACAATTCGTTCTCCGGCATGATTTTTCAGCTTACGATCTCATATTAATGGATTTAAATCTGGGTGATGACATCAGCGGCATAGAGCTTTCCAAGAAAATCTTAAAAGAGAATCCTCTCTGCAAAATCATTGTCTACACAGGCTATGAGGTTGAAGATTATTTTGAAGAATCCATCCGCGCGGGCCTGCATGGCGCCATCAGCAAAACCGAATCTAAAGAGAAAATCATGCAATACATATATCATGTGCTGAACGGACAGATTTTAGTTGATTTCTCCTATTTCAAACAGCTGATGACCCAGCAAAAAACAAAAACGTCTTCTTCCCCTCAAAGTGAGCAGGATCGCTTAACCCCGAGAGAGCGCCATATTCTCCAAGAGGTCGAAAAAGGTTTGACCAATCAGGAAATCGCAGATGCGCTTCACTTAAGCAAGCGGTCGATTGAATACAGCCTGACATCCATTTTTAATAAGCTGAATGTCGGCTCCCGAACTGAAGCGGTGCTGATCGCCAAGTCAGATAACGTACTATAAATCTTGAAGGGAGAATGACCTATGAATCTGAACAATACATTGCTCGGCGCACTCGGTATTGAAATCACTGAAAACACGCCGGAGAGATGCGTGGCGGTGATGCCGGTGGATAAGAGGACGGTGCAGCCTTTCGGATATCTGCATGGGGGCGCGTCAGCAGCGCTGGCGGAGACTGTTGCAAGTGTGGGGGCCCAGCATTTTATCGACCGGTCGAAACAGGCGTGTGTCGGGCTTGAGATTAATGCCAATCATTTAAAGTCCGTGAAAGAGGGCGGAACGGTCACGGCGATAGCGGAACCCGTTCACACAGGCAGGGCAACCATTGTGTACGGGATTAACATTTTCGATGAACGAGAAAGGCTGATCTGTGTTTCCCGCTGCACGCTGGCTGTTATAACAAAATAAACAAACAGCCGGAACCCTGAATCGTCCGGCTGTTTGTTTTTACAAATATGAATCTTCTTTTCGTTTGATCACAAAGTTTCTGATCCCTTTGTAATCATCCTGAACGCTTCTTTTATCAAGCGCCGCTCCCGAATTGTACGCGGCCCTGCATATGAGGTGCGCTCCGACCGGCGCCGTCAGCAGGATAAAAATGATGCCGAGCAGTATTTTTACAGAAATTTCTCCGGTCAGCATCCACAAGTAGCCTAACACCCCGAGCAATACCAAATTAACGCCGAGTGTCGAGCCTTTTGAAGAGGCGTGGGCGCGCGTATACACATCAGGAAGCCTGAGTGTGCCGAAAGACGCGACCAGGCAGATCAGCGATCCCATCAGAATACAAACGGCGACGGCCCATTTAACGATTTCGATCATTTTCGATAATCTCTCCTTTCTCCAAAAACTTAGCAAAGGCAATCGTGCCGATAAACGATAAAATGCCAAGCAGCAGAATGATGTCCAAAAAGGCCGATGTGTTTAAGAGAATGGATACAAGTGCGGTCATGGCAATCAGATTAATGCCGATCCCATCAAGCGCGACGACCCGGTCCGGTATCGTTGGCCCTTTTATGACGCGAATGACGTACAGAAGAGTCGAAACCGCCATAATGCCGAGTGATAATTGCAGAATAAACGTAAACATCAGCGGCTCACCTCCTGAATGGCTTTCTCAAAAGAGACGCGGATGTCATGGATCGCTTTCTCCGCATCTTCAATGTCCATGGCGTGTATATAGAGAATCGACCGGTCATCGGAGATATCCATTACGAGCGTACCCGGTGTTAAAGTGATTAACAGCGAGAGCAGCGTGATCTCCCAATCCTCCGTCAATTCCGTCTTAAACGCGAAAATGCCCGGGCGGATGTTCAGTTTCGGCGATATAACGGTTTTCAGCACGCTGACATTGGCCAAATATAATTCCTTTATAAAGATCATCGCCAGTCTGATGACTGACCATATTTTCCAAATGTAAAACGGCCGCGAGAAGAAGCGCCGGAAAAAAAACAGCGCCGCCAAGCCCGCGATAAATCCGGTTATAAAACCCGCCGTGCTGAGGCTGTTTGTGAGAAACATCCAGCAAACAGCGAGAAGAACATTTAATAAAAGTTGAAAAGCCATGCCATCTACTCCTTCAAAACAGCTTCAATGTATTTTTCCGGATTCAGCAGATTCTCAGCCGTCTGATTGACATACGGCGAAACCCATTCGGTTCCGAGCCCGAACAGAAGCGACAAAAGGAGAAAAGCGGCTGCCGGATAAAGAAGTCCTTTTGCGGACCGTCCGCCTGCGCCGGGGATTTCTTTTTCTTCCCCCCAAAAAGCCGTCGTAAAAACCTTCAGCACCGAATAGAGCACAAGCAGGCTTGATACAAGAATCAATACGGAAAACAATGTTTCCCCCTTATCGAACCCGCCTTCCGCGATCTTCAGCTTGCCCACAAATCCGCTGAACGGCGGGATGCCGGCCAAAGATATGGCTGAAATAAAGAACATCCATCCTAAAACGGGATAACGGGTGATCAGTCCGCCCATTTTATGCAGGCTGGCAGTGCCTGTCAATGCGATAAGCGAGCCGGCAAGCATAAACAGCGCTCCTTTAATCAGCATATCGTGAATCAAGTAATAAACCGCTCCTTGAATGGAGGCCGGCGTGTTCATGGCAATGCCGAACAAAATCACGCCGACGGCTGTAATAATATTGTAGATGACGATTTTCATGACATCCGAAAAGGCGATAGATCCGATTACGCCGAATAGCACCGTCAGCATCGCAAGCCACATCATCAATTGGTGGGTAAAGCCCGTATCGTGAATAAAGATCAGGGTGAATACTCTTAAAATGGCATACAGGCCGACTTTCGTTAAAAGAGACCCGAATAAAGCTGAAATTGCAGCCGGCGGGGCGTAATAAGAGCCCGGCATCCAGAAATACAGCGGGAATATCCCGCCCTTTAAACCGAAAACGACGAGAAGAAGGACGCCGATCACGGTTATCAGCCCGGTCTGGCCCGATTCGCTTATTTTTACGCTTAGATCAGCCATATTCAGCGTGCCCGTCACCGCATATAAGTAACCGACGCCGATGACAAAAAACGCGGATGACACAATGTTAAACACGATATACTTCAATGATTCTCTTAATTGAATTTTCGTTCCGCCAAGCACGATCAGCATGTAGGACGCGATAAGCAGAAGCTCAAAAAAGACGTACATGTTGAACAGGTCACCCGTCAAAAACGCTCCGCTTACGCCGGCCAGAAGAAACTGCACCCCTGAATAATAGAAAGCGCGCTCCCTTTTTTCTCCGATGGAGCGGAAGGAGTACAGGATGACGAGCAGCCCGATTATGGCGGTTGTCAAAACAAGCAGTGCGGCGAGCTGATCCGCGGCGAGCACAATGCCGTACGGCGCTTTCCAGCCGCCGAGTGTCAGCGTCTGAATCCCGTGTGTGAAAACCGTCTGAACGAGAGCGGCGCTGATGACGATGGAGACACAGGAAGCGGCAGTGCTGAATATCCGCATCAGCATCACGTGCCTGTTCATAAAAATCAGCAGCACTGCGGCAAGCAGCGGCACCAGAATGGGCAATATCACAAAGTTATTCATGTTGATCATTTCCCCTCATTCGATCCATATCGTCCGTTTTCAGTTCCTGATAGGCGCGAAACGCCATCACAAGCAGGAAGGACGTGACGCCGAACGAAATAACGATCGCCGTCAGTATGAGTGCCTGCGGCAGCGGATCGACAAACGACGTGCTTTTTCCGCCCAGTATGGGAGGAGCGCCTTTTTTCAGTCCGCCCATGGTCAGGAGCAGCAAATGGACGCCGTGGCTCAAAAGCGCGGTGCCGATAATCACGCGCAGCAGACTTTTAGAAAGCAGCAGGTAGGTTGCCGCCATAAACAAAATACCGGCAATGACAGACATTAAGATTTCCACTATTCTTCCTCTCCAATCGTTTGAATAATGGTCATCGTCACGCCGACAACAACGAGATACACACCTAAATCAAACAAAGTGGCCGTCGCAAGCTCCGTATTCCCGAGCACCGGGAGATGAAAATGGCCGAATGTATGGGTGAGAAAGGGCGCTCCGAATAAGAATGAACCTGCACCCGTTGCAATCGCGATAAGCAGACCCGCGCCCGCCACATAAATAAAATTGACGGGCAAAATCGATTTAACGGTTTTTAAATCAAAGGCCAAAAGCAGCAGCACGATGGCCGAAGACGTAATCAATCCGCCGACAAATCCTCCGCCGGGAGCGTTATGCCCCGATAAAAATAAATAGAAAGAGAAAAGCAGAATGATAAAAGATACAAGTTTCGTTGCCGTCTGAAGGATGATGTCGTTTGTTTTTTGCTGTCTCAACGCTCTTCTCCCTCCTCTTTTACTTTTGTTCTGATCATGCCGTAAATCCCGAGTGCGGCGATCGACAGCACCGTGATTTCAAACATCGTGTCAAATCCCCTGAAATCAACGAGGATGACGTTGACGATATTGTTTCCTCCTCCGAGCTTATGGCTGTAAGCGGTGAAAAAGGAGGAGATGCTGTCTTTTGTTTTTTCGCTGGAAGACGCGATTCCGAGCATTGTCACGATGACGCCGACACCGAGAGAAATGATAAAATTCGTCATCCGGAATGTTCTTGTCTTCTTTTTCCGCCGCATTTTCGGCAGATGGTAAAAACAAAGAAGAAACAAGGCGACGGATATCGTCTCAATGACAAGCTGCGTGAGCGCCAGATCGGGCGCTCTGAAAATCACGAAAAACAGCGCGAGTGTGTACCCGACAACACCGAGTGAGATAATGGCCGTCAGCCGCGATTTGGCGAACACAGTCGCAATCGTTGCGCTCACCATAACGAGGGACAGCACGATTTCATACAGGCCGATCTCAGCCATGCCTTTCGCTGTCATGGAAAAGCCGCCTTTCATGACGAACGCCGCTCCGATGAGAATGATAAACGACGCAAAAATATACAGCAGATAATCCCGCAAAAATCCGGTCATATAAGATGACGTCAGCTGGTAAGATCTTTTTTCCATACTGCCCGTCACCGCATCGTAAAGCTTGTTCAGCGTCAGTTTTTTCGGAAACAGACCGTACAGACGCTCCCATTTAGACAGCGTTACGTAACCGATCGTGCCGACAATGATGATGCCGAGGGTCATCATTACCTCAGCCGTCACCCCGTGCCACTGGGAAATATGGACATGGAATGTATCTCCGCCGGTTAACAGAGCGGGATAAATGGAGTTCATCGCCGGTTCAATCAGGCTGTAAGACAAAACGTTCGGGGCAAAAAACAGACTGACGGCGCAAGCGGCAAGAATCACCGGCGAAATCAGCATGCCGAGCGGAGCTTCATGCGGCGTCTTTTCAAGCTGAGCAGATTTAGGCGCGCCGCTGAACGTTCTGAAAAACAGCTTCATGCTGTAGATGAAAGTGAAGACGCTCCCGATCCATGCGAGAACGGGGAACAGCACGCCCCACGTATCCAGGCTGAAAATATCTGCATGAGCAATCCGCAGCATACTTGTAAAGAACATTTCTTTACTTAAAAAGCCGTTAAACGGAGGGAGGCCGGCCATGGAAAACGTTCCGATCAGTGAAACGGTAAACGTTACCGGCATGAGCGCCATCAGGCCGCCGAGCCTGCGGATATCCCGCGTTCCCGTTTCATGGTCGATAATGCCGACCGCCATAAATAAACTTCCTTTAAAAGTAGCATGGTTAATTAAGTGAAACACAGCCGCGGTGACAGCCGCCGTAAAATACTCTGAATGCTGATAATGAAGCGCGGCGGCTCCTGCGCCGAGCATCGATACAATCATACCGAGCTGGCTGACTGTGGAAAATGCCAGAATCGCTTTTAAATCGGTTTGTTTAATCGCATTAAAGGAAGCCCATACCATCGTGATCAGACCGACTGAGGCAACCGTCCAAAACCAGACGGGTGAAAAAGCAAAAACCGGACTGAATCTGGCAATCAGATAAATACCCGCTTTCACCATTGTAGCCGAGTGCAGATAGGCGCTGACAGGAGTCGGCGCCTCCATGGCATCAGGCAGCCAGATATAAAACGGAAACTGCGCTGATTTCGTAAAGGCCCCCAATAACAGGAGAACCATCGCCGGAATAAAGAACGGATGGCCTGCGATAATATGCACCTGGTTAACCATTTCCCTGATACTGAAAGAATCCGTCATCAGATACAGCAGGATAAAGCCGCCGAGCATGCACAGCCCGCCGCCGACGGTAATCAGCAGTGATTTTTCCGCCCCGTAGCGTGATTTCTTCCGCTTATGCCAATACCCGATTAATAAGAAGGATGACAGGCTTGTCAACTCCCAGAACATATAAAGCACGATGACGTTATCGACGAGCACAACGCCGAGCATCGCGCCCATAAACATCAGCAGGTACACATAAAAGGGGCCGAGCTTTTCTTTGTCCTTCGATAAGTAAAAAATACTGTAAAGCGTCACCAAAGAGCCGATGCCCGTAATCAGTAAAGCGAATAACAGCCCGAGTCCGTCAATATAAACGGTATAGTTAATACCGAGGGACGGAATCCATTCGGCCGCATACCGGACGGTTTCTCCAGCCATTGTGACAGGGAGCTTGCTGATAAAGTAAACAAACAGCACAACGGGCACTGTCAGCACAAACCAGCCTGTATGGACTTGTTTTACCCGTTTATAAAGAAAGGGAACGATAAATGCAAATAAAAAAGGCGCCAAAATCGCGAAATGTAACAGCTGCAACAGAAGACCTCCTTTGCTTGTTTTTTCATCAAGCAACTGCTTTATGTAAGAATGAATCAATCAATTCACGGTCATAGGACCCAGTACAAATTATATCGCACTTTTTTTTACCCTGCTACGGCATAATGTATTCCTCTTTGTGTTTTTGTGGTCTTTTGAACCCAAAATAAATTTATCAAATATCCGGATCTTTGTATATACATTTCTTTTTCAGATCAAGCTTTACAAAAGGAGCTGGTCAGATGAAGAGAAAGGCGGCGGCTTGTATTGGAATATTTTGTTCTATTATTGCAGGAACATTCATAGCAGATGATTTCTGCAAAACGCGGCAGCAGACGGAGGCAGATGATTGGGAGCGTTTTTTTCTCGGTGCGGAATACGCAGAAGACAAGCTGAGTGCGGCTGAATCAATGCAAACGCCGTTTCAGCCGCGTGAGTATATCAGAATCGTATATAGATGAAAAGAGTTCCGGCACCAGGGTGCGGAACTCTTTTTGTGTGGCAATCAGCGTTTTCCTTTAATATAAGGGATGCCGTTGGCTTTAGGCGCATCCGCGCGGCCGATGAAGCCGGCAAGCGCGAGAATGGTCAGAATGTAAGGAGCCATCAGCATGTATACATTCGGAATGTCTTTGAACAGGGGCAAAAGCGAGCCGATAATGCTCAAACTCTGCGCAAACCCGAAGAACAGCGCAGCCCCGAGCGCGCCGATCGGATGCCATTTGCCGAAAACCAGCGCGGCGAGAGCGATAAAGCCTTGTCCGGAAATGGTGGAGTGCGTGAAATCAAGCGCGATCGTGGAAGCATACACACCGCCGCCGAGCCCGCCGAACAGCCCGCTGATCATGACGCCGATATAGCGCATGCCGAACACGTTGATTCCCATCGTATCGGCCGCCATCGGATGTTCCCCGACAGAACGGATGCGGAGGCCGAACGGCGTTTTGAATAAAATAAACCAGGAAACAAAGGCCAGTACGATGGCTAAAATCGACGTATAATATACGTCAGAAAAGAAAATCTTTCCTAAAACCGGAATATCGCTTAACACGGGAATGTTCGTTTTGTAAAAGGGCTCCGGGATTTTATCAGTCTGCGCTTTTCCGTAGATCAGCTTGACGATAAACAGTGTTGCTCCTAACGCGAGCATATTGATCGCCACACCGGTTACCGTCTGATTGGCGCGGAAAGAAACCGCGGCAGCCGCGTGGATCAGTGAGAACAGTCCGCCGGCAATCATAGCCGCAGCCAAGGCGAGCCACGGAGCGGCGGCGCCAAGCTCGCGTCCGAAAAATAAGTTGAACATGACGCTTGTAAAGGCGCCGATAATCATCAGTCCTTCAAGACCGATGTTGACAACCCCCGATCTTTCAGAAAACACGCCGCCGAGAGCGGTTAAAATAAGCGGAGCCGCATATACGAGTGTTGCCGGGACAATAATGGATAAAATCTGCAGGAAGTCCACTTACTTCGCCCCCTTTTTCTTCAATTTATCAAGGATGAGACGGATGGCGTAGCTTGATGCCACAAACAAAATAATAATGGCGATGACGATGTCAACGACTTCAGAAGGCACCCCGGATTCAATCGGCATATTTAATGCCCCGACTTTAAGGCCGCCGAGAAGACATGCCGCCAGAACAACGCCGATTGCCGTGCTGCCGCCGAGAAGCGCAACCGCAATGCCGTCGAAGCCGACGCCGGTAAAGGCGCCCTTAACCGCCGCATATTGAAAGGTTCCGAGTCCTTCCATCGCGCCGGCAAGCCCTGCGAAGGCGCCGGAAATCATCATGGCGTACATCATATTTTTTCTGACGCTCATTCCGGCGTATTGTGCGGCGTGCTGGTTAAAGCCGACAGCCCGGAATTCAAATCCGCTTTTTGTTTTATGAATGATAAACCACATGAGGACTGCCGCAAACAGAGCGATCAGAATGCCCCAATGAAGGCGGGAGTAATCTGTCAGCTGCTCTAAAAACGGGGAGCGGAGCGACGCGCTTTCATGAATTTTGTCTGTTTTGTCCCGGTGGTCCGTCATGACATCGGAAATGAGATAATTGGTTAAATGAAGAGCGATATAATTCATCATGATCGTGACAATCACTTCGTGGACAAAAAAACGGGCTTTTAAAAATCCGGGAATCAGGCCCCAAATGCCGCCCGCAGCCGCAGCCGCCAATAATGAAAGCGGAAGGTGGATGTAAGCGGGGGCGTCAAAGGAAGCGCCGACCCACACCGCGGCGGTCCAGCCGACAAGGAGCTGTCCTTCAACCCCGATATTAAAAAGGCCGGTCCGAAATGCGAATGCCACGGCCAATCCGGACAAAATATATGGCGTAATCTGCCGGATCGATTCCCCGATGTAATACACTTCACCGAAAATGCCGCTCCAAAGAGCCGAATACCCGCTTACGACATTGTAGCCGCTGGCGAGCATGATGACCGCACCCGCAGCTAATCCAAGGATGATCGCAATCAGCGGCACAGCCAGATGAGAAAGTCGATTAATCATGTGTTTTCCCCGCCTCCATTTGCTTACTACCCGCCATTAAAAGTCCGAGCTCCTGCTCGTTTGTTTCAAGCGGATTGACGTTTGCGATGATGCTGCCTTCAAAGATGACGGCGATGCGATCGCTGAGATTCATTATTTCATCAAGTTCAAAAGATAACAGAAGCACCGCTTTACCGGCATCACGCTGCTCAATGAGCTTTTTATGGACGAATTCAATCGCGCCGACATCGAGTCCCCGCGTCGGCTGGGCCGCAATTAAAAGATCCGGATTTCTGTCCACTTCCCGGCCGATAATGGCCTTTTGCTGATTCCCCCCGGAGAGAGCGCGCGCAGGCGTATATTCATCAGGTGTTCTGACATCGTATTCTTCAATCAGGCTTCGCGCTTTGTCATAAATCGTGTGTTTATTTAATATGCCGAAAGAAGAGTAAGGCTTTTGGTAATAACTTTGCAGTACGATATTTTCTCCGATCGGAAAATCAAGGACGAGCCCGTGTTTATGCCTGTCCTGCGGAATATGCCCGATTCCTGCTTCAGTGACTTTCCTGGGCGGCATGTTTTGGAGCTGTTTGCCGTTTAACATGATCGTGCCGGCATTTGTTTTTCTGAGACCTGTAATGGCTTCAATTAATTCAGACTGGCCGTTTCCGTCAACGCCCGCAATGCCGACGATTTCACCGGCTCTGACAGAGAGGGAGAGCTGTTTGACCGCCTCAACGCCGCGCGCGTCTTTCACCGTTACATCAGAAAGCGAAAGCACTTCCTGTTTTGGTTCGGCCGGCTGTTTATCCGTCTTGAATGACACTTCGCGTCCGACCATAAGGCTTGCCAGTTCATCTTGATCCGTATGTGCGACATCAAGTGTTGTAATGCCTTTTCCTTTCCGGATGATGGTGACACGGTCGCAGACTTCCATAATCTCTTTTAATTTGTGGGTGATGAGGATAATTGATTTTCCTTCATTGACAAGATTTTTCATAATCTGAATCAGTTCTTGAATTTCGTGCGGAGTCAGCACCGCGGTCGGCTCGTCAAAAATGAGAATGTCGGCGCCCCGGTAGAGGGTCTTTAATATTTCCGCCCGCTGCTGCATACCGACGGAGATATCGGCAACTTTGGCTTCAGGATCAATGTGCAGGCCGTAACGGTCGGAAATATCGCGCACGTCCCGGTCGGCGCGCTGTCTGTCAATTCGGCCGAAAGTTTTCGGTTCTTTTCCGAGAATGATATTTTCTGAGACGGTAAAGGTATCCACAAGCATAAAATGCTGGTGTACCATCCCGATGCCGAGATCGTTGGCTTTGTTCGGGCTGTTGATGTGAACGCGTTCGCCACGCACCCGGATCTCGCCTTTTTCCGGCTGATACAGGCCGAATAAAACGTTCATGAGTGTCGATTTTCCGGCGCCGTTTTCACCGAGAAGGGCGTGTATTTCGCCTTTTTTCACTTGAAGCGTGACGTCATCATTGGCGACGATTCCGGGAAATTCCTTGCGTATATTAAGCATTTCAATGATATAATCCACCGATTTGTCGCTCCTTTTCAGAGATACTTTGATGAGAAAGAGCTTGGCAAAAGAAAAGCTGCAAGAGATGCAGCTTTTCCTTCACCGCTCTTTTCAAAAAAGAGAGGGGATAAGCACGGAAGTCTCCTTATCCCCTGGTTCTTACTCAGCCTTGAAGGATTTCAATTCTTTTTCAGTTGAAGGGATCTCGAGTCCGTCCGCGATTTTCTTCTTCCAATCGTCTGTTGCTTTGATGACATCGTCAGAAAGGTTCTCCTTATGATCCGAGATGCCGACTGCATCTTGCGCCAAACCGTATGTTAATGTTTTGCCGCCCGGGAATTTACCGTCACTCGCTTTTTTCGTTAAGTCCTCCACGGCAGTATCCACTTTTTTGACCATTGATGTGAGAGTGACATTGTCTTTTGTGCCTTTGACTTGGCCTTCCGCGTACTGGTCTTTATCAACACCGATAACCCATACGTTCCGCTTCGGATCTTCTTTTTTCAGATTTTTCGCTTCTGTGAAGACGCCCGTTCCCGTTGCGCCGGCCGCGTGATAAATGACGTCAACGCCTGATTTGTACATGCTTTCAGCCGTCGCCTTGCCGACATCGGCTTTGTCAAACCCGCCCGCATATTTCACTTCGACGGTCGCTTTCGGATTTGCGGCTTGTACACCCGCGCGGAAGCCGATTTCGAATTTTTTGATCAATTCAGACTCCATTCCGCCCACGAATCCGACTTTTCCCGTTTTGCTCGATAGCGCAGCGGCCGCTCCCACGAGGAATGAGCCTTCCTGCTCTTTAAATGTAAGGCTCGCCACGTTGTCTTTTTTGACAACGGCATCAATGATCGCAAAATGTGTGTCTTTGCGCTGATCGGCGATTTCGCTGATGGAATCCTGCATCAGATACCCGACGCCGTAAATCAGGTCAAAGTGTTCCCGCGCTAATTTATTTAAGTTCGTTGTATAATCTGCATCTGATTTTGATTGAAGATAGTCAAAACCGCTTTTGCCTTTTGTAAGCCCGTTGTCTTTTCCGAATGCCTGGATGCCCTCCCAGGCGGACTGGTTAAATGATTTGTCATCAACACCGCCGATATCCGTTACCATGCCGACGGTAAAGTTTTTGCTGCCGGAGCCGTTTGCTTTGTCACTTGAACCGCATGCGCTTAATATGGTTCCGGCCGCTGCGATGAGCGCCATCGCCATTCCGATTTTGCGTTTTTTCAAAGATATAACCCCCCTGTAAAATATGGCTGTGCCGTTCAATTCAGATTTGAGTCCCCGTGCCGGATGCAGAATCGAAAAAACTTTCTGATAATAATGATGAGACGTCTCTCTTTTTCCCGCCTTGAGCGGCTGTCTCTTCCGGGTTCGGGACTTATGACTTATCTGAAAAGATCTGCTAACCAATCATAATTTATCATTTTACCCGCCATAAATAAATAGAAATTTGCTTATTTTTTAAAAAATATCAATTTTATGAATCGGCTTCCTCATCTGGTTAAAACAGAGGAGGATCAGCCGGGTCATTATCCTTATATAGCATATCAAAAAGGAATCTCAAGCCTTTTGTCACGGGATATGACAGTAAAAAAGCACCGTTCACAGCGAAACGGCGCTTTTTGACATTATAAATATTGTTTGATGCTGCTGACATTGCCGGTGTTGATATGATATTGAAAGACGGGTCTGCCGATCGTGCCGTACGCCATCTCTACATTCAGCACTTGTATGTCTTCCAGAAATTTAAGGTATTTCCGGATGGAGACTTGCGAGATTTCAGTATGCTTGGCGAGATCTTCCGTGGTAAAAGAGCCGTCGCCGAAAGACTCAATGCTCGCCCAGATGAGTTTAAGCGTGCTCTTTGTCAATCCCTTCGGAAGGTGAACCTTTTCCGCCGCTTCTTTCTTTTGAAAAAGCTCGGCATCCAATTCTTTCTGTGTCATGCTTCTGTGTGATTGATAAACTTTCTGCTTGCGTCTGTAGTCGGAAAGAGCGGTTTGAAAGCGGTCAAATTCAAATGGTTTGATTAAATAATCGACGGCGCCGTACCGAAGCGTTTTTTTAATGACGTCCAGCTCGCTTGCGGCCGAAATGACGATGACATCAACCGATTCATTCTGCTTGCGGATTTCCGTTAAAAGCTCAAGCCCGTTTTTTCCCGGCATGTAAATGTCAAGAAGGATGAGATCGATATGATGCTCGCTCAGCACGTGCAGCGCGCTTTGAAAGGATGATGCGATCCCTTTCAGCTGAAATCCTTCAATCTGGCTGAGATAGCGTTTATTTAATTCACCCACCATGGGGTCGTCTTCAACTATGAGTACATTAATCATCATTTTCCTCCTTCGGTTCATACGGAATGCGAAGACTGAAAGTCGTTCCTTCATTCTTTTCACTTGTCACAATCATATGGCCTTTTAAATTTTCTGTTGCCTGCTGGGTGAAATAGAGGCCGAACCCCCGGTTTGTCCCTTTTGTGGAATAACCTTGTTCAAAAATACGGGCTTGGTCTGCCGCAGACATTCCGGCTCCCGTATCCGTAATCTCTATATCAAGCTGGCGATCCTGAAACCGCATCGAGCACGTAATGTTTTTTTTCGGCATCTGCGCCACTGCGTCGAGCGCGTTGTTTAACAGGTTTCCGATAATCGTAATGAGCTCATGGATGACGGCCGGATCCGCCGCATTCGGAATCAGGCTGCCGAGCTGAATGTCCAGATCAGCGCCCTGCTCGCGTATGTAGCTTTGTTTTCCCAGAAGAAACCCTGCGAGAACCGGACTTTTGACATCACTTATAATCTCGCTTGTTTCCGTCTTCTGCTGAATGGCAATGTCTTTAATGTAAGTGCCGAGATCATCGTATTCTTTTAACTGGACAAGCCCTAAAATGACATGAAGCTTATTCATGAATTCATGAGACTGGGCTCTTAATGCGTTTGCATACATTTTAACACCGGACAGCTGTTCTGCTAAATGTTTGACCTCCGTTTTGTCCCTGAACGTGGCGATCGCTCCGACGGTTTGTCCTTTCAGATGAATCGGAACTTCATTAAAGACCAGCTCAAGTCCGTTAATGCGGATATCCCTGTCCTGAAGCGGTTTTTTCGTTTCAATCACCTGTTTCAGCCGGCTTTTCGGGAGAATATCGTTCACATCTTGATCGACCGGATTAGTCGGAATACCCATTTTAATAAAAAGCCGTTTCGCTTCCGCATTGGCGAGCTTTATTTTTCCCCGCGCGTCAACCGCCAGGATGCCTTCCTTCGTTGATTCGAGCATGGCGCTCCGCTCTTCCAGGAGGGTGGCGATTTCATAAGGCTCAAGACCGTACATAATGTTTTTGACGGTGCGGGCGACAATCACGGCTCCGATGACGCCGACAAAAATACTTACGCAGATGATGAAATAAAGCGGTCTCAAACTGTGGCTGACGACATCCTGTATTTTGTTAAGCGAAATTCCGACCGAAACGACGCCCACTTGTTTTTTATCTTTTCCATAGATCGGTACGAAGGCTCTCATGGATTTTCCGAGAGTGCCCGCTGATGTGCTCGTTTTGATATGGCCGTGCATTGCCGGCTGTTCGTCTCCGCCGGTGAATTTCTTCCCGATTTTATTTGCGTCGGGATGGGTGAGGCGGATGCTGTTCATATCCATCACCACGACAAATTCGGTTCCTGTCGTATGCTGGACATCCAGTGTATAATTCCGGAGCTCTTTCAGCCCTTTTCTTGTTTGCAATGCCTGCGCGACACTCGGTGTTTCCGCGACCAGCTTTGCGGTGCGCAGCGCGGTTGTCCGTTCTTCTTCTTTCACGCGGTCTGCGGTCTGGACGCTGATCGTGAAAAAGGTGATACAAAGTGCGATAAGGACGACAATACAGACGAATATCGTTAATCGGGTTTGCAATTTTAATGTTTTTTTCATAACAGCCTTCCTTACGTTTATCATTCCCGCGTTCTACTTTACTCCGAAAAAGCCTGTTTGTGAAGATCAGGCCCTTATTTCGTAAAAGTGAGGAAAAATGGAATTTTTTATCTTGTCAATGTGTTTTAAGTCCTCCATAATAAGTGAGGTAGATTACAGAAAGGGACTTTTTATATGAAAAATACTTATTGGACGGGTTATTTTCCGCTCGTTGCGATTCTGCTTTTTAGTTCGTCATTATCCATTTCTACCTCGCTTTATGTCATGAAGATACTTCAGACGCTCGGCATGTATCAGGGGATGCTGGATTATTTCTCTGAGAAAGGGATCAGACTGGCGCTTTTTGCAGCGTTCGCCCTTGTGTATTTTATGCTTTTTTCGGCTTTGAAGCTGATTGCAAACACAGTGACAGAGCTGTCTCTTTTGTTTTTCACAAATGACCCTGAAGGGGACAATCTGAAAAAAATCAGATTAGGCTCTTTAATTTATGTAGGCGGAGGAATTCTTTCCTTTGCGCTCGTGCAGAATGGTTTTTGGATTGCGGCGTTATTTGCCGTTGTTACGCTCGTTTATTTGATTTTCATGGTGTACAGAATCTATTCGACACTCTCGATCGTTTCGCTGATCGGTTTTATATTGCTTGAGATTCTGTTTTGGTTTACTTTTGTTATCGGTATTTTGTACATCTTTATCAAGCTTTATAATAGCATAATGGCTAGCTTACCTGTGTAAGCTAGCCATTTTTGTTAAGACAGAAATCTGTTTTTGATCTCAGGGGAGGGGAGCATGCATGCTTCCCTTTTTCCGAACCATTTGTAACGGCGCCGGGCGATGAAAGAATAGGCTCTGTCCCTGAGGGGGCGGGGCACTGCGAAAAAAACCGCTGACAGCCGCCAGGCTCCGCGGAGATGACGCGAAACCTTTAACACGGCTGCGGATTTTTTGTATATCCGCCCGTTTTCGATGAAAATCATGCTGTCAAATTGTTCTGTCGGAAGTCCTTCTGATGCCAAAAGCTCCCGGGCGGTATCTGATTGCAATGATGCAAATGAGATTTTGCCGGCCGGATCGCGTTTAATGATGAATTGAACGGCGCCGCTGCATAAGTTGCAGACGCCGTCAAACAAAAGCACGCGGTCCGGAAGCTGAGCTGGTTTCAAAGCGGATCCCCTCCGTTATCTTTAATAAGCTGCCTGCAGCGTGTTTTTCCAGATCGAAAGCTGAGGGCTTGCGTCATGAAGGTATTCGACGCTTGACGGTGTATCCTTGCCGACCCATACCCCCATCGTATAAGCATCCGTCAGGCCGACAAACCACATATCGTGATAGTCATTTGACGTTCCTGATTTTCCGCCGACGTACGGAGCTTTAAAGTTCGCTTTCTTTCCTGTTCCGCTTTTGACGACGGCTTTCATCATTTCTTTGATCTGCATGTTGGTCCGCACGCTGAATACCTGCGCCGGCTCATCTTTCCATTTTAATATCGTTTTTCCTTTTAAATCAGTCACTTTTGTAATCGCGTGACTCGGCGTATAAACGCCGTTGTTGCCGAACGTGGTGTACGCATTGGTCATTTCAAGCGGCGTCATGCCGTTTGTAAAACCGCCCAGCGCCGCAGGCAGACGGTAATCCGCGCTGACCAGCTTCGCGAAATGAAACGGTTCAAGGTAGCTGAACGCCTTATTAACGCCGACGCGGTCCATGATTCTGATGGCCGGTGTGTTGTACGAGTATTTAAACGCCGTTTCCAGCGTAACCGTGCCGTACGTGCGGTTATTATAGTTCTGCGGGCAGTAATCCGCACTGCAGAATTTGCTTGCGTCAATCTTGCTGTGTGGCGTTGCGCCGGTCTTTTCAATGTAAGGTCCGTAATCAAGCAGCGGCTTAATGGATGAACCGGGCTGTCTGTATGCTTGATAGGCGCGGTTGAAATCATATTTATGATAATCTTTCCCGCCTGAAAGCGCGATAATCTGATGTGTCTGATGATTAATCACGGCCGCTCCGCCCTGGACGCCTGCATACGGCAGATTTTGATTCACTTGGGCGACGACCTGGTTTTGCATATACGGATTCAGCGCCGTATAAATCTTCACGCCGTCTTTTAACAATGTGCTGACTCTGTCGGAAAGCTCACTCTGTATTTTTTGTTTCGCCTTTCCGGAAGCTTTTTCAAGACGTTTGTCATAGCCTTCGGATGAGGAAACAAGCTGTGTGAATTCATCATTTACATAGGAAACATAGTCAGGATATTTATTTGTTTTTTCGTTTATATCAAGCTTGATCTTTTCCTTTTCGGCTTTTTTCAGCTGTTTCCCGGATATAACGCCTGCTTTTTTCAATCCGTTAAGCAATCTGACTTGTCGTTTTTTCGTATAATCAAAATGCTTGAGAGGATCATATAATGTAGGGTTATTAGGGATGGCGCAGATAAAGGCCATCTCTCCCAAAGTGAGAGATTTCAGCGGCTTGCTGAAATAAAATTGTGCCGCCGAACCGACACCGTATACACCGTTATTAAAATAAATCGTATTTAAGTAGCCTTCTAAAATCTCATCTTTGCTGTATTTTTTCTCAAGCTGATAGGAATAGGCCAGCTCCGTCAGTTTTCGGCTGAAGGTGCGTTCATGGCTTAAATACACATTCCTTGCCAGCTGCTGGGTGATGGTGCTGGCGCCCTGGTCAATTTTATGATCTTTGAAATTGGAGGCGGCCGCCCTGACCATCCCCATAAAGTCAAACCCTTTATGCTCATAAAAATGGCGGTCTTCAGAGGTTAAAAACAGCTGTTTTACCTCATTCGGTATTTTATTAAAGGGCACGATCACGCGGTTCTCATGATCGCTGACAATCTCAGAAACAAGGCTTCCGTCCCTGTCATACATGTAACTGTTTTGAACCAGGTTGATCGCTTTTAAGTCAATATGTTTATCGAGCACCTGATCAAAAGGCTTGATTTGTTTTACCTCTTTGCCGGAAGCAATAACTGTAAATGCACACAACGGGATAATGCCGAGCAGCAAAATCCATCCGATTATTTTACGTACCATGGTCACTCTCTTTTCTCCTGATTTCTAGCCATATCGTATCATTCTTTTAAGAATACGAGAAGGTTAAATTTAGAAGAAATCGTGATCGCTGCCGGTCAGCCCGCGTTTGACGCTGTATCCTTTTGCAGATGTCCCGCCATCCATAAAAGCCCCGCGCCTATTAAAAAGAGAAAGGCGGTGACGTAGAAAGCAGCCGAAATAGAAAAACCGCTTGAGACCGCACCTCCGAGCAGAGGGCCGAGCACGTTTCCGAGAAAACGAAAGCTGACGTTATAGCCGAGCACCTCTCCCTGGATGCTGCCCGGCGCCCTGACGCGGATCGCGGCCGTAATGCAGGGGAGCGTGCCGCCCATGACCATGCCGAACAGAAATCTGAAGACTAACAGAATGGAGAGGGAGGAGGCGAGCGCCTGCGGAATAAAAAACACCGCTGAGGCAATCAAAAGCACGATTAAGATCCGGCTGTGGCCGAAGCGGTCGCCGAAGTCCCCCCATTTCCGGGCAAGCAATAAGCTTCCGAGTCCGGTCGCTGAAAACGCCATTCCGGAGAAAAAGGCTAAATTAACAGGTCCGTGCAGCTCATTGACATATAAAGCGAGCAGCGGCTGGATGCTGAAATTGCCGGTCTGCACGATCATGGTAAGCACCATCATCGCCCAAAGCGCGGGCTGGTGAAAAATATAGGAGAGCACCTGTTTTCTGGAATAGGTTTTCCGCTTGTTTTGTTTCTCGCCGAGCGGCTGCTCATTCACCTGAAATAAAACGAGAAGCACGGATACGAAAATAACAAAAGACGTAATAAAAAATGTGTACGTAAACCCGAAGCTGTCAGCGAGCAGCCCGCCCAGCATCGGTCCGAATAAAGTGCCTGACACCTGACCCATCTGCAGTGTGCCGAGCGTTTTCCCGGCAGTCTCTTTCGGCGTCTGCGCCGAAATCATGGCAAGCGATGTCGGAACAAAGCCTGTTACAAGGCCCATAAGCAGCCGCAGGACAAACAGCTGATAAACCGATGTCACAAACCCCATCAATAAAATGCTGACGGCAATGCCGGTGCCTGTGATCAAGAGAATTTTTTTGTAGCCGCGCTTATCGCCGAATCTGCCCCAAAACGGGGAAATCACAAACGCCATTAAAAACGTGACGCCGAACACATACCCGCTCCATCTCTGCACATACCCGCCCGAATGGGGGCTGATCGTTTCGATATATAACGAAAGAAACGGAACAATCATGGTCATGCTGGCGGAAATAAAGAAATTTGTAATCCAAATGACGACGAAGTTCTTCTTACGGACAGAAATAACATCACCTTCTTTAATTTTCGTGTGTCTAATCATTAGTATATAGGAATGAATCCGGTATTTGTATTTTCGATGCGGATATAGGAGAATTCATTATTTTTAGAAAATGAAGAAAGTTTCAGAGGGGAAACTGATATACTATCATAAAATATCATTTTTGATCGGAGGAAAGGCAGGTGTAAAAAAGTGGATCAGCGCAGTCTGCTCATTATTGATTTTGAATTTACGATGCCTGACGGAAAATACAGCCCGCAAAATTTCTTTCCTGAGATTATTGAAGCGGGGATTGTCAAGACGGTGAATGATGAAGTGACTGAAACGTTTTCGAGTTATATCAAACCGAAAAAATTTCCAAAGCTGACGAAACGATGCAAAACCTTTCTGAACATCACCCAAAAAGACGTGGACGGCGGAATCACGTTTAATGAATTCATCCGCAAATTAAATGAGCTTGATCCTGATAAAAACTGCACGATCGTCACCTGGGGCAATATGGATATGAAAGTGTTAAAGCAAAATTGCATGTTTAACCACATCCCTTTTCCGTTCAAAGGAGAACTTCGGGATCTGTCCCTTGAATACAAAAACTTCTTCGGCGACAGAACATTGACCGGCCTTTGGAAAGCGGCGGAAGAGTATGGCGATAAAGGAACGGGCACGCATCACAAAGCGCTGGATGATGCGCGGACGACATACAAATTATTCAAGCTTGTCGAGCGGGATAAACAATATCTTGAAAAACCGAAACCTCCGACGATCGGTGATCGCGTCGATCTGACTGAACTGTTTCGCCGGGCCACATAAAAAAACCCAATCATGCCGACTGGGTCAAGTTCTTTTAAAATAGTCACGCTCTAACGCGGCCAAGTTGGCGAGCGAACGTTCCGCCCATTCTGAGCCGTCCGCTGTAAGCTGATCTTTCAGCCGGGCAGACGCCGCTTGTAAGGAAGCCGTATAATCAGGAACTTCGCCATCAAACGGTTTGACCATCTGATGCGGTATGTTTGTCTGTTCCCCGAATGCAAGCGCTCTTCTTTCATGAAAGAACGGAACATCCGCCTGCTTCGGATGATGAAGATCTCCTTGAGCGGGATGCGTCAGAACGGCTTTAATTTTCACTAAATAGTGATTGGGCCTGACGTCTGTCACTTCCCCTATGTATGCTCCTGTTTTATAAAACCCTTTTACGATTGTGCCGATTTCAAACGAATTCATAGCGTTCACCTCTCTCTAGTTATTCTATAAAAGATCAACGCGATTGGCTAGTGAACAGCTGCCGGAAGCCTGACTGAAGCCGTTGTGCCCGAGTACTCGCCGCTGGTGAAATAGACGGAGCCTTCATGATGCTGAATAATCGAGAATGTCACGGTAAGCCCGAGCCCGGTGCCGTTCGTTTTCAGCGTATAATACGGTTTGCCGAGTTTCTGCAGTTCTTCATCGGACATGCCGATTCCGTTATCCGTAATCTGAATGAGAATCATCTCTTCCTGTTTTTGGACGGAGACCTCGATTCGGCCGTTTTCAGAGGGCACGGCTTCAATACTGTTTTTAATCAGGTTAATGAAGGCCTGTTTCAGTTTTTTTACATCGCCGAACACATATAAATCAGGCTCGCTTTGAACAGTCACGGTCACCGATTTAAAATTGGCATAAGACTCCATTAAGGAACCTGTTTCCTTTACGAGCAGAGAAATATCAAACTTTTCTTTTTCATAGTCATCCTGCTTCGCCATATCGAGATAATTCGTAATGATCGTCTGAGCCCGGTCGAGTTCGGACAGCACAAGTTTCTGATATCCGGAGTGGGATTTGTCCTGAAGCTGCTCGCCGCTGAACAGCAGCTGCACAAAACCTCTGACGACCGTAAGCGGATTGCGGACTTCATGGGCGACGCTTGCCGCAAGCTCGCTGACGACGGCCATTTTTTCTGAGTGAATCAGCCTTGCCCGCATGGACGCATTCTCATCGATGATCTCAATCAAATAAATGCACAGCAAAAGGGCGCTGACTTGAAAAAAAACGGATACTGCCGCCTCATAATAAACGGAAGATAGATTTTGAAAATTGAAAATATTGGTCGCGGAATAGATGAAGACAGATGCGGTTAATAAGGCGGTTTCAGTGCAGCCGATGAGAAGAGCGAAAAGCAGTTTCTTCCGCTTTGAGAAAAAAGGCCATTTCGTTTGGAGCTGGATAGGGATGATGATTAAAAAAGGAATTAAGGATAAGAAAAAAAGAGCGGAAGGTTCAAACCATATGAGCTGAAAAAAAACGGATGCCGCCCCTGCGGCAAGTCCTGCTGCGGTACCGGAATAAAGCAGGCAGACGATAATGGGAATCAGCTGCAAACCGTAACGGACGGAATGAAGCTCCTGGATGGGAAAAGCCGTACATAATAATGAAGATGACGCTGCAAATACGGCGACCAGCAGGCGGTTCGCTCTCGGTACAAGCAAATCGGGCTTGCTGAGCCAGAAGACTTGATAAAGAAAAATAGGGAATAAAATAAAAGAGAAGTGAAGCAGGTAATCCTTTACAATCTCCATTTATGCGAAATCCTTTCCTATGTAAATATGAATCTATTATAACATCTTTACCGGCAAAAAAAGTATATATTTCTCTAAAGCGAACGCCCTTATCTCGTCTGATAAAGGCGTTCTTTCCGCTGCTAAGCGAGCGCTGCTTTCATTCTCTCAAGCCCTTCTTTTACGGTTGCGGCTGAACAGCCGACATTAAGTCTCATAAATCCTTCGCCGCCCGGTCCGTATTTCGTTCCCGGCTCTAATATGATTTTCCCTTTTTTGAGCATTCTTTCTTTGAGCTCGGCATCCGAAAATCCGTATCCGCTGAAATCCATCCAGATCAAATAGGAAGCGTCAGGTTTCATCATGCGGACTTTCGGCAATTCTTTTCTTAAAAAGTCCTCAGCCAATTTCATATTCCCTTCAATGTAAGGAATCAGCGCGTCAAGCCAAGGGCCTCCCTTTGTATAAGCCGCTTCGATTGCTGCAACCGCAAATGTGTTGAGGCTGGAAATCCCGTTCTGATGCAATGTGGCGGAGAATTTCGCCCGCTTATAACGATCGGGAATGATAATGGCGGATGCCTGAATGCCGGCAATATTAAACGTCTTGCTCGGCGCGACACAAGTAACGGAAATCCGCGCAAACTCCTCAGACAGAGAAGCAAAAGGCGTATGCGGCTTTCCGTACAGCATCAAGTCGGAATGTATCTCGTCAGAAACGACGGTGACGTTATGGGCGGCGCACAGCGATCCGAGCTTCATAAGCTCATCCCGGCTCCACGCTCTGCCGGACGGATTGTGGGGATTACAAAGAATCATCAGCTTGACCTCAGAATCGTTCAGCTTTTTCTCAAGATCCTCAAAATCCATGCAGTAGACGCCGTTTTCTTCCCGTAATGGGTTATGTAAAACCTGCCGTTTGTTTTCCTTGATCATCTGATAAAAAGGCGTATACACCGGTGATTGAATCAACACCGGATCGCCCGGTTCGGTAAAGGCTTGTACTGCCATGCTGATTGCCGTGACAACTCCGGGACTGAACGTGATGCTTGCGGGATCGGGCCGGTAGCCGTGCCGTGTCTCAAGCCATGAAGCGACAGCTTCTCTTGTGTTTTCGTCAGGAGACGTATAACCGAATATGCCGTGGTCAAGGCGGGCTTTTAAGGCGTCAGTGACCGCTTCGGGAGCGCGGAAATCCATATCGGCAACCCACATCGGAAGTGCATCCGATACGCCGAATAACGCTTCCGCCTTGTCCCATTTCACCGATTGTGTGCCAAGACGGTTTTCTCGAAGATCAAAGTTCATGTATGTCACTCCTGTAGTATCATTATTTTGCACAGCGTATCTATGATAAAATAGATTTGCAAACTTTATTATAAGCGGTGATGAAAAATGGAAGAAAGCCAAGCGGTCATGGAAATGATGAAAATCATTGCCAAGTGGGACCCGTTTAAATATGGAGAAGATTTTTATGAGACAGAAGCCGTCGACATCGTTCAGGCCGTCTACAGTGAAGACCGTGCCGACAAGCTGGCAGCAGCCATTCAGGATATCTTTGAAGCTTCATTTGAGCAAAAGCTTCCGATCGAAGGCTGCCAAAAGGCCGCCGAGCAGCTTTTGTTCATAAAAGAAAGCAGCTCCTGCACCCCTTAAAAACCGGCGGTTCCGCCGGTTTTTTTATTGAATAAATTCAAAAATCCGCTCTGAAACAAACTCCGGGCGCTCTTCGGGTACGAGGTGTCCCGTATCCTTGAGTGAATACAGAATGGAATCCGGCAGGTCGTCATGAAGCCGTTTTCCGACTGAGACCGGAACGACCCGGTCTTCTTCTCCCCATATTAAAAGAGCGGGGTTTTGCACTTTCTTCAAATCCTCGGGCTCTAAATCGCCCTCCCTGTGTCTGATGAACCTTGTCATCGCTTTGAAAATCTGGCGGTCTGTAAATGGTTTTTCGTAACCGTCAATCATTTCCTGATCGATAAGCGTCCGGTCGTGAACGACATTTAACAGGTTTTTCAGCACACCGTCTTTTGAAAGCCAATACTTAAGATACAGGTCAAAACAAGGGAGGTGCGTCCCGAATATAATCGACGGGTGCGAGCGCTTTAAATACCCCGAGCTGCACAGCAGGACGATTTTTGAAAAAAGCTCGGGTCTGAGAAGAGACGCGGATAAGGAAATCTGGCCGCCCATCGAATGGCCGATGAGTGCGGCCCGGCTGATACCGAGATTTTCCAGAAGTCCGATCAGAAGCTTGGCGAGGTTTGCGTAAGTATATACGAAAGTCCGTGACTTTTCCGATTGCCCGAAAGGAGGCAGGTCAACGGCGATAATATCATAATGGTTTCTGAGCAGCGGGATCAGTTTTCTGAAGCTGAATGCCGAAGATAAAAAACCGTGTACGCAGACGAGTGTCTGTCTGCCGGGATTTTCATAATGCTCGTAATACAGCTCAACTCCGTCTATCGCGGCCCGTTTAATCGGTGAAACAGCTTCCATGAGAGCCTTCGCCGTCCTTTCTTTGTTGTAATGTAAAGGCTTTTTTGATTGTCAGATTTTAGCTCTGGTTTCTTTCGGGTTTTTCTTAGCATTTGTCGAAAATCGTGATATAATGTCATGAAGATTTTTGATAATGCAAAGGTGTGAAATGTATGAAGCTGACGGAAAAAGAAACAGAAATATTAGAAATTTTAGACGAAAACAGCCGCGTTGATGCGGAAACGATCGCGAAAATGGCGAACATTCCCGCCGAAGAAGTCAAAAGCATCATTGAAAAGCTTGAAAAGGAAAAAGTCATCATTGATTATGCGGCGATGATCGACTGGCGCAAAGTCGACGGGCTGGAAGGCGTCACGGCGATGATTGACGTAAAAGTCACTCCGAAACGAAATGTCGGCTTTGATGAAGTCGCTGAACGGATATACAGATTCCAGGAAGTTGAATCAGTGTACCTGATGTCAGGGGTGTATGACTTATCTGTCGTCATCCGCGGCAACACGATGTCAGACGTGGCAAGCTTCGTGTCTGAAAAATTGTCCACCCTTGAGTCCGTCGTTTCCACGACAACGCACTTTATCCTGAAAAAATATAAGCATGACGGCAAAGTCTTTGAAAGCGGAGACGATGACAAAAGAATCGTGGTGTCTCCGTAAATGGAAACGAAGACTTCTTATTTATCTGACTACGTGCAGCAGATTAAACCGTCAGGCATCCGCAAATTCTTTGATCTGGCTGCTACGATGGAAGGCGTCATTTCATTGGGAGTGGGAGAGCCTGACTTTGTGACGGCCTGGAACGTGAGGGAAGCGAGTATTCTTTCTTTAGAACAGGGTTATACGGCTTATACGGCAAATGCGGGTCTTTATGAACTGAGAGAAGAAATCAGCCGCTATTTAGATCAGCGGTTCGGCCTGAGTTATTCGCCTGACAGTGAACTGATCGTTACGGTAGGGGCAAGCCAGGCGCTTGATCTCGCTGTCCGCGCCATTATGAATCCCGGAGAGGAAATGTTAATTCCCGAACCGTGTTTTGTCGCATATGAATCACTCGTGACGCTGACGGGGGCGAAGCCGGTGCCGATTCAGACTGTAGCTGCAAAAGGTTTCAAAGCATCATCAGCCGATTTTGAAGCGGCCCTGACGGACAAAACAAAAGCGCTGCTTCTATGCTCGCCGTCAAATCCGACTGGTTCCGTCTATTCGAAAGAAGAGCTTGAATCCATCGCTGCTTTCGCTGAAAAACACGACTTGATCGTGCTTGCCGATGAAATTTATGCCGAACTGACATATGATGAGCCTTTCACGAGCATGGGGGCCATCCGCGGCATGAAGGAGCGGACGATTTTGATTTCAGGTTTCTCCAAAGCATTTGCCATGACGGGGTGGAGACTCGGATTTACGGCGGCGCCTCCCGTGATCAGGGATGCCATGCTCAAAATTCATCAGCACGCGATGATGTGCGCGCCTTCCATGGCTCAGTACGCGGCGCTTGAAGGGCTGAAAAACGGTCAGGAAGACGTCGAAAGAATGAAAAAAAGCTATCGGAGACGCCGAAACCTGATTGTGGAAACATTGAACGAAATCGGACTCGGCTGCCACCACCCCGGCGGAGCGTTTTACGCCTTTCCTTCCATTCAGTCGACCGGCATGAGTTCAGAAGAATTCGCGGAACAGCTGCTCATTGAAGAAAAAGTAGCCGTCGTTCCGGGGAATGTATTCGGCCCGAGCGGCGAAGGCTACATCAGATGTTCCTATGCGACATCCATTGAGCAGATTCAGGAAGCGCTCGTCAGAATCAAACGGTTTGTTGAAAAAAGGGCATAAAAAAAGATACGAACCCGGTTCGCATCCAAATAAAAGGGGGGAATACTAGAAAGCCTTCGTAATCATAGTATACCCCCTTTATCTGTGCTTAAACATGATGATGTAAAAAAGTTCTCTTTGCGAAAAACAAACTTGTATGATATAATTTTAAATTGCGTATAATCTGTATTTAATTTAACTTAGGAGTTGTTATGAATGGCAGCAAAATTTGAAGTGGGCAGTGTTTACACTGGTAAAGTAACAGGATTACAAGCGTATGGTGCGTTTGTTGCATTAGATGAAGAAACTCAAGGACTTGTTCACATTTCTGAAGTCACTCACGGTTTCGTAAAAGACATTAACGAACACCTTTCAATCGGTGACGAAGTACAAGTAAAAGTACTTGCAGTTGACGAAGAAAAAGGCAAAATCAGCCTTTCTATCCGTGCGACTCAAGCGGCGCCTGAAAGAAAAGAAAGCAAACCAAGAAAACCGAAAGCGGCACAAGTTTCTGAAGAAACATCTGCTCCGCAAGGTTTCAACACATTGAAAGATAAGCTTGAAGAGTGGATCGAACAGTCCAACCGCAAAGACCTTATCAAAAAATAACCATCAAAAAAAGCACCGGATATGTATGTTCGGTGCTTTTTTTATGTTTATCTGACTTCCGGATTTGCCGCTTCCTCGCGGGATGTTTCTTCGTTCGGCTTAAACAGCAGGCCGAGATTGATCAGACCGGCGATGCCAACAAGACCGTAAATAATCCGCGACAGAGCTGATCCTTGGCCGCCGAAGATGGCTGCTACTAAATCAAATTGGAAAAATCCGATCAGTCCCCAGTTAATAGCGCCGATAATCGTTAATACGAGACAGATACGCTGAATAACACTCATGTAAACAACCTCCTCTATGAATTCGTGAAACAGTTATAGATTGTGACAAAGCAAAGAATCTATGCATACTTTCTCTGCCGTGTAAATCACACACTGTCTCAAGCTGTACAAGTGCCTTTCCCGGGAAGCCGCTGTCTGTAAACCGTGTGATGTGCCGTCAAAAAAGCGGATTGCTTTACATTGAACGTCAACTTTCTGCATAATATAAATCCAAAGGAGGAGATGTCATGCAAAACTTTACATATTGGAATCCGACCAAATTGATTTTCGGAAAGGGAGAGGTCGAAAAACTTCCTGAAGAAATCAAGCCGTACGGAAAGAACGTACTGCTCGTATACGGAGGCGGCAGCATTAAGCGCAGCGGTCTTTATGATCAAGTAACCAAACTGCTGAAAAAAGCAGGAGTTACCGTGCATGAATTGGCAGGCGTAGAGCCGAATCCGCGTGTCTCAACGGTGAACAAGGGTGTTGCGCTCTGTAAAGAAAACAGCATCGATTTCTTATTGGCCGTCGGCGGCGGAAGTGTCATTGACTGCACGAAAGCCATCGCGGCGGGCGCTAAATATGACGGCGACGCGTGGGATATCGTCACGAAAAAACACCAGCCGAAAGAAGCGCTGCCGTTCGGAACAGTGCTGACACTTGCGGCGACCGGTTCAGAGATGAACTCCGGATCAGTCATCACAAACTGGGAGACACAAGAGAAATATGGATGGGGGAGCCCGCTCGTTTACCCTAAATTCTCTATTCTCGATCCGGTAAACACCTTTACCGTTCCGAAAGACCACACCATTTACGGCATGGTCGATATGATGAGCCATGTGTTTGAACAATATTTCCACCACACGTCAAACACGCCGTATCAGGACCGGATGTGTGAATCGCTTCTGCGCACGGTGATTGAAACAGCGCCGAAGCTGATCAATGATCTGGAGAACTACGAGCTTCGTGAGACGATTTTATATACAGGCACGATCGCATTAAACGGAATGCTGTCAATGGGCGCAAGAGGGGATTGGGCCACACACAACATCGAGCATGCGGTATCAGCGGTTTACGATATACCGCACGCCGGAGGTTTAGCGATTCTGTTCCCGAACTGGATGAGACATGTGCTCAAAGAAAATCCGGCCCGCTTTAAACAGCTTGCCGTCCGTGTTTTCGATATTGACGAGACAGGCAAATCAGATGAAGAGATCGCACTTGAAGGAATCAGCAGGCTGTCTGATTTCTGGACGAGTCTCGGCGCTCCGAACAGACTCGCTGATTATGATATTTCTGATGAGAAGCTGGATACGATTGCAGATAAAGCGATGGCAAACGGAGCATTCGGACAGTTCAAGTCACTGCAGAAAGAAGATGTGCTTGCGATACTGAAAGCATCATTGTAATAACATAAAGGGGCGGCCGGATTGGCAGCTCCTTTTTTTCTGTGTTATAGTAATTCCCTTACGATTTTTTTGGAGGTCATGATAAATGGAGAACTTTACGTACTACAATCCGACGAAACTGATTTTCGGAAAAGGTCAAATCGACCAATTGAAAAAAGAGCTGAAGCAATACGGGAAAAACGTGCTGCTTGTTTACGGAGGCGGCAGCATTAAGCGAAACGGCCTGTATGACCAAGTAACAGGCATCTTAAAAGAAGAAGGCGCAACCGTTCATGAGCTTGCGGGCGTTGAACCGAATCCGCGTCTGGAAACGGTAAATAAAGGAATTGAGCTGTGCAGACAGCATGAGATTGATTTCCTTCTCGCAGTCGGCGGCGGAAGTGTCATCGACTGTACAAAAGCGATTGCGGCCGGTGCGAAATATGACGGCGACGCATGGGACATTTACAGCAAAAAAGTAACGGCGCAGGACGCGCTCCCGTTCGGCACGGTGCTGACGCTTGCGGCGACAGGCTCTGAAATGAACCCTGATTCCGTTATCACAAATTGGGAAACAAACGAAAAATTCGTATGGGGCAGCAATGTCACTCATCCGCGTTTCTCCATTTTAGATCCTGAGAATACTTTCAGCGTTCCGGAAAACCAAACCGTATACGGCATGGTGGATATGATGAGCCACGTATTTGAACAATACTTCCACAATGTTGAAAACACGCCGCTTCAGGACAGAATGTGTTTTGCGGTCCTTCAGACGGTAATTGAAACAGCGCCGAAACTTTTGGAAGACCTTGAGAACTATAAGCACCGCGAAACGATTTTATACGCGGGTACGATCGCATTAAACGGCACGCTGCAAATGGGCTATTTCGGCGATTGGGCTTCCCATACGATGGAGCACGCCGTATCAGCGGTTTATGACATCCCTCACGCGGGAGGACTTGCGATTCTGTTCCCGAACTGGATGAGATACACGCTTGATACAAATGTAGACCGTTTTAAAAACCTCATGCTTAATATGTTTGACATTGATACTGAAGGCAAAACGGATAAAGAAATTGCGCTTGAAGGAATCGATAAATTGTCCGCGTTCTGGACAAGCCTCGGCGCACCGTCCCGCCTTGCGGATTATGACATCGGCGAAGACAAGCTTGAGCTGATCGCAGACATCGCCGCAAAAGAAATGGAATACGGCGGATTCGGCAATTTCCAAAAACTGAACAAAGATGACGTACTTGCCATCTTAAAGGCGTCACTGTAGGATCACATTCCAGGCCGGAGTGGTTTTCATGCTGCAGATGTAACCGTTTTGGGAGTCCCTCTTTCCGGATTTTCTATTAGTTCATTAGGAGCAAGTGAAACACCCTTTGCCATGAGACAACTATGGAAATCGTTTCGTATCACATGATGCGGATTTGACTCCCTGTTTCTGTACATTTAGCAGAAAAGGACCAATTAACTTTGCGATTGCCTGTCATCTGTTTACACGCAATCTAAATCATGAAGATGAAGAGCCGCGAATTTAAAAAAGGGGCGCTGATTCAATCAGCGCTCCTTTTTATGCATTTTGTGTACTAAGGTCCCGCTGCGCCCCTATATAGCTTCCCATTAAGTTTTGATAACCGGGAAGATGACTGGAGATTAATGCGCCAAAACCTTCAACGTCGTTGCGCCAATCACGCTGTAACTCGCATGCTGCGCTAAACCAGTTCATAAGCTGCGCGCCGCCATGAGCCATACGGGTTAATGAAGCATCTGCTACTTGCTTATTAAACGTCCCCGAAGCATCTGTCACAACAAACACTTCGTAGCCTGCTTTAATGGCAGAAAGCGCAGGAAAAGCAACGCAGACGTCTGTTACCACCCCCGCGATAATCAGCTGTTTTTTGCCGGTCGCTTCAATGGCTTTAACAAAGTCTTCATTGTCCCATGCGTTAATTTGTCCGGGACGGGCTATTTTTGGCGCATCAGGAAAGAGATCAGCGAGTTCTTGCATGAGCGGTCCGTTGGGTCCATTTTCAAAGCTGGTTGTTAAAATAACCGGTAAATCAAAGAATTTAGCCGTATCACCGAGAGCCAATACATTGTTTTTAAATTCATCAACGCCATAGTCACGCACGAGCCCGGAAATAAGGCCCGTTTGATGGTCAACTAAAAGCACGGCAGCATCATCTTTTGAAAGACGGGAATAAAGATCAGACATTTTATCATCCTCCTTGAATTAAGGCAAGTCAGTTGGTCAATGGAAAACGGTAAATCTATTCATATGCTGTATAGATAGAAAGTTATTTCTGAGGTGACTTTTCGTGAGGGTGATGATCCTTCAATTAATCCGGAACGGGAACCGGAGCATGATCAATCCAATGGATGAACTGTTGTAAATAGCGTTGAAGATAACGTTTTGTTTGTTCATCCGTAAGTATGTTTTGAGCGGAATCAATTTTCTCATGGACTTGCGAAATCAGCATTTTTTGAAAGGGCAGAACATTGACTTGCATAGCTTCGAGTACTTCTCTCATTTGCATTTGACCAAAAGAGGTGCCGAACCCTCCGGGGGTTGCTCCGATTAAGCCAACCGGTTTTCTGTTTAAAACAGAAGAGGTCCGCGGTCTCGATGCCCAGTCCAATGCATTTTTTAATACCCCCGGAATTCCTGAATTGTACTCTGGACTTACAATGATGACGCCGTCAACGTCTCGTATATCAGCTCTAAAGGATGTTACGGAGTCTGGTGCTCCGGCGATTTCTAAATCTTCGTTAAAAAAAGGAAGACTGTCTATTTCAACCCAGCGAAATTGAGCCGCATTATCGAAGTCAATCAATGATTGAGCAATCACTCGATTATACGAGTTTTTTCGTAAACTTCCACAAATAAGACCAATGGTTTTAGTCATAAAATCACCTCCCGGTTTAAAATTATTTTCATCTTAACATGATACCCCAAATATAGACACTATTTTTAAAAATGGACATTTATTCCTTAATATACCTGCGCGGCAGCCTCTCAAGAGGAGTACTATATAAAAAGAACCGTCCCATCGGTATTGGCGATGGATGTCAACCTGCTCCAAAGTAAAGGTGATACGTTCCTGGATCACCAACATTCGATTCGTTACTTCTTTCACGATTATTACAAATATAACTATTTCGAATCCGGGATATTGTATAAAAAATGAACGCATCTTTAGCGCAAATCCCGTATTCATCATGCCTTCTTCATGACTTGATTTAGCGGGTGAGTTCATATAAAGTGAAAGAGAAAACAATTCACCGTGATGGAGGGACAAGCAAATGACGCATGTACGCTTTGATTACTCAAGAGCGTTACCTTTTTTCAATGAACATGAACTTACATACGCACGTGATTTCGTAAAAACGGCACACCATAATATCCATGAAAAAACAGGCGCCGGAAGCGACTTTTTAGGCTGGGTGGACCTCCCTGAAAACTATGATAAAGAAGAATTCGCGCGCATTAAAAAAAGCGCTGAAAAAATCAAATCAGATTCAGACGTGCTTCTCGTCGTGGGTATCGGCGGTTCATACTTAGGCGCCCGCGCGGCGATTGAAGCGCTCAATCATTCTTTTTATAATGTTCTGCCGAAAGATAAGCGCAAAAACCCTCAAGTTATCTTTATCGGCAACAATATCAGCTCAACTTATATGAAAGATGTTATGGACCTTTTGGAAGACGCTGATTTCTCTATTAATGTCATTTCTAAGTCAGGCACGACGACGGAACCTGCAATCGCTTTCCGGATTTTCCGCAAACTTCTTGAAGAAAAATACGGAAAAGAAGAAGCGAAAGCGCGGATTTATGCGACAACTGATAAAGAGCGCGGCGCTTTAAAAACGCTTTCTAATGAAGAAGGCTTCGAATCGTTCGTTATTCCTGATGATGTCGGCGGACGTTTCTCCGTTCTGACTGCGGTAGGCCTTCTGCCGATTGCGGTAAGCGGGGCTGATATCGATGAAATGATGAAAGGCGCTCTTGATGCAAGCAAAGACTTTTCCAGCTCGGAATTAGAAGAGAACGCAGCTTATCAATACGCCGTCGTCCGCAACGTTCTGTATAATAAAGGCAGAACCATTGAAATGCTCATCAACTATGAGCCTGCGCTGCAATACTTTGCGGAATGGTGGAAGCAGCTCTTCGGCGAAAGTGAAGGAAAAGATGAAAAAGGCATCTATCCTTCTTCCGCTAACTTCTCAACTGACCTTCACTCTCTCGGTCAATACGTGCAGGAAGGCAGACGCGATCTGTTTGAAACCGTGTTGAACGTTGAAAAACCGAAGCATGAGCTGACAATTGAAGAAGCGGAAAATGATCTCGACGGCTTAAATTACTTAGCCGGCAAAACGGTCGATTTCGTCAACAAAAAAGCGTTTGAAGGCACGATGCTTGCCCATACAGACGGAAAAGTGCCTAACTTAATTATCAATATTCCGGAGCTTAATGCATATACATTTGGATATCTCGTCTATTTCTTTGAAAAAGCGGTGGCGATGAGCGGTTATCTGCTCGGAGTCAACCCGTTTGATCAGCCGGGTGTTGAAGCCTATAAGGTGAATATGTTCGCGCTTCTCGGCAAACCGGGCTTTGAAGAGAAAAAAGCAGAGCTTGAAAAACGCCTTGAAAAATAAAAAGAAGGGCTGGCCCTCAGCATGACGGGTCAGCCTTTTTTAAACCGTGAAAGGTGTGATGATGAATTGATGCGGCTTTTATGTAAGCATGTCTTCATTTCCGTCTGTTCCGCCGCTATCGTCTATTCGGCACTAAAACTGTCTCCTGAATCCCTCTTGCAAACCATCCTGTTTTTCGCTTTTCCTCTCGGCTTGTTTACGGACATGGTCCGGCTGAAACTGAAGGTTGGCCGGATGCATACGCTGATCACGAAGTGCTGTCTCTATGCCGCCGTTTTCTATATTTCAACGGAAGCCGTTCTCTCCGCAATTGTGACGTATGTTCTGATTGAATGCGCCGTTACCTCTTTTCAGCGTCTGTCTGCCGCTCCCGGTTCTTCCCGGACGCCGTATGAAGATACCGCAGAGCGGGGACGCTAAAGACAAAAAGGAGCATATGCACATGATCAGCATACCATCTTCACTTGAAGGGCAATCGTTTTTACTCCGCGAATTGGAACAGGTGATGAAACCGATCGGTTATACCATCGGAGGCGGCTGGGAGTATGACCGCGGGTTCTTTGATTACAAAATTTCCGATCAGGACGGCTATTTATTTCTCCGTATCCCTGTTGAAGCAAATAAGGGACACCTGGATGAACGGGGGGCCGCCGTTACAATCGGCACACCCTTTTTGCTCAGGCACGTTTATCAGCAGGAAACGGATGATGCAGCAGGCGGCGGTGTTTTTGAGTCATTATTCAACCAATTCTCCGAGCCGAAACGGCGGGATGCGGCAATTGACCGCTCATATACAGATATCGGCATCTCGCTTGTGAAAGAGCTGGAAGACGTCCTGCTGCATTAAAGAGCCAAAAACAGATCAGTATCGAGCACCTGGTATGACAGGGGAGGGGTCAGCATCGGCCCCTCTTCTTTTTGTATGCCGATGATCGTGGTACTCCGTTTGAGATAATAGAGCGCACAGTCATGATAAGATGAGCCCTTCAGTTCCTCGGGGACGGGAATGATGCGCACCTTTTTCTCCAGTGTCAGATCTGACAGCGTTTGCGGTTTGGCAAGCTGCAGCTTGACCCGGTAATGCTCAAACATCACCCGGCTCGACAGGCGTGATGTGCACAGAATCTTATTGGCTCCTGCGCGCTCGGCGTTTTTGACATACCGTTCCGTTAAAATTTCTACGATACAATAAACGGACGGATGCAGCCCTTTGATGGCGAGAAGCGTTAATACCGACAGCATATCAGCTTCGGATTCATTTTTCTGCTGGTCCGCTGTCAGAATGACGGTATCAGCTTCCGTAATATTCGCCTTATTGAGCGTGCTGTCATCAGCGGCATGTCCGCGGATGAAATGGACGTTTTCAATAAGCGGCCCTTCCCTTAATGAATCATCAATCAGGACGACAGTTTTTGACGGTGCGATGTGCTGCAGTTCTTTCAGCAGCATATGCGATTTTTCATTCCATCCGATAAGAATGACGTGCCCCTTGCCTTTAAAGGCGACCTTCCCTTCGACATAGCGGTGCTGTTTGCTGAATACGGCTGAAGAAAGCGTGGCGAAATAGGCGGTCACAAAACTCGCTCCGCTTAATACAAGCACCATGCCGGCAATCTGCCCGAGCGGCGTCTGCGGAACGTAATCGCCGTAGCCGACTGTGGCCACCGTAATCACCGCCCACCAAACCCCTTCAAACACAGACGTGAACTGCTTCGGTTCGAGCATGTAAATGAGTTGGCCGAACAATAAAATCAAGGCGATAATGATCAGCCCGATCCGAACATATAACGGCCATCTCAGCCAGGAAATAAATATACGGTTTGATTTCATTCGTCCGGCTCTTCTTTCGACAGAGAGATGGATAAAATCTGCTTAATAATGGTGTTTAGTTTTTCGTCCAGCTGTTCCTGGCCGTATGAGTCACGTGCATGTCTGATTAAGTCGGCCGTCTCATCTTCAAACTGAATGAGAGGTTCGTCGTTTTCCGATTCATTATAGAGCTGGATGAAGGCGTCAAGCCCTTCGTTCATTCTGTCTATCGCATTGCTCAGCTGTTCTTTCTCGCCATTTGTCACTTTCATGTCGATCACACCTGTATCTTTTTTTATACAGTATGTCCCAGTTCGTTTGATGTCTTTCAAAAATCGCCGAAAACATATTCACCCTTATTTTTTCATATGATAAAGAAAGCGGACCGAAAAAGGGTGAGTCAAATGACAGTCATTCAAAAACTGCTGGCGGCGCTGGCCGGAGCGCAGCTGCTCGCTTCGGCGGCCGTATTGCTTATTTTCGATTTGAATGGATACAATCACATGTCCGGCGGATTTTCATGGCTTGTTTTTGCAAAAGAGACCGCAGGCACGTTTCCGTTTTACATCGGTGTGGCCGGGTGTATCCTCATCATGCTCGGAGGATTGATTCCTGTCAGAAAAAAGAAGCGGATTTCTGTACAGGAAAGCGGGCAATCATTAAAATAATATATAAGCAGATCGTACGATATAAGAGAAAAAGGAAGAGGATAATATGCTGTTTATCTTTTTAACAATTGCTGCATTGGGTTTGTCGTTTTGGGCACAATTTAAAGTGAAAAGCAATTTTCAGAAATACTCAGACGTGGAAGCCTCCAGTCAGCGGACGGGGGCGGAAACGGCAAGACGGATTCTTGATATTAACGGTTTATATGATGTGCCGGTAGAACCGGTAAGAGGCACTTTAACAGACCATTACGACCCGACGGAGCGGGTGGTGCGTTTATCTGAGCCGGTATATTACGGCCGCTCCATTTCCGCCATTTCCGTCGCTTCCCATGAAGTCGGACATGCTTTGCAGCATCAGGAATCATACGGCGCGCTTGTGCTGAGGCACAAAATTTTTCCGGTCGTCAATTTTGCCTCCGGGGTTGCCCCTCTGCTTTTCTTGGGCGGGATGCTCCTGGGCAGCTTGAACTTAATCGGACTCGGCATTATTTTGTTTTCGGCCGCTGTTTTTTTCCAGCTTGTCACACTGCCTGTCGAGTTTAATGCCAGCGCGAGGGCGAAGCGGATTATCGTGTCGGAAGGATTCATTCGCAACAGTGAAGAACACGGCGTGAATAAAGTGCTGAACGCCGCCGCGCTGACGTATGTGGCTGCGGCGCTCGTTTCATTATTCGAGCTGCTTCGTTTTGTGATGATTTTCTTAAATGGTCGTGATGAGAATTAACACGAAGGAGGTGGCCCCTTACCGTTTGCGGTAGGGGTTTTTTTGCTTATATTAAAACTGATTCTCATTATGCTGTTAATCGGATTAACGGCTATCTTTGTCGCTGCGGAATTTGCGATTGTCAAAATCCGCGGTTCAAAAATCGCGGAGCTGGTTGAAACCGGAGACAGCCGGGCGCTCGCGGCGCACAGGGTGATTTCAAATCTCGATGAATATTTATCAGCGTGCCAGCTCGGCATTACGATTACGGCGCTCGGACTCGGCTGGCTCGGTGAACCGACGATTCAGCGGCTTCTTCATCCTGTTTTCAGCCTGATCGGAATGCCGTCATCTATTACGCACGTCGTCACGTTTATTGCGGCGTTTATCGCCGTCACGTATCTGCACGTCGTCATCGGAGAGCTTGCGCCGAAAACGATATCCATTCAAAAAGCCGAAGCCGTCAGTCTGTGGACGGCGAAACCGCTCATTCTGTTTTATAAAGTGATGTACCCGTTTATTAAGCTGTTAAACGGCTCAGCCGGATTTTTGGTCAAGCTGTTCGGTTTTCATTCGGTAAAAGAACATGAGGTCGTGGTCAGTGAAGAAGAATTGCGGCTGATTTTGTCCGAAAGCTATAAAAAAGGTCAAATCAATCAATCTGAATTCCGTTACGTCAATAAAATATTTGAATTCGATAATCGGGTCGCCAGAGAAATCATGGTGCCGCGCACCGAAATCGCCGCCATCTCGCTTGAACAGTCAGTTGATGAAGCCATACATTTGATCATCAACGAACGGTATACGCGATATCCGGTTATTAAGGAAGACAAAGATCACATTCTCGGCATTATTAACAATAAGGATTTATTTAAAGCGTATTTTCTCGGCCGCTCCATTGAATTAAAAGAAATTATGCGTCCGGTCATCAGAGTCATTGAAAGCATCCCCGTTCAGGAGCTTTTGATCCGCATGCAGAAGGAGCGGATTCATATGGCGATTCTCGTTGACGAATACGGCGGCACGGCGGGACTTGTGACCGTCGAAGACATATTGGAGGAAATCGTCGGGGAAATCCGTGATGAATATGACCAGGATGAAATGCCCCACATCGTCAAAAAAGGCGAACACCATTATGTGATGGACGGCAAGGCGCTCATAGAAGAGGTGAATGATCTTCTTGATATCGCCATCGAAAATGAAGACATTGACACGATTGCCGGCTGGCTCTTAACACAAAAAATGGAGCTGAAAAATGGTGATGTGTTTCATGCCGAAGGGTGTGAATTTAAGGTGCTTGAAGCGGAAGACCATCATATCCGCTTCGTTGAAATTAAAAAAACTGATTTCTGAGCCTCCTGCTTTTGCAATGAGGCTTTTTTTATGGAAAAAATGCTTCTTCGTCCCGCTCCTTCATATGCTGTAAAGAAAGGAGTGTCGATATGAAAACAGATTGGTGGAAAACGGCGGCCGTCTATCAAATTTATCCCCGAAGCTTTATGGATTCGAACGGGGACGGAATCGGCGACATGAACGGCATAAGAGCAAAGCTTCATTACATAAAAGAGTTGGGGGCGGATGTGATCTGGCTTTGTCCCGTTTTTGACTCGCCGGGCGCGGACAACGGCTACGATATTCGGAATTATAAACAAATTGCCGGCGAATTCGGGACGATGGAGGATTTTGACCGGCTCCTTGCGGATGTCCATGCGCTCGGCATGAAGCTGATTATAGACCTCGTCATCAACCATACAAGCGATGAGCACCCTTGGTTTATCGAATCACGCTCAGCGAAAGATTCCGAAAAACGGGACTGGTACATCTGGAGAGACGGAAAAAACGGCAAAGAGCCGAATAATTGGGAAAGCATTTTCGGCGGATCAGCGTGGGAATATGATCAAGAGACCGGCCAGTATTACCTGCACCTGTTTGACAAAAAACAGCCTGATTTAAATTGGGAAAACGAAGCGATGAGGCAGTCCGTTTATGAGATGGTTCGCTGGTGGCTTGATAAAGGCATAGACGGCTTCCGGGTGGATGCCATTTCTCACATTAAGAAAAAAGAAGGGCTCCCTGACATGCCGAACCCGGACGGTCTCCCGTACGTCCCGTCTTTCCCGTATCATATGAACGGAGAAGGCATAATGGATCTATTAAAAGAGCTGAAGCGGGAAACATTTTCGCGCTATCCGATCATGACGGTCGGCGAGGCGAACGGAGTGGCGGCTTGGGAGGCAACTGATTGGGCCGGTGAAGAAAACGGCGTCTTTCAAATGATTTTTCAATTTGAACATCTCGGCCTCTGGGATACGGAAGATGATCAAAGCATCTCCATTCCGGCGCTTAAGCGCGTCTTGTCCGACTGGCAGAACAGCCTTGAAGGAAAGGGCTGGAATGCGTTATTTATGGAGAACCATGATCAGCCCCGTTCCGTTTCGGTATGGGGTGACGAACGGTTTTTGACAGAAAGCGCCAAGGCACTCGCCGCGATGTATATGCTGATGAAAGGCACGCCGTTTATTTACCAGGGGCAGGAGCTCGGAATGACCAATGTTTCGTTCCCATCCATTGAAGATTATGATGACGCCGCAATTAAATATATGTATGAAAAAGAGACGTCCCGCGGCGTTCCGCATGAACAAGTGATGAAGATCATTTGGAAGAAGGGCCGGGATAATTCACGGACACCGATGCAATGGAGCGGTGAGGCGAACGGCGGGTTTTCTGATGTTTCTCCGTGGCTCGGAGTGAATCCGAATCACACATGGCTGAACGCTGCATCACAATTGCAGGATGAAACATCCGTATACCATTTCTACAAACGGCTGCTCGCCCTCAGAAAAGAACACGGCGTATTGATCAGCGGCACATATGAATTGCTGCTTCCGAATGACCGGCAGATTTATGCCTATCTAAGAAAAAACGGAACAAAAACCGCCCTGATCATCACAAATCTGTCCCGAACCCCCGCTTTATACAGGCATCCCGGTTATCCGCTTGACTCCGCTTCTCTCGTGCTTGCAAACGCGGAAACAGAAGCGCACCGCCATGTGACATCCTTCCTCTTAAAGCCTTATGAGGCCCGCGTATATATATGGTGAAAAACTTCAGTCCCGAGGCTGAAGTTTTTTGTGATCTGCGTTTATCATCGCGATCCGACAGGAAAAGACAAATACAGAAACGAATATGGGAAAGGAAGAGAAAAAGAAAGGAGGCATTCATATGCTGAAAAAATTGCAGATTCAAACAAACAAAAGGGATGAAATGATCGACATCACACATGAAGCCGAATCTTTTCTCCGCGAAACAGGCGTAAAAAACGGTTTGGCGCTCATATACTGTCCCCATACCACCGCCGGCATTACCATCAATGAAAATGCCGACCCGGATGTGAAAAGGGATATGCTCAGAAGATTTGATGAAATGTATCCGTGGGAGCACGAACTGGACCGGCATATGGAGGGAAATACGGCGGCACATATGAAAGCGAGTACAACCGGCGCCTCTCAGCATGTCATCATAGAAGACGGGCGCCTGATACTCGGAACATGGCAGGGCGTTTATTTTTGCGAATTTGACGGTCCGCGAAACAGAACATGTTATATCAAAATACTGGCTGAAACGGAGGAAAACAAATGAGTGAGTGGATGAGTCCGTTATCATTAACAAAGCCCGTCATTCAGGCGCCGATGGCCGGCGGGCTGGTCACGCCGCGTCTGGCTTCGGCGGTATCAAATGAAGGGGCGCTCGGAAGCCTCGCTTCAGGATACGTCAGCCCGCAAGCGCTTGAAAAACAGCTTATCGAGATGAAAGAGCTGACGGACCGCTCCTTTCAAGTAAATCTTTTCGTCCCGGAAGAAAGACAGATGCCTGAGGCGGAACTCGTTGAAAAATGGAAAGCCCGCATCCCGAGGGCAAAAGACGCCAAGCCGTTCTCTGATCTGAAAGAAGAATGGAATGATTTCGAGGAAAAAGCGGAGCTTCTGATCCGTTACGGAATCAAAGCGTGTTCATTCACCTTCGGCCTGCCGCCGGAAGAAACGGCGGAAAAGCTGAAGAAAAGCGGTTGTTTCCTTTTCGGCACGGCGACAACGCCGGAGGAAGCGAAGGCTTTTGAAGAACGGGGAATGGACGCCGTTATCCTTCAGGGAATAGAAGCCGGCGGGCATCGCGGGTCGTTTCTGCCGGTTAAAGGAGAACCGGCTCTCGGCCTTATGGCGCTGATTCCGCAGGCTAAAGACGCGCTGAATATCCCGGTGATTGCGGCAGGCGGCATTTTTGACCGCCGCGGGGTGCAGGCGGCCCGATGTTTGGGTGCGGACGGCGTTCAAGTAGGAACACCGTTTCTCCTTTGTGAAGAAAGCAGCGCCTCACCGGCATATCAAAAAGCCATTGCCGAATCAAAAGGAGCCGATACGCGGCTGACCACCCTGTTTTCGGGAAAACAGGCGCGGGGAATCGTAAATCAGTTCATGAAAACATATGAAGCTGACGAGGGAAAAACGCTGCCTTATCCGCTGCATAATACGCTGACAAAGCCGATGCGCGGGCACGCGGCTCAATCAGGAGACGCGGAGTATATGTCTTTATGGGCCGGCCAGTCCGCCGCGAAACTTGAAGGGCCGACAGACGTGAAAACCGTTTTGGACGGATTGTGCGAATCATAATCCAGAAATCGTGAGGTGATGGATGATGAAGATTCTTCAAATGTCCTATAAAAAAAGAGGAACTATTGAGTTTGTCTTTGAAGATTTTCCGCATTCCAAAGTCACCATGGCGCCGATTAAAGGGTATTACTTTGTCCGCGCCATTAAATGGAGCAGACGGGACAGAGCCGTCACCCGCCATGATTTAGAGAAGTTTGAATGGGCTGCAAACCAAGCGCTCGGCACGACGGCTTTTTACCGGAAAAGAAAAGCATTTCACATCCCATCGTCACAATGACAGACGATGGGATTGTTTTAATGCATGATCTGATAAAGCGCGGGTGCATCAAGCCTTGTTGCCTGGTTAAGCAGATAAGCCGGCTGCACGGCATTTTTTTTTCTTAAAGAATTCAATCTCTGGATGATTTGTTCAGCGGTCAGAATCCCGAGACCGTGGGCGAAATATTGATCATTCCCCATCACAATGACATTTTCTCCCCGCCACTGGGCCTTTGCAGGGTTAAAATCAGGATTTTTAAAATATAAACAATCTCCCCGTAAAAAGTGGCTGCCGGTTTCCGTGTAGATCGGCAGATGCTCATAGTGCCAGTCATACAAAGTGATATCCCGGAAACGCCGGTTAAACCGTTCTTCACCGATTGTCTTTAAGACGGCCAGATAATAAATCACAACAATGGCGGTAGCGCATTCAAATGCGTAAAACGCGCCGTTTTCAATAATGTCCCGAATCGCTTTTGAAGCGGGAATCCTGTACTTCAGCTCCAGGGCTCCTTCCGGCGTCAGTCTCCAATAAGCCGTATTTCCGTATGTTTTGGCGAAAGTTGCAAATTTCACACCTGATCCGTGCAATTCTCTTGCGGCTTCCACAATATGGCGGCGCAGCCGCACCTCGAACATCAGTTCAGCAATCGACCCGTAATCGAATTGTACGGGAGAATTGAGCAGGTCATTTATATACGGAACAAGGCTTTCTTCCGTCTGCCAGTTCGCGATGTCCTGAGGCCGAAGCACTTGGCCGGATATGATAATCATCTGCGCGCCCCCTATCTTTTTTTATAAGATATGCAGGAAGCTTGGGCAATGAAAATCAAGTCATAAAAAAGGAGGAAATGTTAACAAAATGTGAAGACTGAGCCGATATATAAGGTATCACACTTGAGGGAGCAGCTTAATATGAAAAAATTCATTAATTGGTGCACAAAGGCATCGATTTCACGTAAATTAATCATTTCATTTATCGTGATCTTAATCATACCGATTCTCGTGTTAGAATTCAGTTCATACCATACGGCGAGCAATTCGCTGGATGATCAGATTTCAGGCAACGCGAAAAATAACATCGAATCTTTTAACACAACCATTACAAATGATATCGGCGCAAAAGCAAAGGCGATTGAATTTTTCAGCGAAACGTTAAAAGGGTCATCCTTCTCAAAGAAAAACATGTCTGCTCTTGAAGAAAAGTTCGGGCAATACACGTCTATTCATAAGGACGTAGCCCGCATTTACGGAGGTACGGAAGACGGCAGCTACGCACAGGCGCCGAAGGAGAATACTCCGGCCGATTACGATCCGAGAACACGCACTTGGTATAAAGACGCTGTGAAGGCCGGCGGCACGCTCGTTGTCACCGACCCGTACACCGCGGCAAGCGACGGCAGCATGGTCGTTACCGTGGCAAAGCAGATGCAGGACGGAACAGGCGTAGTGGCCATGGATATTACGATTGACCAGCTGCTGAAGCAGATGCAGGGAATCAAAATCGGACAAAAAGGATTCGTGTTTATCACGTCCAAAAATAAAACCTATGTCGCGCATAAAGACCACAAACCGGGCGATAAAGTTTCAACCCCGTGGCTGAATGAGGTATACAGCAAAGACAGCGGCATTATTTCATACCAGCTCGATGATCAAAATAAAAAAATGGCGTTTACGACAAATAAACTGACCGGATGGAAAATAGAGGGGAGCATGGAGCTCAACGAAATTAAAGACGCCTCACAACCGGTGCTGACGATGGGGATGATTGTCCTTGCAGCATCCATTATCATCGGGGGAATTTTAATTCTGTTGATTGTCAGATCCATTACGTCACCGCTGAAACGGCTTGTCCGCTCTTCTAAACAAATCAGCGGCGGAGACTTGACTGAAACCATTGATATCCGCTCGAAAGATGAATTGGGCGAACTCGGCGCGAGCTTTAATGAAATGGGAGAATCTCTGCGCGGATTGATAAGCGCGATCCAAAACTCTGTCGACAACGTGGCCGCGTCATCGGAAGAGCTGACCGCTTCAGCTTCGCAGACAAGCAAAGCGACGGAACATATTACAATGGCGATTGAGCAGTTTTCAAACGGGAATGAAGAGCAAAGCGAAAAAGTCGATTCAAGCTCAGCCAAGCTGAATCATATAAACGACGGACTCGCCGCCGTTTCCCGCACATCATCATCCATTACGGAAGCATCTAAACAATCGAAGGAAGCTGCCGGCACCGGGGAAGAATATGTGCAGCAAACCGTCGGGCAGATGAATCTCATCAATCAATCGGTCCAGCAGGCGGAAGCGGTTGTAAAAGGCCTTGAGGCCAAATCAAAAGACATCACTCATATTTTAAGAGTCATCAACGGTATTGCCGATCAGACAAACCTGCTTGCGTTAAATGCAGCCATTGAAGCGGCAAGAGCGGGTGAATACGGGCGGGGCTTCTCAGTAGTAGCCGAAGAAGTGAGAAAGCTTGCCGTCCAATCCGCCGGTTCTGCCAAAGAGATTGAAAAACTCATTCAGGAAATCACGGCTGAGATCAATACATCGCTTCACATGTTTACATCCGTCAATGAAGAAGTGCAATCAGGACTTGCCGTGACGGACCGCACGAAAGAAAGCTTCCAGAATATCTTCGGCATGACGAACGATATCGCCGAGAAGCTTCAATCGATGAACGGCACGGTTGAACAGCTGTCAGACAGCTCTCAGCACGTTTCAGCTGCAGTGACGGATATTGCGGACGTATCACGGGAAAGCGCAGCAAGCATTCAGGATATTGCCGCATCCGCAGAAGAACAGCTTGCATCAATGGAAGAAATCAGCACATCCGCCGATACGTTGGCGCAAATGGCCGAAGAACTGCGGGAATTAACGAAACAATTTAAAATCAACTAGTAAAAAAGGACGCTTTCCAGGTGGAAGGCGTCCTTTTTTATAGTGACAGCCGGATAATTAAATAAAAAGTCTTACATACAAAGGGAGTACATAGAACTATTTTTCATTTATGACTTAATTTTCAATGTAATAAAAAGGGAGTCGGCCGATATAAACAGTAAATGATTGAAAGAGGTTTACAAAATTGAAAAAAACAGCAAAAAAAATCGCCAGAAAATCAATAGCCAAAAAACTTATTATTTCATTTTTACTGATCTTAATTATTCCGGTAGCAGTATTGGCTGCCGGCGCCTACCGTTCGGCGGCTTCATCCGTTGAAAAGCAAATGATGGAAAGCGCCGAAGGAAATGTGCAAATCTTAAACAATATGATTGATGACCGGATCGGAATGTTTACAAAAAGCTCAGCATATTTCAGCGAATGGGCGACAAGCGCTAAATTTAAAGAAAAAAACCAAACGGAAATGCAAGAAAGGTTCAAACAGTTTATTGAAAGCAATGATAAAGCGTCCGCCATATTTTCTAGCAGCAAGGAAGGAACGTTTACCCGTTATCCGCATGCCGATATGCCGGCCGATTTCAATCCGCTTGAAAGAAGCTGGTATCAGGAAGCCATGGAGAATAAAGGCCAAACCATCATCACGGACCCTTATGAGTCCATCTCAAACAAAAAGATGGTCGTCACCATGGCCCGCGCGGCGCAAGACGGATCAGGCGTCGTCGCCATTGATATAAAAATCGACGATCTCATCACGATGACAAAAGAAGTGAACATCGGAAAAGAAGGATACGCCTTTATCCTCAGCAAAAATAAAAAAGCCGTTGCTTACAGTGATGAAAAAGCCGGCGCGGCGGTATCGGGAAAATGGGTTGATACATTATACAGCGGGCAAAAAGGCGACTATGAATATACGCTGAACGGGAAAGCGAAAAAAATGGCGTACGTGACCAATGAAGCGACGGGCTGGAAGATCAGCGGAACCATGTCCGTGGATGAAATCAAAGATGCGGCAAGACCGGTTCTGACTCTGGCCGTTATCATATTGGCGATAGCCATCGCCGCAGGGATGATTTTCATTTATTTTGTCATCCGCTCAATTACCAAACCGTTAAAACGTCTCGTAGCTTCAGCGGAAAAAATCAGCAGCGGGGATCTGACGGAAACCATTGATGTCGGCTCTCAAGATGAGCTCGGCGTGCTCGGTAAAAGTTTTAATCATATGACAGATTCACTCCGTTCGCTTATTCAGGGAATTCAGGACTCTGTTGAACATGTCGCTTCTTCCTCAGAGGAGCTGACGGCTTCAGCTGAGCAGACGAGCAAAGCAACGGAACATATCACCCTTGCGATTGAACAGTTTTCTAATGGAACGGAAGACCAAAGTGAGAGTATTGATAAAGCGACAGCACAAGTGAATGAGATGAAAGACGGGCTCAGCGATCTGGCGGAAGCGGCAGCCATGGTGACGGAAACGTCAATTGAATCGGCGGAGATATCCGGCGCCGGTGAGCGGCTTGTCAAGAAAACAGCCGGCCAGATGGGCGCCATTGACCAATCCGTAAGTAAAGCGGAGCAAGTCGTACAAGGGCTTGAACTCAAATCACAGGACATCACCAGCATTTTGCGCGTCATTAACGGCATTGCCGATCAAACGAATCTGCTTGCTTTAAATGCAGCCATTGAAGCGGCAAGAGCGGGAGAATACGGACGCGGTTTTTCAGTCGTTGCCGAAGAAGTGAGAAAGCTTGCCGTCCAATCCGCCGATTCAGCGAAAGAAATCGAATCCTTAATTCATGAAATCGTCAAAGAAATTCATACTTCGCTCGGAATGCTGGAATCCGTCAATCACGAGGTGAAAAGCGGACTTCAGTTAACGGACGAAACGGAAAAAAGCTTCCGGGACATTTCCGCCAAAACAAATCAGATTGCCGGTGAACTGCAAAATATGAATGCAACCGTGGAACAGCTTTCTGCCGGATCTCAGGAAGTATCAAACGCTTCAGAGGATATCGCGGCCGTATCCAGACAAAGCGCGGCCGGCATTCAGGACATCGCGGCTTCAGCTGAAGAGCAGCTTGCGTCCATGGAGGAGATCAGTTCCTCAGCCGTCACGCTGGAAAAAATGGCGGAAGAATTACGCGAACTGACAAAGCGTTTTAAGATAAACTCTTAATTAAGTCTAAAAGACTAATTTTGTAATAGGTAAAAAGTATGTTTCGTTATATTTCTTCTTTTTGGATGTGTATATTTACCCATAATTGCCGATATGAAGGGTAAACACGCAAGAGGAGATATAGCAGATGAAAAAAATTGTGCAAATCATCAAGCAGAGATCGCTTACAAGAAAACTGCTCATTTCTTTTTTGGCCATTCTCATTCTTCCTATTTCAACGCTGGCTTTTATCGCCTATCAATCGGCGGTAAGTACGCTTGACAGGCAGATGATGGGAAGCGCACTAGATAATGTGCAGCAGATTAACGATATGATCAACACAAGCATCAGCCAAAAGGAAGACGGAACGGCATATTTCAGCGACTGGCTCACAAAGGATCGGTACAAGCCGAAAAACCAATCGCAAATTACCGATAAATTCACAGAGTACATGAAGATCAATAAAGACGTGGAATCCATCTATACGAGTGACACGGAAGGACATTTCACACGGTATCCGGATCTGCAGATGCCTAAAGGATATAATCCGCTTGAAAGAGACTGGTATAAAAAGGCCGTGGAAAATAAGGGGAAAGTTGTTGTAACAGATCCCTACCGCACGGCTTCCACCAATACGATGGTCGTGACGGTCGTTCAGCAGACGAAAGACGGCTCAGGGGTCGTCGCCATCAATATGAAAATCGATGAGCTTCTGAAAACGACAAAGAAAGTGAACATCGGAAAATCCGGCTACGCTTTTATCCTGACGAAAGACAAAAAAGTGGTCGCCCACCCGAACCGCACGTCAGGCACAGTATTAAACGGGGATTGGGCTGAACAGCTGTACAACAGCAAAAAAGGTGATTTTCAATACAAATACGACGGCCAGGAAAAGAAAATGGCTTATGATACGAACGGGCTGACAGGCTGGAAGATTACCGGAACAATGTATCTGGACGAAATTCATGAAGCGGCCCTGCCGATCCTTCATCTGTCCCTGCTCGTTCTCGTATTAGCGATTGTCATCGGAACCATCGTCATGGTGCTGATTATCCGTTCAATCACAAAACCGCTCAAGCAGCTTGTGACATCATCGAAACAAATCAGTGAAGGCGACTTAACAGAAACGATCGAGATTCAGTCAAAAGATGAATTAGGCGAGCTTGGCAAAAGCTTTAACAATATGGCCGCTTCACTCAGGTCTCTCATCCATGCCATCCAGGATTCCGTGAATAACGTCGCATCTTCCTCAGAGGAGCTGACGGCTTCAGCGGAGCAGACAAGCAAGGCAACGGAACATATCACACTGGCGATCGAACAATTTTCTAACGGAAATGAAAGCCAAAGTGAAAATATCGAAAGCGCGGCGGAACATATTTATCAAATGAACAGCGGGCTTAAAGATATGGCGAAAGCATCTGCCGTCATTACCGAATCCTCCGTCACATCAGCGGAAGTCGCCAATTCAGGCGGAAAGCTCGTCCACCAGACGGTCGGCCAAATGAACGTCATTGACCGGTCAGTGAAAGAAGCTGAACAAGTGGTGCGCGGACTTGAGACAAAATCAAAAGACATTACAAACATTCTCGGTGTCATTAACGGAATCGCTGATCAGACAAACCTTCTTGCGCTGAATGCGGCAATTGAAGCCGCGCGTGCGGGTGAATACGGCCGGGGCTTCTCAGTCGTCGCCGAAGAGGTCAGAAAACTTGCGGTCCAGTCTGCCGATTCAGCGAAAGAAATCGAAAGCTTAATTATAGAAATCGTCAACGAAATCAATACATCTCTCGGCATGTTCCAATCGGTCAATAAAGAGGTGGAGAGCGGACTGGATATTACGAATCAGACCGAAACGAGCTTCAAACGGATTTCTGAAATGACGAACCAGATCGCCGGAGAAATTCAAAATATGAATGCGACGGTAGAACAGCTGACAGCAGGATCACAGCAGATTTCAGGAGCTTCTGAGCAAATCGCGTCCATCGCAAAAGAAAGCTCCGCCAGCATTCAGGATATCGCGGCCTCTGCCGAAGAACAGCTGGCTTCAATGGAAGAAATCAGTTCGTCTTCGGAAACGTTATCCCAGATGGCGGAAGAATTACGTGATATGACGAAACGATTTAAAATAGATTAATAGGTCATAGAACACCCAAATGTGCTGTTTGGGTGTTTTTTTTAGTTTTTTTAATAAATCTTTTGTCCTATCTGACGATATTAGATTTAGCTTTTCAAAGAAGGAGACTGAAAAAATGAAACAACTGATACATTGGATCAAACAGCCATCCATCAGCAAGCCGCTGATCGCGGCATTTTTAGCCGTATTGGTGCTTCCGGTCGGCATACTCGCCTACTTCAGCTACCAAACGGCGGGGAGTACATTAGAAAGAGAACTGACCCACAGCGCCCAGGGAAATGTCAGCGAACTGAACAGCGTGCTGGAAAACATGCTCGAAGGCAAGCTGAAAGCGATTGACTACTACAGCGAATCAATCACAAAGGAAAAACTGAACACGAAAAATAAATCGGTACTGCTCGACAATATGAAGCAGTATGTCACCGTAAATGGCGATGTCGCGTCAATTTACGCCGCGTCTCGCGACAAAGCGTTTGTGAAATATCCGTCCGCTGACATGCCGTCCGATTATAATCCGCTCACGCGCGAGTGGTATACAAAGGCGGTTGAAAAAAACGGACAGCCGGTGTTTACCGAGCCTTATAAAGACGCTGCAACCGGACAGACTGTCGTTACGATTGCCCAGCAGACAAAAGACGGATCAGGCGTTGTGGCGCTTGATATTAATCTGGGCGACCTGCTGAACGCTTCCGAACGCGTCCAGATCGGTCATAAAGGATTTGCCTTCATTACAACGGGGGATAAAAAATACATCGCCCATCCGACTATAAAAGCGGGAACGGAAGGCTCCGGAGAGTGGACGAAAGAGGTATTTTCCAAATCAAGCGGATCGTTTGAATACATGTTTGAAGGACAGCAGAAGAAAATGGCCTTCACGACAAACAAACTGACGGGCTGGAAAATCGCCGGCACATTTTTTGTCAGTGAGATCCATGACGCAGCCTCGCCTGTCATGAAAATGGCGCTGATCATCCTGGCGGTTTCTCTTATCGTCGGCGGTATTTTAATCTTCTTTATCATTCGCTCGATTGCAAAACCGCTCAAAAAACTTGTCTCGACATCAGCTAAAATCAGTGACGGCGATTTAACGGAAGTCATTGACATCAAGTCAAAAAATGAATTCGGGCAGCTCAGCCAAAGCTTCAATGAGATGTCGGCATCACTCCGGTCTGTCATCGGCGTCATCCAATCATCCGTCGAACATGTCGCTTCTTCATCCGAAGAGCTGACGGCATCCGCCGGACAGACAAGCAAGGCGACAGAGCATATTACTCTGGCGATTGAACAATTCTCAAACGGAAACGAATCACAAAGCGAGAAATTGGAAGAAAGTGCTGATCACCTTTCCCAAATGAATGCCGGCATTGCCGAGACGGCGAATGTATCGGCGGAAATCACTGAATCCGCCATCCAAACCTCTGAAACGGCCGGAAGCGGAGAAGAATTAGTGGCGAAAACGGTCGGCCAGATGAAAACGATTGATCGTTCCGTACAGCAGGCGGAAGCGGTCGTAAAAGGGCTGGAAACGAAGTCGCACGACATTAAGAGCATTCTGAACGTCATTAACGGCATTGCCGATCAAACAAATCTGCTTGCCTTAAACGCGGCCATTGAAGCGGCCAGAGCAGGCGAATACGGGCGGGGCTTCTCCGTCGTTGCGGAAGAAGTGAGAAAGCTTGCCGTACAATCCGCCGGCTCCGCGAAGGAAATCGAAACGCTGATTCAGGAAATCGTCAAAGAAATCGCCACATCGCTTTCCGTATTCCAAGCGGTGAATCAAGATGTGAAGGAAGGCCTCGATATTACGGATCAAACGGCCGAAAGCTTCAAAAAAATCTCAGAAATGACGACTCAGATTTCAGGCGCCTTGCAGCATATGAACGGAACGCTTGAGCAGCTTGCAGCCGGGTCGCAAAATGTGACAAACGCAGTGGAGGACATTACCTCAGTCGCCAAAGAAGGGTCCGCCGGCATTCAAGACATCGCCGCCTCAGCTGAAGAGCAGCTGGCCTCCATGGAAGAAATCAGTTCATCCGCCGAAACGCTTGCGCATATGGCTGAAGAACTGCAGCAGGTCACACGGAAATTTACGATTCAGTCTGAAGACGAAGAACAGCTGTAACGAGCTGTTTCTTTTCCTCATCTGAAAAAAGCGATACACTAATATAAAAGAAGGGAGTGGCAGTGATGAGATTAGAAGGCAAAAAAGTCATAGCGCTTGTCAGTGACGATTTTGAAGACTTAGAGCTTTGGTATCCCGTCTACCGGCTGAGAGAGGAAGGCGCGATCGTTCATTTAATAGGAGAAGAAGCGGGCCGTTCATACAAAGGAAAATACGGGGTGCCCGCGACGGCGGATTACGATTTTAAGAGCCTGATTATTCAGGAGTATGATGCCGTGCTCGTGCCTGGCGGCTGGGCTCCTGACAAACTGCGAAGATATCCCGAAGTTTTGGACATCATCCGTACGATGAACGAGCAGAAAAAGCCGATCGGCCAGATCTGCCATGCGGGCTGGGTGCTTATATCTGCCGGAATTCTTGCAGGAAAAAAAGTAACGAGCACGCCCGGCATCAAAGACGACATGACAAATGCAGGGGCACAGTGGCTGGATGAAGCTGTCGTAACTGACGGCCACATTGTATCAAGCCGCCGCCCGCCCGACCTTCCGCAGTATGCAAAAGCGTTTGCTGACCTGTTAGCGTCCAAATAAAAAACATCCGCCCGAATCCGGGCGGATGTTTTTAGTTTTGATCGGCGGGAAAGACGATTCCGATTTGTTTTCTCGCTTCTTCCATAATGCTCGCCGTAATGAAAGAACGTTCAAATGTATTTTCGGAAGACTCCCGCTGTCCGTTTCGAAGAAGATTGATGAATTCAGCCGTTTCGTAGTACATCGACGGTTTCAGATCAGGGACTGAAATGTCTTCCGTCCGGCCGTCACGATAGCGGATTTCCGCCCGTTCCGGTCCGTGAATGCTGTCCAGAACGATCGTGCCGTCTTCACCCTGAATTTCCGCCGGGGCAAACGAATTTGAGATTTTCGAATGCATCAGCACCGCTTCAAATCCGTCGTATGACAGAATGACCGTGCCTTCGCCGTCAACGCCGGATGCTAGTTTATGACCGGTCGCAATGACGTTTTTCGGTTTGCCGAACAGGACGACGGCCGGATAAATGCAGTACACGCCGATGTCCATTAACGAACCGTTCGATAATTCAGGCTTAAACGCGTTAAGCACCGTACCGTTTTTATATGCATCATATCGTGATGAATATTGGCAGTAGCTTGCCGTGAATCTCCTGACGGGTCCGATTTTATGTAAGTGGTGTTGAAGCATGCTGAAGTTCGGCAGGAACGTCGTTTTCATGGCTTCCATCAAGAGAACGCCGTTCGTTTTGGCTGCGTGAATCATTTCATCCGTTTCCTTTGCGTTAGACGCAAACGGTTTTTCGCACAGTACATGCTTGCCGTGTTCCATAAAAAGGACCGCCTGCTCTTTGTGAAATGCATTCGGGCTGGCGAGATACACCGCGTCATAGGCTTTGCTTTCCGCCATTTCTTTCAGGCTGGTGAAATAATGAGCAGCGCCGTGTTTGCCGGCGAATTCCGCCGCACGTTCCTCAGTTCTGGAATAAACCGCCGTTAATTGAAAGTCATCAATAGCAGAAGCCGCCTCCAGAAATCGTTCTGTAATCCAATTCGTTCCGACTGTTGCAAATCGAATCATTGCTATCGCTCCTTCTATGTATTGGCTTACATTATAGCTTTTTTTCAAAGAAACATAAATGGAAAAAAGGCTGCCAGCTAAACGGATAGGAAAAATCCCCATAGAGACCGGTTATTATTTTTCATTACAGGAACGATAGTGTACAATTTAAGTAAAATACATATGATGGAGGAACAATAGTGGAAACATTGCAAACATGGGGCGGCAGATTTAAACAGTTTTTCTTAGACAATAAATTTGTCTTGTTTTTGCTTGTATTGCTGCTCATCGGTCTCAATATCCTTGTCTTTATGAAGACATCATTTATTTTCACACCCATTATCGTCCTGCTCAAAACGATTGCGCTCCCCGTCATTTTGACAGGAATTGTTTATTATCTGCTTAATCCGATCGTAGATATATTGGAAAAAATAAGAGTGAAAAGAGTCTATTCCATCCTGCTCCTTTACCTCATTATTATAGGGCTGATTTCGATTACGGTCGTTTCAATTATTCCGTTTTTAAAGGAACAGATCATGAGCCTGATCGACAACCTGCCGAAATATGTGGACATCGTTGAAGATCAGACGAAAAGCCTGATCGGAAGCGATTTTGTAAATCAGGCGCAAAAGACGATGAATATCAACATTTCCGATCTTGCTAATAAAGTATCGGCGCAGGCGGCGACAATTGCAAACAGCACATTTACCGGAGTCGGGAATTTTATCGGCGCGCTGACTGAAGTGATTATTTCAATTGTGACCGTGCCGTTTATTCTGTTCTATTTGCTGAAAGACGGCAAAAAACTGCCGATCTATATCTTAAAGTTTGTGCCCACCCGTCTGAAAGAACAAACGTATACGATGCTTAGTGAAATGAACCACAGATTAAGCTCCTATATCAGAGGACAGGTCATCGTCAGCTTCTGCATCGGGTTTTTATTATTTATCGGCTATCTGATTATCGGACTTGATTATGCTTCCCTGCTTGCGGTCATTGCCGCTTGTACGAGCGTTGTTCCGTATTTAGGGCCGACCATTGCCATCACGCCGGCGATTATTATCGCGTTGGTCACTTCGCCTCTTATGCTGCTGAAACTTGCGATTGTCTGGACCGTTGTCCAGCTCGTGGAAGGTAAATTAATTTCGCCGCAGATCATGGGGAAAAATCTTCACATTCACCCGATTACCATCATCTTTGTTCTTTTAACCGCCGGAAAGCTGTTCGGGGTTGTCGGCATTATTTTGGCCATCCCGGGGTATGCGGTCATCAAAGTGGTCACGACCCATCTGTTTGATTGGTTCAAAATGCGTTCGCATTTATATGAAGAAGAAAAAAATGATGCTGTATCGAAGTCATAAAATTGGAACGGACATGATATTTATTATAAGACAGGCTTTCCTTCAGAGGAGAGCTTCTCTTTTGTAAATGATGAATGAAGGGAAGAATGGGATGACACTATGGGAGATGTTCACAGCAGCCGTTTTGGGAATCGTGGAAGGGCTGACGGAATACGCGCCGGTTTCTTCCACGGGACATATGATCATAGCGGATGACATTTGGCTGAAATCCGGAAGCCTGATGAATCCGGAAGCCGCCAATTCCTTCAAAGTGGTGATTCAGCTCGGTTCGATTCTGGCGGTGGCCATTGTGTTTAAGGATCGGATATTACATTTACTCGGCCTCAAAAAAAACGTCACGCGCGATCAGCGGAAGGGATACAGGCTGACCATCTCGCAAATCGCCGTCGGTCTTGTTCCGGCGGCGGTGCTCGGCTTTTTATTTGAGGATTTCATTGACCGCTATTTATTCTCCGTCAGAACGGTCGCTTACGGATTAATTGCCGGAGCTGTGCTTATGCTTATAGCGGACTGGATCAATAAAAGGAAAGAAACGATCGATACGGTGGACAGAATCACCTACAAACAGGCTTTCTGTGTCGGATTATTCCAGTGTCTCGCCTTATGGCCCGGATTTTCCCGCTCAGGCTCAACGATTGCCGGAGGTGTCATTGTCGGCTTGAATCACCGGGCAGCCGCAGACTTCACATTTATTATGGCCATTCCGATTATGGCGGGCGCAAGCCTTCTGAAGCTGGTGAAATACTGGGGCAGTCTTTCTTATGACATGATTCCGTTTTTTCTTGTCGGCTTTATCTGCGCCTTTGTCGTCGCCCTCTTAGTCGTCAAATTTTTTCTTCGGCTCATTAACCGGATTAAGCTTGTCCCGTTCGCCATTTACCGTGTCATCCTCGGCATCATTTTAATCATGCTCGTGCGATAAACGAAGAGGCCCCCGGAGGGTCTTCTTTTTATGTTCGAAAAACGTCTCAGGAAAATATGAGCAAACTGAATTTTCTGCTTGAAATTCATAGAAGAGTCGTCTATAATAAAACATGACGTTACAGCACGGGGCCATAGCTCAGCTGGGAGAGCGCTACGCTGGCAGCGTAGAGGTCAGGGGTTCGAGCCCCCTTGGCTCCATACCTTTAAACCCTTATTCTATAAGGGTTTTTTTATTTGTCAGGAACAGAGCCAATAGCCCAAAAAAGCAATTGGGGACAATTTGGGGACGAAAAATTTATTTTGAGGAAGTTTAGTTGCTTTTCGCCTTCAATTAGGATTGAAGAAGCCGCCTCTAAAGGCGGCTTTATTGTTTATCAATTTTCTTGCGGAGCAACCTTTGCTGGTGTAGCACCGCAGAACAGGAAGAATGTAAATAATACTGGTGGAGAAATTGCTACGCCTAATTTGCCCAGATATTCTAATACTGTCCACCAATCTCCTTTTTCAATTGCCTTTTGAACTTTATCTAATGCTCCTTTAGAGATACCAATAGCATCTTCAAGGCATCTTCGAACAGTGTTCTTTTGGACACTTGCATACTTATATTCCTTATTCATATATTTAGCGAAAGCGATCATACCCTCTTTTTGACCTTTGGTATAAGGAGACTTTTCAAGCTCATCCTCATTAACTGTGTAGCCTGTCTCTTCTTCAAAAATTACAATCTTAGTAAAGATGTACTCAACTTCTTTTCAAAATTTTTCAATTTGTTCTTTAGTTAATCCATCTAACCCGTTCTCTTCCTCTGCTGAAACTGTTGGCGCTATTGTAGCAATAGCAAGAAGTAGGGTCAACGCCAGAAAAACTAATCTTTTCAACATTATAACTTCCTCTTTTAGAAACTTGTACAAGAAACTACACGGTAACACATTTTTCTAAATAAGGGTACATTTATCTAGTTTTAATCTGTTTAGACAGGATAAGTAAAATATCGACAAAAAAGATTATGACCATAAACTCAAAGCAAGAGTCGAACCCCCCCAAGCTAATATACCGAACATGACAGAGAACCTAAGACAAGCTTCAAATTTTGTAAGCCCTCGCTCTCTTTTTGTTTTACCTAATTTCCAATAAACAGCATATCCTGAGAACACCAAAATGAGTACTCCGAGTCGTGTCATATTTTCTAAAAATTCTATACCATCCATTGATTTTCACCTCGTTTATTTATGAGAAAAAAATAAAGTAGACTTGTAGAGAGTCTACTTATAAACGCTATCCCAAAGTACACATTTTCATACAGCTTAAAACATTTGAGTGATAAAGTAAGGCTCATTTTAAATGACACATCCTTAATCCCTCCCATTTATATTCCCCATACATTAGTTTTATTATCGCAAATAGAATGGACGTTTCCAACAGTTATGTGAAAATAAGTAATCTGGCAACTGCAAACAAATTGCGGTTTTTTTTCGTCCAAACATATTATGGAAATGTTAGAATATTATATAAAAGGAGGAGTGGCCTTGTGAGTTCTGTTTTACCGTCATCGGAGGTTGGCGTTAAGATTAATGAATGGTACAAAATGATACGTCAGTTCAGTGTTCCGGATGCGGAGATTTTGAAAGCGGAAGTGGAACAAGAAATAAATGAGATGGAAGAAGACGAGTATCTACTGATTTACTACACCCTCATGAAATTCCGCCATCAGCTCATGCTGGATTATTTAGAACCGGTGACTACCCGTGTGAGACCGACAATTGACGAGCTGCTGGAAAAAATCGAAGCATCAAATAAAGGAATTTCCGGCCTGCTGTGCTATTACTCTTTATTTTTCCGCGGCATGTATGAATTTGATCAAAAGCAGTATGTAAAGGCGATCGGCTTTTATAGAGAGGCTGAAAAACAACTCGTTCATGTGCATGATGAAATTGAGAGAGCGGAGTTTCATTTTAAACTGGCTGAAGCATATTACGGTATGAAACAAAGCCACGTCTCCATGCATCACGTAAAGCAAGCGCTCGATATTTACGATCAGTATGAGTTGTATAAGGTCCGGAAAATTCAATGTCTATTTGTTATATCAGGGAATTATATTGATTTTAAGCGTTATGAGAAGAGTCAGCCGCATCTTGAAAAGGCTCTTGATTTATCAAAAGAGTTAGATAACAAGAGGTTGATTAGTTCTGCTCTTTATAATTTGGGTACAAATTTCGGAGATAGGGGCGACTATGAAAAGGCTGAGATATTTTTAAGGCAAGCAGTAGAGATAACCGAAAAAGCAAAACTGAGCAACTTGCCGCACTCTTTATTTTCTTATGCAAAATTCCTCTTTAAACAAGGGAAAATGGCTGAGGGTATCCAAGTAAGCAAAAAAGGTTTGTCGGCCGCGGTATACCAAGGCGATAAGCTTTTCGAAAATCTACAGGGGTATCTGAAGGCTCTTTATGTGGATGCAGTGGATCAACAGGGAGTTAATGAAACAATTGAGTATCTGGAGAAGAATAAGAATTACTCATATGTTGAAGATATTGCTTGCGAAACTGCATCTGTTTACGCAGATTCAAGGGAGTTTGAGAATTCTTATTTTTATCATAAAAAAATGGTTGATACACAAACACAAATTCAAAGGGGAGAGTGCCAGTATGAATTTTAAAAAGAGCATTTTCATCGTCCTGGGTCTGTCATTGACTTTAGTATGTGGGTTGGGTATGAGCTCAGTAGAAAAACAAGCACAAGATACAATCAAAGTAGCTTCTGATCGCCTTCAAACTTGAACAGCTTAAGTCTTTTCTTCGGAAAAGGCTTTTTTCCTTTCTTCATTATATTGTTTCAAAACATCCACTTGTTTTTATGCTTATCCCACTTCAGCACACACTGCCTCATGAGGTTCTTCACTGCTTCCCGGATAGCGCGTTCATCCTTGCCAGTTTTTCTCTTCAATTCATCCAAGGAGGGGTTCTTCCTGAATTGGATCTAAAGATAATCCGGTGCACTTTTCATTCAAAATCAGTCATTTGATCATCTCCCAACTTCATAAGTCTCAACGGATAAAAGAGAATCAAATACAATAATGTATCCCCCTTTAAGTTCTTCACACGAAATTCCTTCCGTAGGTGGTCCCGTAATGAACTGCGCAGATAACCTCGCGTATGTATCCGCCGTCATAAAGCTCGAACGATAATTCTATGCTAATATTTAAAAAATATGGCACTCAATATTTATAAGTTCAATTTTCTTTTCAATTTAAGGGAGGGAAAATAGAAAGGAGAGAAATGAGAAAGTATTTTGGGTTCGTGTCGCTTATCATCCTTTTATTCGGATTGTGCTTTCTGCCTCATATTCATTGGGCGCTTGGAATCCTAGGAATTGTCGTGGGGAGTATTCTAGCAATCAAATCCCCTAAAGGAATTGCAAAGAATATTTCTTTTGTTATCCTAGCACTTTGTTTACTTTTACTATTATTATTGATTGTGATGGGCGTTTTGATGGCAGGTCTAGTGGAAAATTAACCTTTAATTTATAATCCTATTTTGGGACCAGCTTATTCATTTTTAGCCAAATAAAAGATTAGGGTTTGAAACAAAACGTCTGTTCGTATCAGAAACTCATCTCCACACTGGCAGCGTAGAGGTCAGGGGTTCGAGCCCCCTTGGCTCCATACCTTTATAAGTTTTTAATCCTCTGCAGCAGCCTCTGTGTTCCGCTTCGTTTCTAACAACTAAATGAAAGGAATAAGAGGAAAAATGAAAAAGAAAATCTATCTTATACTAACTCTTTCAGCGGCAGTGGCACTTCTTTTAACAGCGCTCCCGGCTCTTTCTCCCATCATTTTCACGTCTGCTTCAGAAAAAGGAGCCATCAGGCATGACATTTATAAAAAAGGATATCCGTATCAAAGCTGCTTTGCGATTCTTCAAAAAGAAGAAGGAGGCGGAGAGGCCGGGAACCTTTATTATGTAAATTGGTTCAATTGGAAAGATGAAACCGGACAGACGCCGCACGTATGTTATTCAAAAAAATCGTCCGAAGGCGAGTACAAAGTAAGCTGCGGAACCGGACCGTAATGATCAAGAGCCCCTCTCCAATGAGGGGCTTTTTTCGTCAAAGCTTGAATGCCGCTCCGTTTCCCATTTAATACCCCCGATAGAACGGCTGAACATAATGCTGATACGGATCATTGGGATAATGCGTATTTGGCTGATAAGGCTTATTCATATCATGAATACCCGTGTTTTCAGACTGTCCGCAGTATTTATCGGGGCCTATCACAGTTGATTGCCGGATCGGTGAAACGGCTTTTTCCCACTCATGCTCATTCAGACAGTACGTATGCGCCATGATCTCCGGCGGCGTCAGACGGAGTATATCCGAGCCGTATATCACTTCAGGCGAAGGGGCGTCAAATATGGCCAAAAGATGGGTTTTGTCTGAAGTGGCGACTTCATAATGCCACCACCCCTGCGGAATATTCGCCACTTGCCCGGGGGTAATCGGGTAATTACGTATTTTCTGGGTGAACGGATTCAGCATCGACACCACCGCGGAACCCGAAATACAGTACACCAATTCAGCGGCGTTTTGATGGGTATGCGGTTCAATCACATTTGTTTTACTCAGAAAGATATCTAATAATGAAATATTTTCAAGCGTGTTTAACTGTTTAATCCCCAATACATTGATAAAGTTCCGAGCATCTTTCGTAAAAAAACGGCTCTCATTCACATCATAAGTGAACTGTGTATTCGGAGACGTGTAATCAATATCGGAAACCATGCAATCCCCCGCTTTCATCTTTAAACGTATATTCCCAAATATATGTGTCCCTGTTTCACCGGGTGATAAAAAAGGAGGTGAAATCCATAAATTCCAAATCCAACACAATATTGTGACGACTTTTTAAAGATTCATTTTAGATATATCTTTTATTCGAAATATCTCTTACTATAAAGATATATTGAAAATACATCTTTAGAAGGGTTGAGGATGAACATGCTGGATGAGAGAACAATAGACATCATCAAAAGCACAGTACCTGTATTGAAAACACATGGAGAAAACATCACCGGGCGCTTTTATAACCTGATGTTTCAAGATCATCCCGAACTGTTAAATATGTTTAACCAAACGAACCAAAAGAAACAGACTCAGCGCGCAGCATTGGCAAATGCAGTCATTGCGGCTGCGGCGAATATTGATCAATTAGAACAAATCATTCCGGCGGTCAGACAGATCGGCCATAAGCACACAAGCATCGGTGTAAAACCGGAACATTATCCGATTGTCGGAAAGTATCTGCTTCTGGCGATTAAGGATGTGCTGCAGGATGCCGCAACTCCTGAGATTATGCAGGCATGGGAAAAAGCTTACGGTGTTATTGCGGAGGCTTTCATCGGCATTGAAAAAGACATGTACAATGAAGCCGGATGGCAGGGGTATAAAGAATTTACGGTTATACAGAAAACAAAAGAAAGCAAAGATATCACATCGTTTTATATCAAACCGAGTGACGGCTCTTCGCTACCTGGATTTGAAGCGGGACAATATATCAGCATTAAAGTGCGGATTGCGGATTCGCCTTATACGCACATTCGCCAGTACAGTCTGTCTGATGCTTCTCGAAAAGGCGCATATCGGATTTCTGTGAAAAAGGACGGAGCGGTTTCTTCTCATCTCCACAATGAAGTTCAAGAGGGAGATAAACTTGAAGTCAGCGCACCCGCCGGAGATTTCAAGCTGTCTGCTGCCGAAAAACCGGTTGTTCTTATCAGTGCCGGTTCCGGAATCACGCCGATGATGAGCATGCTGAAAACAGCCGCCGAAAAACAGCCGGAGCGTTCCGTTACTTTTATTCATGCCGCGAAAAACGGAGAGTACGCCGCGTTCCGCAAAGAGGCTGAACAAGCTGCGGAGAATCATCCGAATATTAACGTCATTTATGTTTACAGTGAACCGGCAGAACAAGACCGCTCAGGAGACAAGCCTTTTTACAGCGGCCGGATTGATCAAACCTTCTTGGAGCAGCTTCATCTGAATCAAGATGCTGAATGTTACTTGTGCGGGTCAGCGCAGTTTATGACGCAAATGAAAGATATGATTCTTGCACTCGGGTTTGACTCTGATTCTGTTCAATATGAATTGTTCGGCCCTCAGCTGAGCATGGCATAACAAAAAAGACTCCTCAAAGAGGGGTCTTTTTTATTTGCACAATGTGTTCTTTCTCCGTCTTTTTCCCTATTTTATTGAAATTTTCATCAATGACCAGTAAAATTATAAATCTAGTGATTCCGGAATTAAAGGAAGGTTGATATGAAAAAGAAAGCAAAGACCAAAAGGGTGCTTGGGTGCCTTTTTGCTGTATCTCTTATATTCGGATTATTTCTGGTATCAATGGTATTTTCGAAATTCATAGTGACGGAAGAAAAACCGCCTGAAGAGGTGGACGAGCAGCAGGTCTTTATTGACAGCCTTTCCGGGCATGCTCAGATTTTATATGAGAAATATCATGTCCTTCCGAGCATCACCCTCGCACAGGCCATTCTCGAATCGGACTGGGGGAACAGTGAGCTTGCGGGGAAAGCGCGCAACCTGTTCGGTGTAAAAGGTGATTATAAAGGAAAACACGTCACGATGAAAACGGATGAATTTGAAAAAGGAAAACGAAAAACGATTCGGGCAAAATTCCGTAAATACAGCACGTTTTTTGAATCAATGGATGACCATGCCAAATTATTTGTCAACGGAACGTCTTGGAATAAAAAGAAGTACAAGCCCGTCATTGAAGCGGACAATTATAAAACAGCGGCGGCTGCCCTTCAAAAATCCGGCTACGCCACAGACCCCGGCTATGCTGAAAAAATTAAAGATGTCATAGAAACCTATAACCTGAATGAATATGACAAAATCAATGCCTCTCTTAAAGCAGTTGATAAGAAAGGCGCCATCAAAGACCACGCCATTGAAGACGTGTGGTCCAAGCCGTCGAAAGAGCGGCATTCTATTAAACTGGCATCGGCGCAAAAGTTTACCGGCGAGCATATTAAAGTCGTATCTGAAAAACAAAACGGAGAATCCGTCTGGTACCAAATTCAAGTGAAAGATGAGCTGATCGGCTGGGTTGACCAAACCGCCGTCCAGTTAAGTGAAGAAACATAAGCATCAAAAAAAGCCGGCAGCTTGCCGGCTTTTTTACATTCCTTCAGTTTCAAACCTTTTAATATCACGTTTATGCCCCATCAGCACAAGGCAGTCACATTCATGAATGACAGTCTCCGGAGAAGGGGACAGCTGAATGTCTCCATTATGTTTCACGGCGAGAATGGTGCAGCCGAATCTGGCCCGGACGCCGAGATCAAGAATGGATTTTAAATGCAGCTTTTTCGTGGCTGAAAGCTCCACAATGCTGTATTCATCTGACAAATCGATGTAATTTAAGACGTTTTCATCTGAAAGGCTTTGCGCAATCCGCACGCCCATATCCTTTTCGGGATGGATAATACGGTCAGCACCGATCTTTTCAAGCACTTTGTGATGATAATAGTTTTGCGCTTTCACCCAAATATTAGGGATGTTCAGCTCCTTCAATAACAGCGTCGTCAGCGTGCTTGCCTGAATGTTGGCGCCGATTGCTACGATGACATATTCAAAATTTCTGATGCCGAGCGACTGAAGCTCGCTTTCTTCCGTTGAATTTGCCCGCACGGCATGCGTGGCATAAGAGGAGTATGCGTTGACCCGCTCTTCGCTGATATCGATCGCAAGCACCTCATGCCCCATTTTAAAAAGCTCTTTACAGATGCTTCCGCCGAAACGGCCGAGTCCGATGACGGCAAATTGTTTATTTTTGATTTTTCCCAATCCTCATAACTCCTTAAGAAACTGTTTTCGTCACTCCAAATACAACAAACAAGAATGTACTCCTGTTTCAGGGGTTTGTCAATGCGAGGGCCGGAAGAAAGAAAACAGCACAAAAAAAGACCGGCTGACAAGCGATGAGCTTGTGCCGGTCCGTTTTTCGCAATTATTTGCAGTTGCAAGGCTGTGTCGGCGGTGTGCTGCGTTTTTGAACAACAATTGTGTCCTCAGCATAGAATTTAGAGCCGATGCTTAATGATTTATTTTCTGCACGGAACTTATATGTACCTGCAGCAGGCAATGTTTTATTATTAAGAGAAAGCTTAAATTCCGCTGCGCCGAGCAAATCAATGTTTAACGGAAGTCTGACTGTTTTGCCGTTATTCAGAATCTGTCTTTCACGCAAAGCGTGTCCGTTGACTGTATCTTTTGTTGTAGCCGCAAATCCGCTAGGAAGGGTAAATTCCATAACGCCTAAGCTCAGGATCGTGTTCGGACGGTACGTCAATTCGATATCAGAAAATGACCATTCCTGCTGGCTGGCACCTGTATATTTTGCAAATAAGGTAGCAGTCGCTTTCGCGGACATTTCCGGCTCGTGAACGGTTGAGCCTGACTCAGCGGCGAATGACGCTGTCGGCAGAGAAAGAAGCAAAACCAGGCCGAATAAACTTGCCATGACAGTTGAGAAAAATTTCTGTTTCATTTTCATAAATCCCCCTAAAAAAAATTTGCTGATTGTTCTTAAAAAAGAACGACCATACCTATAAAAATTTACCATCAATTTTAATGGAAGTAAATGGGTTTATGTTCCTATATTTTCTCAAAAATAATCAAATCACGACAAAAAAACGCCTGAATCAAAATCAGGCGTTTTTTTCGTCCGTTTCTATCGGAATAAATTTAAAAATCTCCCCGCTCTGAACCGAGTCGGCGAGCCGCTTCAGCCAATGATAATAAGCTTTCGAGCTTTCAAGCTGATCATATAACTGCCGCGCTTCTTCCTGTAATTCCGCGCTGCCTTCCTCGGCCAGCAAAACGGACTGCAAATCCGCCTGAGCCTGTACGATGGCTGACAAATTCACCTGAACTTCACGGTCCCATTTCGGCGGAAAGAAATTCGTGAAAAACGTAAAGAAATCCTTTTCCGCTACAAATGTATGCTTCCGTGTGCCGCGGTGAAAGGTTTTTTTGACCACATTTAAATCCTGCAGCTTTTTAACGCCCGTGCTCATACTCGGTTTGCTCATCTGCAGTTCCTCACGCATTTCGTCAAGCGTCATTTCATCCCTCATATACATTGTTCCGTATAAAATCCCGACACTCCGTGTGATTCCGTAAAGATCCATCGTCTCTGCAATGGAATCAATGACAAGCTCCCTGGCTTGTTCTATAGCTGCGAATTCTGGATTCTCATCCATACTGTCCCTCTTTTCCTCTTGAAGTTTAAATTTGTTAAGTCATTTCTTTATGTTCTTAATCTTAACGAATCATGACAAAATGTCAAAATCTAAACGGACTGACCGGGTTTTGACAGGCAAAAAAACATGTGTTAAATTAACATTGTTAAAAACATTAAATTTTTATTTAACAAACTTACTTCTCGGTAAGGAGGACTCTTATGAGCAAAACGCTTTATATCGGCGGCGAATGGATCAGTGCAGAAAAAAAACAGACCCGCCGTATCATTAATCCATTTAATCAAGAAGAAATTGCAACGGTATGCGAAGGAGACCGGGATGATGCGGTGAAAGCCATCGCCGCAGCCAGAAAAGCATTTGATGAAGGGGAGTGGCCGGTGCTTTCCGGGCTCGAGCGCGGACAATTTGTTCTGAAAATTGCGGAATTAATCAGACGCGATCTGAACGAATTAGCTGAGCTGGAATCGCTTGATACAGGAAAAACGATTGAAGAAAGTAAAGCCGATATGGATGATATCGCAAATGTATTTCAATATTATGCCGGTTTGGCGGATAAAGACGGAGGCGAAGTCATTTCATCTCCGATTCCCGATTCAGTAAGTAAAATCGTCAGAGAGCCGATTGGCGTATGCGGACAAATTACGCCGTGGAACTATCCGCTCCTTCAGGCGAGCTGGAAAATCGCTCCCGCTCTTGCGGCCGGAAACACGATCGTTTTAAAGCCGAGCGAGATTACTCCGCTGACAACCATTAAAGTCTTTCAATTAATAGAAGAAGCCGGTATTCCGAAAGGGGCCGCCAATCTCGTGCTGGGGCCGGGCGCCTCTGTCGGCGACGAGCTGGCGAGAAACCTCGACGTCGATTTGGTCTCTTTTACGGGCGGAATTGAAACAGGCAAAAAAATCATGCAGGCGGCAAGCGGCAACGTGAAAAAGATTGCCCTGGAGCTTGGCGGCAAAAATCCGAATATCGTATTTCAAGATGCAGATCTCGAAACAGCTGCAGATCAAGCGCTGAACGCCGTGTTCTTCCATGCCGGTCAAGTTTGTTCAGCAGGGTCACGTCTTTTGGTGGACGAAGCCATTCATGATGAATTTTTAGCCGAGCTGATCAAGCGCACGAAACGCATCAAATTAGGAAACGGTTTTCATGAAGATACGGAAAGCGGTCCGCTGATTTCCGCCGAGCATCGGGCCAAAGTCGAAAAATACGTAGAAATCGGTATCGAAGAAGGGGCAAAACTGGAAACAGGCGGCAAACGTCCTGATGATCCCGCCCTTCAAAACGGTTTTTTCTATGAACCTACTATTTTCTCAAACTGCAAGTCTGATATGCGGATAGTCCAAGAGGAGATCTTCGGCCCCGTTTTAACAGTCGAGTCATTTTCTTCTGAAGAAGAAGTGATCAGACTTGCCAACGATACCATTTACGGGCTGGCCGGAGCGGTATGGTCAAAGGATATTGAAAAATGCGAACGCGTAGCCGCCAAACTGCGGATGGGAACGGTATGGATCAATGATTTCCACCCGTATTTCGCGCAAGCGCCATGGGGCGGGTACAAACAATCGGGCTTCGGCCGTGAGCTCGGTAAAATCGGCCTGGAAGAATACACGGAAATCAAACATATTTACCGCAACACGAAACCTGCGGCTGTGAACTGGTTTCAAGCATAATTAGGAGGAGATAAATATGACATTAAATATGAAAGTAGAAAGCATGCATAAATTCCATACATTCGAAATCCCGACAGTCATTAAACACGGAATCGGCGCGATTCAGCACGCGGGAAGTGAAGTCAGAGCGCTTGGCGTCACAAAAGCGCTGCTCGTAACAGACCCGGGAATTTATAACGCGGGAGTGGCAAACCCGGTCATTGAATCTTTGCAGGAAGCGGGCATCGAAGTCGTCCTGTTTAACAAAGTGGAGCCGAACCCGCCTGTACGTCTTGTGAACGAAGGATCAGAACTGTATAAAAAAGAAAACTGCAACGGTCTTGTGGCTGTCGGCGGCGGAAGCTCCATGGATACGGCGAAAGCGATCGGGGTAGAAGCGACACACGAAGGAAGCGTGCTTGATTATGAAGCCGCGGAAGGGAAAAAGCCGCTGGAAAACCGTATTCCTCCGCTGACAACGATCCCCACGACTGCGGGAACAGGTTCAGAGGTCACACAATGGGCGGTCATTACAGATGAGGAAAGAGAATTTAAATTCAATACGGGCGGACCGCTTATCGCCGCGCATTTAACGGTCATTGACCCTGAGCTGCACACGTCCATGCCTCCGCATGTGACGGCCATGACAGGTATTGATGCACTTGCGCACGCCATCGAGTGCTATACGATGAAATTCGCGCAGCCGATCACTGATGCCGTCGCTTTAATGGCCATTGAATATGCGGCGCATTATATTAAGCGCGCGTTTGCGGACGGAGAGGATTTGGAAGCAAGATACGGCATGGCGCAGGCGGCGATGCTTGCCGGCCTTTCATACGGCAGTGAATCAGCAGGCGCGGCGCATGCGATGAGCCAGACGCTCGGCGGCATCATCCCTGTCGCTCACGGACAATGCGTCGCAGCTATGATGGGACCGGTAATGGAATACAACTGGAAAGGCTATCCGGAAAAATTCGCCCGCATCGCCAAAGCATTCGGAATCGATACAAGCAACATGACAACCGAAGAAGCGGCCAAAGCGTCCGTCAACTGGATGTATGATCTTGTAAAAGATTTAGAGGTGCCGAGTTTAGAAGAACAAGGTGTGTCTCCGGACATGATTGAACGTTTATCAAAAGAAGCCATGAAAGATCCGCAAACATTCGGAAATCCAAGAGATTTGAATGAGAAAGCATACAACTGGATTTACAAACGCTGCTTTGACTTAACGCCGAAAACGGTATAATAAATGAACCCCGCTCCTTTACAGAGCGGGGTTTTTTAAGGATAATGTCAAGAAAAAGGCGGTGGTGGCTGATGTGGAAACGCATAACAGCAAAGACGGAAGGCGTATATATAGCGGATACCGAACAATTTGTTACCAAAAAGATGGACAAGCTTCGCGCGGAATACGGCGGGTTTCCCGGTGACCTGCATTTCGGACTGACAAAAAAGGCCGGCGCGCGTGAGCCGATGTATGAAAGAGGAACGGAAATTTTTAACCGGAGACAAATTTCAATCGTGTCCATGGAGGAATGTGATGACATTGCGGAGAAGATGGGGATTTCTCATATCTTTCCCGAATGGCTCGGCGCTAACATTGCAATCAGCGGTTTTTCTGCGCTGACGCCGCTTAAAGAAGGAAGCAGATTGATATTTCCAAGCGGCGCGTCTCTGTTGTGCGAGGGAGAAAATGATCCGTGCATTCAGCCGGGAGAAGTCATTCAATCCTTTTATCCGGGTCAGCCAAAACTCGCCGCGGCGTTTGTGAGGCACGCGATGGGCAGAAGAGGAATTGTCTGTATTGTTGAACGCCCGGGTGATATATGCACGGGCGATGCGGTCACCATCCATTCTTATGAACCGAAACGCGTCAAGAAAAAAATCGAGAAGGTCTGACTCAGACCTTCTCGATTTTTTTCTTGATTTCTTCTATTTGATCGATGTGACGCTTTTCATGATGGCCGATAAAATCAATCCACTGGCGGATCGTCAGTTCTTGAAAAACGGGATGCGGAAGCACACGTTCAAAATCTTCCTCGTTTAATGATGAAATAACTGCGGTCAGCTGCTGTCTTGCCGTATCTAATTCTTGTTTTGCTTCAATGACTGAGATTCGGTTTTGCTCAGGTTCGAGGTGTGACGGCGCCGGCCGTTTATTTGATCTGTCCTCTATAAACTCCATCGGTTTGTCTTCGATTTTTTTAAACGGTGCGTCTTTTGCCTGCTTTGATAAAAGGGCCTGCGCTGTTTCGTCAATTTTCTTTAAATGGTCAAGGACTTCCCGCACGCTCCACTCATCAGCCGCGGGCTTTCGGTTGAATTCCTCATCAGAGAGTCCTTTCAGTACTTCCCAGGTCTGCTGTCTGGCTTCATTAAAAATGCTCATCCTATCTCCTCCTTTAGAGTAAACATATCATATCCGGATTGGATAATCATGTAATCAGCCTTACTTATCAGAAAATTGAAACCATTTACCTTTACATCCGTATATAAAGTAACACTCCGACACCAAGCCGAAAGGAGGATAGAATGTGGACATATTTCATCTGTCGCTTGAAACGGTCTATCTTTACACATTGATTATTTCGGGAAGTCTCACGCTTTTGATTCTGTTTTTTCAAGATGTGTTTCACGGCCTCTCGGAAGCCATTCCTGTTTCATTTTTAAACCCTGCATTGATTCTGTCTTTTTTAACAATCTTTTCAGCCTCAGGTTATATCGGCGAAATCGCCGCTCCGCTATCAAGTCCTGTCATTGCGTTACTTTCATTTGTTCTTTCGGTTCTTTTGGTCAGCCTGCTTCACTTCTTCGTCCTTGTCCCGCTTTCATCAGCGGAAGAATCGCTCGCATATCGGGAGACAGATTTAAAGGGCAGAGTCGGCAGGGTCATTACTTCCGTCCCGAAAGACGGCTATGGGGAAGTGATCATAGAGGGAATAGGGGGCGCCATTTCTAAATCAGCCGTCAGCTTTGATCAAGAACAGATCAAGTACGGAACGGCCGTATTAGTGATTGACGTGAAAGACGGAGTGCTTTTTGTGACGCCGCATGAACCAATCTGATATCTAAGGGGGAACTGTTATGACTATGCCGATTATCATTGTTATCGGAATCGTATTCTTTTTACTTATCGCACTTATTGCTGTATTTATTACGAAGTACCGGACAGCGGGGCCGGATGAAGCCCTTATCGTGACCGGAAGTTATTTGGGAAATAAGAACGTCCACATTGATGAAGGCGGAAATCGTCTGAAAATCGTCCGGGGCGGGGGAACGTTCGTGCTCCCCGTATTCCAGCAGGCAGAACCTCTCAGTTTACTGTCAAGCAAACTTGATGTCTCTACACCTGAAGTCTATACAGAGCAAGGCGTGCCGGTAATGGCCGACGGAACCGCCATTATTAAAATCGGAGGCTCCATCGGTGAAATCGCCACAGCGGCTGAACAATTTTTGGGGAAATCCAAGGACGACCGTGAGCAGGAGGCGCGGGAGGTGCTGGAAGGCCATCTGCGCTCCATCCTCGGCTCCATGACCGTTGAAGAGATTTATAAAAACAGGGAAAAGTTTTCTCAGGAAGTCCAGCGGGTCGCGTCTCAGGATCTTGCTAAAATGGGGCTGATGATCGTTTCTTTTACGATTAAAGACGTCCGGGATAAAAACGGCTATCTTGAATCATTAGGTAAGCCGAGAATCGCCCAAGTCAAGCGGGATGCGGACATTGCCACGGCAGAAGCGGATAAAGAGACGAGGATTAAACGCGCGGCCGCTGATAAAGACGCAAAAAAATCAGAGCTGGAGCGGGCGACGGAAATAGCTGAAGCGGAAAAAATCAATCAGCTGAAAATGGCGGAATACAGAAGAGAGCAGGATACAGCAAAAGCCAATGCCGACCAGGCATATGATCTTGAAACCGCAAAAGCGAAGCAGCTCGCCGAAGCGGATGCCGAGCAGTACAGCATCGAAGCGATGGCCAAGGCGGAAGCGGAACGCGTGAGAATTGACGGTCTTGCTAAAGCGGAGGCTGAAAAGGCGAGAGGAGAAACCGAAGCGGAAGTCATCCGCCTGAAAGGTCTCGCAGAAGCGGAAGCTAAAGAAAAAATCGCCGACGCATTCGAAAAATACGGGCAGGCTGCAATCCTTGATATGATTGTGAAAATGCTGCCTGAATACGCAAAACAAGTCTCAGCGCCTCTTTCAAACATTGATAAAATTACCGTCGTGGATACGGGAGGAAGCGGTGAAAACGGCGGAGCCAATAAAGTCACAGGCTACGCAACCAATTTAATGGCCGGTCTCCAGGAAAGCTTAAAAGCATCTTCCGGAATCAATGTAAAAGAGCTGATTGAGAATTTTTCAGGCAAAGGAAACATAAAACAAAGCATAAATGAACTTACAAAAGAACTGAGTGATTCTAACGAACGGCACAGCCCGGAATAAAAAAACAGCAGGCGTAAACCGCCTGCTGTTTCAGTTCGTCCGCTTAGCTTCAAGAAGCCGCGGCGCAGTCATGAATAATAAGATAAGGACAATGGCTGAAAGGATAAAAGAAGGAATCATGTAAGTCGCGTTATAGACGGATGAATAAATCCAGACCGGCGTACCCTTCGGAGCATAGCTTCCGAAAAAGACAGCTCCGGAGACCACATGCGCCGCATAGCGCAGTGCACTGCCGATGAAAACACCGCCTATAACATACATCGTTAAAGCGCCTCTTTTTTTATTCAATGCCGATGCTCGTACACCGGAAGCAAACAAGCCGCTGAAACCGAGAACTGCAAATGCCGCGATGTAATCGAGAAATAGCTGCACCGGGTGCTGCAAAAACAAATTGCCGATGGCGATCTGGACAATCCCTGTTAAAAAGCCTGTCGTAAGCCCGGCCTTCACTCCCCAGCGGAATGAAATCAAAAAAATCGGAATCATCATAATAGAGACCGAACCGCCTTGGGGCATCCGGAGAAACATACCTGAGACAATGTCAAGAATGACAGCCGCCCCGGTCATAATCGCAATTTCAATTAAGCGCACAAGCTGTGTTGAATGATTCATAGTTTTCCCCCTGGTCAGACAACCGTATCAAGGATAAACAAAAAAGCAGCGCGGGGAAGGATGGGAAAAGGTCCGCGCGCTGCTTACATAAACTGCAAATCATTTGGCTTTGCCACATCCCTACGCCAGCGTTAACTAACAGGTTCAAAGGGTCAGAACAAAACGTTCACTCTCAGCTTTAATGCTCCCCTTGTGGTCATCAAGTATTTAGTTCAATCTTACTATACAAGAAAATAGGCCAAACCACAAGACAGCTTATCTTTCTATAGAAGAGAAACTGAAATAAGGTATGAAAGAAAATAATTAATGATTTTTTAAAAAAACTATTGTCATATTTTCAAAAGGGTGTTATATTATTAAACGTCGCTGATGAACAGCAGACAACAACGAAATGCTTCGGAAACAACTTAAAAAAAGTTGTTGACATAAAAGAAGCTGAGTGGTAAGATAATAAAGCTGCTTCAACAAGCGGTAATGATCTTTGAAAACTAAACAAGACAAAACGTACCTGTTAATTCAAAGTTTTAAATAAATCGCACAGCGATGTGCGTAGTCAGTCAAACTACTTTATCGGAGAGTTTGATCCTGGCTCAGGACGAACGCTGGCGGCGTGCCTAATACATGCAAGTCGAGCGGACAGATGGGAGCTTGCTCCCTGATGTTAGCGGCGGACGGGTGAGTAACACGTGGGTAACCTGCCTGTAAGACTGGGATAACTCCGGGAAACCGGGGCTAATACCGGATGGTTGTTTGAACCGCATGGTTCAGATATAAAAGGTGGCTTCGGCTACCACTTACAGATGGACCCGCGGCGCATTAGCTAGTTGGTGAGGTAACGGCTCACCAAGGCGACGATGCGTAGCCGACCTGAGAGGGTGATCGGCCACACTGGGACTGAGACACGGCCCAGACTCCTACGGGAGGCAGCAGTAGGGAATCTTCCGCAATGGACGAAAGTCTGACGGAGCAACGCCGCGTGAGTGATGAAGGTTTTCGGATTGTAAAGCTCTGTTGTTAGGGAAGAACAAGTGCCGTTCAAATAGGGCGGCACCTTGACGGTACCTAACCAGAAAGCCACGGCTAACTACGTGCCAGCAGCCGCGGTAATACGTAGGTGGCAAGCGTTGTCCGGAATTATTGGGCGTAAAGGGCTCGCAGGCGGTTTCTTAAGTCTGATGTGAAAGCCCCCGGCTCAACCGGGGAGGGTCATTGGAAACTGGGGAACTTGAGTGCAGAAGAGGAGAGTGGAATTNGACTGAGACACGGCCCAGACTCCTACGGGAGGCAGCAGTAGGGAATCTTCCGCAATGGACGAAAGTCTGACGGAGCAACGCCGCGTGAGTGATGAAGGTTTTCGGATCGTAAAGCTCTGTTGTTAGGGAAGAACAAGTGCCGTTCGAATAGGGCGGCACCTTGACGGTACCTAACCAGAAAGCCACGGCTAACTACGTGCCAGCAGCCGCGGTAATACGTAGGTGGCAAGCGTTGTCCGGAATTATTGGGCGTAAAGGGCTCGCAGGCGGTTTCTTAAGTCTGATG